>CAZTTG010000055.1:0-39953 GCA_964615935.1 uncultured Planctomycetaceae bacterium | reverse complement strand
AGGCTGCAACGAGGCCGCGCCCGCTCCGCGGGCGCTCGCCGAGTAGACCGCTCACGTCTGCCGTTGCGTCGGTCGCGGCCTCACGGCCACAGGAATCGTCCGTGGGAGCAGGAATCCCGTCGGCATCCCGGCAGGCTGTGGCGGCGGCCGCAAGAATCCACCCGTTCCAGCTCACTCCGAATCCTCCACCGTCCTCTCCGCCGCCTCGGCCTCCAGCTCGGCCAGCACCAGCTCGCGCAGGCTGAGGTTGTGGCCGGAGGTCTCCGCGGCCCGGGCCAGGCCCTGGAGGGCGCGGTCGATCCTCCGATCGAGCCCGGGCTCCTCGGCGCCCCCGATCCCGGGGCGATCGGCCGCCGAGCCGAGGCGGTCCAGCACGGTCTTCACCCGCAGGCGCGAGGGGTCGATGGCCGGCAGCCAGCCGTCCCGCTCGCCGCCCTCGTGCCGGGACAGGACGCCCCGATCGGCCAGCACGTCGAAGACCTCCCGCACGCTCCTCGCGGGCACCGAGATCGCGTCCGCCAGCTCGACCGTGGTGGGCGGGCGGTCGCCCTTGAGGAACGCCATCCCCACCCGGGCCAGGGCGCGCAGGGCGATCTCCTCCCGGTGGACGCGGTCGGCGGGGCGGGACAGGATGATCTCCCGGAAGGCGCCCGCGGACTGGTGGGCCGCGGCCAGCTCCGCGCCCATCAGGACCCCGGTCCACAGGAGGAAGACGAAGAACATGAAGATCGGGAAGGCCGCGAAGCTGGCGTAGATGGCGCTGAGGTTGGCCACGCCCACCTGCAGGTGGGTGTGGGCCACCAGGGCGGCCACGCTCACCACCGCCGCCAGGGCGCCCCCCAGGGCCGCCGAGGACAGGCGCACGCGGGTGTTGGGCAGGGTCAGGTAGACCAGACCCAGGCCGGCCCAGAGGGTGATGAGGGGAGCGGCCGAGAGGAAGAGCTCGATGACCGGCGCCAGCCGCAGGGTGTCGCGCAGCCAGTCGACGAAGGTCTGGAACTGGGTCAGGGTGAACAGACCCAGGGCGGTGACCAGGAAGATCGGGGTGATGACCACCAGGGTCAGGTAGTCGGAGAGCTTGCGGTACAGGCGCCGGGCGCGCCGCACGCCCCAGATCTCGTTGAAGGAGCGCTCCACCGAGCCCAGCAGCTTGAGCACCGTCCAGACCAGGATGATGAGGCCGAAGGCGCCCAGCTTCTTGAAGTCGGTCCGCTCCACCCGATCGAGCAGGAAGAGCACCATCTCGCGCAGCTCCTGGCCGGAGGCCTTCTGCTCCTCCTCGCCGGGAGGGACGGCCTCGCCCCCGTCCACCTCGGCGGGGGGCTCGCCCGGCGCGGGGGCCTCCTCCTCCCCCCCACCCGGAGCGTCGGGCGGGGCCTGCGGGTCGCCCTCGTCCCCCTCCTCGACCGGAGGCAAGATCCGGTCCAGGTTGGGCATGATGATCTGGTCCCGCAGCTCCTGGTAGCCGCCGAAGCCCTTGGCCACCGAGACCGAGAAGGCCAGGAAGGGCACCAGCGACAGGACCGTGATGTAGGTCAGCGCCGCCGCCCGGAAGGTGCAGGCGTCGCGCGAGAAGCCGCGGCTGGTCAGGTAGAGCAGCCGCAGGATGCCGAGGCCCGCCGCGCGCAGCCGCGAGACGGCGTGCAGATCGGGCAGCCACACCTCGCGGGAGAAGAAGTCGTAGAGCGAGCGCAGGGAGCCCTCCCGCCAGCCGGGGCGGCCGCTCTCGGACCCCCCACGGGAGCGATGTCGGACCTTCTTGGGATCACCTCCGCGCACCCTTCTCCTCGCCTTCGCGTCGGATTCTAGGCACCGCCGGCCCCCGGGTCGAGAGACCGGGACCCGACCCTTGACGGGGGCGGGCGCGGCCCGGAAGCTCGCGTTGCGCCCGCGCGGCGCGTCCGGGCGGTACCCGGCCTCGCGCGGGCGAGAACCTCCACAGACGAGCTGAGACGATGCTTCGAACCCCCCTGCTGGCCGCGTTCGCGGCGGGCGCCCTCGGCGGCGGCCTGCTCACCACCCAGACCCAGAAGGTCGACTACTCCGTCATCCCCACCGATCCCGCCGCCCTGACGGCCGGAGCGGTGAAGCTGGAGGACGCCATCCGCGCGGCGACCGAGCTCGTCCCGGGGAGGGCCTATTCGGCGGCCATCGCCCAGGGGGAGGAGGGCCTGCTCGTCCGGGTCGAGGTGTACGACGGCAAGGCCACCCACGCGGTGAGCCTGGACGGCCAGAGCGGCAAGGTCCTCTCGACCGCCGTCTACGGCCTGCCCGGCGCCCCCCTGGTGGGCGAGCGCGGGTCCTCGGACACGGGCCTCATGTGGTACGAGCTGGTCGAGGGACCCGGCGCGCAGCCCGATCCCTCCAGCACGGTCAAGGTGCACTACACCGGCTACCTGGTGGACGGAACGAAGTTCGACAGCTCGGTCGACCGGGGCGAGCCGTCCACCTTCCCCCTGAACAAGGTCATCCCGGGTTGGACCGAGGGAGTGGGGTCCATGAAGGTCGGCGGAAAGCGCAAGCTGATCATCCCCTACCAGCTCGGCTACGGACGGCGCGGCTTCCCGCCCAGCATCCCCCCGCTGGCCACCTTGATCTTCGACGTCGAGCTGCTCGAGATCGTCAACTAGGAGAGGTCCCGCCGCCCCGACGCGACTCCCACTCCTCCGCGGTCCGGGGCCAGTCGTCCTTGAGCAGGCGCGAGAGGGAGCGATCGCGCAGGAGCCGCCCCCCGGTCTGGCAGCGCGGGCAGTAGTTCGTCTCGTTGGAGGCGCGGCGGATGCGCTGCACCGCGGTGCCGCAGACCGGGCAGGGCTGGCCGAAGCGGCCGTGGACGGCCATCCCCTCGCGGAAGGCGGTGACCTTCTCGGGGAAGGCCTCCGGGCCGAGCTCGTCGCGCAGGCGATCGGTCCACTCCCTGAGCGCGCCGCGGGCGGCCTCGAAGAGCGCCGCGACCTCGCCCGCCTCCAGCGAGCCGGTGAGGCGGACCGGCGAGAGGCGGGCCCGGTGCAGGATCTCGTCCGAGAAGGCGTTGCCGATCCCGGAGAGGATCCGCGGGTCGCACAGGGCCCGCTTGAGGGTGTGGCTCTCGCGGGCGAGGGCGCGCTCGAAGTCCGCGGGCTCCGCCTCGAGCACCTCCAGGCCGCCGGGATCGAGCCGGGCGAGCTCCTCCTCGCCCCGCAGCACATGCAAGGAGGCGCGGCGCTTCGAGCCCGCCTCGGTCAGGAGCAGGGTGCCGGCCTCGAAGTCGAGGGCCGCCAGCCCGGCCCGGCCGGGGACCGCGGCCCCCCTCCCTCTCCAGCGCAGCCGGCCGGCCACCATCAGGTGCAGCGCCGCGAAGAGGCCCCCCTCGAAGGCCAGCACCAGGCGCTTGCCCAGCCGTGAAAGGCCGCTCACGCGCCGGCCCACGAGGTCCTGCGGCGGCGGGTCCACGGTCCGCAGCAGGAAGGGGCTGGCGATCCGCAGGGCCTCGAGCTCACGGCCCAGCACGCGCGGCTCGAGCCGCTCGAGGTAGAGGACCAGGTCGGGGAGCTCGGGCATGCCCGCGGCCGCCGATCAGCCGTCCTCGACCAGCAGGCGCTCGATGCCCGGCACCCGGCCGGCCGCGGCCGGCGCACGCTCGGCGAAGCGCCGGGCCGCCTTGGAATCGGGCGCCTCCACCAGCTCGCGCAGCCAGGGCACCAGGGCGCGGCACAGGCCCTCGGCCGGGAAGGCGGGGTCCAGCTCGAGCTCGCGGCCGCAGACCACCCCCACCAGCAGCCGGCAGGCGGCGGTGGACAGGTCGCGCGCCACCAGAGCGGCCACCTCCTCCTGGGCCTCCCCCAGCGCTCCCCGGGCCAGGTGCGCCAGGGCCAGGTGCGCGCGGGCCTGGTTGCCGGCCTCGTCCCCGCCGGCCGCCGCCCGCCAGAGGTCGCGGGCGGTGTCGTGCTGCCCCTGCATCCAGGCGATCTCCCCGCCGGCGAGCTGGACCTCGGGGTGGGTCGGGGCCTCCTCCATGAGGGCCGCCAGCTCGGCCAGGCCCTCCGCCTCCCGGCCCTGCGCCAGGCGGACGCGCAGGAGCAGCGCGCGGGCGGCCGGGTCGGAGGGCTCGAAGGAGAGGGCCCGCTCCAGGTCGGAGGCCGCGGCCTCGAGGTCGCCGGCCTCGCCGTGGGTCCGCGCCAGGCCCAGGGCCGGCTTCCAGGTCCTCGCGGCGGGATCGCCGGAGTAGACCGGCTGGGCGGCCGACGCCTCCAGGCATCCGCGGAAGGCCGCCTCGGCCGCGGCCAGGTCGCCGGTGCAGCGAGCCAGCTCGCCGGCGATCCAGCGCAGCTCGACCGCCTCGGGGAAGGCCCGCGCGCCGGCCTCGGTCACCTCCCGGGCCCGCGCCAGGCGGCCCCTCTCGAGCAGCGAGCGGGCGCAGCCCGCGTACACCATGGGCAGGAAGGGCTGGGCGGCGCGCCGGGGCTCGTCGAGCGCCTCGGCGAGCTCGAGGGCGCGCTCCCAGGCGCGCTCCTCCTCCGCGGTCGGGCCCGCCTTGCGCAGGGTGGCGGCCAGCTTGTAGGCGTTGAAGAGGTCGTCCGGCCGGCGCTCGAACTGCGCCCGCAGGATGCGCAGGTTGCGCGCGTGCTTGTCGCGCCCGGCCAGCACCTCCGGCAGGTAGCCGCGGTGCTCGAGGTGGACCTCGGCGCACTCCAGCGGCCCGCTCGAGAGGGCCAGCAGGCTCTCCATGACCGACTCGTGCACCGGCCGGGAGAAGCGGATCTCCGGCCGGTTGCGGAAGAGGCGCGGCACCGCCACCGGCTGGGGGCGGCGGTGGGCGTCGAGGTTGTCCTGCCACACCAGGAAGGCCTGGGCGTCCTCGCGCTCGCTCAGGCGGCGCAAGATCGGCCCGCTCTCCTCGGCCAGCACCTCGTCGGCGTCGATCACCAGGATCCAGTCGCCGGTGGCCATCTCCAGGGAGGCGTTGCGGGCCGCCGAGAAGTCGTCGCACCACGGGAAGTCCCGCACCCGGGCGCCGGCGGCCTCGGCCAGCTCGCGGGTGCGGTCCCGCGAGCCGGTGTCGACCAGGCAGATCTCCTCCACCCAGGGCCTCACCGAATCGAGACAATCGGACAGGACGCGCTCCTCGTCCCGCGCGATCATGCAGACGCTGATCCTCGCCATGGTGGCTCCTCTCGGGATCGATCCCCCGTGGCCTGCCGGGGCGGTCACCCTAGCGACTCCCTCCACGGCGATCCACCCGCCGGGTTATACTGACCAGCGACCCCTCCCCTTCCCGGACGGTCCACCCATGCGCACCCTCCTGGCCCTGCTGGCCCTCTTCGCCCTCTCGTCCACCCTGGAGGCCCAGGTCCTCAAGATCCACTTCACCGACGAGCGCACCGCCGGACGCTACAAGAAGCACCTGGTGACCATCGACGGGCAGCGCGTCCTGGTGGGCGAGCCGGTCCCCGGCGGGGGGATCTCCAGGAACGAGGACGGCTCCAAGATCAGCTACAGGGGCCAGCTGGCCAACGAGGTCTTCGTGGCCAATCGGCGGGACCCCTCCTCGGTCCCCTACAAGATCACCAGCAGGGGGGAGTGGGTGGTCACCAGCCGGCGCAGCGTGGTCTCCATCCCCGGCAAGCACATCTCCCGCATCGCCGTCTTCCTGCCCGACCACAGCCTCTACAGCCTGGGCCGGGAATACCTCAACCGGAAGGGCCAGATCGACGAGCTGATCGAGCTCCGCGACGGCCACGCCAAGGCCAGCCGCGACTGGTTCCTGACCCACCAGCGGGTGATCAACGCCATGGAGCGCCTGCAGCGCTTCCTGGCCAGCACCGCCTTCCCTGACGCCGCCGAGGACATGCAGAAGGAGATGAAGCGGCAGCGCAAGGTGGTGGCCGGCGAGGCGGTGGCCCAGCGCGCCAAGAAGGCCAAGGACTCGGTCCGCAAGGTCGAGACGCCCGAGCGCCTAGTGCGGATCTCCAAGGAGATCGGCGGCGGCCAGTGGCCCTTCTCGGTGCAGGAGAGCCAGCACGTCCGCCTGATCTACCTCGACTGGATCGGCGACGGGCGGGCGGAGGAGCTCCTGCGGCTGTCGGAGACCGCCATCGAGGGCTTCAAGAGCGACTTCGTCGATCCCTACCTGGACGAGCACTACGACGACCACATCCCCGAGGGCCTCTACCACGAGATCTTCCTGGGTCCCGACGACGGGAAGGCCTACGAGCTCTTCTGGATCAAGTACTTCAATCAGCAGTGGGGCCCCCACAAGGAGAAGCGCCTGGACGTCACCGGCCAGATCGCGCACCGGGGCATGGCGCCGTGCATCCTCTCCTACTGCAAGGTCAGCGACAAGACCGACTTCGAGGGCTACGTGGCCCACCAGATCGGCCGCGGGCTGGCCACCTACCACTACGGCGGCAACGGGCGCGGGCTGAACACCGAGTGGCTGGAGCACGCGGTGGCCTACTGGGTCTCCCTGGAGTTCCTGGGTCGCAACTCGGTGACCCCGGTGGCCTTCGACGAGGAGAAGCGGGCGCGCTACGTCAGCGAGCGGCGCAAGCGCACGGGGGGCGCCAAGACCCCCATGCTGGGGACGCGCGACTACTTCAACAGCCTGGCGCTGGAGTACGGGGTGCGCATCGAGCTCCTGGCCAAGAAGAACACCTTCGAGATCGACGACGTGGACCTGGCCAAGGCCTGGAGCTACTACGACTACCTGGCCCGCATGGAGGGCAAGGACGGACAGCTCTGGCTGCGGGCGGGGGCCCTGCGGGCGCGCCAGCCCAAGAGCTTCCTGGCCGAGTGGCGGGGGGACTCGGGCCAGATCTTCGGGATCGAGGACGCCGACCCCTTCCGGGTGCTCGACGAGCGCTGGCGGCAGTTCGCCGAGCGCGAGCAGGACACCTCGGGAGAGTTCCGCCTCAAGAGCCTGGGCCCGGGCCAGGGGATCGCCGCCCGCTGAGCCGCAGCGAATGGCGGAGGGGGCTCCGCGTAGGGAATCCGCGAGGCCATGAGCACATCGGATCGCTGCGGCGCCTGCGGGGCGCCCCTCGCCCCTCCCCGGCCGCACCGCTGCCCGCGCTGCGCCGCCCTCCTGCCGCCCCCGGCCGCGGCCGCGCCGAGCCCGGCCCAGCGGCTGGCGGCCCTCGAGCGCCACCCCGACTACGAGGCCTGGATGGCCTTCTCGCCCCCCCACGCGAGCCGCGGTCTGGCCCGGCCCCTCTCCATGGGCGCGATCGCCGCGGCCCTGCTGGGGGTCCTCGTGCTGGCCGGCGCGGTGACCCTGATCGTGGGCGCGCTCCTCATCGGCCTGGAGTCGCCGAGCTTCGAGCTCGGCAACGCCCTGGGCCTCGCGGCGGGCCTCGTGGCGATCTGCGGCCTCGCGGGAGTGGCCCTGGTCCTGGTCGGCACGGCGGTCGTCCTGCGCCAGCGCTTCGCCGCGCGCGACGCGGCCGCCCTGGAGCGGCTCCCCGCCCTGGTGGTGGCGGAGCGCTTCGACCCCCGCCCCGGGCCCGGGGAGCGGGGAGGCGGGGCCGTGCGCGTGCTGACCCTCGAGGACCTCCGCGGCCGGCGCCGCGAGGCGCGCACCCGCGGCCTGGTGGCCGACCAGGCCCGGCCCGGCGAGGTGGGCGTGGCCTACCTCGTGGGCGGCCGGCTGCTGTCCTTCCAGCGGGCTCCGGGCGGTTAGAGGGACGCCAGGGCGCCGTCGGGCCCGATTCCGGGCCACCGAGCGGCTTTTCTCCCCTCCGTCCCATCGAGCCCGGGCGCGCTCCGATGGAATACGCCTACAATCCGGTCGTAGGAGAGTGATCGCGACGCGGCCGAGCGGCGGCCGCGTCCTCGCGGCGGGCCGGCAGGCTCCGGCCCGCGATCGAGGCTCGTGCCAGGGAGGAATCCGCCATGCGTCCCCACCTGCTCCCGCTCGCCATCGCGCTGACTCCGCTGCTGGCGCCCACGCCCCGCGCCTCCGCAGCCCCGCCGACCCAGTCCAGGGGCACCCACCAGGACGAGCGCTTCGGCTACAAGATCCGCTACCCGCGCGGCTGGCGCCAGATCCCCCAGCAGGTCGACGAGCAGTGGCAGATCGCCAAGTACCAGTCCGACAAGCTGTACATCTACAACGAGAAGGAGACCGGCTGGAGCTGGGAGCACCGCCCCGAGATGGTGGTGATCGCCTTCGTCGAGCAGCCCGAGGAGGAGGAGGGAGAGAAGAAGGAGGTCGAGGAGGACGAGGACGGCAACCGGATCATCCAGCTCTCCAACCCCTACAAGAACTACGAGGAGTACCTCGACGGCACCTTCTCCGGGGGCGGCTGGTACGTCAGCGAGAAGAAGGAGTCCAAGGTGGGCGGCACCCCGGTCACCCGGATCGAGGTCAAGGTCGAGAAGCTCACCCGCAGGGGGCCCATGCGCCTCATCACCTGGGTCTACCACTGCCCCGGGGTTGACCTGGCGGTCCAGTTCGACGTGCTGGAGAAGCACTACTCCAAGCTGCGCAAGACCGTCTCCACCTCGCACAAGTCCTTCAAGCAGATCCCCCGCACCGAGGGCGCCCTGCCGACCGAGCAGAGCGGCGGCGGCCGGATCCGCATCACCCTGATCAACGAGGAGAAGCTGAGCCCCGACGAGCGCCGGGATCGCCGCTTCCGCAGCGAGCAGCAGTACCGGGAGAAGGTCGCGGCCTCCGTGCCGGACGACTGGCGGGTCGAGGAGCACGGGCGCTTCCTGGTCCTCAACCACCACGACAAGAAGGGCGCCAAGTACGTGGTCGAGCAGGCCGAGGCGGTCTTCAAGTTCCTGGAGGACACCTTCGACTACATCGGGCCGAACGAGTACGTGCGCGCCCCGGTCTTCCGCATCTGCAAGGACGAGCAGGAGGAGAACGCCTTCCGGGGGCCGACCGGCTGGTTCGGCATGGGCCTCGAGATCTGCACCAACCGGCACGAGCTGGGCTGGAGCACCTGGCTCAACTCGAGGCTGCTCGACCTCTGGTTCCAGGACCGCGACCGGGACCTGTACTGGTCCATGCCCACCTGGCTGAAGACGGGCCTGGACGAGCTGATCTGCAACTCGCGCGCCAAGGGCAAGAAGCTCAACTTCTACGCCGACACCTGGGACGTGGACGACCTGCGGCTGGCTCTGCGGAACGAGGAGCTGCCCTCCCTGAAGGAACTGTTCACGATGACCCAGGAGGACGCCTGGGAGACCCTCGACCGCTACAACGACCTCAAGGGCTACTCGGTCTACTCCGCGGTCCGGGCCCAGAACGCGGCCCTGGTGCGCTACCTGCTGGTGGGTAAGGGATCGAAGGACAAGAAGTACCGGGGCCTCATCAAGGAGTACCTGCGCAACCTGGCGGCGGTGCTCGCCGAGGAGGAGGCCCGCTCGAAGACCGAGGCCAAGGAGTCCGTGGACGAGGCCCCCAAGACCGAGGAGGAGGAGGACGCCTGGTTCCGCAACCGCCGCAGCAACCTGCAGGGGAAGCGCAAGGTGCTCCTGGAGGACGTCTACTTCCGCACCTTCTCGGACTGGAGCGACAAGGACTGGGAGAAGTTCGACAAGGCCTTCCAGAAGGAGATCGACTGAGGTGGGCGCCATGAGGTTCGCGACGAGAGCCCTGGCTCTCCTGGTCGCCGGCCTGGCGCTGGTCTCCCCAGCCGCCGCCGACATCCTGTGCCTGAAGGACGGGCGCATCCTGGCCGACTGGGAGCTCGAGCCCGCCGAGGGCGGTTACCGCCTGAAGCTGGGGGCGGGCGAGATCCTGGTCCCGGCCGAGATGGTGCTGGACGCGGTGATCGAGGGCGCCTCGACCTGGGTTCCCCAGACCGAGGAGGAGCGCGAGAGGTTCGAGAAGGGCCAGGTCCCCTTCGAGGGCAAGTGGGTCAGCCCCAAGCGCCGGGATCAGCTCATAGAGAAGCGCGTGGCCGAGCGCCGCGAGCTGGCGGCCGAGCTGATGGAGCTGCGCCACTGGCGCAACGCGCGCGAGGAGACGACCCGCAACTTCGAGTTCCAGTACACCGTCCCACCGCACATCTTCGAGGGCTACCGGGACATGATGGAGGCCTACTTCCAGGCCTTCAAGAAGGACTGGAAGATCAGGAAGCCGCGCGAGCTGAAGTACCTGAAGGTCTGCTTCTACGGCGACGAGAAGAGCTTCCAGCGGACCGGCGGAGCCGGCTGGGGAGTGCTGGGCTACTTCCGCTTCGTCGCGCCCCTGGAGCTCGCCGTCTACTACGACCGCCTGGACCCGCGCCGGACCGAGATGGTGCTCTTCCACGAGGCCAACCACTACCTGCAGAAGCTGATCGACGTGGACTTCAGCTACCCGCACTTCCCGGGCGAGCCCATGGCCGAGTACTACGGCGCCAGCCGCTGGGATCCGAAGCGCAAGAAGCTGGAGATCGGCCTGCTCCAGGAGGGCCGCCTGACCGAGGTCCAGACCGACATTGCCGCGGGCGAGATGATGACCCTGGAGAAGCTCATCCTGGAGGACGGCGCCTACGAGCACTACACCTGGGGCTGGACCCTGGCCCACTACCTGATGAACCACAAGAAGCTGCGCAAGCCCTTCATGAAGTACTTCACGGGGCTGGCCCAGGACAAGGGGGTTCGGCGGGAGCGGGGATTCACCAACCTCAAGACGGTCACGCCCGAGGAGAACTGGAGGCTCTTCCGCGAGTACCTGGGGCTCGAGACCGACGGCCAGGTGGCGGCCTTCGAGAAGGACTGGCACCGCTACGTCCAGGGCCTCGAGATCGCGGACGCCTACGGCCTGGAGAAGGCCGCCTTCGCCGCCCGCAGCACCGGGCGCAAGATCCGGGCCAAGCGCCTCTTCGGCGAGGCGGTGGAGGCCGGCAGCGAGAACCCGGTCCTCTACCACCGCTATGCCGAGCTGCTCCAGGGCGAGGGGGATCACGACCAGGCGCGCAGGATGTGGCGCCGGGCCATCGAGCTCGACCCCCTGGAGCCCACCTTCTACGCCGATCTGGGGCAGGCCCTGAAGAGGAAGAGCTCCACCGAGGAGGAGGGCGAGCGCCTCATCGCCATCGCCAAGGAGCTGGGGCACGACGACCCCTGGATCTCCTTCGATTTCTGAGCGGGGGGGTCAGTCGACGGGCTCGAGGTCCAGGGAGAGGACCGAGTAGCCGTCCAGCTCGAAGTGCTCGACCCGGATGTGGAGCTTCGAGAGCTCCGTCAGGTCGATGATCGCCGAGTCCTCGGTCGGCACGTGCCAGGTCCAGTTGTCGATGACCAGCTCGTCGTTCACCCAGACGCGAACGCCGTCATCCGAGAGGGTAGTGAGGCGGCAGCGGCCGAGCGGGATCTCCCCCCGCAGGACGGACAAGGTGGTCTCCGCCCGGGTTCCGAAGTGGTCCCTGGGCAGGAACGCGTTGACGATCCTCTCGGGTACGCCCGCGAGCTGGCTCGGGCCATCTCCGCCGTAGACCAGATCGAGCCGGTCGGCCTCGAAGTCGGGGTAGCGCCGACCCTCCTCGCGCCAGGTCTCCACGTCCTTCCGGGGGTCCGTGAGCCAGGGGAAGACCGAGATATTCCAGGTGGCGTCTACCATGAGAGTCTGGCGCGGAAGGGCGCCAGATTCCGGACCGAAGCGCATCTCGTATGCGCAGATGGAGCTCCTCTCCATCGGAGTCACGACGTGTCCTACGGGCCACTCGCCCCCCCCACCCGGGGCCAACTCGACCGGGCCGTGGGCGGAGGTCTCCGAAAGCGGGCCTCCGGCGCCCATGACCCACCACAGGTGGCCGCCCGGATGTTCCCGCTCGCACATGGGAAGGGCGCTCTGCCAGTCGTAGGGCCCCCACTCGGTCATGAGGATCTTGTCGCGGCCTTCGAGCTCCGGCCGCGCGCCCACCGGCCGGGTCTCACCGAACACCTCCCACTCGGGCAGCACCCAGTGCAGATCCGGGTTGCCCGATTCCAACAGGTCCTCCGCCCGCTCGCAGTCCACGATAGGGCCGCCGACATCCATGTGAGTGTTGTTCAGGAAGAAGGTCCGTGGAGCCTGGCGCAGATGCAGGATCGGCCCGGCCGCAAAGAAGTCGTTTCCGGCTACGACGTTGTCACTGACTTCCATCCCGTTAGCCCGCGCCCAGGGGACCTCCTGGAAGTGGACGTCCTCATCCCACCACAAATGCACCCCGCAACTGTTCCCGTCGAAGTGGTTCTGCAGGATCCGGTTGCGCTGGCCGTGCTCGATGTTGACTCCGCCGCGTTCCAGACCATAGCCGGCATAGCCGTTATCCAAGAACTCGTTCAGCGCGATCAGCGTGTCTCGCGAATACCCCCCCCACACTCCGCAAATGGCGTTCTCCACCAGCCGGTTCCGCAGGAAGCGGTTCCCGAAGCTGAAAGTCATCTCGATGCCGTGGGCCGGGGCGTAGGAGAAGTCGTTGTCCACGAGCAGGTTGTCGTTGCACCCCCGCCGCAGGTGCTCGGCGGGCTCGGCCTCGCTCCCCGCCTGGCCCAGGGCCTCGCTCCCGGCGAAGCCGAAGAAGCCGTCGCCCCCGTGGGTGGCCGAATTCTCGGCGATGACGTTCCGGCAGCACTGCTCGAACATCAGGATCCCGGCCGAGTCCTGCCCGCGGTTGTAGACTCCGTGGCTGTAGCCGCGCACGCAGAAGTCCAGGGCGTTGCGGCTGATCAGGTTGTCGCTCGCCCGCCACAGGGCGATCCCCCAGCCCGAGAGGAAGGAGAAGTCGTTGTCGTAGACGCGCGAGGCCACGACCCGGTCCAGGATCAGGCCGTTCTGGCCGTCGCGGGCGCGGCAGCGGCGCACCTCGATCCCCCGCGAGCGCTCGATGCAGATGCCGGCGCCGTAGCGGTCCACCCACTTGCTCTGCTCGTTGTCGTGGGGCCGCAGCCAGTCCGAGCCGGCCTCGGCCCTGGGGGTCGAGCGCAGGCGCTGGCGGAAGTTGTCCGAGACGTCGCAGTCCTCGAGCACCAGGCCGTCGGCCCCGCGGGCCAGGATGCCGACCTTGTACCCGCTGACCCTCGCGTTGCGGAGGGTGACGCCCCGGGCCTCGACCAGGATGCCCACGCCCGCGTAGGCGTCGGGCAGGATCCCCGCGGCGGCCCCGTGCAGGCGCGCGCCACCGAAGTCCACGGTCACGCCGTCGGTCGCGATGCGCACCACCCCGTCGCCGGCCGCGTCGGCGATCGCCTCGCCGCGGACCTCCACCGCGCAGCTCCGCGCGATCTCCACGCCGTCCCGGTCCACGACCACCACCTCCTCCTGGGGCGCGAGCCCCAGGAGGAGCAGCCACAGGGGGCTCATGACCCCTCCGGCCGCCCCTCGAGCCCCAGCTCCTCCGCGCAGGGCCGGAGCGCGTCGATCACGAACTGGATGTGCTCGGTGAGGTCCGCGCCGAGCAGCTCCAGCCCGGCGGCGATCTCGGCCCGATCCACCTTGGCCGCGAAGGCCTTGTCCTTGAGCTTCTTCTTCACGCTCTTGGGCTTGAGCGTGTGGATGCCCCCCGGCCGCACGAAGCAGCAGGCGCCGATGAAGCCGGCCAGCTCGTCGCAGGCCAAGAGCGCCTTGTCCAGCGCGCTCTCGTAGGGCACGTCCCACTTCGTGTAGTGGGCCGAGACCGCGTGGGCGATCTCCTCCTCGCCGACCTCCCGCAGCCAGGCCACGATGCGATTGGGGTGCTCGTCGGGCCAGCGCTCGTAGTCGGCGTCGTGCAGGAGGCCGGCCGCCCCCCAGACCTCGACGTCCGCGCCCCCGCCGTAGCAGCCGGCGGCCGCCCGCATGACGACCTCCACCGCCCGCGCGTGCTTGCGCAGCGCCTCGGTCTCGGTCCACTCGCACAGCTTCTCCCAGGCCGCCTCACGCGTCAGTGCCATGGCTCTTCTCCTTGGGGCCGCTCCGCGCGGCCGGGCCCAAGATAGCGCCTGGTCGGCCCCGCCGCCTCAGCGCACCCGCAGCAGGTCCAGCGCCACCCGGTCCCGGGCCTCGCCGTCCGCGGCCCGGTAGGCGGCGAGCACCTCGTCCCGCCCGTCCCCGTCCACGTCCCCGGCGTGGAGGGCCTCGAGCCGCCACTCCGCGGGATCGCGCAGCTCCAGCCGGCCCGCGGCCTCGCGCTCCCCGGTCAGGTGGGCCAGCCGGCGCTGGGCCAGGTCGCCCATGGCCATCACCACCCGGTCCAGGTCCCAGGTGCGGTCGGGGTCCTCGAAGAAGAGCCAGCGCAGGAGCCCCTTGTAGCCCTCCTCGGGCCCCGGATCCCCCTCCCGCCCCAGCCAGAACTGGAGCGCCGAGAGGTCCTCGGCGGCCAGGATCTGATCGGAGACCCCGTTGCCGTCGAGGTCGGCCTCGGCGGTGATCCGGTAGCGCTGGCCGATCTCCTCGAAGCGCTTCAGGAAGCGGTCCGGCCGCCGCAGGATGCGGAGGAGAGGAGGCAGACGGAGAGCCAGCTCCCCGCGCCGGGTGGGAGTCCGGGAGAACGTCCGGTCCCCCTCGTTCTCGTACCCCAGGGCGATCACCTCGATGTCCCAGTCCCCCAGCACCCCGCGCACCAGCATGGCCACCGAAGGCACCTGCACCTTGAGCAGCAGGAGGTCGGGCGATCCGTCGAGGTTCAGGTCGGCGATGGCCAGGGCGGTCACGTCCTCGGCCGCCTTGAGGATGCTGGAAGGCTCCTCGAACTGCGGACCGGAGGCGCCGCCGTGGAACACCCAGACCTTGCGGCCCTGGGCGATCACGTAGTCGGGGATCCCGTCGCCGTCGAGGTCGGCCGAGTGGAAGGTGGCGTCGTCGGTGAGCACCATCGTGTGCCCCGGCCGCGAGCGCCCCGGCTCGGTGGTGTCCTGGAAGATCGAGAGGTCGACCTCCACGTCCGGCTCGGGCGCGTAGCTGCCGTCCTGGCGCTGGAGGTGGAAGGCGCGCCGGCGTCCGTCCACCACCACGATATCCGGGTCGAGGTCCCCGTCCACGTCCCGCGTCTGGAGGTCGGGCACCGAGAAGGAGCTGCGCAGCATGAAGGACAGGGCGCCGGTGTCGCGGCTCTCGTTGCGGTCGACCTCCACCGGGATGGAGGCCGCCAGCGAGAGCGCCCACTCCGCCTCGGCCTCGGCCCGGTTGAGCCACAGCTCCACGCGATCGGCGGTCGGGATGACCAGGTCGAGCCGGCCGTCGCGGTTCACGTCCTGCAGGATCCGCGCGAAGGTGGGCTCGCCCGTGCGCAGGGGAAAGCGGGGACGCCGGCCGATGCGGCGGGCCTCCCCCAGGGCCCCGTCGCGACCGGGGGCGCACTCCCACAGGCCGGCGGAGTCGGCCACCACCAGCCGCGGCCGCCCCGCCCCGGCCGGATCGCCCAGGGCCACCAGGCTGCGGCCGGGCCGCGGCAGGCCCAGCTCGCCCAGCGGCTCCGGGTCCAGGGTCCGCGCCCCCTCGCGGCAGCCGAAGGTGCGCACCTCGCCCGCGCGGCCCAGCACCAGCAGCTCGGCCGCGCCGTCGGAGTCGAGGTCGGCCAGGCGCAGGTCGGCCACCTCGAAGTCCGGCTCGAGGGTCTGCGCCCGCTCCAGGGCCGGCCCGGGCTCCTGGGCCGGCGCGCCCGAGGGAGCCGGCGGCAGGATCGCGCCGAGCGCGAGGACCAGCGCCGCGGCCCTCATCGAACGAGCTCCACCAGGAGCACCCGGCCGCGCTCGATGATCAGGATCCGGTCCTCGCCCAGCCCGCCCTCGGGCGGCAGCACCACCCGGGCTCCCTCCTCGATGGAGTACTCCCACAGGGGTCGGTCGAGGACCCGGAGGCCCTCCCGGTCCGGCCGCACGTACAGGAGCCGGATCCGGCCGAGCTCGTCGCGCAGGAGGAGCTCGCGCACCCCGTCGCCGGTGACGTCCGCCAGGAACTGGCCCGTGAAGAGGCCCAGGCTCGGGGGGTAGCGGAAGGCGTGGTCCAGGTCGGGGCGCTTGGAGAAGCGGCCGCCCTGATTCAGGTAGACGTACATCCGCGCCTCGAGCCGCCCGCTGGCCACGGTGCGGAGCTGGTCGATCAGGTCGGGGCGCACCACGCTGACCGCGAGGTCGATCCGGCCGTCGCCGTTCACGTCGGCCAGCTGCGGACGCACCACGAAGCCGGCCAGCACCAGGACCTGGCCGGGCCGCCCCTCCTCGCCGAAGAGCGAGGAGGGCTCGCTCGCGGCGTCCTGCAGGAAGAGCAGGCTCTGGGTGCGCACCGAGTCCGTGCGGCGGTCGCCGGCGAAGACCAGGTAGTCGGCGCGCCCGTCCCCCGAGAGCTCCTCGGCGTGGGCGCTGAAGGAGGCGTCCAGGCGCCGGCTCCAGTCCCCGGGCACGGGCACCGGAAGGCTCCGGGCGGGGTCCGCCTCGAAGCGGCCGCCCGGCTCCTGGAGCCACACGTGCAGGCGCTGGGGCGACTGCGCCAGGAGGTCCCGATCGCCGTCCCCGTCCCAGTCGAGGAGCCGCGGCGTGGGCACGGCCTCGGACACCGCGAGGAGCTTCTCGGAGGAGCCGTCGTCCTCGCCCTCGCCCAGGCGCACGCGCACCGCGCCCCGCTCGGTCCCGCGCCCGCCCTCGGCATCGGGGTCCAGCCCGCCGTCGGGATCCAGGGGCACGCGCAGGAGGCTCTGGAGCTCGAAGGACGCGCCGGCCTCGCGATCGCGTCGCTGTACCGCCAGGCGGTAGCCCCCGGGCTCGGGCAGCAGGACGTCGTCCAGCCCGTCGCCGTCGAGGTCCACCACCCCGGCGCTCCAGGCGAAGACCGCCTCGGGGTGCGGGAGCTGCCACAGGAAGTCGCCCGAGAGGAGGTGGACCACCCGCTCGCGCTCGGGCCCGCCCGGCCGCCAGGCGAAGACGCCCCGGGCGGTGAAGAGCAGCACCTCGCGGCCGGGATCGGGGTGCACGTCCGCCAGGGCGAAGGCCACCACGTCGCGGGTGAGCTCGAGCTGGAAGTCCGGCTCGGAGGGGAGGTGCCGCGCCTGGCCCTCTCCCCTCCCCAGGTGCCCGCGCAGGCTGCGCGCGAAGGGCCGGCCCACCTCGTGGGAGGCGATGAGGAGGTCCACCTTCCCGTCCCCGTCCTGGTCCCCGGCCCAGGCCGCGTCGGCCGCGCGCCCGTCCGGCAGGGGAGCCGAGCTCACGTGCGCTACCGACGACTGGCCGGGCGCGAGCGGCGCGGCGAAGAGCAGGGGAAGCGTCGAGAGGGCGCGGATCATCAGTGCTCCAGTCTCCGCAGTCGATCGGCGTCTCCGCGCCTCACGTCGGCCACCCACAGCAGCCGCAGGTCCCAGGCCACGGGCGTGCGCCGCCAGCGCACCAGGCCCAGGAGCAGCGAGCACTCCGAGAGCTCCCGGTCGCGCTCGAAGGACAGCAGGAAGGGCAGCTCGAAGCGCTTCCACTCGCGCGCGCGCCGGGACGCGGAGGCCTCGATCTCGATGGGCTCCCCCTCGCGCAGGACGAGCAGGGTGAGGGGCTCTCCTTGCGGCGCGCGTCGCACCGCGTCCAGCACCATCCGTGGATCCGCCACGGTTTCGCCCCCGACCTCGACGATCAGGTCGCCGAAGCGCACCCCGGCGGCGCGCCAGGGGCTGGTGCGCGAGAGGCCCACCACCACCGCGCCCCCGCCCGGGGCGAGGTTCGCGGCGCGCGCCTCGACCTCGGTGGCGGTGCGCAGGACGGCGCCCACGCGCTCCTCCTCGCGGAAGCGCTCGATCTCGGCCCGGGCGGCCGGCTGCAGGCGCGCCTCCACCTCGATCGAGGCCCCGAAGAGGGCTCCCGCCCGGTCGTACACGACCAGGATCGAGTCGCCCTCTCGGCCGGCCAGCTCGAGCTCCCGCCACTGGCTGGCCCAGACCAGCTCGATCCACTCGGCCTCCGCGCCGATCCGCGCCTTGAGCAGGATGTCCCCCTCCGCGAGCCCGGCCGCGGCCGCCGGCGAGTTCTCGACGACCCGCGTCACCTCCAGGCCCTCGGGCTCGTCCAGCATGGCCGACAGCGTCTCGCGCGCGTCGCCCGCGTACAGGCCGGTGAAGCCGCCGGGGTCCAGCGCTCGCCGCTCGGCCTCGTCGTCCGGCTCGGCCATCCGCTCCAGGGGCTGCTCGAGGTCCACCAGGGCGGGGGCCGCCCGGGGCAGCTCGGAGGCGCAGCCGGCCAGCAGGCCGAGCAGGGCGGCCGCCCGGGCGGCGCGCGCCCGGCTCTCGAGGATGCGGGTCATCACGGCACCGCCCGGCGTAGCAGTCCGATCGAGGCCAGGGCGAAGGCGGCGAGGAGCCACAGGCCGGGCACCAGGAGGGCGGTGTCGGCGAAGGCGAAGCTCGCGTTGCTCACCCCCTCGGCCGCGTCGGCGAAGTAGCCCAGGAAGGAGGTGTCTCCCAGGGGCGAGGGCAGGTAGGCCGAGGGCAGCCAGCCCTCCAGGCCCGGGCCGCGGGCGAAGGCGCGGGCGAGGTCCAGGGAGACCAGGGCGCCCAGGGCCAGGGCCAGGGCGCCGGCGCCGCCGCGCACCAGCCCTCCGGCGAGGAAGCCCAGGCCGACGTAGGCCGCCAGGGGCAGGAGCGGCGCGAGGAGCGCCCGGCGCAGCTCGGGCCACAGCTCGTCCGCGGCCACCAGGGGATAGGTCGCGCCGTTGGGCAGGGCCTCGACCACGTCGCCGAAGTCGAAGCAAGCGGTCGAGGCGACCAGCGCCGCGGCCACCAGCACGAGGTAGGTGACGAGCCCCGCGACCAGGACCCCCAGCAGCTTCCCGGCCGCCATCTCCAGCCGGTGGACGGGGCGCAGCAGCGCGTTGCGCAGGGTGCCCCGGGAGAGCTCGCCGGCCAGCGACTGGCTGGCCACCCCCGCCACCACGGCGGCGGCGATGGGCAGGGCGGCGCGCAGGCCGACCCCCACCCCCTCGAAGGCGGTCACCGCCGTGGCGCTGTAGAGCTCCTGGTCCTCCACCCTCTCGAGCAGGCCCCGCGCCTGCCAGGCGCGGCGCAGGACGTCGAGGACCGCCACCAGGGCGGGAAGGGCGAGGAGCAGGGGAAAGCCGGCCCGCGCCGAGAGCCGGGACAGCTCGTAGCGCAGGGCGCGAAGGGTGCCCAGGCCCGGGGCGCGGGTCTCCCGCGGGGATTGCGCGCTCGGGGCGGCGGCGGGCCGGCGGTCGGGAGGGAGCGCGCGCCGACCCTCGGCCGAGGCCCCACCCCGGGTGAACCGCAGGTAGATCTCCTCCAGGCTCGGCGGGCGCGGCGCGAAGGAGGCCAGCTCGACGCCGGCCTCCACCAGCTCGCGCGCCAGATCCTGGGGCGGGAGCTCGCCGAGCTCGATCCGCAGCGCGTCCGCGCCGTCTCCGTCGGTGGCGAGCCCCATCCGCTCGCACACCTCGACCGCCTTCGCGCGCGGCCGGGCGTCGAGCAGGTAGCGGTCGGAGCCCCGCGCGAAGAGCGCCTCGGTCTCCTCCTCCACCACCAGCTCTCCCTGGCGCAGCACGCCCACCCGGGTGCACAGGCCGGCGAGCTCGTGGAGCTGGTGGCTGGAGATCAGGACGGTGGTCGCCTCCTCGCGGCCCAGCCTTCGCAGCACGCGGCGGATCTCGGCGATGCCCTCGGGGTCGAGCCCGTTGGTGGGCTCGTCGAGCAGCACGTAGGGCGGGGAGCCCAGCAGGGCCTGGGCGATCCCCAGCCGCTGGCGCATGCCCTGGGAGTAGGCGCGCACCGGCTTGCTCCCGGCGTGCTCCAGGCCCATCAGCTCCATCAGCCTCCCGGCTTCGCGGCGCGCGGCGGCACGGTCCAGGCCCTGGAGGCGCGCGAGCAGGACCAGGTTGCGCGGGCCGCCAAGGCCCGGGTGGAAGCCGGGCACCTCGATCAGGCCGCCCATGCGGGCGCGCGCCTCGCGCGGGTGGGCCCGCGCGTCGAAGCCGTCCACCAGGACGCGCCCCCCGCTGGGCCGGATCAGGCCCAGGGCGATGCGCATGGCGGTGGTCTTGCCGGCCCCGTTGTGCCCGATGAAGCCGTAGCAGTCCCCGCGCCGGACCTCGAGGGAGACCTCCTTCAGCGCCGCCTGGGTACCGAAGGTCCGGCTGACGCTGACGAGCTGGATCGACATGGGCTGGGGGGCGGGCGCGCGGGGCCGGGCGGGGTTCGCCAGGAGGGCTTCCCCATCAGTCCGCGCGCGGCCCCGAGTCTTTCATACCCGGGGGGCTTTTCAAGCGCCCGGGCCGGCGCGAGCCGGCCCCTCAGCCGGCCAGGAGGGCGTGGAGACGGCGGCTGGACTGCTCGTCCAGGGCGCCGAAGACGAGGGAGATCCCCGCCTCGTCGACGCGCGACACCCGGCCGGGGAGCCGCAGGGGCTCGCCCCGGTCCCGCTCCTCGAGGTGGAGCAGGGCGGCGCAGGGGGTGCCGAGCTCGAAGAGCTTGTCGGTCGGCAGATCCAGGCCGCTGGGGCGCAGGGCCGGCGTCCGGCCGGAGGCGACGGCCCCGTCCAGGGTGACCACGTCCACGTCGAACTGGCGCGGGGAGGAGGCGCGATGGCGGTCGGGGGAGGGCTTCATCGGGGCCTCTATCGGCCCAAGTGGCGCGAGGGCCTGAGCCGCGGCCCTCCCCCCGGGGCGCTCGATTCCCTAGTCGAGCGCCCCCCCGCTGCGACCCTGGAGCAGCTTCTCCAGGAGGGCCTGCACGTGCTCCAGGCGCTTCTCGATCCGGTCCAGCCGCTCCTCGATGGTGGCCCGGCCCTCCACGGCCGCCCGCCGCTCCTCCTCCATGATCGCGAGCTGCCGCTCGCGCTCCGCCAGGGCCTGCTCCATGTGCTGGACGCGCACCGCGTGCTCCTCCATGTCGCGATGGGCGCGCTGCAGGGCCGCCTCCAGCTCGCCCGCGATGGAGTCGCGGGCGGCGAGCTGCTGCTCCAGCTCCATCGCGTGCCGCTCGAACTCGTTCGCCAGGGTGTCCCGCTCGCGCATGCGCTCGGTCAGGCGCGCCTCCATCTCGGCGAGGTGGGCGGCCAGCTCGTCGGCGACGTCGGTGCGCTCGGACAGGGCCCGCTCGAGCACGCCGATCTGCTGGTTGCGCTCGCGATCGCTGAGGATGTCGATGCGGTCGTAGTACTCCTGCCGCTCCCGGAGGGCATCGACGGCCGCCCTCTCGCGGGACTCCATGAGCTGCCGGTAGTACTCCTGGGCCCGGGCGAATTCCTCGGGGGTCTGGTGCCGCGCCATCTCCTCGAAGGTCTGCAGCGCCCGCTCGTACTCATGGCGCCGCGCATCGTCCCGAATCGACCGGTAGAGATCGGCCGAGTGGGCCTGTCGGGCTGCCAGATCGGCGAGCCGGGCGCGCAGCTCGTCACGCTCCTGCCGCAGCCGCTGGTACGTCGAGTGGGCCGGCTTCATCCCGCCCATGCGCTCCTCGATCTGCGCGAGGCGATCGCGCAGCTCGTCGGCCTCCTGCTCCGCTGTCGAGCGGGCCTCCAGATCGGCGAGCTGGGCGTGCAGCTCGTCCCGCTCCTGCTGCAGGGCATCGTAGGTGCTGGTCTGGGTGGGCTTCAGCCCTTCCAGGCTCTCGTCGATCCGCGCGATTTGCGCGCGCACGTCATCGGTCTCCTGCTGCGCCGCGAGCAGGGCGGCGGCCAGCATGCTCTCCCGGTCCGCGCCGCCGCGCGGGGTTTCCTGCGCCGCCATCCGGGGGAGCCTCACCGGCTCGCCGCCCACCTCGAGCTCGATCTCCTGCAGGGCGGCCCCGCGGATCACGCTGAGCCGCAGCGGATCGCCGGGCTGGCGGACCCGCAGCGCCGCGCGCAGCGAGTCCTGGCTCGCCGGGGACTGGGCGTGCTCTTCCGGAGAGGAGACGCCGTCGATCAGGATCACCACGTCCCAGCGCTTCAAGCCGGCCCGCTCGCCGGCCTCGCCGGGCACCACGCTGGTGATCAGCACGCCCTCGCCCTCCGGCAATCCGAGCTGTGCGGCCAGGGGCGGGCTGAGCGCCTCGGTGGTGACCCCGACGCGCGCTCGCTGCAGGCGCGGACGCCAGCGCAGCCCGTGTGAGCCGTCGATCCGCAGCCATAGGCGCCATCCGGGCTCACTGGCGAACTTCTGCCAACCATCCCCGTGCTGGATCGCGTGGTACTCGATCTGGCGGCCTTCCCGCGACATGCGCCAGGGCTGCCCCCCGTCGAAGGCCACGTTTGTGCGGCCGGAGCAGTCCTCCAACACCACGGCCAGGAGCTCCTCCCACGTCTTCGCCTCCAAGTCCTCTCCGCCGAGCTCCAGCCAAGGCGAGTCCGCGCTCGCCCCGAGCCAGCGGACCTCGCCGTCCGGGTGATGGATCAGCCAGCCCGTGTCGTAGAGGGTCGCCGAGAGCACGGTCCCGTCATCGGTCAGTGCGGTGAACGTGGGGGCGTCCTCGTCCGTGAACACGGCGCCCGAGCCCACGTAGCCCAGGGCGCGAAGGGGCTCCTGCGGGTCCGGGGATTCGTCCTCCGCGTAGCCGATGGCGTTCAGCTGGGCGAGGATCTCCGGCTCGGGCTCCTGCGCGAGGGCTCCCGAGGTCAGGGTCCCTGCCAGCACCGCCGCTGCGATCGTTCTCGTCATCTGCATCTCGTGCTCCGTCGTTCTCTCAAAGCTCTTCTGCCACCGATGCGACCTCGACGAAGGGGACCGCCGCCGGCCTCCCGTACTCGTCCACGCCGCGCTCGTACAAGCGATCCACCACGGCGCGCTCGAGCACGCGCCGCATGTACAGCACCTCGTAGGGTCCGCCCCTCGCGAGCGCTCGGCTCCCCACGACGACCTTGGGCAGCTCGTCGACCACCATGGCCAGGCGGGTGTCCGGCTCGGTACCCGCGGGCGGCGCCTCGGCAACGAGCGGCTCCTGCGGCTCGATGGCGGGCGCATCGCCGCTCCAGAGGGCGGCACCGATGGCGACCGCGATCAGGGCGGCCATCCATCCCATCCGCTCCAGCCAGACCGGGCGCGGGGCCGGGCGCCGTGCACTCCCCGCGGGCAGCTCGACCGCCGCCGCCAGCGCGCCGGCCTCCTCCGCGGCCGTCGTCAGCGCGCGGTTGTCCCGCAAGCTGCGCGCCAGCCTCTGCCAGAGGGCCGGGTCGCGCCCGGCCAGGGCCTCCAGCTCGCCCCACTCGTCGGGGGTCGCTCCCTCGGAGAGCGCCCGGTCGAAGAGCTCGTCCTCTCGCGCCAGATCGTTCATGATTCGACCCTCCGGGCTTCCGCCTGGGGTTGTCTCTCGGGAGCGCTCGTCTCCGCCACGCGCTCCCGCAGGAGCCTGCGCCCCCGCGCCAGCCGGCTCTCCACCGTGGTCTCGGGCACCTCGAGGAGCTTGGCGATGGCGCGCTGGGAGAGGCCGCGGACGGCGCGCAGGAGCAGCGCCTCGCGCAGCACGGCGGGGAGCCGTCCGACCCGCTCCAGCGCGGCCTCGGCCTCCCCGCGGAGCTCGCGCCGGCGCCGGTCGCGGTCCACGGCCGGGTCCTCGGGCTCCTCCGAGAGGGTCCGGATCGGCCTCATCGCCGCCCTGCGCAGGCCCTCCCGCCGTGCTGCGGCGCGGGCCGCGTTCACGGCCACCGAGCGCAGCCACGGCCGCGCCCGGGCCGGATCGCGCAGCTCCCCGACGCTGCGAACCGCGGTGAGGGCCACCTCCTGGAGCAGATCCTCCAGCTCGGCCGCCGCGGGCTTGTGGGCCAGGAGGAGGGCGGCCACCCACGTGCGGTTCTCGCGCCAGAGGTGCTCGAGGTCGACCGGGGCATCGCGGTCCGCCATGTCCCCCATTGATGCGCGGAGGGCTGGGATCCGTCAGGAACCCCGTGGAAAAAACTGGCCTGGGCCCGGGGGAGGGGTCCTGCCCGCTGCGCCTGGGGGGAGGCGGTGGCGATTCCTGCCCCGACGGGTGGTTCCTGTGGCGGCGCGGCGTGTGCCGGGTACCTCCCCGCGCGGCACACTTGCCGCGCGGGGAGGTACCCGGCACGTGAGGAGTCAGCCGTCCCGCCCCGCCTTGCCCATCAACCGCTCCCGGCGTCGATCGATCTCCCGGACCAATCGATAGGAGCTCTCCGCCAACCGCGCCATGGTCCGGGCCCTCTCGCAGGCCTCCAGCGCCGCCGCCGGGTTCCGATGCCGGTGCTCCAGGATCTTGGCCGCCTCGATCCAACACCGAACTCCCAGCTCTCCGGGGGCCTCGCCTGCGAGGGCCTCGTACTCCTCGAGCGCCTCCTCGTCCCGATGGAGGTGGCGCAGGGCGTCCGCGCGCAAGAGGCGCAGGGCGCGCCCCCCCTCGCGCTCCGGGCCCTCCCAACGCTCGAGCGCGCGCTCCAGCCACGGGAGGGCCTCCTCCCGCCTCCTCTCGTCCATCAGGAGGCGACCCAGCCCCGCGGCGCGGGAAGCGGAGGGGCCCGCCAGGGGCTGCCCCCCACCGTCCTCCTCCCGCAGCGTACACCCCAGGTGCGCGGCCAGGATCACCAGGCTCAGGACGTCGTCCAGGTTGTGGCGCAAGACCTCCTCGCACAGGTGCGCGCGGCCCGCCAGGAAATCGAACCAGGCGGCCGGCGCGAAGGAGCCGGGCAGGTCGGCCTCCCGCGAGAGCCCCAGCAGGGAGCGCTCCATCGTGGGGAGGCGCCCGTCCTCGAGAGCCGGGCGATAGAGGCGCGCGCAGGGATGGTAGAGGTCGAGGTGCGGCCGGCCCTCGAAGGGCGGCTCGATGGAGTGCAGGCGCATCTTGTCCTCGAGCCGGTGGCGGTCGAAGGACTTGCCGAAGAAGGACACCACTCCGGAGGAGGCGGCGATCCGATCGGCGCAGGCCTGGAGCATGGCCGCCTCCTCCCCCGGCTGGCGCAGGAAGCCCTGCCACACCGAGAAGCCGCCGGCCTCGAAGCTCCCCAGCCCCACCATGAACGGGGTCGTGCCGGCGCCGCCGGACAGGCCGGTGGTCTCGATGTCCAGGTAGACCGCGCGCCGCAGGTCCAGGCGCTCCACCGCCGGATCGCGGGCGAGGAGGGCGAGGTCCCCGGGGCTCGCGGAGTCCACCGCATCGAGGCGCCAGGCGCCGTGCGGGTGCCCGGCCGGCAGGCGGGTCGTGCGGGCGGCCAGGAGCCCCCGCGCGGAGCTCTCCTCGCTCAGCTCCCGAGGCTCGCCCGGCCGGCGGCGAGCGGCGAGCTCGGGCGGCTCGGCGCCCGCGGAGCGGCCGCGGCTCAGCCGCGCGCGGAGCCAGGCCGGCAGGCCCTCGCGAGCCCCCGCGTCCCCCTGCGCCTCCTTCGAGGGCGGTTCCTCGCGCCGCAGGCGACGGAGGCGGGAGCGCAGGTCCCCGTCGCTCACCCCCCCGCCTCCGGTGGGACCTCCTCCAGCTCGGCCTCGTGCGGGGCCGCGCCGCCGGCCAGGTGCTCGAGGATGCCCAGGGCGGTCTCCTTGCCCAGGGGCCCCACCTCGGCCGGAGGCCCGACGCAGGCGGGGCAGCCGAGGCTGCACTCGCAGCGCGCGGCCACCTCGAGCGCCGCCGCCAGGACCTCGCGGTGCGCGCCGAAGAGGAGCTCGGAGAGCCCCACCCCGCCCTGGATGCGGTCGAAGAGGTAGAGGGCCGGCCGGCGGAAGTGGGGCGCCTTGACCTGGGCCGAGAGCCCCAGGTCGCGCGGCTGGCAGCGCAGGAAGAGCGGGGCCACGCGCCGCATCAGGCTGCCCACCCCGCGCCAGGCCGCGCCGCGGTCGCCGGCGGTCAGCCCCAGCTCGGCGGCCGACTCCTCCGAGAGCGTCAGGATGAAGGCCTGGGTGTCGAGCTCCTCGGCGGGCAGATGGATGTCCTCGGCGCCGACGTTCTCGCGGGTGTAGAAGCGCACCTTCTTGTAGTACTTGGCCAGCGTCTTGACGTGGACCTCGCCGCTCCAGGCCGAGTAGTCCTCGCCCCCACCGCTGCTCGGGGGGCGCCCGCGCAGCTCGCGCCGCTCCAGCCGCTCCAGCCGCACCTCGGTGTCGGTCATGGCGTCGGTGAAGTAGTCGGTCGTCACCGGCCGCGCCCAGGCCTTGCGGTTCTCGTAGTCGAAGCGCTCGATGATCCAGGTCTCCCCCTCCACCTGGTAGATGGCGCCCTCGTGCACCGCGGTGATCGAGCCCTCGCGGTCGATCTCGCCGATGGCCTTCTCGGTCTCCGCGTCGAGGATCACCACGTTGTCGGGATCGCTGCCCACCAGCGAGACCTCCTCGGCCGGGTAGGCGTCGGCGGCCCAGTACCAGGTGTCGTCGCGGCGGTGCAGGATGCCGGGCTCCTCGGCCAGGTAGTCGAGGATGTCCGCCAGGTGCGGCGCGCCGCCAAAGCCGGCGCCCCCCTCGGCCTCGGCCTCCCGGAAGGGCAGCTCGAAGGCGCCGCACTTCACCTGCTCGGAGAGGATCACCAGGTTGTCGGGGTCCAGGCCCAGGCGCTCCTTGGGGGCCTCGAAGAGGTAGGCGGGGTGGTGGGCCAAGTACTGGTCCACCGGGTCGGAGCGCGCGATCTGCACCACCAGGCTGGGCCCGCCCCGGCGCCCCACGCGGCCCGCGCGCTGCCAGAAGGAGGCCTGCGATCCGGGGTAGCCGACCAGCAGGGCCACGTCCAGGCGCCCCACGTCGATGCCCAGTTCCAGGGCGTTGGTCGAGACCACCACCTTGACCCGTCCCTGGCGCAGGTCCCGCTCGATCTCGCGGCGGCGCAGCGGGAGGTAGCCGCCGCGGTAGCCGCGGATCTCGTCGGCGGACAGGCCCATCTCGCCGGCGGCCTCCTTGAGGTAGCGGGTCATCACCTCCACCGCGGTGCGCCGGTTGCAGAAGACGATCGTCTGGTGCCCCGGCCCGCACACCCGCAGGGCCACCCGCCGGGCCTCCTCCAGCGCGTTGGCCCGCAGGCCCGCCACCGGGTCCAGCATGGGTGGGTTGTACACGCCGAAGAGGCGCTCGCCGGCGGGCGAGGCGTCCTCCTCCACCGTGACCACCTCGCGCCCGAGCAGCCGCCGCCCGTGCCCCGCGGCGTCGGGGATGGTGGCCGAGCAGAGGATGAAGCGCGGCTGACTGCCGTAGTGGGCGGCGATGCGCAGCAGGCGGCGCAGCACGTTGGCCACGTTGCTGCCGAAGACCCCCGAGAGGGTGTGCACCTCGTCGATGACCACCGTGGTGAGGTCGCGGAAGAGCTCCGACCACTTGGAGTGGTTGGGCAGGATGCCGGAGTGGAGCATCCAGGGGTTGGTGAGCAGGGCGTGACCGCGCTCGCGCAGGGTGCGGCGCACCGAGGGCGGCGTGTCGCCGTCGTAGGTGAAGGCGTGCCAGTCCTCGCCCAGGGCCTCGATCAGGGCGGTCAGGCCGGAGGACTGGTCCTGGGAGAGGGCCTTGGTCGGGAACAGGAAGAGCGAGCGGGCGGCGCCGCCGCTCTCGAGCAGCCGCTGCAGCACGGGCAGGGTGTAGCACAGGGTCTTGCCCGAGGCGGTGGGCGTGCCCACCAGCACGTCGCGACCGGCCAGGGCCAGCTCCACCGCGCGGGCCTGGTGCTCGTGGAGCTCGCGCACGCCGTGCGCGCGCAGGAGCTCGACCAGCCTCGGGTCCAGCCCCCGGGGAAAGGCGGCGCTGCGGCCCGCCCGGGCCGGCACCCGGTGCCAGTGGACGAAGCGGCCCGCCAGCTCCGGATCGCCCCGCAGCTCCTCGGCGATCGCCCGCACGCTGCGTCGCGAGCGGGCGCGCCGGCGCCCCCCCTTCCGAGGAGCGGCCTCCTCCGCGGAACGGAGCTCTCCCTCACCCGGCGCGATGGACATGGCCTCCTCCAGCGGGTCCCGGCCGCCGCAGCGGACCGGAACGAGTGTTCGGGTTCTGTTCGGGTCAGGGTAGCGGGCGCGGACCCCGGGCGCAAGGCCCTCCGATCCGCTACTCGCGCAGGAGTTCCACGAGGCCCTCGTGCAGCGAGCCCTCCACCACGGCCCGCACGTCGGGGCCCTCGTAGACCACCTCGCCGGGCTCCGCACCGAGCGGGCTCGCGCCCTCGGGGACCCGGCCCAGCCGGAAGGAGACGGGCCGGCCGCTGACGTGCACCACCTGCACCTCGACGGCGTCCTCGAGCTCCTGCGCGCCGCCGGCGTCCAGGAAGCGCGCGGCGCGCTGCAGGAGCAGGCGGTCCACCAGCAAGGCGAAGTCGCGCGCCTCCTGGTTCACCCCCTCCCGCGTCCACCGGCCCCGCCGCCCGTCGCGCACGAAGGAGGAGCGGCGCTCCTCCCCCGCCAGGGAGACCGCCGCGCGCGACACCTCCAGCTCGTCCACGCGGTGCAGCTCGCGGGAGCGCATCCGCTCCAGCGGGGAGCGCGCCCATTCGGCGAGCTGCTCGTCCACCAGCATCACCAGCCCGTCGGCCTCGCGCTGGAAGAGGACGCCCCGCCCGCCTTCGGGCGTCTCGTGCGGCGGCCCCAGGCGGCCGCCGAAGGCGCGCCCCCGGGACTCGACCCACAGGCCCTCGGCGATCAGCGTGTGGGGCATGGGCTCGTCGAAGAGCACCTGGATCGCCCGCGCGCCGTCGATCGCTCCCAGGAGGTCCGCCATCCGGTCGGGGTCCGCCAGCACGCGCGCTCCATCCTCCCCCGAGCGACTCTCCTGCGCGAACCAGGCGATGCCCTTCTTCCAGAGCCGAAGCTCCCGTCCGCGGGCCACCAGGCGGATGGCGTCGATCTCCTCGCGCGCGGCCAGCACGATGCGCTCGTCCACCATCCCCTCCAGCGGCCTCAGCAGGAACTCCACGTCCATCCGCTCGATCTCGTAGACGTTGGGGCGGCCGTCGATCCTGGCCATCCACTGGCCCCGGGTGAGCTCCGCGAAGCGCAGGGTCTCGCGTGCGCCCGAGAAGGTCGCCAGCTCGACCACCAGGTCCGGCTGGTCCAGACCATAGGGCTCCAGCGAGGCCGGCCGGTCGTCCCGGAAGCGGCGCACCGCGATGCCCTGCGACGCCTTGCGGATCAGGCTCCCGATGCGGGCGGGGTCGAGCAGGAGGTTCCGGGGAGCGGTGGCCCGCCACCCCAGGTCGTCCAGGACCACGTCCAGGGTGAGGTCCACCTCGGCGCCCCCCTCCTCGAAGGCGTAGGCGCCCCGACGGTGGAGCTCGCCCATGGTCGCCGGCGCCAGGCTGAGCAGCCGGCGGGAGCGCCAGTCCGGGAGGTCCCGCTCGAGGGTGGTGTCGATGTTGCGCAGGGTGCGCACCACCTCCCCCTCGACCCGGGCGAAGACCGAGCGGCCGTCGAGGTCCGGCATCCCCAGCTCCAGCCGGCGGACCCGCACTCCCTCGCCCTGGCCCTGCTCGACCTCCAGCACCACCCGCGGTCGGGGGAGCAGCCCGAGCTTCTCCAGGTCGGGATCGGGGACGGGCTCGGCCGGCAGGCGGGTCACGTCGTCCACCAGCCGGACCAGGACCGACGGCTCGGCCGGGTACTCGACCGGATCCACGATGGTCCAGCCCTCCTCCCGCCGCTCGATGCGCATCTGCAGGCCGCGCTCGATGTTGTCGATGCGGAAGGCCTGGATCGACTGGGGTTCGAGGCCCGGGAAGAGGTTCCGGCGGACGGCGACCGCCTGCCCCTGCTCGCGCTGGCCCAGCCACCAGCCCAGCCCCCCCAGGAGCAGCACCAGGGCCAGGAGGATCCACAGGGTCCGCGAGCTCATCAGCGCCGCCTCCGGTACCAGGTGAAGAGCCCCAGGAGGAGGCACAGTCCGGGCAGGATCCCCACCGCCAGCCAGCGCAGGCGGACCAGCTCGCGCCCGCCGCGGACGTCCAGGGTCCGCTGGATGGGGTCCCGGGTCCCGACCTTCACCCGGGACTCGCGCGAGGCCAGCCAGTTGAAGGCGTTCAGGACCAGGTCCCGGTTGAAGCGGAAGGCGGCGTTGCAGAGCGCGTCGGAGGCGCCGACGGCCACGATGCGCGTGCTGCGCCCCTCTCCGGCCTCGCCCGCTCCGGGGCCCGGCCCGCTCGGGATCTCGACGGCCATGCACAGCGAGTAGGCGTCCCGGCGCTCGAGGTTGCGATCGGGCACCCAGTCACCCCAAGGCTCGGTCCCCACCAGGTCGCGCCAGGCCCTGGGATGCGAGCGCACCAGGGTGATCAGCGATCCCCCGGGCGGCACGCTGCCGCGGTCGAAGGAGTGGCAAAGCGGCATCTGGACGGTGTACTCCGCGTCCCACAGAGGCTTCGTGATGGGGCTCCTCGGATCGAGCCCCTCGCGCCCGATGGGGAGCTCGCCGCACCGAGCGTCTCCGTACCGCTCCTCGCCGCCCGGCCCCAGGAGGGGGCGACAGATGACCCCGCGCCGCGCCAGGATCCCGTAGCGCGCCAGGAGATCGGACACGCTGCCGGCTCCCTCCAGGTAGTCCGCGTACTGGGCCGTGATTAGGGCTCGTCCGCCGGCCGACAGGAAGGCCTGAATGGACTCCACCTCCTCGGGCGAGTACGGCTGCCGCGGATCGACGATGGCCAGGACGTCGCAGTCCGAGGGGATCCGCGGCTCGCTGGTCGAGTCCCACAGGTCCACCTCGAAGCCGTCCCTGAGCAGGGCGTCGCGGACCCAGCCCAGGGCCCGGGCCTCGACGGACTGGTTGTCGCGCTCCCCGTGACCCGCGGCGAAGAGCACCTTGGGGGCTCTCTCCTGGCTGACCCTTAGCAGGGAATCGACCAGCGCCTGCTCGCCGCGAAAGGAGGTGAGCTGCATGACCGGCGGCAGGCCGGGGCCCTGGTCGATCCGGGCCAGATCGCAGATGTCCGGCGTCAGCCGCAGCACCGTCCGCGGACCGCTGGGGCGGGAGACCACGACGATGTTGGTCTCCTCCCGCACCGCCAGCTCGTGCAGGCGCTCGCGCACGCGGACCAGGTCCTGCAGGTCGTGATCGACCACCTTCAGCCTGGCCGGCGCCTGGTTCTGGGCGACGTAGAGGAGCCCCCGCATCAGGCTCGTGGCCTCGGTGTAGGCTTGGTACTGGTGGCGCGCCAGGCTCCGCGCGCCCTGGAAGAAGATGTCGATCCGGACCGGCTCGGGCATTTGCGCGATCAGCCCGGCGGCGGCCGGATCCAGCGAGGAGCCGCGATCCCGCGTCAGGTCCCACCGCAGGTGCAGGGCCGGGCGCTGGAGGACCCAGACCACCAGGAAGGCGACCAGCGCCGCCAGCAGCACGGAGAAGCCCACCTGCACGGCGAGCAGCACCCGCGTGAGGGGGCCCGTTCCTCCTCGTCGTCGGGGAGCGCTCATCGCCAGCGCCTCGATTCGACCAGCCGGGTGGCCAGGAAGCCGAAGAAGAAGGTCCACACCAGGAAGAACACCACGTGGGAGAGGTCCAGCACCCCCATCATGAAGGACCCCATGTAGCGCCGGGTCACGTCGAGCTGGGCCAGGACCTCGCCCGACCAGTGGCCCTCGGGGAGGCCGGCCACTCCCTGCGCGAAGGGCAGCAGCAGGACCAGGACGCTGCCGGCGAAGGCCAGCACCGCCGCCAGGAGCGGCGTCCCCGAGAAGGCGCTGGCCACCAGCCCGATCGAGACGAACAGCGCCGAGGCCAGCACCGCGCCCACGTAGGCGCACAGCAGGGCGGGCCAGTCGGGCGCCGTCCCGAGCCCGTGGGCGGCCAGGCCGTAGATCAGGTTGGAGAGCCAGAAGAGGGCCATCACCGTGGTGGCGGCGAGGAGCTTGCCGCACACCACCGCGGCGTCGGTGACCGGGGCGGTCAGGAGGTACTCGAGCACGCCGGTGCGCGACTCCTCGCTGATCTGCCGCATGGTCAAGAGCGGCGGCAGGAAGACCATGAGGCCCCAGAAGACGAAGGACTCCCCCAGCATGTAGCGCAGGGCCCGGGTCAGGTCCCCGCCGTACTCGCCCAGCACGGCCACGAAGAGGAAGCCGTTGAGCGGCAGGGCGATGCACAGCAGGAGCCAGGCGAGCGGCGTCAGGAACAGGGCCACCAGCTCCCGCCGGTAGATGATGAGGAGGCCCCTCATTCCCCCGGCTCCTCCCCGGCCCGGTCGCCGGCCGCGGCCCGCACGGGGCCCAGGTCCAGGGCGATGCGGGCGAAGAGCTGCTCCAGCGTGGGCCGCTCCCAGGAGAGCTCGCGCAGGACCCAGCCCTCCCGCGCGGCGAGGTCCCCGACCGGCTCCCGCAGGTCGTCCTCGCAGGGGATCCGGAAGCGCTCGCAGCCGCCCTCCGGCCCCTCGTCGATCACCTCGTCCACCCCCGCGAGCTCTCCCAGCCGGCGCCGCGCCTCCTCCGCGCCCTCGCCCACGCGGGCCTCGATCCGCAGGTGGCTCCCGCCGCCCAGCTCCTTCACGAGGTCCGCGGGCTTGCCGTCCGCGGCGATGCGGCCCGCGTTCAGGATGATCACGCGCGGGCACACCGCCTCCACCTCGGGCAGGATGTGGGAGGAGAGCAGCACGGTGTGCTCGGAGGCGAGCTCGGCGATCAGCCGGCGCACCTCCAGGCGCTGCAGGGGGTCCAGGCCGCTGGTGGGCTCGTCCAGGATCAGCACCTGCGGTCGGGGCAGGAGGGCCATGGCCAGTCCCACGCGCTGTCGCAGGCCCTTCGAGAGCCCGCCGAATAGGGCCCGCCGTCGATCGCTGAGGCCCACCCGGTCGAGGACCTCGGCGATGCGCGCACCCGCGTCCCGCCGCTCCATGCCGTGCAGGCGGGAGTGGAAGCGGAGCAGCTCTCCGACGCGGTGCTCCCGGTAGAAGGGCACCGACTCCGGCAGGTACCCGATCCGGCGCCGCACCGCCAGGGACTGGCGCAGCACGTCCAGCCCGGCCACCTCGACCCGCCCGCTGGTCGCCGGCAGGAAGCCGGTCAGGACCCGCATGGTGGTGGTCTTGCCGGCGCCGTTGGGGCCCAGGAAGCCCACCACCTCACCGCGGCCCAGCTCGAAGCTGAGGTCGTCGACGGCGGTCAGGGGGCCGAAGCGGCGGGTGAGGTGCTCGACGGTGATCACGGATCGGTCTTCGCTGGGGCGCTGCCCAGGCGGTCGTACGTTGCACCAAGCGTTCCCGGCGGGTGGGAGACCCGGCGAGGGCCTCGCCGGCGGGCTCCGCGGCCCCGGCGCCCGGCGGGCTCGTGCGAATTCGATCGGGTGCCCGTGCGCTTTGGGGGGGAACCCGGGGGACGGAGAGCGAATCGAAGGCGGGGCCGCCCCCGCGGGGGGGCCCGCCCGCGAATTGTCTGCGAGGCGACCCGGCCCGGCAAGGGGCAGGCGCCGGCCTCAGGCCTTGACCTCGAAGTCCGCGTCGACCGGCTCGTCGTTGCTGCCCCCCGCGGCCTCCCCTCCGGGGGCGGGGCCACCCGGCGGGGGGCCGCCGGGATCGGCGCCCGCCCCGGCGGCGCCGGCGCCCTCGGCCTGGGCCTGCTGGTAGAGGATCTCGCCCAGCTTCTGCGCCTTGGCCTGGAAGTCGGCCATGGCCTTCTCGATGGCCTGCTTGTCCTCGCCCTCGGCGGCCTTCTTCAGCTCGTCGCGGGCCGCCTCGACCGCTTGGCGGTCCTCCTCGGAGAGCTTGTCCGCGTGCTCGGCCAGGTGCTTCTCGGTCTCGTGCACGATCTGGTCGGCCTGGTTCTTGAGGTCGACCAGCTCCCGGCGGTCCTGGTCCTCGCCGCGGTGGGCCTCGGCCTCGGCGGTCATGCGCTCGACCTCGTCCTTCGAGAGCCCGGAGGAGGACTCGATGCGGATGGTCTGCTCCTTGCCGGTGCCCTTGTCGACCGCCTTGACGTTCAGGATGCCGTTGGCGTCGATGTCGAAGCTCACCTCGATCTGGGGCATGCCGCGGGGTGCCGGCGGGATGCCGTCCAGGTGGAAGCGGCCCAGGGTGCGGTTGTCCTTGGCGAACTCGCGCTCGCCCTGCAGGACGTGGATCTCGACGCTGGGCTGGCTGTCGCTGGCGGTCGAGAAGATCTGGCTCTTGGCCGTGGGGATGGTGGTGTTGCGCTGGATCAGCTGGGTGCTGACGCCGCCCAGGGTCTCGATCCCCAGCGAGAGCGGGGTCACGTCGAGCAGCACCACGTCGGCCACCTCGCCGGCCAGGATGCCGCCCTGGATGGCGGCCCCCACGGCGACCACCTCGTCGGGGTTGACGCTCTTGTTGGGCTCGCGCTGGAAGATGCTCTTGACCATCTCCTGCACCGCCGGGGTGCGGGTCGAGCCGCCCACCAGGATGACCTCGTCCACCTGGCCCGGCTGGACCCCGGCGTCCTCGAGCGCCTGCTGGCATGGCCGCCGCGTGCGCTCCACCAGGGCCGCGGTCAGCTCGTTGAAGCGGGCCCGGTTGACGTTCATCGTCAGGTGCTTGGGCCCCGTCTGGTCGGCGGAGATGAAGGGCAGGTTGATGTCCGTCTGGGTGGCGCTAGAGAGCTCGCACTTGGCCTTCTCGCAGGCCTCCTTCAGGCGCTGCAGGGCCATGGGGTCGCTGCGGATGTCGATCCCGCTCTCGCGCTTGAACTCGTCGGCCACCCAGGTGATCAGCTCCTGGTCGAAGTCGTCCCCACCCAGGTGCGTGTCGCCGTTGGTCGAGAGCACCTCGAAGACGCCCTCGCCGATCTCCAGGATGGAGATGTCGAAGGTGCCCCCGCCCAGGTCGTAGACCGCGATCTTGCCGCTCTTGTCCTTGTCCAGGCCGTAGGCCAGGGTGGCCGCGGTGGGCTCGTTGATGATGCGCTCCACCTGCAGGCCGGCGATGGTGCCGGCGTCCTTGGTGGCCTGCCGCTGGGAGTCGTTGAAGTAGGCCGGGACCGTGATGACCGCGCGGGTGACGGTCTCGCCCAGGTGCGCCTCGGCGGCCTCCTTGAGGGCCGTCAGCACCATGGCGCTGATCTCGGGCGGGGTGTGGTGCTTGCCGTCGATGTCGACCTTGACCAGCTCCTCCGGCCCGCCCTCCAGCGTGTAGGCGACGCGCTTCTCCTCGGAGCTCACCTCCTCGTGGCGGCGGCCCATGAAGCGCTTGATGGAGGAGACCGTGCGGGTCGGGTTGGTGACCGCCTGGCGCCGCGCCGGTGCCCCCACCAGCCGGTTGCCGTCCTGCTGGAAGGCCACCACCGAGGGGGTGGTTCGCGAGCCCTCGAGGTTGGTGATGACGATCGGCTCTCCGCCCTCCATCACGGACACGACCGAGTTGGTGGTCCCCAGGTCGATCCCGATGATCTTGCCTTGCTTGGTCATGATGCTCCGTGGCTCCTTGCGGCTGTCTGGACGGCGGGCAGGTTCAAACTCCGTGCCAGGGGGTCGGGGGTGCCTAAGGGGCTGGTTGGACTGGAGTTAGGTGAAGGGAGTCCGCCTTGACGAGTGCCAGGATGGCAGGCCGGGGGGGTCGCCGGGCTGCCCCCTGCCGCATTGGCAGGTGGAGTGGGAGCTGGCGAACTCCCGGCCGCGCTGGGCCTGGTGGCTCCGACCAAGGACGAGCCCACGCCCTGGGCCGGGGACCTACACGCGCGGCACACTTGCCGCGCCGGCGCCGAGTGGCGCCGTGACGCCACGCGAGGTGCGCGCAGCGCACCGAGCATGTGGCGTGATCATCGGTCGAACCGTCCGACGCCGTAGTTGCGCAGGCCATGCCTCACGGCAGCAGGAATCGCTCGTGGGGGCAGGAACCCCGTGGGCGTCCCGGCAGGCTGTGACGAGGCCGCGCCCGCTCCGCGGGCGCTCGCCGAGTAGACCGCTCACGTCTGCCTTCGCGTCGGTCGCGGCCTCACGGCAGCACGAATCGTCCCTCCGCGCCCGTCAGACACACCCACCACGCCCCCCCCTACAACCCGTACTCCTTGATCTTGCGGTACAGCGTCCGCACGCCGATCCCCAGTATCGCCGCCGCCTTCTCGCGGTTTCCGCCGGCCAGCTCCAGGTTGACCGCCACCAGCTCCCGCTCGACCTCGCCCAGGGATCGGCCCTCGAGCTGGTAGCCCCCCGAGGAGCGCTCGCCCCCCTGGCGGATGGCCTCGGGCACGTCCTCCTCGACCAGGAGGTCGCCCCGAGCCAGAAGGACCATGTTCTCCACCGCATTGCGCAGCTCACGCACGTTCCCGGGCCAGTCGTAGCGCACCAGGCGGGTGCGCGCCTCGGGGGTGATGCCGCGCACCTCGCGACCGTGCTCGGCGGCCAGCTCGCGGATGAAGTGGTCGATCAAGAGGGGCACGTCGCCGCTGCGCTCCCGCAGGGGGGGGAGGACGATCTGGACCACGTTGAGGCGAAACAAGAGGTCGCCACGGAAGCTCTTCTCCTCCACCATCCCCGCCAGGTCGCGGTTGGTGGCGGCCAGCAGGCGGACGTCGAAGCGGCGCGGGGTGTTGGCGCCCACCGGCGTGACCTCGCGGGTCTCCAGGACCCGCAGCAGCTTGGCCTGGGTGGTCAGGGGCATGTCCCCCACCTCGTCCAGGAAGAGCGTGCCCCCGTCGGCGTAGACGATGCGCCCCTCCTTGTGGGAGACCGCGCCCGTGAAGGCCCCCTTGACGTGGCCGAAGAGCTCCGATTCGATCAGCCCCTCGGAGAGCGCCGCGCAGTTCACCGCCACGAAGCGCTTGGCCGCCCGCCCGCTGTTGGAGTGCATGGCCCGGGCCACCAGCTCCTTGCCGGTGCCGCTCTGGCCCTGGATCAGCACGTTGGCGCTCGAGTCGCTGACCTGCCCCAGCACGTCGAAGATGCGCTGCATGGCCGGGGAGTGCCCCACGATGCCCTCGAAGCCGTAGCGCTTGTCGAGCTGGCGGCGCAGCTCCAGGTTCTCGCGGCGCAGGTTCTTGTGCTCCAGGGCCAGGGCCAGCTTGCGCCGCAGCTCGTCGATCCGCACCGGCTTCTGGATGTAGTCCACCGCCCCCGAGCGCATGGCGTCGACGGCGGTCTCGATCGAGCCGTGGCCGGTGATCAGGAGCACCACCGCCTCGGGCTGCAGGGTGCGGGCCTCCCGCAGGACCTCCAGCCCCGAGTGGTCGTGCATCACCAGATCGGTCAGCACGGCGTCGAAGGAGGCCTCACCCATGCGGTCGATCCCCTCCTGGCCGGAGTGCGCCAGCCTGCACAGGTGACCCTCGATCTCCAGCCCGTCGGAGAGGGCCTCGGCGTGGGCCTCGTCGTCGTCGATGATCAGGACCCGGGCGGGTCGACCGCCGGAAGGAGCCCCGCCGCTCGCGGAATCCTCGCTCATGTTCTCTCCTCGTCCTCGCCGCGGGTCAGCCCGCCCGACAGCGGCAGCCACAGGGTGAAGGAGGTCCCCCTCCCCCGCTCCGAGATCACCGAGATCCGGCCGCCGTGGTCCTCCAGGATGCGCCGGGTCGTGGAGAGCCCCAGCCCGGTGCCGCCCTTCTTGTCCGACCAGAACTCGTCGAAGCAGCGCTGGCGCTGCTCCTCCCGCATCCCCACCCCCGTGTCGGTGACCGAGAGCTCGGCCCAGGTTCCGGTCCGCCGCAGCCGCACGATCAGCTCCCCGCCCCCGGGCATGGCGTGGCGGGCGTTGACCAGGAGGTTGAGCAGGGCCTCCCGAACGGCCTTCTCGTCGACCGGCACCGGCGGCAGGTTGACCTCCAGGTCCACGTGCTGGCGGATGCCCAGCCCGCGGTCCTCGGCCTCCACGAAGTCCAGCACCTCCCGGACCAGCCCGGCCAGGTCCACCGGCTCGCGCACCAGCTCGCCCCCGCGCGCGTAGCCCAGGAACTCCTCCAGGATCTGCTCCAGGCGCCCCACCTCCCGCTGCAGGGTGTCGATGCGCTTCACCGAGCGCCGCTCGCGAGGGCTGAGCTCGGCGGGACCCTCGTCCGGCCGCGACGCGCCGCGGGTCCAGTCCTGGCGCAGCACGCTCAGGTTGATCGACATGGTCGAGAGGGGGTTCTTGATCTCGTGGGCCAGGCCGCCGGCGGCCCGCGACAGGAGGGCCAGGCGCCCTGCACCCCGGGCGCCGGCCTCGGCCCCCGGCCAGGGGCCGGGCTCGCTGGCGGCCGGCTGCTCGGTCACCAGGGGCAACCAGATCGAGATCGCCGTCCCTCGGCCCCGCTCGGAGCTCGCGGTCAGGCCCCCGCCGTGCTCCTCCACGATGCGCCGCGCGGTGGGCAGTCCCAGCCCGGTGCCGCCCCTCTTGTCCGACCAGAACTCGTCGAAGCAGCGGGCGAGCTGCTCGGGGCCCATGCCCACCCCGGTGTCGGCGATGGTGAGCTCCACCCACCCGCGCTCGCGGCGACCGCTCACGCGCACCTCGCCACCCTCGGGCATGGCCTCCCGCGCGTTGGCGAGAAGATTCTGGAGCGCCAGGCGGATGGCCCGCCGGTCCAGCATGACCGGGGGCAGGGGAGGCAGCTCGATCCGGTGGCGGATGTCCGCCCGGCGGTCCTCGGCCTCGTTCGGCTCCAGGACTCCCCGTACGAGCTCCACCACGTCCGCGGGGGCGCGGTTGACCTCGCCTTCGCGCGCGAAGGCCAGGAACTCCTCCAGCACGTGCTCCAGCCGCGCCACCTCGCGCTGCAGGGCCAGCAGGCGCTTCAGGGAGCGCTTCTCCCGCGGGGTCGCCTCGGCCTCCTCGGAGTTGCGCTGGATCGCGGCCCGATCCCACTCCTCCTGCAGCAGGGTCAGGTTGATGGCCACGGTGGACAGGGGGTTCTTGATCTCGTGCGCCAGCCCCGCGGCCAGGCTGGTCAGGAAGGCCACGCGATCCCGCTCGGGCTCGCGGGGCTCCGGGCCCGCCCCCGGCGCGCGCTCGGCCTCGGGATTCAGCTCCTCCACCATGGTCCGGTCCCCCTGGCGCGGCCCGCGGATCGGGGGCGCTTGGGTTGGGGGATCCGCCTGGATAGGCTAGCAGCGTCGTGGGTCGCCCTCCACGGCGCGCATGCCCAGGCAGCCCGAACACATCGAGCTCGGCGAGAGGACCGGGGACCAGCCCTTCCCCCGCCGCATCCGCAAGCGGGTGGCCGAGGTGCTGGCCGGAGACGGCCTGGTGGCCCTGCCCACGGAGACGGTCTACGGCATCGCCGCCCGCGCCGACAGCCTGCCGGCGCTCGAGGCCCTGCGCCTCGCCAAGGACAGCCAGGACACCCGCGGCTTCACCTGGCACGTGGGGAGCCGCGCGGCGGTGGAGGACCTCCCGGCCTCCTCCCCCCAGACCTCGCCCCGGGCGGTGGTCGAGCGCCTGACGCGGCGCTACTGGCCGGGCCCCCTCACGCTGGTCCTGCGGGGGCTGGCCGGCAAGCTCGACCTCGCCAGCCGCGAGGGCTGGACCGGGGTGCGCTTCCCGGCCCACTTCGCCACCGCCCAGCTCCTCGAGGAGCTCCCCTTCCCGACGGTCATGTCCAGCGCCAACCGGGCCGGCCAGGAGCCCCTCCCCGGATCCCGGATCCCCTCGGCCCTGGGCAGCGCCATCCGGCTCGTGATCGACGACGGTCCGGCCCGCATGGGCGAGGCCTCGGCCGTCCTGCGGGTGGGCGCGGGCCGCTTCGAGCTCCTGCGCGAGGGCCTCCACGACCTGGAGCCGCTCCGGCGCACCGCCGGCCTCTCGATCGCCTTCTGCTGCACGGGCAACACCTGCCGCAGCCCCATGGCCGAGGGCCTGGCGCAGCGCCTCATCGCCGACCGCCTGGGGGTCGAGGGGGACGGGCTGGGCCGCTTCGGCTTCTCGCTGGGGTCCATGGGCGCCTACGCCTCCTCCGGCTCGCCCGCCTCCGGACACGCCCTGGAGGTCCTCGCGGCCGAGGGCCTCGACCTCTCCGGGCACCGCTCTAGCCCAGCGACCGCGGCGGTGGTGTCCGCCGCGGACCGGGTCTACTGCATGACCCGCTCCCACGTGGAAGCCCTGCGCCTCACCGTGCCCCCCGGCCAGGACGGATCGATCGCCCTGCTGGCTCCCGACGGCCTGGACATCCCCGATCCCATCGGCGGCAGCCTGGAGGACTACCGGCGCTGTGCGGACCGCATCCGGCGGTGCCTGGAGCAGCGGCTGGAGGAGTGGGTCTAGAGGTCTTGGGCGCCCGTTGCGTGGGCCTGGCAACCGAGCTACGGCGCCCAAGGCCTCTAGCGCTCGCCGGCAGGCGAGCGCGGGCCCCGTCAGGGGCCCGTCCGCGCCACGCGAGCGCAGCGAGCA
>CAZTTG010000054.1:34827-41132 GCA_964615935.1 uncultured Planctomycetaceae bacterium | reverse complement strand
GCGCCGGGGGGCCGGTCCAGAGGTCCCGCGCGCGAACGGGGCCCCGGAAAGCCCGGTCAGAGGGCACCCCCCCCTACCCCAAATGCTCCCTCACCGTCCGCGCCAGCCGCATACCGATACCCGGCACCGCGGCGATCTCCTCGACGCTGGCGCGAGCCACCCCGGCCGCGCTGCCGAAGCGGCGCAGGAGGGACTTGCGGCGCTCGTTGCCGATCCCCGGAATGGAGTCGAGGCGGCTCGCGATTCGACCGCGGCGCTGGCGATGGTAGGTGATCGCGAAGCGGTGGGCCTCGTCCCGGATGCGCTCCAGGAGGTGCCGGACGGCCGAGTTACGGGGAAGCTCGATCGGCCCCGTCGCGCCCGGAAGGAAGACGCGCTCCTCCGCGGCAGGACGGCCGCCGCGGCGGGGGCGAGACTTGGCCAGACCGATCATGGGGACCTCCCAGGCGCCCGACTCCTCGCGCGCCTCCATGGCCGATGCGAGCTGCTGAGCCCCGCCATCGATGAGGAGCAGGTCGGGTAGCTCGCCCTCCCTCAGGCAACGGCGCAGGCTGCGGCCCACGACCTCGCGCAGGGAGGCGAAGTCGTCCTGGCCCCGCACCGATCGCACCCGATAGCGCCGGTAGCCCGAACGATCGGGGTGCCCGCCGCGGAATCGCACCCGGCTGGCCACCGTATCACCGCCCTGGAAGGTGGAGACGTCGAAGCCGTCGATCAGCTCGGGGGGCGAGGGGAGGTCGATCAGGGAGGCCAACTGCTCCAGAGCCTCGCGCTCCTGCGCCGCCTCGCGGTCGCGACGACTCAGCGCCGCGCGGGCGTTCTCGCCGGCGACGTGCAACATGCGCTGGCGCTCGCCGCCGGCCGGCACCGTGAGCCGCACCCCCTTTCCCAGGACCGACGTCAGGAGATCCCCCTCCGCCGGGGGACAGGGCAAGACGATCTCCTTGGGGACCGGGCGCCGGCCGCCGCCGTACAGCGCGGTCAGCACGCTGTGCATCAGCTCCGGCTCGGGGAGCTCCGAGCGGAACAGGTGCGTGCGGCTCTCGGAGAGCCGCCCCTCGCGGTAGGCCAGGCGGTGCACGACCGCGTGCCGCCCGCTGCGCGCCAGGGCCAGGACGTCGCGGTCCACCCGATCGCGCGTCTGCACCCCCTGCCGCTCGAGCGTGCGGCGCAGGGCCCGCAGGCGATCGCGCCAGCGCGCGGCGCGCTCGTACTCCAGCCCCCCGGCGGCCTCGCGCATGCGCCCCTCGAGCTCGGCCTCCAGCTCCCGCGCGTCGCCCGAGAGGATGCGCACAGCCCGCTCGACCAGAGCGGCATAGTCCTCCTCGCCGATCCGGCCCACGCAGGGCGCGCTGCAGAGCTCGATCTGGTGCTTGATGCAGGGCCGCGATCGATTGCGGAAGACCGAGTCGGGGCAGTCCCTCAAGGGCACCACCCGGTGCAGGTCCGAGAGGGTGCGGCGCGCCGCCCCGGTGCTGGCGAAGGGCCCGAAGAGGCGCCCCCCCCGGCCCGGGTTGCGGGCCCGAACGAACTCCAGCCGCGGGAAGGGCCGGCCCGCGTCCAGCTTCAACATCAGGAAGGACTTGTCGTCCTTGAGGCGGACGTTGTGCGGAGGCTTGTGCTGCTTGATCAGCGCGTCCTCCAGCAGGAGGGCCTCCTGCTCGGTCCGCGTGACGATGGTCTCCACCGCCACCGCGTCCCGCTCCAGGAAGCCCACCAGGAGCCGCCCGTCCCCCCCCGGCCGGCGGTAGGCCCGCAGCCGGCCCTTCAGGCTGAGCGACTTGCCCACGTACAGGACCCTCCCCTCCCCGTCGCGGAAGAGGTAGACGCCGGGCTTTTCGGGGACGCCTTCGAGGGACCACCTGGGTTCGGGCATGACGCGGGCGGCCGGACCGCCCCGCTCAGTATCGGACGCGGGGGGCGGCCGGGGAACCGGCCAGCGCCGGTTCCTGGTGCTGCACCATGCCTCAGCGCGCGAGCTCGATCCCCTCCAGCTCCCGCACCCGGTCCCGCAGCGCCGCGGCGTCCTCGAAGCGCAGCTCGCCGGCGGCCCGCAGCATGTCCTCCCGCAGGCGGGCCAGCTCGCCGCGCAGGCGCTCGTCGCCCCAGCCCTGCGCGGGGTCCTCGGCGACCCGGCCGGCGCGGGGATCGGGGCCGGCCACCTCGACGTAGTCCCGCTCCCCCAGGGCCTCGATCGAGTCCCGGATGGGCTTGATGATCGTGCGGGGCACGATCCCCTCCCGCTGGTTGTGGGCCGCCTGCAGCTCGCGGCGGCGCTCCACCTCGGCGCAGGTCCGGGCGATGGAGTCGGTCCGCCGGTCGGCGTAGAGCAGCACGCGACCCTCGACGTTGCGCGCCGCGCGACCGCAGGTCTGGATCAGCGAGGTGGCCGAGCGCAGGAAGCCCTCCTTGTCGGCGTCCAGCACCGCCACCAGGGCCACCTCGGGCAGGTCCAGGCCCTCCCGCAGCAGGTTGATGCCCACCAGCGCGTCGAACTCGCCCCGGCGCAGGTCGCGCAGGATGGCCGCGCGCTCGATGGTGTCGACCTCCGAGTGGAGGTAGCGCACCCGCACGCCCAGCTCGGCGTAGTAGGTGGTCAGCTCCTCGGCCGAGCGCTTGGTCAAGGTGGTCACCAGCACCCTCCAGCCGGCCGCAACCGTGGTGCGGATCTCGGCCAGCAGGTCGTCCACCTGGGTGCGCGCCGGCCGCACCTCCACCGCCGGATCGAGCAGGCCCGTGGGGCGCACGATCTGCTCCGCCACCGCGTCGCCGGATCCCTTCAGCTCGAAGTCGCCGGGGGTGGCCGACACGAAGACCACCTGGTTCACCAGACCCTCCCACTCCTCGAAGCGCAGGGGCCGGTTGTCGAGGGCGCTGGGCAGGCGGAAGCCGTGCTCGACCAGGGTCTGCTTGCGCGAGCGGTCGCCGCGGTACATGCCCCCCAGCTGGGGCACCGACACGTGGCTCTCGTCCACGAAGATGAGCCAGTCCTCGGGGAAGTAGTTCAGCAGGGTGAAGGGCGGCTCCCCCGGACGGCGCCCGTCGATGTGGCGCGAGTAGTTCTCGATGCCGTTGCACACCCCCACCTCGCGCAGCATCTCCAGGTCGTGGAGGGTGCGCTGCTCCAGGCGCTGGGCCTCCAGCAGCTTGTCCGCCCGGCGGAGCTCGGCGAGCCGCTCCCCCAGCTCGACCTCGATGGTCTCGCAGGCCCGCAGCACGCGCTCGGCCGGGGTGACGTAGTGACCCGCGGGGTAGACGGTGACCTCCCGCAGGTCGCGCAGGATCTCGCCCCGCAGGGGGTCGACCTCGACCAGGGCCTCGATCTCGTCCCCGAAGAGCTCCACCCGCACCACGCGCTCGTCCTCGTAGGCTGGGAAGACCTCGATCACGTCCCCCCGGGCGCGGAAGGTGCCGCGCCGGAAGTCCATGTTGTTGCGCGCGTACTGCATCTGCGTCAGGCGGCGCAGGAGGTCCTCGCGCTCGATCGCCCCCCCCACCCTCAGGGGCAGGGCCATCTCGGCGTAGCTGTCGGGCGAGCCCAGGCCGTAGATGCAGGACACCGAGGCCACGATGATCACGTCGCGGCGCTCGAGCAGCGAGCGGGTGGCCGAGTTGCGCAGCCGCTCGATGTTCTCGTTGCGGCTGGCGTCCTTCTCGATGAAGGTGTCCGTGGAGGGGACGTAGGCCTCGGGCTGGTAGTAGTCGTAGTAGCTGACGAAGTACTCCACCGCGTTGCGCGGGAAGAGCTCGCGGAACTCGGCGAAGAGCTGGGCCGCCAGGGTCTTGTTGGGCGAGAGCACCAGCGCCGGCCGGTTGGCGCGCTCGATCACCGCGGCCATGGTGTAGGTCTTGCCCGATCCGGTGATCCCCAGGAGGGTCTGGCGCTCCCGGCCGGCCTCCAGCCCCCCCGCCAGGGCCCGGATGGCCCCGGGCTGGTCCCCCGTGGGCCGGTGGGGGAAGACCAGCTCGAAGCGGTCCTCCCCGCTCTCCTGCGTGGGCGGTGTCTCCACGGCGCCGATCCTACCGAACCGCGGGGCGGCGCCGGGCCGAGCCGCGCCGGGAGGCGCGGGCCGAGGGGCCGGGCGCGGGCCCCCGGGGCCGGCCCGGCACCCCCGTTCGGGACCGGTGGCGGCCCGCCTTGCACTGCCCGCCCCCCCGCCGTATCTTGTGCCCAGGACTGGAGATGCGCCCTCCGAGCGAGGTCGTCCCCCCGATCGTGGGGGCAACCTCGGTACCAATCCGATTCGCATGCGGGTAGCCGGGGATGTGGACCGCCGGCGCGGACCCTGCGCCGCAGCGGCCTCCCCCTCCTTCCCCACCCCGACCCCGATCCGACTCATGATCATCGAGTGTCCCACCTGCCACGAGCGGGCCAAGCTGCCCGACAGCAAGGAGGGCGCCAAGGTCCGATGCCCCTCCTGCAACCGGGTGTACCGCGCCTTCCCCCCCGGTAGGGCGCCCGCCAGCACCGGTCCCAGCCCCCTCGTCATCAGCCTGGGCATCGGGGGGATCGTCATCCTGGCCCTGATCGCCTACTTCGTGAACCAGGAGAAGCCCGGGCCGGTCGTCCCCGTGGAGGAGCCGGAGGAGGTGGTGAAGCGCGACGACACCGACCTGACGGGCTGGAACTCGAAGCCCGTCAAGGCGGTGCGCGCCGTCTACGCCGCCGCCCAGAACTTCGATCAGGGCCGGCTGGCCAGCCTCATCGACCCCGCCCGGACCTGGGCCTGGAGGCAGAACCGGGAGGCCGCGGGCCAGGAGGGCCAGCAGCCCCCCGTCGATGCGGCCAGCCCCGAGGCCAGCCCGCCCGACGCGCCCCCCGTCGATGCGGCCGACCCGACGAGCCCCGAGGACTTCCATCTCCTCGACGAGGCCACCCGCCTGACCTTCGTCGACGAGACCGTGGCGGCCATGGTCCAGGGCGACGAGGAGTACGCGCCCTACAAGTGGAAGCCCTGGGAAGGCCAGGTCATCTCCGAGACGCCCGAGGAGGCCGTGGTCCGCGTGAAGGTGGACCGCATCGGCTCCGAGGTCCACGAGGTGCGCACCATGGAGTGGCGCCTGATCGAGTACCGCGACCGCTGGCTGGTCTGGTCCTGGGAGCGCTGGATCTCCCCTGAGGAGGCCAAGGCGAACCGCGTCGCGCGGCGCCGGAAGTACGAGCAGAAGACCCTGAGCGACGGCTCGATCGTGATCGAGGCCGAGCCGTGCCCCCTCACCCACCTGCCGGACACCCCGGCGGACCTGCGGCGGCGCATCGACGGCCTGTACGCCAAGATCATCGACCTGAGCCTGACCACCGAGGCGTCCGACGCCCGCCAGGAGCTGGTGAAGATCGGCAAGCCGGCCCTTCCCAAGCTGCTCACCGGCCTCTACGAGATCCCGCTGGAGACCGAAGCACAGGCCATGCAGATCAACATGATCGTGCAGGCCCTGCGCGAGATCACCGGCCAGTTCTTCGGCTTCAAGCCCATGGCCGCCTTCGGCATGGCCGGCGGCACCTCGGAAGAGCGCCGCCAGAGCGCCATCAAGCAGTGGTTCGGCTGGTGGTACCGCAAGGGCCACAAGTTCGAGCAGATCGAGGAGCAGGAGGACCTGCTCGAGGGATACATCGAGCTCACCGCGAAGGAGAAGCGCGAGCTCGAGCGCGATCGCAGCTCCAAGGACTGACCCCCACAACCCGCGGCGCCCTGCGGGCCGCGACCGCCCCCACTCCCAGCGATGGAATACCGCCCAGGTGTCTGCTCCGATTGCGGCGCGCGCTTCAAGGTGCCCGCGTCCTTCTCCGGCGACAAGGCCAAGTGCAAGTCCTGCGGAGGTCTGGTCGAGATCGGCCCGGTCCAGGCCCCGGCGACAGCCAAAGACGGGGGGACGGCCGGCGCCCGGGCGGTGCCGGCCAAGAAGGTCCAGTCCTCCCCCGCCAAGCCGCGGCCCAAGACCGTGTCCAAGACCGCGCCGCGGCCGGCCGCCAAGGCCGACGCGCCGAGCGGCAAGGGGACGCCCCGCTCCAGGCCCTCGAAGGCCACCCGCCGCCGGCGGGAGGGCGAGGGCGAGGAGGAGGCGAGCTCCTCCCGCAGGCGGGTCGACCGCCGCGGCCGCCGCGGCAAGGAGAGCAAGAGCTGGGGTCTGATGCTGGGCGGCCTGATCGGCCTGGCGGTCCTGACGGCCGCCGCCATCTACTTCTACATGGAGGACGCGCGGAAGCGGGAGGAGGCGGCCAACAAGCCGCCCGACGTGGCCGCCCTCGACGGCCAGGAGGATCCCGCGGCCGAGGAGGGCACCCCGGAGCCCGAACCGGAGCCCGA
>CAZTTG010000054.1:0-34727 GCA_964615935.1 uncultured Planctomycetaceae bacterium | reverse complement strand
CCGGAGCCCGAACCGGAGCCCGAGCCGGATCCCGAGCCGGATCCCGACCCCGCGGAGGTGAAGCCCGAGGAGACGCCGGAGAAGAAGCAGGGCGATCCCAGCATGGTCGACCTGACGCTCATCGCCGACTTCGAGCGCTTTCCGGGCACCACCGACGACGAGTGGATCCAGTACGGGCAGTGGATGGAGGTCCTCATCGACCCCTGGTCCCCGGGCCGCAAGCGCACCCCCGCCCGCGAGGGCCTGGTGGCGGCCAGCCGCAAGGCCTTCCCGGCCATCCTCAACTACTACAAGACCATCGACGTCACGACCGAAGAGGGGAACAAGACCGGGGACCTCATCCAGCGCGACCTGCTGAAGAAGATCTGCAGCGATCGCACCAACTACGGCTGGAAGTACAGCCAGGAGCCCGGTGATCAGTTCTTCAACAAGAAGGTCATAGAGGGCTGGTGCAAGGCCTGGGAGCAGGTTCAGGACAGCGACCTGGGATGGTCCAACCTCTCGCACATCGATCTGGAGAAGATCCTCGCGGACAAGGGCGAGGAGCCCGAGGCCACCGGCGGCGGCGGCGACGCGATCGACGACTTCTAGGCGCCCGGGCTAGTCCAGTCCCTCCAGCACCGCCGCGCCGCCGCGGCGCGGGTCGCTGACGCCCACCGGCTCGCCGTTCGGGCGGACCCGGATGGCCTGCACGCTGGCCCAGGTGTCCTCCTTCTCCAGCACCTCGTGCCCGCGCCGCGTCCGCAGGGCCTCCAGCAGGGCCGGGTCCCAGCCCGGCTCGAACTCGGTGCGCTCGGGCTTCCACTGCTGGTGGAAGCGCGGGGCGGCCACGGCCTCGGCCAGGGGCTGCTCGAAGAGCAGGGTGCGCAGGACCACGCCGATCACCGCGGTGATGATGCGCGGGCCCCCGGGACTGCCCAGGACGATCGAGACCGTGTGCCCCCCCTCGCGCACCACCGTGGGCGTCATCGAGGAGAGCGGCCGCTTGCCGGGCTCGATCAGGTTGGCCTCGGAGCCCACTAGGCCGAACTGGTTGGGGACCCGGTCCTGGAGGGCGAAGTCGTCCAGCTCGTTGTTCAGGAGGAAGCCGGCCCCTTCCACCAGGATCCCGCTGCCGAAGGAGCTGTTGAGGGTGGTGGTCAGGCTGACCGCGTTGCCCGAGCGATCGATCACCGAGACGTGCGTGGTCTGGCTCCCCTCCTCCGGCGGCTCGGGGACCCAGGCCTGGATCTGCGGCTCGGCCTCCTCGCCGATGGACATCCGGCAGCGCGCCACCCACTCGGAGGACAGGAGCCCGTCCACCGGCACCTCGGTCCGATCGGGGTCGCCCATGTACTCGGCGCGGCCGGCGAAGGACCGCCGCAGCGACTCGATCCACCAGTGCAGGACGCGGTCGTCGAGGCCCAGGCCGGGCCCCTCCCCCGCCGGCGGCTCGCCGGCCGACGCTTCGCCCGCCAGGGCCAGCTCGTCCAGGGCCGCGTGGCGCTCGGCCTCGACCGGGAAGCCGGCCAGCACCGAGAGCACCTGCAGCAGGATGATGCCGCCCGAGCTCGGCGGGGGCATGGTGATGATCTGGTGCCCGCGGAACCAGCCGACCAGGGGCTCCCGCCAGCGCGGACGGTAGGCGGCCAGGTCCTCCGAGGTGATCCAGGGGCCCTCCTGGCCCGCGGCCAGGAGCTGGTGCTCGACCTCCTGCACCAGGAGCGTCGCCGTGGCACCGGCGTAGAAGCCCCGCGGTCCCCGCGCGGCGAGGCGGCCCAGGGTGTCGGCCAGCTCGCGCTGGACCAGCCGCTGCCCGCGGATCAAGGGGATCCCGTCGGGGTAGAAGATCCGCTGCGCGGCGGCGCTCCCGGCCATGCGCTCGCGCACGGCCTTGGCGCGCAGGGAGCGCTCCAGCCAGGCGTCCACCTCGAAGCCCTCCCGGGCCAGGCGCTCGGCCGGGGCGATGAGCTCGTGGAAGGAGAACAGGCCCGAGCCGTGGCTCTCCCAGAGGGCGAAGAGCCCGGCCGGGCTGCCGGGCACCCCCACCGACAGGGGGCCCCGCCGGGAGCGCGCGGGATCGACGCTCCCCGACTCGTCCAGGTAGCGCTCGGGGGTCGCGGTCGCGGGGGCCACCTCCCGGAAGTCCAGGGCCTCGGGCCGCCCGTCGTGGGGGACGATCACCGCGAAGCCCCCGCCGCCCAGGTTGCCCGCCTGGGGATACACCACCGCCAGGGCGAGGGCCGTGGCCACGGCCGCGTCGGCGGCGTTGCCGCCCTCCTCCAGGATGCGGGCGCCCACCTCGCTGGCCAGCCGGTGCTCGCTGACCACCGCGCCCCGGACCGGCCGGGGCCAGCGCGGGCCCTCCTCGAGGAGCGGCGCGCTGCGGCAGCCGAGCGGGGCGGCCGCGCAGAGGAGCAGGAGGCCGGCCCGTCGGAGCCGGGACGGGCGGAGGGAGCGGGACATGGCGGCAGGGGGGAGCGGCAAGGCGCGCTCGAGCGTCAGTTCAGGGGGTTCTCGTCCCCGTCCCGCATCTCCTCGACCTGCACGCCCCGCTCCCGCATGTACTCGATGGACTGGAGGATCGCCGACTCCTCCCCTTCGATCTCCACCGCCACCAGGGCCATGGCGTCGGTGATGCTCGCCGCGCGGATGTTGGGGATGACCCCGAAGCGCTTGCCCAGGGTGTGGCTGATGATCGGCTCCTTGATCAGGTCCTGGGGGAAGGTGCAGAAGAACTTGCGGATGGGCATGGGTGGGTCACTCCTTCGCAGCGCCATCCGGAGCGCGGTGGGGCCCGGTGGACCGGACCCCTCGGCGCCGCAGGCCCGCGGCGGCCGCTGCCAGCCCACATCCCACCAAAAGCACCGCCGGCCCTGCAAGCGAGCCGCGCCAGGAGGCCCGCAGGAAGCGATCGCTTCCGGCCGGGCCGTACACCGCGGGGTGCCTCATCCAGTCCACTCCGCCGCACTCCACCAGCAGGGTGGCCGGGGACAGGTCGAGCAGGAGCGAGGTCAGCCGGGGAGGCCACGGCGCCTCGCTCGAGCCCCCGCGGCCGGGCATACCCGTCAGCAGCGCTCCCAGGAGCAGCAGCGCCCCGGTCCCCCGCCACAGGTACCGCGGGGCCGCGGTCCCCAGGGCCCATCCGGCGGCGAACAGGCCGGTCCAGGCCAGGATCGGCCAGGCCAGCCAGGGCAGGCTCCACTCCGGGCTCGAGCCGGGCAGGAGGGCCAGGGGCGCGATCCAGACCGCCGGCGCCACGAGCCCGATCGGCAGGAGCCGCAGCCCGGCCGCGCCGCACAGGAAGCCGCCGGCGGGGGCCCAGATCCCCAGCCACATCAGCAGGGCGACCGGGTCGCCATCGCTCCACGCGGCCGGCAGGGCCCCCAGCAGGCCGACGCCCCCGGCCCCGGCGAGGATCGCGGCCCGGGCGGCGAGCGGGAGCTCCTCTCGGCCTCTGGTCGTGGACATCGCGCTCACAAGTCCTGCACCTCGGTCAGCCGCCACAGCACCCAGGTGGCCACGCTCCGCAGGGGGCGCCAGACCTGCGAGCGCTCGAGCACGCGCCCCGGCGCGGGGCGCTGGTCCAGACCGTCCAGCCGGCGCAGCCCCTCGCGCACGCCCAGGTCGGTGGTGGGCATCACGTCCAGCCGTCCCAGCCGGAACAGGAGGAACATCTGCGCCGTCCACTCGCCGATGCCGCGCACCGCGGTGAGATCCTCGACGATGCGCTCGTCCCCGCGGCGCGCGATGGAGGGCAGGACCAGGCTTCGGTCCTCGACCCGGCCGGCCAGGTCGAGCAGGGAGAGCATCTTGTTGCGCGAGAGCCCGGCGCCGCGCAGCTCCGCCTCGGACAGGGACAAGAGCTCCTTCGGTCGGGGGAAGCCCGCCCCCGGAGTGAGGGCGCACACGCGCCCGAAGATGGTCTCCGCGGCCTTGCCGGCGAGCTGCTGGAAGACGATGGCCCGGCCGAGGTGCTGGAAGTGCGAGGACCTCCGCCCCTCCGCGGGGAAGCCGGGGAAGCGAGGCACCCGGCGCATGGCCTGGCCCAGCGCCGGATCGCGCCGGGCCAGGGCCCGGCGCTGGCTGGGAGTGGGCTTCAGGTCGCGGCCCCCTTCGGTCTCGGTCCCGTCGCGCCCCCGGCGGGGCGGGCGAGGAGGGCCGGGAGGGCGGGGGACGGCGGGCTCATGGTCGGGATCCGGATCGGGGCGCAATCTACCGGATCGCCGGGTCCGGCGCCTCCCCGCGGCGCTCCGCTCCGGCCGCGACCATGGTAGAGTGGGCCTGCAGCCGTATGATGGCCCGGCCGCGGCGACCGGAGCCGATGCCGGCGAGCCACCCCTCAGGGCGCGACATGGCCAGCGAAGATCCCGAAACCTGGATGTGGGAGCGCGCGCGCTCACTGCTCGAGCAGGCGGACCGCGTCCAGCGGCAGTTCTTCCAGCTGGGCGGCGCCGACGCCGGTCCGGTGGACTGGGAGCCGCCGGTGGACGTCTTCGAGACCGCCCGCCAGCTCTGGATCCTGGTCGCCCTCCCGGGCGTCAGCCCCAAGCGCATCGAGATCCTGCTGGAGGGCAACGAGCTGGTGGTGGGCGGCGAGCGCTCGCTGCCCAAGGCCTTCCGCAAGGCCGAGGTGCACCGGCTCGAGATCCCGCGCGGGCGCTTCGTGCGCCGCCTCAGCCTGCCCCCCGGAAGATACGAGATCGGCATGCGCGACATGCTCGACGGCTGCCTGGTCCTGAACCTGAAGAAGCTGCCCTAGGCCGACGGATGGCTGCACGGAAGAAGAGGAAGAAGCCCGCTCGGGCGGACGAGACGACGAAGAGGAAGAAACGCTCGCCCTCCGGGGGGGGCGCCCGCAAGAAGGCCGCGGCGAGGAAGAAGGCCGTCCGCAGGAAGGTCGCCCGCAAGAAGGCGGCATCGGGGACGAGGAAGGCCGTGCGCAAGGCCCCGGCCCGGGCGGCCCGCAAGACCCGTCGGAAGGCCGCGCGGAAGACCTCGCGGAAGGCGGCCGACGAGCCCATCGTCGACGAGCTGATCATCCTGGCGGTGCGGGGGATGACGCTCTTCCCGGGGGTCGTGCTCCCGATCGTCGTCGGCCGCGAGCGCTCGGTCCGCGCCGTGCAGGCCGCGGTCCAGGGAGGGCAGCCCATCGGGCTCCTGGTGCAGCGCGATCCCGCCGTCGAGGTGCCCGCCCCCGAGGAGCTCTACCAGATCGGCACGGTGGCCGACATCGTTCGCTACCTGACCGCCCCCGACGGCGGGCACCACGCCGTGGCCCGCGGCCGGGCGCGCTTCAAGGTGCTGGAGTTCACCGCCACCGAGCCCCACCTGACGGCCCGCGTGGAGCGCATCGAGCAGCCCGTGGAGGACGATCCCGAGCTGTCGCCCGAGGAGGAGGCCCGCTTCCACACCCTGAAGCAGCTCGCCGCCCAGGCGCTCTCGCTGATGCCCGAGGGCCACGAGGACCTGGCCTCGGGCCTGCAGAACATCACCGCGCCGGGCCTGCTGTGCGACGTGCTGGCGACCTTCATGGACCTACCGGTAGAGGAGAAGCAGGAGATCCTCGAGACCCTGGACGTGGAGGCGCGCATCGCCGGCCTGACCGAGCGGCTGCAGCGCACCATCGAGATCCTGCAGCTCTCCCAGCAGATCAGCCAGAAGACCCAGGGGACCCTGGAGAAGGCCCAGCGCGACTACTTCCTGCGCGAGCAGCTGCGCACCATCCAGAAGGAGCTGGGCGAGGGCGGATCGCAGGAGATCGAGGAGCTGCGAGCGGCGATCGAGGAGGCGGGCATGCCCGAGGAGGTGCTGAAGGAGGCGAGCAAGGAGCTCAGCCGGCTCGAGCGCACTCCCGAGGCCTCCATGGAGCACGGCACCATCCGCACCTACCTCGACTGGCTCATCGAGCTGCCCTGGTCCAAGGCCACCGAGGACCTGCTCGACCTGAAGCACGCCCGCGAGGTCCTGGACGCGGACCACTACGGCCTGCAGAAGGTCAAGCGGCGCATCCTGGAGTTCCTGGCGGTGCGCAAGCTCAAGCCCGAGGGCAAGGGGCCCATCCTGTGCCTGGTGGGGCCGCCGGGCGTGGGCAAGACCTCGCTGGGTCAGAGCGTGGCCCGCGCCATGGGCCGCAAGTTCGTGCGCGCCAGCCTGGGCGGGGTGCACGACGAGGCCGAGATCCGCGGCCACCGGCGCACCTACGTGGGATCGATGCCCGGCAAGATCATCCAGGAGATCCGCAAGGTGGGCACCAACAACCCGGTGTTCATGCTGGACGAGATGGACAAGCTGGGGGCCAGCTTCCAGGGCGACCCCTCCGCGGCCCTGCTGGAGGTGCTGGACCCCGAGCAGAACAACTCCTTCCAGGACCACTATCTGGGCGTGCCCTTCGACCTCTCCCCGGTGCTCTTCATGGGCACCGCCAACGTGCTCTCCAGCGTCCCCGGCCCGCTGCAGGACCGCTGCGAGGTCATCGAGCTGCCGGGCTACACCGAAGAGGAGAAGCTGGAGATCGCCCGCCGCTACCTGGTGGGCCGGCGCCTGGACGAGAACGGGCTCACGGTCGAGCAGTGCGCCCTGACCGACGACGCCCTGCGGTCCATCGTGCGCGGCTACACCCGCGAGGCCGGCTGCCGCAACCTGGAGCGCGAGATCGGCTCGGTGATCCGCCACGTGGCCACCCTGGTGGCCGAGGGCACGCTCGAGAAGCGGGTCGTGGACGCCTCCGACCTGCACGAGATCCTGGGCCCGGTGCGCTTCGAGGACGAGCTGGCCCTGCGCACCGGCCTGCCGGGGGTGGCCACCGGGCTCTCCTGGACACCGGTGGGCGGTCAGATCCTCTTCGTCGAGGCCACCGGCATGCCCGGCAAGGGAAACATGACCCTCACCGGGCAGCTCGGCGACGTCATGAAGGAGAGCGTTCAGGCGGCCATGACCCTGGTGAAGGCCGCGGCCGCCGACCTGGGCATCGACCCCGAGCTCTTCCCCAAGCGCGACATCCACGTGCACGTGCCCGCCGGCGGGATCCCCAAGGACGGTCCCAGCGCGGGGGTGACCATGTACACCGCCCTGGTCTCCATGCTCACCGGGATCCGGGTGAGGAGCGAGGTGGCCATGACCGGCGAGATCAGCCTGCGCGGCCTGGTGCTGCCGGTGGGCGGGGTCAAGGACAAGGTGCTGGCCGCCCACCACGCGGGCATCGGCACGGTGCTCTTGCCGGCGCGCAACATGAAGGACCTCGAGGACGTGCCGCCCAGCGCCCGCGACCAGCTCCGCTTCGTGCCGCTGGAGCGGGTGGACCAGGTCCTGGGCGAGGCGCTGGAGAGGCCGCCGACCGCGGAGCCCGGCGCGGGCGGGCCCTCGGAGGCGACCCCCGGCGTGGACGAGATGGCGGCGCGGTAGGCGGCGGCATGCGCGCGCTCCCCCTCGCCCTCCTCTGCCTGCCCCTCCTCGCGACTCCGCGCGCCCTGGCCCAGGAGGCCCTGCCCGAGGAGGAGGTGCACGTCGAGTCCGCCCTCCAGATCGCGGAGGTGTACCGCGGCGGTCGCTCGCCGGTCTTCACCGATGCGGTGGAGGCGAGGCTGGTACGGGAGGGGTGGTTCGCTCCGGAAGAGGAAGCCGAGGTGGAGCTCCCCGACGGGTCGACGCGTACCTGGGAGCCGGTCGAGTGCCCGCGAAACGAGGCGGGCTGGTACGAGGCCCCCGGCCTGCGGGGGGGCTACTGGTCCCTGAAGGTGCGGTCCGACCGGGATCGGGTGGTGATGCTGCGCGTGCGGGGGGCCCGGCACCTCTACCTCCGCGGCGAGCCGCGGATCGGAGACGTGTACGGCAGCGTGCCCACCAGCCTGCCGGTGGAGCTGGACGAGGGGACGAACCACCTCCTCTTCAAGAGCGGGCGCGGATCGCTGAGGGCGCGCTTCAGCGAGCCGCCGGCTGAGGTCTTCCTGGAGGCGCGCGACGCCACCCTCCCCCACGTGATCCGCGGCGAGGGCGGGATCGGGTCCGCCGGGATCATGGCGGTCAACGCGACCGATAGCTGGCGCGCCGGCCACTTTGCCGTGGCGCGGGTGGCCGGAGGCGAAGCTCGCTTGACCGCGCTGCCCTATCTGCCGCCACTCTCGACGCGCAAGATGGCCGTGGAGCTCGAACTGCCCGCCGATCCGGAGAGCGACGAGGTTCAGGTCGAAGTGGACCTCTGCCAGTCGTTGGGCAACTCGGCGATGGGCGCCACGACGGTCCTGAGCACCCTGCCCCTGAAGCTCGAAGTCCGCGGCCCCCTCGACAAGCACCGCCGCACCTTCGTCAGCGGGATCGACGGCAGCGTGCAGTACTACGGCGTGACCCCGGCCCATCCTCCTGAGGGCGCGGAGGAGCCGCCGGCCCTCTTCCTCTCCCTGCACGGCGCGGGCGTCGAGGCCATGGGCCAGGCGAGCTGCTACGCCCACAAGGACTGGGGCACCGTGGTGGCCCCCACCAACCGGCGGCCCTTCGGCTTCGACTGGGAGGACTGGGGACGGCTGGACGCCATGGAGGTTCTCGAGCGCGCCGAGGCGCTCTTCGGCACCGATCCCCGGCGCACCTACCTCACCGGGCACTCGATGGGCGGGCACGGCACCTGGATCCTGGGGGTCCAGTTCCCCGGCCGCTTCGCGGCCATCGCCCCCAGCGCCGGCTGGCGCGACTTCTGGAGCTACGTCGGGGGCCGGCAGTGGGAGGATCCCACCCCGATGCAGGCCCTGCTCCTGCGCGCGGCCAACGGGAGCCTCCCCCTGCTCCTGGAGCAGAACCTGATCCAGCGCGGCGTGTACGTGCTGCACGGCGACCGGGACGACAACGTGCCCGTCTCGCAGGCGCGCTTCATGCGCGAGCGCCTCGCGCTGTTCCACCCCAACTGGGCCTACTACGAGCGCCCCGGCGCGGGGCACTGGTGGGGCAACGCCTGCATGGATTGGGAGCCGCTCTTCGAGTTCCTGGAGCGGAATCGCCTCCCGGAGGACGAGCGGGTACACACCGTGGAGTTCCGCACGGTCAACCCGGCGATCTCCTCGAGCTGCCACTGGGTGCGGATCGAGGCCCAGATCCGGTCGATGGAGGTCAGCCGCGTGCGGGCCGACATCGACTGCGCCGCGCGTCGCATCGATGTCGAGAGCGAGAACGCGGCCGCACTGACCCTCGACCTGTCCGACTTCACCCGTACGCGACCTCCCGCCGCGGGGGATGAACGCGGGGCCGCGCTGCTACCGGGGACCGACCCGATCGCGGTGGAGATCGACGGAACGTCGCTGGAGACTCCGACCTGGCCGTGGGGCGCGGGTGAAGACGAGCCCGCCGTCCTGCGCCTTTCACGCGGCTTGGAAGGCAACTGGAGCCTGGCCGCGCGCGATCCTTCCCACAAGGGCCCGCTGCGCGCCGGTCCCTTCAAGGACGCCTTCCGCAACCGGATGGTCTTCGTCTACGGGGCCGAGGACAGCCCCGAGGAGAACACCTGGGCCCTCTCCAAGGCGAGCTACGACGCCGAGACCTTCTGGTACCGCGGGAGCGGCTCGGTCGACGTGCTCTCCGAAGACGAGCTGGACCTCGGGAGCTCCCACCGCGGACGCAACCTGATCCTGTACGGCAACGCCGACACCTTCTGGCGCTGGAAGGAGCTCCTCCCCGACTGCCCCATCGAGCCCCGCCGCGGCTCCATTCGCTTCCGCTACCCCGACGGCACCGAGAAGGTGCTCGAGGGCGACGACCTCGCCTGCCTCTTCATCTACCCCCGCCCCGACGATCCCGAGTCCGCGGTGGCCGTGATCGCCGGCACCGGCCCGGCCGGGATGCGCCTGACCCACCAGCTCCCCTACTTCGTCTCGGGCGTGGCCTACCCGGACTGGACGGTGATCGGCGCGGAGATGCTCGAGGAGGGCTCCGACGGGGTCCGCGCGGCGGGCTTCTTCGGCAACGACTGGTCCCTGGATCCCGAGGACGAGGCCTGGCGGGACCGCTGAGCGGCGTCTAGACGCCCGTGGCCGGCCGCGGCTCGCGACCGCGGATGGGTCGCGCGTCGAGCGCCGGCGGGGGAGCCGAGCGCCGGATCTCCTCCCGGGCCTTCTCGCTGGCGGGGGGATCGTCCCCCCTCCACCGGCCCTGGTCGAACAGGAGGAGGGCCCGCGAGCTGGCGGTGCGGACCTCGGATCCGAAGCCCGAGCCCAGGAGCGTCGGGAGGGAGTGTCGGGGCCTGGTTCGCATGCGCGTCTCCTCGATCTGGCGGGGGGTGTGCCCGGGAGGATCCGCTCCGTGAGCAGCGGGCCTCCGGGCCGCCGCCTTGTCCATCGACAGCGCAACTTCGGATGCATAGCACATTCCGTCCCGGCGGGCGCGCATTCCGGCCATTGACACGCAGGGGGATCCCCGCGGCGTCCTGGATGTGGGAGCGATTCCCGTCACCTGGAAATTCTTGCCGACCTGCCGCTCCTTCCGGTACGGCCGCGATCCGTACTCGCCGACACTAGGGCTATACACGACTCCAGGAGCTGGACGCGGGACGGGCGCGGGTGGAGGCCGCCAGGAGGAGCGGGCGCGGTCTCTCCCCATCGAGCCCGGGCCGACCGGCTCCACCCCGAGGAACGTCCCGGCTCGCGAAGAGGTGCCGGCAGCGGCACCCATCCCAGGAAGGGCACCCCGATGAAGAACGAGGAGAGCAACGAGACCTCGCGTCCGCAGGCCGAGGAGCAGGCGCCCACCCCCGCCCCCGTGCCCTCCGAGCCCCGATCCTCCCGGGATCCCGCGCCCGCCCTGCCGGGCTCGGCGCGCCCCCGCGCCCGCGCGGCGGCCCTGCCCGGCGCCGCCCAGGCGGCCCGCGAGCCGGCCAAGTGGCTCAGGCACGCCCTGGTCTGCCTGGATCGCTCGGCCCTGGGCGAGCGCGCCCTGCCCTTCGCCCTGTCCATCGCGCGCACCTGGGGCGCGCGCCTCACCCTGCTGCACGTGCTCGAGCCCGAGCGGCACCCCCTGGAGCACCTGCCGTCGGACGCGCTCGACTGGGAGGTCTTCCGGGCCGAGTCGCGCATGTACCTCGACCGCGTGCGCCAGCGGGTGGGGCGCTCCGACCTGCCCTCCACCGCGCGCATCCTCCAGGGCCACGTGGCGGAGCAGATCGTGCGCGAGGGCCGCGAGAGTCGGGTCGACCTCACGGTGCTCTCCAGCCACGGCGAACGCGGCCTCTCCGGCTGGGCCATGGGCAGCACGGCGCAGATGGTCGTCTCCCGCGCCCAGGGCTCGCTCCTGATCGTCCCCGCCGTGCGGGCCGCCGAGGACGCCGGCACCGAGGTGCGCTTCCGGCGGATCATGGCTCCCCTGGACGGCTCCCAGCGGGCCGAGTGCGTGCTCCCCGTCCTCGTGGGCCTGGCCCGCGAGCACGCCGCGGAGCTGCTCCTGACGCACGTGGTGCCGGAGGTGGGGCTCACCTGCCCGGGCCACCAGGAGGAGGAGGTGCGGCAGATGGCCCTGCGCCTGCAGCACCGCAACGAACAGGCCGCCGAGCGCTACCTGGATCAGGTGCGGCGCCGGCTGGGCGCCGAGGACCTGCGGGTGCGCACCGTGCTGCACCGCGAGGCCGAGGTCTGGGAGGCGCTGCTCGGGACGGTCCAGCACGAGGACGTGGACCTGCTGGTCATGGCGGCCCACGGCCAGACCGGGCGCTGCGACCGGCCCTACGGCAGCGTGGCCCAGTCCGTGCTGAGCCGCGGCTCGGTCCCGCTGCTGCTCATCCAGGACGTCGCGCCGGACGAGATGAGCTGGCAGCTCTCGGCCACCCAGTTCCACAAGGTCCCGCGCCCCCACGGCGCGGGCCTGTGCCGCGGAGAGTCGAGGTGAGGGCGGCCCCCTCACCTCGAGTGGACACCGCCGAGGGCTTCACCACTCGCGCCGCCGACCTGGCCCGAGCGCACTCGCTGGCCGAGCGACCGCCCGCGCTCCTGCCGTCGATCGCGCACCTCGACGCGATGGCGGCCTTCGTCCAGCGCCTGCGTCCGCACTTCTCCGCGATCGAGCGGAGCGCCGCCGGGGCCTCGACCGCCGAGTGGTTCCTGGACAACGACTACATGATCCTGCGCGCCATCCGCCAGGTGCGCGAGGACATGCCCGTGGGTTTCTACCGCCGGCTCCCCGCCCTGCAGGACGGAGGGCCCCGCGTCCATGCCCTGGCCCGGGCGCTGCTGCTGGAGACCGGCCTGGAGATCGACTTCGCGGCGCTGGTCCAGTACACCCGCGCCTACCAGGAGGAGAGCGGGCTGTGCGTGGGCGAGCTGTGGGCCATGCCGGCCATGCTGCGCCTGGCGGTGCTCGAGGAGATCTCCCAGGCCCTGCTGGCCTCGGCCCCGGAGTCGCGGCCCAGGGTCCGCCTGGTCTCGGGCGATCCCCTGCCGATCGGGGTGGACGACACCGAGCGCCTGGTGCGCGGCCTGCGCGCCCTGCACGTGCTGGACGTGATCCGCTGGCAGCGCTTCTTCCGCGCCACCAGCCGGGTGGAGGACGTCCTCCGCAAGGACCCCGCGGGCGTGTACCCGGGCATGGACTTCGAGACCTGCGACCGCTACCGCAAGGTCGTGGAGGAGATCGCCCGGCGCACCGGCCGGGAGGAGATCGAGGTGGCCAGCGCGGCGGTGGAGCGCGCCGCCGCCGCCGAGCCGGGCGAGCGGGCGTCCCACGTCGGCCACTGGCTGGTGGACGCCGGCCGCCGTTCCTTCGAGGAGAGCTTCGGCTACCGGCCGGGCGCCTCCCGGCGGTGGCGGCGCCGGATCCTCGACCACCCCGCGGCCTTCTACCTGGGCGGCATCGCCGCGGCGACCGCCCTCTTCTGGGCCGCGCCGCTGTGGTTCCTGACCGCCGGCGGCGCCGGCCCCCTGGTCTGGACCGCGGGCGCGGCGCTCGCGCTGCTGCCCGCCTCGACCCTGGCGGTCACCCTGGTCCAGTGGATCCTGACCCACGTCCTGCCGCCGCGCGTCCTGCCCAAGATGGACCTCGGCCGCGGCCTCCCGGCCGACTGCCGGACGCTGGTCGCCATCCCCACCCTGCTGGGGAGCGCCGAGGACATCCGGACCCTCGTCCGGCGCATCGAGATCCACTACCAGTCGAACCCCGATCCGCGCCTCGAGTTCGCCATCGTGGGCGACTTCCTGGACGCCGCCCGCCAGAGCGAGCCCGGCGACTCCGAGCTCCTGCGCCAGGGGGAGACCGGGATCCGGCTGCTCAACGACAAGTACGAGGCCGATGGCCATCGACCCTTCCACCTCCTGTGTCGCGGACGCCAGTGGAACGCGAGCGAGGGCTGCTGGATGGGCTGGGAGCGCAAGCGGGGCAAGCTGGAGGAGCTGGGCCAGCTGCTCTCAGGCGCCGAGGACACCTCCTACGACGTTCACGTGGGCGAGCCGGAGGGCCTGGAGGGCATCCGCTTCGTCATCACCCTGGACACCGACACCATGCTGCCGCGCGGGAGCGCCGCGCGGCTCGTGGGGATCCTGGCCCACCCGCTCAACCAGGCCCTCTTCGACCCCCGGAGCGGCCGCGTGACGGCCGGCTACACGGTCGTTCAGCCGCGCATCGAGATCTCCCCCGCCGGGCAGGGCCGCTCGCCCTTCGGGCGCATCTACGCCGGCGACACCGGCATCGACATCTACAGCCGCGCCGTGTCCGACGTCTACCAGGACCTGGTCGGCGAGGGCATGTTCATCGGCAAGGGCATCTACGACGTCCAGGCCTTCCGCAGGAGCCTCGAGGGCCGCGTGCCGGACAACGCGATCCTCAGCCACGACCTCTTCGAGGGGGTCCACGGCCGAGCGGCGCTGGCCACCGACGCGGTGCTCTACGAGGACTACCCGCCGCACTACCTGGCCTTCGCCCGGCGGCTGCACCGCTGGGTCCGTGGCGACTGGCAGCTCCTCCCCTGGCTGGGCTCCCGGGTGCCCGACGCCGAGCGGCGCAGGGTGCCGAGCCGCCTCTCCGCCATCGACCGCTGGAAGATCCTCGACAACCTGCGGCGCAGCCTGCTCAGCCCGCTCCTGATGGCCTTCCTGGTGGCGGGGTGGCTCCTGCTGCCGGGGCACCCGCTCCTGTGGACCGCGATGTGCCTCCTGGTGCCCGCCGGCCACATCTTCACCGAGCTGGTCACCGGCCTGACGCGCACCCGGCGCCTCCCCCACCCGGGTCGCGAGGTGCTGGCCATCGCCCGCGGCCTGCGCCAGAACCTCGGCCGCTGGATCCTGTTCTGGGCCTTCCTGCCCCACGAGGCGGGGGTGATCGTCGACGCCGTGGCGCGCACGCTCGGCCGGCTGTACGTCACGAAGAAGCGGCTCCTCGAGTGGCGCGCGGCGGCCGCCACCGACCGCCTGGTCACCGCCCGCGGCGCCCGCGCCGGGGTGTGGACCGAGATGTTCGCCGGCCCGCTGGCGGCCCTGCTGATCGGCTGGGGGCTCGCCGTCTGGCAGCCCCAGGCGCTCGCGGTGGCCGCGCCGATGCTCCTCATGTGGCTCGCCAGCCCCGAGCTGGCGCGCCTCATCAGCCGGCCCTCGCGGCGGCGCCAGGGGAGACTCTCGACCTCCCAGCACCGCGAGCTGCGCAAGCTCGCGCGCCGCACCTGGCTCTTCTACGAGACCTTCGTGGGCCCCGAGGACCAGTGGCTCCCCCCCGACAACTTCCAGGAGGATCCCCGGGGCGAGGTGGCCCACCGGACGTCGCCGACCAACATCGGCATGTACCTGCTCTCGACCCTGACCTCCTACGACCTGGGCTACCTGGGTCTGACCGACCTGGTCTTCCGGCTGCGCAACACCTTCGAGAGCCTCGAGCGCCTGGAGCGCAGCCGCGGTCACCTGCTCAACTGGTACGACACGCGCAGCCTGGAGCCGCTGGAGCCCCGCTACGTGTCCACGGTGGACAGCGGCAACCTGGCCGGCGCCCTGCTGGCCCTCAAGCAGGGCTGCGCCGAGGCCGCCGCCGCCCCGATCCTGCGGCGCGAGTCCTGGCAGGGCCTGAGCGACCTCCTGGCGCTGCTGGGGGACGCGGCGCGGGGCATCGACCCCCGGATCAAGGGCGCCGGGGTGTGGAGGAAGCTGCAGACCCGGATCGAGGCCGTCTCGCGGGGTCTGGTCCAGCTCCCCGAGGAGCCGGCGGCCTGGTGCTCGAGGCTCGACGGCCTGTGCAACACCGAGCTGGTGGAGCTCGACCGGGCGATGATGGACGCCCTCGAGGCCGGCGACCGCCCCGCCGAGCTCGACACGCTGCGCGAGCTGCGCACCTGGTTCGAGCGCCTGCGGCAGCACCTGCGCGGCATGCGGCGCGAGGCCGAGATGCTGCTCCCCTGGGCGGACCTCCTGTCCTCCCCGCCCGAGCCGATCACCGAGGCCGAGGCCGAGGGGCCGGTGGACGTCGCCTGGCGGGCGCTGGTCGCCTCCCTGCGGAGCGCGCCGCGCCTGGACGAGATCCCCTCCTTCTGCGCGAGCGCGCGCGAGCATCTGGACGAGCTGCGCGCGGCGCTCGGGCGGGCTCCGGCAGGGCCCGAGCGGGACGCCGCGCAGGCCCTGGACTGGGTGGCCGAGATGGAGGCCGCCCTGGCGAGCTCGGAGTCCAGCGCGCGCTACCTGCGGGACGAGATCCTGGGCATCGGCACGCGCTGCGAGGCCGAGGCGCGCGGCATGGACTTCACCTTCCTTTACGACCAGGGGCGCCACCTCTTCCACATCGGCTACAACCTGAGCGCGGACCGGCTGGATCCCAACCGCTACGACCTGCTGGCCTCGGAGGCGCGGCTGGCCAGCTTCTTCGCCATCGCCAAGGGCGACGTGCCCCAGAAGCACTGGTTCTTCCTGGGGCGGCCGGCCACCCGGGCGGCGGGCTCGCCGGCGCTGCTCTCCTGGGGCGGCACGATGTTCGAGTACCTGATGCCGCCGCTCCTGATGCTCAGCGACGAGAGCACCTTCCTGGCCCGGAGCTGCCGCGCTGTGGTGGATCGGCACATCGCCTACGGCGCCGACAGGGGGGTCCCCTGGGGCGTGTCCGAGTCGGCCTACCACCTCTTCGACCCCGACCTCAACTACCAGTACCGCGCCTTCGGCGTTCCCGGGCTGGGGTTCAAGCGCGGGCTGGCCGACGACCTGGTGGTGGCGCCCTACGCCTCGATGCTGGCGCTCTCGCATCGGCCCGCGGCGGTGATGGCCAACCTGGACCACCTGCGCTCCCTGAGGGCCATGGGCCGCTACGGGCTCTTCGAGTCGATCGACTTCACCCGCGCGCGCCTGCCCGAGGGACGCAGCCACGCCGTGGTGCGCACCTACATGGCCCACCACCAGGGGATGATCCTGACGGCCATCGGCAACCACCTGCTGGGAGCGGCCCTGGTGCGGCGCTTCCACGCCGACTCCCTGGTGCAGACCGCCGAGATCCTGCTCCACGAGCAGGTGCCGCCGGCCCTGCACACCGAGTCGCCCCACCGCGACCCGGGGACCCCGCCGCCCGCGGAGGCGGCCCCCCGTCCGGCCCTCGAGCCCTGGACCCCCCACCAGGCCGGCCCCCACCCCGAGGCGCACGTGCTCTCCAACGGCAGCCTGAGCGCGATGCTCACCGACTCCGGGGGAGGCTGGCTGCGCTGGCGCGGCCTGGCCCTGACGCGCTGGTCGGCCGATCCGACGCGCGACCACTGGGGCATGTGGCTCTACGTGCGCGACGAGGAGTCGGGCCAGCTGTGGTCGGCCGGCCGCAATCCCTGCGGGCCGGGCGAGGGCGAGGCCCGCTCGGTCTTCCACCCGCACATGGTCGAGCTGAACCGGCGGGAGCAGGGCGTGTCCCTGCGCGTGGAGGTCGCCGTGGCCCCCGGCGACGACGTGGAGGTGCGGCGCGTCGCGGTGGTCAACGAGACCGACCGCCCGCGGCGCCTCACCCTGACCAGCTACGCCGAGGTCTCCCTCTCCGCCCCGGCCGCCGGGGACCGGCACCCGGCCTTCGACAAGCTCTTCGTGCGCAGCGAGCACCTGGCGGGATCCGCGGCCCTGCTCTTCGGCCGCCGGGCCCGCAGCTCGGACGAGAAGCCCGCCGTGCTGCTGCAGCAGATCGTGGCCGACGACGAGGGGGTGGAGAGCACCGGCTTCGAGACGGATCGCGACCGCTTCCTGGGCCGCGGGGCCACGCCGCGCGCGCCCGGCGCCCTGGCGCCTGGCGCCGCGGGGCTCTCGGGGCGCACCGGCTCGGTGCTCGACCCCACCTCGATCCTGCAGGCCACCGTGGAGCTCCCGCCCCACGGGACCGCGCGCCTGGCCTTCGTGACGCTGGCCTCCGACACCCGCGAGGGAGCCCTGCGCCTGTCCGAGCGCTTCGGCTTCATGGAGTCGATCGACTGGGCCATCGAGAACGCCGCCAAGGAGGCCGGCCGCGAGCTCCGCAAGGTGGGCATCGAGGCCGAGCAGCTCCCGCGGATGCAGTCCCTGCTCTCGGCCCTGCTGTTCCCCTGTCCCAACCTGAGGCCCGGCGGGCGGGAGCTCGCCCGCAACCGCCTCGGCAAGCCCGGCCTGTGGGGCCGCGGGATCTCGGGAGACCTGCCCATCCTGCTCCTGCGCCTGCGGGACCTGGAGGACGGCGAGCTCCTCGAGGTCCTGCTGCGGGCCCACCGCCTGTGGCGCCGCCGCGGGATCCGGGTGGCCTTCGTCGTCCTGGTGGAGGCCGTGTCGAGCTACGAGGACGACACCCAGGACAAGGTGGATCGCCTGATCGCGAGCTGCGAGGGGCAGTCGTGGCTGAACCGCCGCGGCGGGCTCTTCGTGGTGCGCGCCGATCAGGTCCCGCCCGAGGAGCGCCGGCTGCTGGAGGTGTCCGCGCGCTGCGTCCTCGACACCGCGCGCGGCACCCTGGAGGAGCAGACCCGCCACCTGCAGCGGGCCGCCCACGACCTGCCCCGCTTCGTCCCGCCCCCGGCGCCCCCCGCCGAGGAGGTGGAGACCCCCGCCCTGCAGCGACCCGACGACCTCTCCTTCGACAACGGCCTGGGCGGCTTCAGCGCCGACGGGCGCGAGTACGTGATCCACCTCGAGCCCGGGCAGCAGACCCCGGCTCCCTGGTGCAACGTGATCGCCAACCCGCTGTGCGGGTGCCTGGTCACCGAGTCCGCCCTCGGCTACACCTGGGCCGAGAACAGCGGCGAGAACCGCCTGACGCCCTGGCTCAACGACCCGGTGTCGGACGAGCCGGCCGAGGCCCTGTACCTGCGCGACGAGGAGACCGCCGCGGTCTGGACGCCGACCCGCCTGCCGGTCCCCGATGGCGGCGCCTACCAGACCCGCCACGGCGCCGGCTACACCGAGTTCCGGCACAACAGCCGGGGGCTGGTCCAGTCCATGCGGGTGTACGCGGCTCCCGGCGCTCCGCTCAAGATCGTCCGCCTGCGGGTGCGCAACACCTGGAGCCGCCACCGGCGGCTCACGGCGACCTACTACGCCGAGTGGGCCCTGGGCACCCTGAGGAGCGAGACCCAGACCATGGTGGTGCCCGAGCACGACCCGCGGTCGGGAGCGCTCCTGGCGCGCTGCGACTGGAACCCGGAGTTCGCGGGGCGGACCGCCTTCCTGGCCTCCACCCTCCCGACCCACGGCTTCACCGTCGACCGCCGCGAGTTCCTGGGCCGCGACGGCGGCCCCCACCGACCCGCCGCCCTGGAGCGCTGGGGCCTCTCCGGCCGGGCGGATCCGGGCCTGGACCCCTGCGCCGCCCTGCAGGTGCACCTGGACGTCGAGGCCGGCCAGGAGGTCGAGGTGGCCTTCCTCCTGGGGCAGGGATCCGACCGCGAGGAGGCCCTGCGCCTGATCGCCGAGTACCGCGACGAGGCCCGGGTGCAGGCCGCCTGGGAGGAGCTCGGTGAGTTCTGGGAGGGTCTCCTGGGGAGGGTGAGCGTCTCCACCCCCGAGCCCTCGATGGACCTGATGCTCAACCGCTGGCTGCCCTACGAGTCCCTCAGCGCCCGGCTCTTCGGACGCACCGGCCTCTACCAGTCCAGCGGGGCCATGGGCTTCCGCGACCAGCTCCAGGACGTCATGGCCCTGGTGCACCTGGATCCGACCCTCACCCGGGCCCAGATCCTCCGGGCCGCCCGGCACCAGTTCGAGGCCGGCGACGTGCTGCACTGGTGGCACCCCCCCAGCGGGCGCGGCGTGCGGACCCGCTGCTCGGACGACCTCCTGTGGCTGCCCTTCGTCACCGCCCACTACGTCCACAGCACCGGCGACGAGTCGATCCTCTACGAGTGCCTCCCCTTCCTGGAGGGCGAGCCGCTGGCGCCCGGGGAGGACGACCGCTACGCGCAGTACGCCGTGACCAGCGAGACCGCCTCGCTCTTCGACCACTGCCTGCGCGCGCTCGAGCGCGGCCGCACCGCCGGCGCCCACGGGCTTCCCCTGATCGGCAGCTGCGACTGGAACGACGGCATGAACCGCGTCGGGGAGGAGGGCCGCGGGGAGAGCGTGTGGCTGGCGTGGTTCCAGTGCGCGACCTACGAGGCCTTCGCGAAGATATGCGACCGCGTCGAGCGCGAGGACCAGAGCCGGGTGTGGCGCGAGCGCGCGCGGGAGCTGGCGGCGGTGGTGGAGGAACAGGCCTGGGACGGGGCGTGGTACCGGCGGGCCTACGACGACGACGGCAAGCCGCTGGGGTCGTCGGAGTGTTCCGAGGGCCGCATCGACTCGATCGCCCAGTCCTGGTCGGCCATCTCGGGCGCGGGCGATCCGGAGCGCGTGAGGACGGCCCTGCGGTCGGCCGAGCGCGAGCTGGTCCGGCGGCACGATCGGCTGGTGCTGCTCCTGTGGCCGCCCTACGACACCGGGCCCACCGATCCGGGGTACATCAAGGGATACCCCCGCGGGGTGCGGGAGAACGGCGGACAGTACACCCACGCCTCCACCTGGCTGGGCTGGGCCTTCGCGGCGCAGGGGGACGGGGATCGGGCCGAGGAGATCTTCCGCCTGATCAACCCCATCCTGCACGCGCAGACGGACCTCTCCCGGTACCGGGTGGAGCCCTACGTCATCCCGGCCGACGTCTACGGCATGGAGCCCCACGTGGGCCGGGGAGGGTGGACCTGGTACACGGGCGCCGCCTCCTGGTGCTGGCGCCTGGGGCTGGAGGCCATCCTGGGGCTGCGCCGGGTGGAGGGGGAGCTGGAGATCGACCCGTGCATCCCCAGCACCTGGTCCGGCTACGAGGCCGTGCTGCGCGGCGATCGCGGGGTCTGTCGCGTGCGGGTGGAGAATCCCGACGGGATCTGCCGCGGGGTCTCCGAGATCCTGCTGGACGGGGCGCCGGTGCCCGATGGCCGGGTGCCGATGTCGGCCCTGAACGGGGAGCACGAGGTGAGGGTGAGGCTGGGGCCCCAGGTCCTGTTGCCACAGGTCTGACGCGGGGGACGAGGCCGACGATCCGCTGGTCTGCGGCGCTCCGGGCCGAGGCGGCGCCTGCGGAGCAGGAGCCCCGAGGCGGATCTGCGGCATGCCTGGACGGACGGGGGCGGAGCCCCGTTAGAATGCGCGGGCGGTCGGGTCGTCCCCCGGCCGGATTCGATGCTGGTCTCGCTCCTCCTCGCGCTCCCCCTGGCCGCTCCCGACGCGGCGCGGCTCCAGCCCGCCGGCCCCGGGATCGCCCAGGAGGAGGAGCTGCCCGACGATCGACCCGAGATCGCCGAGCTCCTGGAGGAGCTCTCGGACTGCGCCAAGGCGCGGGGTAAGAAGGACGCCAAGGCGAGCCTCTTCATCGCCAGCCTGCGGCAGGAATTCCCCGGCTCGGGGCCCCGGGACCGCAAGGCGATCGTCAAGGGGCTGGACCGCTGCCTGAACGTCTTCCGCCGCACCACCACCAAGGGCGAGCGCCCCAACCGGATCTACCTCGACTCGGCCAAGGCGCTGGGCTCCATGGGGCCGGAGAGCGTCGACACCCTGCTCAAGTGGATCCCCAGCAAGCGGCACAAGGACTTCCTCGACATCCAGCGCGAGCTGATCCTGTCAGTGGGGCGCACCCGGGATTCCAAGGCGATCAAGCCGCTCCTGAAGCTCCTGGACGAGTTCCAGGCCCGCCTGCAGGCGGCCGCCGCGGAGGCCCTGGGCAACTTCACCGAGGAGGATCAGAAGGTCCGCAAGAAGATCTTCGAGGAGCTGCTCAAGACGATGATGAGCGCCCAGTCCTCGGCCGAGGGCAACTCCTCGAGCAGCACGGCCGGCAACCGCTGGAGCACCGTGGCGGGGCCCATCCGCCGCTCGCTGCGGGCCCTCTCCGGGGCCCGGGCCGGCAGCCACGTCGAGTGGCAGCGCTGGTGGAACAAGAACAAGAGGAGGAACTGGGACGAGGGGCGCTGAGCGCCCCCCTCCACGCCGGGGGAGCGCGCGGGCGGACCCCGGGTCCCAGATGGGGGCGCCTCCCGGGCCGCCGATCGCCCGCCGCACAAGGCCCCCGCCCCCCCCTGCCGATTCCCAGGCATCCCCGCGCCCTCGCCCGGCGCGCCCGGGGCACCTATGATGGAGAGTTCGCCATCGCCCACCCGAACCCCAGCCCACCCGCGTCACCCGTGCCCCCCCGAGAGCTCGACTCCACCCCCGGCGAGGCCGACGGCCCCGACCGCCGGCTCCTGCCCCAGGCGCTCGACTGGCTCCTCACCTCCCCCATCGTCCGCGAGGACGGCTCGGTCCTGTCCTGGCTCAACCCCGACAAGCCCGGCTACGTCTACCCCGAGATCATGGGCTACTACGCGAGCCTGTGCGCCTTCCAGCACCACCGCGGCGGCGAGCCGCGCTACCTGGAGGCCGGTCGACGCACCGCGGAGCGGATGATCTCCCTGCTCAGCCCGCGCGGCGCCCTGGGACGCCGCGGGATCGACTACGCCTTCGACACGGCCATCGGCCTGGCGGGCCTGCTCAACCTCGAGCGGGCCTCGCCGGGAGACGCCCACCGGGAGGCCGCGGGGCGCATGGCGGCCTTCCTGGCGGGCGCGCTGAAGGAGCGGGTGGTGGCCTTCGGCGAGGACGGGCCCCGGCGCGATCCCGGCTCCTGGTCGCACGAGCCGGGGGCCTCCACGCTCAAGACCGCGGCCATCCTGCACCGCGCCGCGGCGCTCCTGGGAGAGCCGGAGCACGGGAGCCTGGCCGAGGAGGTGGTGGACGAGGTCGTCGAGGCCTGCCACCGGGGAGGACGCTTCCGCATCCACGCCGGCCGGGACGAGGTGTACGCCCACGCCCACTGCTACGCGACCGAGGGCCTGCTGTACCTGCGCGGATCGGTCGCCCGCCACGGGGAGGCGCTGGCCGCCTCGGCGGCCTGGCTGGCCAGCCGACAGGACCCCGGCGGCGGTCTGTGCGCCTGGCACGACCGGCCCGGGGAGAGCGCCGCCCTGCACGGGGACGCCACCGCCCAGGCGGCGCGCATCTGGCTGTGCGTCGACCGCGCCGGCTACGCCGAGAACGTCGCCCGGGCCATGCGCTTCCTGCGAGGCCTGCAGGGCCCGGAGGGGGGCCTGGTCTACTGCCAGGGCTCCCGCGACCTGAACTCGTGGGTGACCATGTTCGCCTGCCAGGCCGCCGGCTGGCTCGATGAGCCGGCCGAGGAGGATTGGCTTCTATGAGGATCTGCATCTGCATCGGGACCCGGCCGGAGATCATCAAGATGTCTCCCATCATCCGGCTGTGCGAGGCCCGGGGTCTGGACTACTTCGTGCTGCACACCGGGCAGCACTACTCCTTCAACATGGACAAGCTCTTCTTCGAGGAGCTGTCCCTGCCCGAGCCGGCCCACAACCTGGAGGTCGGCGGCGAGACCTTCGGCCTCCAGGTGGGCCGGATGATGCGCGGGATGCACGAGATCCTGGAGCGCGAGCGGCCCGACGCGATCCTGGTGCAGGGGGACACCAACTCGGTCCTGGCGGGGGCGCTGTCGGCCTCCAAGGTGGGGATGCGCATCGGACACGTCGAGGCCGGCCTGCGCTCCTTCGACAACACCATGGCGGAGGAGCTCAACCGCATCCTGACCGACCACCTCTCGGACCTGCTCTTCGCGCCCACCGAGACCGCCCGGAGGAACCTGGTCGACGAGGGCATCGAGGACTCGAAGATCGCGGTCACCGGCAACACCGTGGTCGAGGCGCTCCGGGGGAGCCTGGAGCGGGCCCGCAGCCGGTCCACGGTCCTGGAGGCCAACCGACTGGAGGGCGGCGGGTTCCTCCTGGTCACCCTCCACCGGCCCGAGTGCGTCGACGACCAGGACCGCCTGGGCTCGGTCCTGGAGGGCCTGGACCGCCTGGCCCACCTGGGCCTGCCGATCGTCTTCCCCGTCCACCCGCGGACGCGCGAGCGCCTGCGGGCCTTCTCCCTGGAGGAGCGCCTCGCGGGCATGCGCCACCTGCGGGTGCTGGAGCCGGTGGGCTACCTGGACTTCGTGCGGCTGGAGGCCGAGGCGCGGCTGGTGCTGACCGACGCCGGGGGAGTCCAGGAGGAGGCCTGCATCCTGAAGGTGCCCTGCGTCACCCTGCGCGAGAACACCGAGCGGCCCGAGACGGTGCAGATCGGCTGCAACATGCTGGCCGGCTACCACCCCGACACCATCCTGGTGGCGAGCCAGCACATGCTGCAGCGCAACCGGGACTGGGAGCAGCCCTACGGGGAGGGCGACAGCGCGTCCGTGATGCTGGACCGGGTGCTGGAGGCGCAGGGGGTGACCTGAGAGAGCGCGTCCTCGGGCGCCTCGAAGCTCAGGGCCCGTCGGCGCGGGCCACCAGCTCGTGCAGGCCCTCGGCGTAGCCGCGGATCATGCGCGAGTACTCGAAGCCCTGCACGTCCCGCTGGGCGTTGGCCCCCAGGCGCCGCCGCTCGTCCTCGTCGGTGAGGACCTTGCGGAAGGCCTCGGCCAGGCCGTCGACGTCGAAGCCCACCAGGTAGCCGTTCTCGCCCTCGCGGATGATCTCCATCATCATGCCCACGCGGGTGCTCACCACGGGGGTGCCGCAGGCCATGCCCTCGACCGTGACGCGGGGGCCCCCCTCGCAGGTCGAGGCGCACACGACCAGCCCGCTGCGGCGATAGACGTCGGCCAGCTCCTCCGGGGAGTCGGTCCAGCCGCGGATGGTCAGCAGGTCCCCCACCCCGCGGCGCTGAGCGCGCTCGGCCAGGCTCCCCTCCAGGGGCCCCATGCCGATGAAGAGGCCGCGCACCTCCAGGCCCTCCCCCCGCAGGCGGGCCATGGCGTCGATGACCCGCTCCAGGCCCTTGTTGCCGAAGAAGCGCCCGGCGTAGACCACGTCCCACTCGGTCTCCAGGGGCTCGGGGGCCGGGGAGAAGGTCTCCAGGTCGATGTAGAGGGAGCGCAGGACCAGGACCTTCTCGGCGGGCACGCCGAGGCGCCGCAGGAGGGGGGCCAGCTCGGACTCGTTGACCACCCGGAAGGCCAGGGCCCGGTCGCGCGCCCAGCGCAGGTAGCGCTTGGCGGTGAAGCGCTCGAAGCGCTCGCGCAGGCCGATGGCCACGGGGTAGCCGGGGACGTGGTGGATCTCCGAGAGGTAGGGCACCCCCGTGGCCCGGGACAGCCGGGCGGCCCCGATGCCGTTGTAGAAGAGGCCGTAGTCGTGGCTGGTGATCAGGGCGTGGCCGTGCTCGGCGATCAGCTCCCGTCCGCGGCGCAGGATGTGGCCGACCATCCCCAGGCGGCCGCAGGAGGCGGGATGGAAGTGGACGTTGTCGTGGATCCGCGTCGTGGTGGGCGGGCCCTCCGGCCGGGGGCAGATGACGTCGATGCGCTCGAAGTGCGTGGAGAACTCCCGCTGCATCTCCCAGAAGGGACCCCGTCCGCCGTGGGGGATGTGGCGCTCCCCGCTGATCATCAACAAGCGCATGCAGTGGATCCGTGCTCGAGGGCGTCGTGGGGTGCCCTCCTCCAGGGGGGCGCCCGCGGCCGCCGGGCCTCCCGGACGGCTCCGTGCGCGCCGGGATCGGACGACCGATCGATCCCGGAACCGGGTCCGGTCACGACGGCTCAAGAGTAGCCCGGCGGTCGGGGGCGGCGCCAACCCGATCCGGAGTCCTCGCCCGCGCCGGACGGAGGGGTGGCGACCCCTCCGACGCGGTCGAGCACCGCCGGCGATCGACCGGATCGCCCGCGCCCGGGCCCCGCGCGCTCCCGACCGGGATCGAGGAGGCGGCCCGGCCCCCGCGGGCGCGCCGCCTCGACTCGGGAACCGGTGGCGCCCCCCCGGGGCCGCCGGAGCCGGTCTGCAGCCCCCTTGATGGGCGGGGCTGGGATCGGGCTCTCGGGGTGGCCCGGTTTTTGTATCACATTGGTAATTCCTAGCGAGGGGCGGCGGGGCCCCGGCCCCGGGATTCTACCCGCGCGGGCGTGGGCCGCCCCTTCTGATGATATGGGGTTCCCACCATCGAGATTTGCGGGTACCGTTACTTTCGGATGGCTACTCCCCCCTCAGGGATGGTTGGGCATCCTTCTCTCTCTCTCGCACAACCGATTTCAGGAGAACCGAACATGCAATCCGTCTCTAGGGGCGCAGGGCTGCTCGCAGCCTTCGCTCTTGCCTCGCTCTGCTCGGCTCAGAACGCCGACAACAGCACGAACACCGCCAGGATCAACGACGTCGGCCCCGCTGTCGCCGGCGTGGTCCCCGAGGCCCTGGGCACCTCGATCGCAGGTCCGTACGACGTCGAGTCCGGACCCTTCGACAACCGCTGCCTCGGCGTGGAAGAGGCCTGGGGTCACTACATCGTCACCGGCGCTGGTCACACGACCACCGGCTGGAACTACATGCTCCACGAGTACGACTACACGGGCAACTATCTGGGCAGCACGGCCCAGGTGACCGCCTCGACCGGCTGGGCCGGCCGCGACATGGAGTCCGACGAGGTCGCCGGCAAGCTCTGGGTCGGTTCCGACAACGGTGAGGTCTCGGAGTACGACTGGATCGCTGGCGCCCTGGTGCACAACCAGCTCATCACCGTCAACGTCTCCGGCACCGTGCGCGCACTGTGCCAGAACGACACCACCGGCAACTTCTACACCAAGAGCTTCACCTCGACCTTCTACGAGTTCGACCTCATTGGTAACCAGTACGCGGCCATCGCCGCCGCGGCGCCTTCGGCCTACGGCTTCGGCTGGGACTGGGCGAGCGGCACCATCTGGTCCACCGACGCCGGCCCCTCGGTCATGGAGATGACCACGGCCGCCGTGGGCACCGGCAACACCTTCGGTTTCGCGGGCGCGGCCCAAGGCGGCGCGGACGTCTACGAAGACGTGCTGCGCAACCCCGGCTTCCTCTCGATCATCGTCCTGAGCCAGACCTCGCCCGACTCGATCGAGCTCTTCGATCTGGGCGTTTCCGTCGGCGGCACGCCCTGCACCCCGCCGATCGTCTACTGCACCGCCGCTCAGAACGCCAGTTCTGGCGGCTGCTTCGCCACCATCTCGACCAGCTCGAACGTGTGCCCGGTCTCCGACGCCAATGACTACGACGTTCTCGTCAGCGGCGCCGAGGAGAACAAGCCCGGGGTCGTCTTCTACGGCTACGCTCCCGCGACCATTCCGTTCTCGAGCGGCCAGCTGTGCGTGGCTCCGCCCATCCGGCGGACTCCGCCGCAGAACACCGGCGGCGGCGGCGGGGGAACCCCCGGCTGCTACAACGACCGGAACGCCTTCCTGACCGCGGCGGGTACGATGACCCACACCGAGGACTTCTCGGGCTTCACGGTCGACACCTCCTTCGATCCCACCACCGGCGGCACCGGCCCCGTGGCCATCGCCGTTGGCACCATCGAAGTCCCCGTCCCCGGCGGCGCGGCCTTCCGCAACTTCATCGACGTTCCGCCGTTCCAGTACGGCGACAACAACGGCACCAACAACTGCTCCAGCTTCACCAACTGGGACGAGCCGACCGAGATCCACGTCATCCCGAGCGCCGCTGTGGGCGCCTACGGATGCGGCATCTCCCAGGGCCTCGGCCTCGAGATGGTGGAGATGGCCTGCCTGGCCGGCGGCAGCACGCAGTACGTGTGCACCCCTGGCGACAACGGCATCGACTCCTTCACCGGCGTCATCAGCGCCACGCTGCTCGACCAGATCGTCTACCGCTCGCAGACCTACTCGCCCGGCGGCGGCGGCGAGGGCTTCGGCCTCGACGGCCTCGAGATGGTGGTCGGTCCCGCCGTGGGCGGCTGCGGCGGCAGCATGATCCTGCGGATCAACGACCCGATGGGCAATGTCATCATGGGTACGGGCCTCAGCCCGCAGCCCGGCGACATCGTCTTCTTCCAGGGCTGGATGCGCGACCCGGCGAGCGGATTCGGCACGGACGTCTCCGACGCGGTCGAGGTCACCTACAAGTGACGTGATCGCCGCACTCCGGGTGATCCCACCCGGAGTGCGTCTCGAACAGGCGGCGCCGCCCCCGCGGGCGGCGCCGCCTCTCGTTGGGGGCAGCTCCCGTCCTCCGCGGGCGGGTCCGGACGCGGGGGCCGCACGCACGCGGTCTCGACCACCTCGGACGCGGCCGGGCCGGCCCGGCCGGCTCGCCGCACCCGCCCCGAAACAGACACTGAGATCCGTGGAGCGAGGTGCTAGAGTATGCGCCCTTCCTCGACCCGGAGGCCAGTTCCCATGCGCGCGATGCGACCCGTTCTCCCGTTCCTGATTCCGTGCCTCTTCCTGCCCTCCTGCGGCCAGCCGGAGTCGGCCCCCCCCGCGGCCTCCGCCGCCCAGCAGCGCTTCGACCGCGAGGGTTGCCACAGCCTGTTCGACGGGCGGACCCTCGCTGGCTGGACCACCACCCTCGGCGTCGACGAGAGCCTGGCGCCCTGGACCGTCGAGGACCGCGCCCTGGTCGGGACGCTGGACGAGGAGGGTCGGGGCGATCTGATCACCACCGAGCGCGCCTTCAAGAGCTACATCCTCAAGCTCGACGTGAAGGTCGAAGGCGACGTCGAGGCGAGCATCTACCCGCGCGTGCGCGCCCACGCCAAGGTCTGCGAGCTCCGCATCGGCGACAGCGCGATGGGGACGATCTTCGCGGAGGAGGAGAACCCGGTGGAGAGCCCCGCCGCGGCGCAGGCCTTCCGGCCCGGTGAGTGGAACCACGTGGAGCTGCGCTGCTACGGGGAGCGCATGTACGTCGAGGCCTGGCTGAACGGGACCCGGCTCTCGGACTTCCAGGTCCCCCCCCGGGGCGACCTGGACTTCGAGCGCTGGCCGGGGACCGGCGCGATCGGGCTCGGCATCCGCCAAGACCCCGGCGCCCCGGGCAAGACCGGTCGGGTCCGCTTCGGCGACGTCGTCTTCCGCCAGCTTCCGGACTTCGATCCCGCGCACTTCACGGTCGACGACCGCGGCTTCCTCTCGGCCACCACCGAGGGCCAGGAGGTGGGCTGGGTCCAGCTCTTCAACGGCACGGATCTGGAGGGCTGGGAGACCACCGGTGGAGCCTCGGCCGCCGTGGTTCGCGACGGCGTGCTGGAGCTCCCCGCCGAGGGTCCGCCGGGCCTCATCCGGACCCTCGACGACCGCGACGACTTCCAGCTCCTGATCGACTTCCAGATCGGCTACATGGCCGACAGCGGGATCATCCTGCGCGGCGATCGCGCGGCCCCGGATCCCTCCAAGGGTGGCTGCGAGATCCAGATCGTCGACGACCACAGCTGGGAGGAGGCCACCAGCACCCCGCTGGATCCCCGGCGGCGCACCGGCTCCATTCTCGACGCCCACCCTCCGGGGGTCTTTGGCGTCCTGCGGCCGCGGGAGGAGTGGAACACCTACTTCATGGGCTACCTGGACGACATCTTCTCGGTGAAGCTCAACGGCCAGTTCCTGTACCAGTCCCGGGTCACCATGCTCGAGGTCGAGCCCCACTTCTCGGAGCGGGCCCTCACCGGCTACGTCGGCATCGAGTTCGCGCCCTCCGAGCACCTCCGCGACGGGGAGTACATCCGCTTCCGCAACATCTGGGCGCGCCCGATCTCGGTCGAGGACTTCCCTCAGAGGAACCGCTGAGCCGGCGCGGTGCGCGAAGGCGGTGGCGTTCCCGCCCGGCGCCGGAAGCCGCCGCAGGGCGGCGAAGCGCTCGAACCCGCTACCCGCCCCTCCCCGCGAGGCCCTGCCGTTGGAGGCGGCACCCGGACTCGAACCGGGGAATCACGGATTTGCAATCGGTGACAGCCCTCCGTAACCACTTGCACGACAAGAGGTTCTGAAGGGGCCATTCACGTCCCCACCAGATCCCCCACCACTTCCGTGCGCGGCGGGACCGCCAGGGCCGTCATCGCGATCCGGGCCCACCGCCACCCTAAAGCTCACCTACGCGGTGCAGGCGTGGGAGTGGGGCTCCCCCTCTCCCGTGTCGTCGGGAGGCCGCACAGCCAGCCCTGGAGGCTCTCCTGAAGGACCCCCACCGCCCCGAGTGAGCACATCATGCGGCTGGCGGACACCGCCCTGGCGGGCTTGAGGGAGTCGATGTGGGGCAGCCCTACCGGGGACCACGCTGGTTGTAGTTCGTCGTCGTGGCCGCCAGTGGTCCAGCAGGGGAGACGGTTCTGGAAAACCCCCAGGGCTCCATCCAGGCGGCCAGGGCTGTCGGGCCCCCGGGTCACCGACCCCGAGGCCTGGAGCGGCGCTACCCGCGCGACGGCTTATCCTCCAGCAGCGGCGCGTCCGGGCTCGACTCCTTGGTCTTCCTCGCCTCCAAGGCAGCCTTCAGTGCCTCCCGCAGCGAAGCCGGGGAGTGGATGATCGCCGGCTCGTGGTAGATCGGGCTGTCGGGCCCGGCGTCCCGGACGGTAGCTCTGCCCTTCGGGTACCGTCGATCGGTCTTCTTCTTCCTCCTGTCCGTCATCACCGCCTCCTCCATGTAGCCCAGGTAGTAGTCCTTCTCCAAGGGTTCGGTCACAAGCCACGCCCTCCAGCAGGGCCTGGAGCGGCCCACGCTGGTCCTGGATCGTCTTGTTAATCCCAGGCAGTTCGAGCGCGAGGTCGAGACCAAGGAGGGCTCCCTGAACGCCTTCTGCTGGCCTCGTCGCGCCAGATGACACGGGGGCCCGGCTCACATCCTGCGGCGATCCTGCGCGCCCCCACGAGGCCGAGCGGCCCTTCAGGCGGGCCCGCCTGCTCGCTACCCTGGAGACCATGGCGTACAGCGAGAAGGCTGCGGCTCGTCGACGCTGCACTGGCACCCGCCAGGACGGTCAGCCCTGCCGGGCCTGGGCGGTCTGGGATGATCCCCGCCAGCTCTGCAGCTGCCACGCCGGTCGGCACCACCGGGGTCCGGTGCCACCCCGGAACCCCGGGGGCTATCTCGCATGGCTGCTCGGCCCCCGAGAGCGCCGGGACCACTACATCCCCTGCAGGTGCGCGGCCTACGAGTGGCCCCACCGACCCGGCGGCGGCGCCTGCGAGTGGCCCGATCCCCCGCGCCGGCGCTGCACAACCCCGTCGGGGACACGCCGGTGGCCGAGGATTCGGCGGCGGTAGGAGCGAAGCCAGGGGCCTGCCGGAGCTGAAGCGCGGCCCCATTGTGGAGGCCTTCCAGGGCATACAGCGGCCAGTTCCCCGGGAATCTCCCACCCGAGGAAGGCCCCCTGGCTACGCTGGCTTGGTCCACAGGCACTGACGGGAGAGATGCCATGTCGAGTCCCTCGACCAGGAAGAACCCGAGAGCCAAGCGCAGCGTGGTCAAGGTGATCGCCACGATCCTGCTTCTTGCCGCTGGATCCGCTTCGGCCGGTTGCGGTGGAGGTGGTGGCGGGACGGGCGGCGGCGGAGGCGCCGGCACGGCGGTGGCCCACAACGCCCTCAACGCGGTGGAGTGGCAGTTCGCCATCACCGATGCATCGATCGCCCAAGGTGATGTTTGGCAGATCAACCGGCCGATCGAGATCACGTTCAGCGGGCCCGTAAACCCGCAGACCGTTAATGGCTTCACCGTGCGGGTGAACGAGTTGGGCGGTGCCCCAGTGCCGGGGACGCTCTACGTTGATCCAGCTTGTCCGAGCAAGGTGATCTTCCAGCCGCGCTGTCCCACACTCCCGGATCTGTCCGACGCCGGACTCCTGCTGAGCAACCAGGGCCAGGGCACAGTCCGGCAGTACGAAGTGGAGGTACTTGGCACAGTCGGTGGCAGCAGCGGGACAGTGAGGTCACTTGGAGGGCACTACCTGACTCACGGCCTCTACCTGACCTTCTCAACACCTGACGTGTCGGATCCCGTGAGCACGATTTTCCTCGACCCCAAGCCGGGGCCACCAGCTCCAGTGATCCGCGGCATGGCCGGAGTGGGCGAGGCGAGCCTCAACGCGACCTACGTGGAGGTCGGCGGCAACGCAGACCCGGCCAGTCGCCTCTACTTCAAGAACGGCGTGCTGGAAGGAGGGGCGGTGTTGCCGCTGAACCTCTACAGCATGCGTGAGTCCCAAGTCTCCTTGATCCTCATGATCGACCAGCCGGTCAGCCCGGCGGAGGCGAACACCAGCTCCGAAGCAGTTCGCTGGGAGTTCAAGAACGAGGGGGGCCAGTTCGAGGCGTTGCGTGCTCACACGCGGCTGGTGGAGAACTGCACGGCCACTGGGGCGACGCTGCGCATGGAACCCGAGGGATTGCTGCCGCCCGACGCCGAGCTGCGTGTCGTGATCACGAGCAACTTCACGGACATCGTGGGCGAGGCCAACGCCGGGGACTTGACGGACTTCGCGTACGCGGACTCGGCCAAGGCCCCGGTTCCCCCCGGTCACCTTGAGGATGAACTCCTGGAGCCATTCCTCGTCGGCGGTGACGAGGAGGGCTCGCTGCACGACTACTTGGCCTCCCTCAGTGTTCCTCCCGCCTCGTGGGCGGACGATGGCGCACTACGCGCAGCCTTCGAATTCGGCGGAACTGGCGGGCCTGGGGGCAACTTCGACTGGCAGGTGGCCGACGGCGAGACCTTCACATTCGACACCACCAGCCAGACCATCACCGGGGGGCCGAACTTCGTCCCCACCACCCAGCTAACTGCGGTAGGCGGGGTTCTGGACGTGCGCAACTTCCGCGTGGGGGTGGGCTCGAAGCTGAAGTTCTCGGGCCCCAACGACGTGACCATCATGGCCTCCGGCTGGGCGGAAGTTCAGGGCATCATCACGGTCGAGGGCAACGACAGCATGGGCGTCGCCACCCTGAACACGACCAACATCCCCGAACCGGGCGCGCCGGGGCAGGCTGGCGGCGGCAAGGGGGGCATCGGCAGCCCGCTGACAACCGCCTCCAGTCCGTCTGGAGGTAGTGGCCACGGCGCGTTCAATGCGCCCGATGGCGGAGGCCGGGGCGGCGAGACCGGCTGGAATCCCGATAGTACCTCCGTCAGCCATCGCCGAGGTGCCGGAGGGGGCGGGGGGCGGTTCGGGCACGATCAGCTCGCCTACTACCCCCCCTGGTTCGTGTGGGCCGTAGACGAGTCCTGGATAGGACTGAACGTGGAGAAGGGTTTCGATGGCGGCCAGCAGGCCTTCGGCGCCAAGGACCCCGCTGCGTTCACCAGCCCCCCGCAGGGTGGGGATCCCGGCCTCAGCCCGTTCCTCGATGCCAACCCCGACAATGACTTCTGGGGCACCATGGAGGACCCGGGAACCCAGTCGCTCATCGTCGGCGAGCTGGACGCGCCCCACCCGGGTGCAGGAGGTGGAGGCGGCGGTGACTCCTCCTACACAGCCGGGCAGATGTTCCCGGCGGTCCCCTTCGATCCCACGGGCGACGAAAAGGGCGCCGGCGGCGGTGGCGGTGGTGGGGCGATCACGATGCTGGTCCTGGGTAACATCACCTTCGGCCCCGATGGGCAGGTTTCGGCCCGCGGCGGTACCGGGGGTGGTGGTGAGAACACAGCTGGCCTTGACCGCGTAGGAGCTGGGTCTGGCGGCGGCTCGGGCGGGCACCTCATCCTGCAGACGACGTCCGTGATCGACATGTCCCAGTCCCTAGCGGGTACAGTAGGACATCCCCCCGCCTTGTTCGCGACGGGCGGGCAGGGCGGCGTCGGTGCCAACAACCAGGGCGGCGCGACCATCGGCGGTCAGGGCAGCAAGGAGACCAAGCCTGAGCTTGATGCCTGCCCGGATCCCCTCCTGGGTTGCTTGGGCCACGTCACGGGAGCCGGAGGCGACGGCGGCCCAGGCATCGTCCAGTTGCACACGCCTACCGGGGCTGCAGGCGTACTCTTGCCGGCAGGGACGGCGCTACCCGATGTCTGCAAGCCAGCTCCGTTGGATGCGCTGATCCCCATCATGAGCAGCAAGTCCGCAGCACGCTCGGTGTGGATCCCTCTAGGCCAGGGCGGCCGCGATGTGAACGATCCCCTGGAACCCTGGAACTTGGTGCGGTTCCTGTTCAATGGCACCGACCCATCCACCGGCCTTGTGACCGCCGTGGGCGGGATGGTCCCACCACTGGGCGCAGTTCACCCTGTCTCGCCGCTGGCCCCGCCCCCCTCTCTGCCCCACATCGACCCCGCCGACCCCTTCATGCTCGTAGTCGATGCGGCCCTGGTCCAGCAGGGCGTGCCCCAGCAGCCCCTGGACCTGAAGGTTAACCCCAGCATGCTGAAGTCGTTCGTGATCGAACTGCGGGACCAAGCGTCACCCGCCGACTACAGGCGGTGGGAGATCCTGGATGTCACGTTCGAGGATGACAAGATCCCCGGCGTTGAGACCTTCACACTGGCAGTGGACCCCGGTTGGGGGCCCTTGAGCAGCTTCACTCCGCCGGGCGGCGTTGAAGTGCTTGTCTACCCGACCTTCTTCCGCGTGTCCACCGATGGCCAGCTCGACGAGCTACCAGACTCGGCCATCATCAAGGTCACCATAGAGGTGACCATCGCCGACGCGAACGGCGATCCCGACCCGAATGGCGTCCGCTCGGCCACTGATGTGTCAGTGATCAACGCCGATCCCGGGAACCGTGACTTCAGGTTCTTCCGCTTCGTCGTGTTCTTCGACATCGACGCCCAGGGTCAGGGGCTGGAGCCCGACCAGCCGCTGCCCGCGCTGGAGTTCTTCCGGCTGCCATTCCAGTTCATCGACACCAGCCCCAGCCCAGGTCGTGGCCTCGGCACCGGCAGAGCCGGAAGCTACAAGAGAGACCTCAGTGGGTTGACCGTCCCCAGGCGCTTCTAGCCGTTCAACCCGTGGCTCACGGCACGACTGTGAAGGTCAGCCCGTCCGTCAGCCCCACGTTGTTGGGCGGCGAGTAGCCGGTGTCGCGGCTCCAGTACTGGGAGTACAGCGTGGTGCCCGCAGTGAGTCCCACGCCGGTCATGTAGCTGTGCGAGAAGTGGAAGGAGTACGTCCCCGGGCACACGCCACTCCCTCCTCCACCAGCCACCTGGGGCGGCGTCCTCTTGATGGGCGGCGCGACGCACAGCGTCCCACCGTAGAAGGGCACGGCCTGGGAGGCGTAGCCCCAGATCAGGAGCCCCGGCTTCCCATCCAGGACCTCCTCCGCGGTGATGAACAGGTTGTCCCCGACCGAGAGGCTTGGGAAGCCCGATGACTCGATCGACGGGACACAGCCCTTCGAATTCAGCTTCGCCTTGCAGTAGCGTGTTGGGTCGGCGATCGGTCCCAGCAGGTACACACGGGTGCTGCCACTGCCACTGGATGCATACCACGGCGCTCCTACCGCAACATCACCATGGCCGTCGCCGTTGACATCCCCTAGCTCACTGACCGAGTATCCCTGCACACTGCCCCACTGGGAAG
>CAZTTG010000053.1:0-41960 GCA_964615935.1 uncultured Planctomycetaceae bacterium | reverse complement strand
TCACGTCTGCCGTTGCGTCGGTCGCGGCCTCACCGTCTCAGCAATCGGCAGCGGGCGCACGAACCCCGTCAGCCTCACCCCTTCCGCCTGAGCAAGGCCACGTACCGCGCCAGACGCCCCGCCAACCTCAGCGGGTGCCTCAGCTCCCGCAGCATCCGCTTCGGGCGCCCGTAGAAGCGGCGGTAGGCCTCGCGGATCCTGGCCTCGATCTGCTCGCCGCTCATGTGCCGATTGCCCTCCAGGCCCCGGTGACCGGTCATGTCGGCGTGATCCAGCTCGTGGTCGCCGTGCAGGTCCTGCCACAGCCGGGTCCCGGGGTAGGCGGTCACGGCGCAGAACTGGACCTGGTCGGGGTCCATGCGCTCGGCCAGGCGGATGGTCTCCTCCACCATCTCCGGCGTCTCCTCGGGGAAGCCGATCATGCAGAAGCCGCGGGTCTCGATGCCCAGCCGGCGGCAGGCGCGGAAGACCTCCTCGGCCCGGTCCAGGTCCAGCAGCTTGGAGCTGCAGTGCGCCTTCTGGATCGCGGCGCTGCCGGACTCCAGCCCCAGGGAGACGTGCTTGCAGCCCGCCGCCGCCATCCGCTCCAGGAGCGGGGGATCCAGGGTCCCCACCGAGGTCTCGCACTGCCACTCGAGCTCCAGGCCGCGCTCGAGGATCCCCTCGCAGATCTCGCGGACGCGGTCCTTGCGCACGGTGAAGATCGGATCGCGGAAGATCACGTGGTGGACGTCGTGCACCCGGACGATGTCCGTGAGCTCCGCCAGCACGCTCGCCGGCGAGCGGAAGCGGAAGCGCCGGCCCTGCACCAGCACGTAGCCGCAGAAGCTGCAGTCCAGCGGGCAGCCCCGGGAGGACTTGACCGTCGTGATCGGGCCCGTGATGCCGGGGAAGCGGTAGGCCTGGTTGTCGAGGAACTGGCGAGCGGGCAGGGGGAGCGCGTCCAGGTCGGCGATCTTCTCCCGCTCGGGCTCGTGCACCACGCGGCCGTCCCCGTCGCGCCAGGAGAGACCGGCCGCGCCCGCCAGGGGCTCGCCTCGGGCCGTGCGCCGCGCCAGCTCGAGCACCGTGTGCTCCGGCTCGCCCCGCACCGCGCAGTCGATGCCCCCCTCCGCGAAGAGGTCGTCGGGGGCGTAGCTCACCTGAGCCCCCAGCATGGCCACCGGCACGCCCAGCCTCCGGCGCGCGGCCTCGCCCAGCTGGCGGTCGGAGTCGAGGGACGTGCTGGAGGAGTCCAGGCACACGAGGTCGGGCCCCTCGGCGCAGATCGCCTCCAGCGCGCCGGCGGAGTCCAGCCCCCGCGCGTCCGCGTCGTGCAGCGTCACCTCGAAGCCGTCCGCCAGGAGCGCGGCGGCCACGTGGGCCAGCTCGATGGGCGGGTAGAGCAGCTCGGGATTGACCGCCATCCCGAATCCCCCCATCAGGCCGCGGCTGACGCGGAACTCGGGGGGGCTGGGGGGATTGACCAGGACGACCTTCATGCGCTGCCGGGACCCATCATCGGCCGCCCGGGGGCCGGCTCGAACCCCCCTTTTCGCATTCTCGTGCCGCGCGGGGCCGGCCGGCGGCCCTACTGGCGGCGCAGCTCCCCGCCCAGATCGGTGGTGAGGCGCTCCAGGCGGTCCAGGAACTTGTGGCAGTCCTTGTCGGTCAGGGTCCGGCGCCCCGACTGCAGCAGCACGTGCCAGGCCAGCGACTTGCGGCCCGGGCCCACGCTCGCTCCGGCGTAGACGTCGAAGAGCTCGGCGTCCTCCACCAGCCCCTTGCCGGCCTGCTCGATCGCCCCCCGCGCCTCGGTCGCCGAGAGCCCTCCCGGCACGGCCAGGGCCACGTCCACCTTCACGCCGGGGTAGCGCGGCAGGGCGCGGTACGGCGAGGGGCTCGTCGGGAGCTCGAGCAGCCGGTCGATCGAGATCAGGGCGGCCGCCGCGTCGGCCCCCGCCACCTCGGCCCCCAGCTCGCGAGCCAGGCCGGGCTCCAGGTCGGCCACCAGGGCCGCCGGCTGGGGATCCTCGTCCCCCGCCAGCGCCACCAGCGCGCGCCCCGGGTGGGCCCACACGGGCAGCTGGCCGTGGTCGGCGGCGCGCTCCCAGCGCGTCACGGGTCGCTCCAGGTGCTCCAGGAGGTCCTCCACCGCGCCGCGCAGGCGCGAGAGGCTGCCGGAGTCGAAGGGGGCCTTGCGGCCCGGCGGAGCGCCGGCCCAGACCAGGGCCAGCTCGTGGACCTCGGCCGGCTCCCCGCGCTCGCCGGCCAGCTCGGGCAGGTAGCCCTTGCCCAGGTCGAAGAGCCGCACCTCCTCGCGGTGCCGCAGGTTGTCGTCCACCCGGGCCAGGAGGCTGGGCATGACGCCCCGGCGGATGCGCTGCCACCCCTCCTGCACCGGGTTGGTGGCCTCGACGTGGGGCTCCTCCCGGAGGGAGAACCTCGCCGCCAGCCCGTCCGGCAGGAAGGAGTAGGTCAGGACCTCGTGGAAGCGCGCCCCGCCCGACAGCCGGTCCTGGATGCGCCGCACCAGGAGCCGCCGCTCGTCGCGCGGAGGCGGGATCACCTCGCCCACCAGCGCGCGCTCCTCGATCCGGTCGTAGCCCACCAGGCGCCCCACCTCCTCGATCAGGTCCTCCTCGATGGTCAGGTCCTTGGTGGCGCGCGCCGAGGGGATGGCGACCCTCCAGGGCTCGCCGTCCGTCACCGCCAGGCCCAGCCGATCCAGGCAGGAGCGGATCTCGGCGTCCTCGATCGGGGTCCCCAGGACCTTGCGGACGCGATCGGGCCGCAGCTCGAGCTCGCGGGCCGGGTCGCTCCAGCGGCCCGCGTCGCCCATCGGGCGGGGCAGCTCGATCCCCGGCTGGATCCCGCGCAGGATCCGGACCAGGTGGGCCGCCGCCCTGGCCGGCAGGGTGGGGTCGAGGTGCTTCTCGAAGCGCGCCGAGGCCTCGGTGCGCAGGCCCAGGCGCGCGGCCGTGCGCCGCACCCGGGTGGGGTGGAAGCAGGCCACCTCCAGGAGGAGCTCGCTGGTCCCCGGGTCGACCTTGGAGCCCTCGCCCCCCATCACCCCGGCGATGGCCACCGCCTCCTCGCCCGAGCAGATCAGGACGTCCTCGGGGCCCATCCGGCGCTCGAGGCCGTCGAGGCTGGTGACCCGCTCGCCGGCGCGGGCGTCGCGCACCAGGATGCCGTCGGCCGAGAGGCGGCGGCGGTCGAAGAGGTGGTTGGGCTGGCCCAGGTCCATCATCGCGAAGTTGGAGACGTCGACCAGGAGGTCCAGGGGCCGCTGACCGGCGGCCAGCAGCAGGAGCTTGAGCCAGTCGGGCGACTCCTCGATGCGCACCCCGTCGATGGCGAGGCCCAGGTAGCGCGAGCAGCCCTCGCTCTCCACCCGGACCGGATAGGGCTCGCCCGCCCCGGTCTCCAGCGGGTCCAGGTCCAGGGGCAGGAGCTCCAGCCCGCGGATGGCGGCGATCTCCGAGGCGATGCCGCGGTGACCCCAGAGGTCGGGGCGGTGGGTGAGCGACTTGTTGTCGATCTCCAGGACCCGGTCCTCGATCCCCAGGGCAGCGGCCACCGGGAGCCCCACCTGGGCCTCCTCGGGCAGGACCCAGATGCCGGTATGGTCCTCGCCCAGCTCGAGCTCGCGCTGGGAGCAGATCATCCCCAGGGAGACCTGGCCGCGGATCTTGGTCTTCTTGACCTTCACCTCGCCGGGCAGCCGGCAGCCCACCCGCGCCACCGCCACCTTCTGGCCGGCCCCCACGTTGGGGGCGCCGCACACGATCGGCACCAGCTCGCCCGGCCCGGCCGCCCCCAGGTCCACCCGACACAGGGAGAGCTTGTCGGCGTCGGGGTGGCGGCCGTGCTCGACCACGTGACCCACCACCACCTCGGAGAGGGCCGGGGCGAAGGGCTCCAGCCCCTCCACCTCGGCGGTGTGCAGGGTCAGATCCCGCGCCACCTCTTCGGGCGAGATCCCGGTGAGGTCGACGTGTCGGCCCAGCCAGCGAAAGGAGACCTTCATCTCAGAACTGCTCGAGGAAGCGCAGGTCGCCGCCCATGAAGTGGCGGATGTCGTCGATGCCGTGGCGCATCATCACCAGGCGATCGAGGCCGAAGCCGAAGGCGAAGCCGGTGTGGACCTCGGGGTCGATCCCCCCCTGCCGCAGGACCGCGGGGTGGACCATGCCGCAGCCGCAGAACTCGATCCAGCCGGTCTGGCTGCACACCCGGCAGCCGTCCTGGCAGAAGGGACAGCGGATGTCGAGCTCGAAGCCGGGCTCGACGAAGGGGAAGTAGCCCGGCCGCAGGCGCACCTTTAGCTCGCGCTGGAAGAGCTCCCGCAGGAAGCCCTTCAGGGTGCCGATCAGGTGGCCCACGGCGATGCCCCGGTCCACCACGAAGCCCTCCACCTGGTGGAAGGTGTGCTCGTGGGTGGCGTCCTGCTGCTCCTGCCGGAAGACCCGGCCGGGAGCCACGGCCCGGATGGGCGGGTGCAGGCGCTCCATGGCCCGGATCTGCACCGGGGAGGTGTGGGTGCGCAGGAGCAGCCGGTCGCCTCCGCTGCGCCGGTCGCCGTCGGTCGTGCACCACACGGTGTCGTACTCCTCGCGCGCCGGGTGATCCGGGGGGAAGTTCAGCGCCTCGAAGTTGTAGTGGTCCAGCTCCACCTCGGGGCCGTCGAGGATCGAGTAGCCCATGGAGACGAAGACGTCCTCCACCTCGCGGCGGACCTGGGTGACCGGGTGCAGGGATCCGCGGGCCGACCGCCGCGCGGGCAGGCCGGGGTCGAAGTCCGAGGCGTCGCGAGCCCGCTCCAGGGCCTGGCTGGCCAGCGCCTGCCGGGCCTCCTCCAGGGCAGCGCCGATGGCGCCCTTGAGCTCGTTGGCCGCCCGTCCGGCGGCCGGGCGCTCCTCCGCCGGCAGCCCGGGGAGCTGCGCCAGCAGGGAGGCGACCGCGCCCCCCTTCCCGGTGTACTCGCGCTCGATCGCGCGCAGCTCCTCCTCGCCGGCGCAGGCGGCGATGCGCGCTCGGGCCTCGGTCAGGATCGCGGAGTGCCGATCGTCCATGGCAAGGCAGGCGGGTGGGCGGGGTGGATCTGGGGCGCGCGCCCCGGCGGGGAGGCGGGCCGCTCCGGTCGCGCCGCAGGGGCCGCGCGGCGAGGATCGAGAGGCGTCGGGCTCAGACCCGGGCGGCCCGGGACTCCTCGACCAGCTTGTCGAAGCTCGCGGGGTCGTGGATCGCCAGCTCCGAGAGCTGCTTGCGGTCGAGCTGCACGCCGGCCTTCCTGAGGCCGTCCATGAAGACCGAGTAGCTCAGGCCCCGCATGCGGGCGGCGGCGTTGATGCGCACGATCCACAGCCGGCGGAACTGCCGCTTGCGCGTCCGGCGGTCCCGGTAGGCGAAGGCCCAGCCGCGGATCAGGCTCTCGGAGACGGTGCGCCACAGCTTGGAGCGACCGCCGCGGTAGCCGCGGGCCAGCTTGAACTTCTTGACCTTCTTCTTGTGGCGGGCGGCGCCGTAGGTCGAGCGGACCATGGATCAGCCCCCCATCGCGCGGCGGATGAGCTTCGCCTGACCGTGGGCGAGGACCATGCGCTTGCGCAGCATGCGGTTGGTGCTACCGGGGTAGAGGGCGTGCTGGTGGCCGCGGCCGGGATGGCTGCACAGCACCTTGCCCCCCTTGGTCACCTTGAAGCGCTTCTTGAAGGCGCTCTTGGTCTTCATCTTGGGCATTGCGGGCTCGCTTTCGACCGCCCGGCGGGAACCCCGGGGAGGGAGATCCGCTTGTCCTGGCCGGGTGGGTCCAGATTGGGGGGCGGAGGCTACCCCAAGCCCGGGCCCCCCGCAAGGGCCGGCCCGGAATCCCGCCCCCCGCCTACCGGTGCGAGAGCAGCATCACCATGCGGCGCCCCTGGAGCCGGGGGCGGGTCTCGATCTTGCAGACCTCCTCGAGCTGCTCGGCGACCTTCATCATCACGTCGTAGCCCATCTGAGGGTGCTCGAGCTGCCGGCCCCGGAAGACGCAGACCACCTGGACCTTGTGCCCCTGCTCCAGGAACTCGCGCCCCTTCTCGAGGCGGTAGCTGAGGTCGTGATCGTCGATCGCCGGCCGCACCCGCAGCTCCTTGAGCTGCCCGCCGTGCTTCTTCTGCTTGCCGCTGGTGCGGTCCCGCTTCTTCTGCTCGTACTTGAGCTTGCCGTAGTCGAGGATCCGACAGACGGGCGGGTCGGCCTGCGGCTGCACCTCCACCAGGTCGAGGCCGGCCTCCTCGGCTCGCCGGCGGGCGTCCTCGATCCGGACCACGCCGATCTGGGCGCCCTCGTCGTCGATCAGCCGGACCTGGGGCACCCGTATCTGTCGATTGACTCGGAAGTACTTGGCTGCCACGAATCTCCTTGCTTCGGTTTCTCGGGTCGGGCGGCCCGGCGGGTCCGCCCGTGAAGGGCCTCACAGGATAGGGAGGCCCGGGGCAATGCGCCAGTCAGGCCCCCTCGGGCCCGTCCTCCGGCCCCGCTTCGGGGGCGGTCGACCGGACGTGAACCTCGTCGAGCTGCTCCGGGGCCACCCGGGAGGGGGCCCCGCACATCAGGTCGGCGGCGCGGGTGGTCTTGGGGAATGCGATCTGGTCCCGGATGTTGTCCAGGCCCAGGGTGAGGGCCACGGTGCGGTCCAGGCCCAGGGCGAAGCCCGCGTGGGGCGGCGCCCCGTGGGCCAGGGCCTCGAGCAGGAAGCCGAACTTGCGCTCCTGCTCCTGCTCCTCGATGCCCAGGATCTCGAAGATCCGCCGCTGGACCACCTGATCGTGGATCCGCACCGAGCCCGAGCCCAGCTCCCAGCCGTTCAGGACCAGGTCGTAGGCCCGGCTGTCCAGGGCGGCCGGGTCGCCGTCGGGCCCCCCCAGCTCCCAGTCCACGGGGGCCGTGAAGGGGTGGTGCAGGGAGACCCAGCGGTCGGCCTCCCGATCGCGCTCGAACATCGGGAAGTGGGTCACCCACAGGAAGTTCCAAAGGCCTTCGGGGATCAGCCCCCGCTCGCGGCCCAGGTGGTTGCGCAGCTCGCCCAGCACCCGCCAGACGAGGTTCCGCTCACCGGCCGCGAACAGGCACAGGTCCCCCTCGGAGGCCTGCATGAGCTGCATCAGGCGGCGGGAGGAGTCGGCCTCGCCCGCGAAGCGGGCCAGCGGGCCGGCGCCACCACCCTCGGCGGCCTTCCACCAGACCAGCCCGGGAGCGCCGAACTCGCGCGCGTACTCCTCCAGCGCCCCGATCTCCTTGCGGGAGAGGGAGGCGCCCCCCTCGACCGTCAGGCCCATGACCCGGCCGCCGGACTCCAGGGCCCCGGTGAAGACCCGGAAGCCGCAGTCGGCAGCCCACTCGCCGGCGCAGCGCAGGGGCATCCCGAAGCGGGTGTCGGGCTTGTCCAGGCCGTAGCGCTCCATGGCCTCCGACCAGCGCATGCGGGGGAAGGGCGTGGGCAGCTCCACGCCCATGGAGTCGCGGAAGGTGCGGGTCATCACCTGCTCCCACACCTCGAAGACGTGATCCTCCTCGACGAAGGACATCTCCATGTCGAGCTGGGTGAACTCGGGCTGCCGGTCGGCCCGCTGGTCCTCGTCGCGGAAGCAGCGCGCCACCTGGTAGTAGCGGTCAAAGCCCGACACCATCAGGATCTGCTTGAAGATCTGGGGCGACTGGGGCAGGGCGTAGAAGTGGCCCGGGTGGACTCGACTGGGCACCAGGTAGTCGCGCGCACCCTCGGGGGTGGCCTTGGTCAGGATGGGCGTCTCGATGTCCAGGAAGCCCAGCTCGTCGAAGGCCCTCCGCATGGCCCCGATGAAGCGCGCCCGGTGGGCCAGGTTGCGCTGCAGCGGTCCCCGCCGCAGGTCCAGGAAGCGGTAGCGCAGCCGGGTCTCGACGGCGGTGTCCAGCTCGTCGATCACCTCGATGGGAGGCGTCAGGGAGCGGGAGAGGACCTGCAGCCGCCGCACCAGCACCTCGATCTCGCCCGTGGCGCGATCGGGGTTGACGTTACCCTCGCGCGCGCGAACCTGGCCGCTGACCGAGAGGACGTACTCGGGTCCCAGCTTGACCTCCTCGGCCAGCCCCTCGTCCAGCACCAGCTGGGTGATGCCGTAGCGGTCCCGCAGGTCGACGAAGTAGATCCCGCCCAGGTTGCGGCGGGCGTCGACCCAGCCGTTGAGCGTGACCTGATCTCCGACGTGCTCCGCGCGGAGCTCGCCGCAGGTGTGGGTTCGAACCCACTCGGCAGGGGTGGGCATGCCGATAGCTTATCGCGACCGGCCGCGTCCGCGGCGCCGGGCGATTCTCAGGCGCAGGACCGCCCGCGCGAGGGCGGCCTGGGCGCGCTGCAGGTCGAGATCGGGGATGCGCTCGGTGATGATCTGGCGGGCCCGCTCCTCGGCGGCCTGGGCGCGCTCGAGGTCGATGTCGGTGGCCCGCTCGCTGGACTCGGTCACCACCCGCACGGTGTTCTCGCGGACCTCGGCGAAGCCACCGGAGACGAAGAGCACCTGCTCCTCGCCCTCCCGCGAGCCGTCCGCGTCCACCGGGGTGAAGGAGAGCACGCCGGTGCCCAGGGCGGTCGCCATGGGCGCGTGTCGGGCCAGCACGCCCATGGAGCCGTCCAGCGCCGGCAGGCGCACGATGCCGGCGGTCGCGTCGACCACGATCTTCTCCGGCGTGATGACCCGCAGGGTGATGGGTGCGACCATGGGAGGCTCAGCTCTCCTGCTCCATCTTCTTGGCCTTCTCCACCGCGGCCTCGATGCCGGCCACCATGTAGAAGGCGTCCTCGGGAAGGTCGTCGTGCTTGCCCTCCAGGATCTCCGTGAAGGCGCGCACCGTGTCGTCCCGCGGCACGAAGACCCCGGGCATGCCGGTGAAGGCCTCGGCCACGAAGAAGGGCTGCGACAGGAAGCGCTGGATGCGCCGCGCGCGGTGCACCACCATCTTGTCCTCGTCGGAGAGCTCCTCCACGCCCAGGATGGCGATGATGTCCTTGAGGTCGGCGTAGCGCTGCAGGGTCTGCTGGACCTGGCGCGCGATGTGGTAGTGCTCCTCGCCCACCACCTGCGGGTCGAGCATGCGGGAGGTGGACTTCAGCGGGTCCACCGCCGGGTAGATGCCCAACTCGGAGATGGCCCGGTCCAGGATGATGGTCGAGTCCAGGTGGGCGAAGGTGGCCACCGGGGCGGGGTCGGTGATGTCGTCGGCGGGCACGTAGATGGCCTGCATCGAGGTCACCGAGCCGTCCTTGGTGGACGTGATCCGCTCCTGCAGGGCGCCCATCTCGGAGGCCATGGTGGGCTGGTAGCCCACGGCCGAGGGCATGCGGCCCAGGAGCGCCGAGACCTCGGAGCCGGCCTGGACGAAGCGGAAGATGTTGTCGACGAAGAGCAGCACGTCCTGGCCCAGCTCCTCGCGGAAGTACTCGGCCATGGTCAGCCCGGTCAGGCCCACCCGCAGGCGCGCCCCCGGAGGCTCGTTCATCTGCCCGAAGACCAGCACCGCGTTGTCGATGACCCGGTGGGTCTCGCCATCGGGGCTCTTGTAGGTGGCCTCGGTCATCTCCAGCCACAGGTCGTTGCCCTCGCGGGTGCGCTCGCCCACCCCGCAGAAGACCGAGAAGCCGCCCTTCTCCACCGCGGTGATCCGGATCAGCTCCTGGATCAGCACGGTCTTGCCCACGCCGGCGCCGCCGAACATGCCGATCTTGCCGCCCTTGGCGAAGGGGCACAGCAGGTCCACCACCTTGATCCCCGTCTCGAAGACGTCGGTGATGGCCTCCTGCTCGTCGAAGGAAGGCGCCGGGCGGTGGATGGGCCACAGGTCACAGGGGGGCAGCTCACCGCGGGAGAGGGTGTCCAGCGGCCGCCCGAGCGTGTCGAAGAGCCTTCCGCGGGTGCCCTCGCCCACCGGGACGGAGATCGGTGCGCCGGTGTCCACGGCTTCCATCCCCCGGCGGCAGCCGTCGGTGGAGGACATGGCCACGCAGCGCGCGACGTCGTTGCCCAGGTGCTGGGCCACCTCCAGGGTGAGATCGATGTTCCGGGCGGGGTCTTTCACCTCGAGCGCGTTGTAGATGCCCGGGAGCTCGGACGGTTGGAAGCGCACGTCGACGACCGGGCCGAAGATCTGGGCGACGCTACCTACGTTGGCGGTGGTCATGGGAGTATCGAGGAGGGGGGTGGGATCGGGCTATCTCAGGGCCTCGGCGCCGCCGACGATGTCGAGCAGCTCCTTGGTGATGCTCTCCTGCCGGACGCGGTTGTAGATGCCCTGCAGCACGTGCTGCATGTCGGTGGCCGCGTCGGTGGCGTTCTTCATGGCGAATCGGCGGCTGGCGTACTCGGAGGTCAGGGCCTCCAGGAGGGCGTTGTAGATGCGCGTCTCCAGGTAGCGCGGCACCAGCCGATCGAAGATGGTATTGGCGTCGGGCTCCAGGAGGAGGTCGCCGATCGCGTGCCCGGGGGCGGCCTCGCCGCCGCCCAGGGCCGAAGCCTGGATGGGCAGGAACTGCAGCCAGGTGGGGACGTAGCGCGCCATCGACTCGAAGGCGGTGTAGAGCATCCACACCTGTGAGTACTTGCCCGAGAGGAACTCGTCGGTGAGCATCCGGGCGGTGATGGCGGCGTTGCGGTAGTCGATGGCCTCCAGCGGCGGCTCGGTCAGGTACTGCTCGATCTGGAAGCCGCGCTTGCCCATGTAGTGGTAGGCCTTGCGGCCGTAGGCGAAGAAGCGCAGATCGCGCCCCTCCTGCCGCTCGCGCCAGTCCTCCAGCGAGCGGAAGACGTTGGAGTTGTAGGCGCCGCACAGGCCCCGATCGGAGCCCACCACCAGGGCCAGGACGGCGTCCCCGCCGCCGGGGCTGAACAGGGGGCGGCTCTCGACGTCCTCCAGCACTCCCGCCAGGCGGCCGACCAGGCCGGAGATCTCCTCGGTGTAGGGGCGCGAGGAGACGGCCCGGTCCTGGAAGCGGCGGAGCTTGGTCGTGGCGACCATCTCCATCGCCCGGGTGATCTGCTTGATGTTGCCGACGGAGGTGATCCGCTGGCGAAGCTCCTTGATTCCTGACATGCCTCCGCTCGCTCCCTCAGCTGGCGGTGATGCGGGCCTTCACGGCCGCGATGGCTTCGTCGAGGATCTTCTTGACCTCGTCGGGGATGTCCTTGGAAGCGGCCTTGATCTGGTCTCCCACATCCGGGTGGGTGTCCTCCACGTGGGCCAGGAACTCCCTCTCGAACTCGGCCACCTGCTTGGCCGGCAGGTCGTCCAGGCCTCCGGAGGTGCCGGCGTAGATGATCATGACCTGCTGGGCCACGTCCATGGGCACGTACTGGGCCTGCTTGAGCACCTCCACCAGGCGCTCGCCCCGCCTCAGCTTGGCCTGGGTGGCCTTGTCGAGATCGGAGCCGAACTGGGCGAAGGCCTGCAGCTCGCGGTACTGCGCCAGGTCGAGGCGCAGCGAGCCGGCGGTCTTCTTCATGGGCGGCAGCTGGGCGTTGCCGCCCACACGCGACACCGAGATGCCGGCGTTGACCGCCGGACGCACCCCGGAGTTGAACAGCCCCGACTCCAGGAAGATCTGGCCGTCGGTGATCGAGATCACGTTGGTGGGGATGTAGGCCGAGACGTCGCCCTCCTGGGTCTCCACCACCGGCAGGGCGGTCAGCGAGCCGCCGCCGGCCTTGTAGACCGGGTTGACCTTGGGGGCGTCGTCGGAGAGCTTGGCGGCCCGCTCCAGGAGGCGGCTGTGCAGGTTGAAGACGTCGCCCGGGAAGGCCTCGCGGCCGGGCGGGCGGCGCAGCAGCAGCATCACCTGCCGGTAGGCCAGCGCCTGCTTGTACAGGTCGTCGTACATCACCACCACGTGGCGGCCCTCGTCGCGGAAGCGCTCGCCCATGGAGCAGCCGCTGTAGGCGGCGAGGTACTGCATGGAGGCCTCGTCGATGGCCGAGGCCAGCACCACCGTCGTGTAGGACATGGCCCCGGCGCCCTCCAGGCGCCGTACGATGTCCACCACGGTCGACTGCTTCTGGCCGATGGCGACGTAGATGCAGATGACCTGCTCGGGGTCGTCGAGGTCCCCGCCGCCGCTGCCCTTCTGGTTGATGATGGTGTCCACCAGGAGCGCCGACTTTCCGGTCTGGCGGTCGCCGATGATCAGCTCCCGCTGGCCGCGGCCGATGGGGATCATCGAGTCGATGGCCTTCATGCCGGTCTGCATGGGCTCCTTCACCGGCTGGCGCTCGACCACCGAGGGGGCCCGCCCCTCGATCGAGCGCAGGTCGGCGTCGGTGTGCCCCAGGGGCCCCTTGCCGTCCACCGGGTCGCCCAGGGCGTTGACCACGCGGCCCAGGAGGGCCGGGCCGGTGGGGACCGAGAGGATGCGGCCGGTCGAGCGAACGGTGTCGCCCTCGCGCACCTTGGTGGCGTCACCCAGGAGCACGCAGCCGACGTTGTCCTCCTCGAGGTTCAGCGCCACGCCGCGAACGCTGCCGGGGAAGTCCACCAGCTCGTTCATCATGCAGTCGTCCAGCCCGTAGACGCGGGCCACGCCGTCCCCCACCGAGAGGACGGTGCCGACGCTCTGCATCTCGGTCTTGCCTTCGTAGGACTCGATCTCCTTCTTGAGGACCGAGGTCACTTCTGCGGGTCGAAGGTCCATGTTTGCTGCTGTGGTTTTTGGGCCCGCGCGGGGCCCGGTGTTCGGGCCGCCGTCAGCCGGTTGAAAGCCGGGCGTCCCTCAGGTGGGTACGAAGGCCTTCCAGGCGACCCTGGACGGAGAGATCGATCATGCGATTGGACACGAAGACGCGGGCGCCACCGATGAGGTCGGGGACGATGCGCGTCTCGAGCTGCACCACCTTGCCCAGCTCGGCGCCCAGATGGGCCGCGAGCTGCTGCAGGTCGGCGTCCGCCAGCGGACGGGCGCACTCCACCCAGCCCTCGGCCGCCCCCCGCGCATCCAGGCTGCGCTGGCGGAAGGCCGCGCCCAGGTCCACCAGGACCTCGACCCGGCGCTTGTCCAGGAGCAGCCGCACGAAGTTGTAGGTGAGCTCGTGAACGTGGGGCTGCAGGAACTCCAGGCGCTCCCGCTTCTCCTCGATGGGGATGCGGGCGTCCAGCAGGAAGCCCGACACCGATTCCACCGAGAGCTCCCCGGCCAGGAAATCGACGTCGCGCTCGATCCGGTCGAGCTCGCCCTTCTCCCGGGCCAGCTCGAAGAGGGCCTCGGCGTAGCGGGCGGTTACGGATCCGACTTTCACGCCTGGGACTCCCCGCCCCCGGAGGGGGGCCCGGCCGGGATCAGGCCGGCCACCAGGGCGCGGTCGTCCTCGGTCTTGACGTTGCGCTGGAGGACCTTGCTGGCAGCGTTCAGGCTGAGCTCGACCACCTGGTCGCGGATGGCGGCGATGGCCTTGTCCTGCTCGGCGCGGATGGTGCGCCGGGCGGTCTCGACCATCGCGCGCGCTTCCTCTCCGGCGGCGTCCAGCATCTCGCGCTCGCGGGTCCCGGCGCGGTCGCGGGCCTCGGCCAGGAGCTGGGCCGCCTCGGCCCGCGCCTCCCCGAGCTTGACCTCGACCTCCGCTCGCGCGGCCTCCGCATCGGCGCTGGCCTTCTCGGCCGCCGCGATGGCGCTGACGGCGCGCTCGTCGCGCTCCTCCAGCATGGCCGTCACGGGCCCGATCACCACCTTCCAGATGAACGGCAGGGCCAGGATGAAGATGACCAGGGTCCAGAACAGCCCTCCCCCTCCGGAGAGGTCCATCGGGTCGAACCCACCGCCTTCGGACAGGGCCAGGAGGTTCAGCATGGTGTGAACTCCGCTTCGAGATGCCGATCGACGCGCCCGGCGGCCGCACGGCGGCGATCCGCCGGCTCCGCTGGGCGGGGACCGACTAGGTCAGGACGATGAGCAGGCAGACGACGACGGCGAACAGGGCCACGCCCTCGATGAGGGCGGCGAAGATGATCGAGCCGCCGCGGATGTCACCCGAGGCCTCGGGCTGGCGGGCGATGGCCTCGTTGGCGGCGCCGCCGATGCGGCCGATGCCGAGGCCGGCGCCGATGGCGCCCAGGCCCGCGCCGATGCCCGCGCCCATCTTGCCGATGGTGCTGACCGCCTGCGCTGCCTCCTGGACGTGCTCCGCTGCCTCTTCAATCGGGGGAATGAACATCGCTCGTTGTTCTCCTGGGAAATTACGGGTTGAGGAGAGGTGGAATGGGCCCCGCGCTAGTGCGAGGGGTGGATGGATGCGTACACGAAGATGATCGAGAGCTGCGTGAAGATGTAGGCCTGCAGCAGGGCCACGAAGGCCTCGATGATCATCACGAAGACGGCGAAGCCCACCGAGAGGGGCGACGCCAGCCAGCCGAAGGTGGGGGCCGCCGCCCCGAAGAGGTCCGTGTTGGTCGCCAGGAAGAAGATCAGGGCGATGAAGGACAGGACCACCATGTGGCCGCCGGTCATGTTGGCGAAGAGCCGGATCATCAGGGCGAAGGGCTTGACCGCCACGCCGATGAGCTCCACCAGGAAGAGGATGGGCCACAGGGCCCAGGGTACCTCGGGCACCAGGTTCAGCCAGTACTTCACCGGCCCCTGCACGACCATCCCCCCCACCAGCATGATCAGCAGGGTGGTCAGGGCCATGGCGCCGGTCACGAAGATGCTGGCGGTGGCCGTGGCCGAGCCCGGCACCAGACCGCTCAGGTTCATGAACAGGATGAAGGCGAAGACGATGACGAAGTAGGGCAGGAACTTGCGCCCGGTCTCCTTGCCCATCACCGGGTACACCATCTCGTCGCGCACCCAGATGATGCCCCCCGCGAACAGCCGGGTGGGCGCGTCCCCCCGGTCCGTGCGCAGGTACTTGGGGATCCCCGAAAAGAGGATCAGGATCAGCAGGATCGCCGCGATCTGGAACAGCTGCAGGTTGGTCAGGGCGACGTAGGCCGCGGGCACCTCGGCTCCGGCCGCGCGGGCGGCCTCGACCTCGCCGGCGTTGGTGGCGAGGGCGGCCACGGGCGCCGGCACCGTCAGCAGGTAGTCCCCGCGCTCGAAGTGCGTCAGGCCGCTGTCATGCACCAGGGGGGCCGGCATCAGGTGCATGTAGAGGGTTTCGAAGGGGTTGCTGCCGTGGTGGTGAATAGAATAGGTGGTGCTCACCACGCAGGTGATCACCACCACGGCCACGGCCAGCAGGGAGCGCGGGGCGAGAATCAGGCGGGCGAGATTCACGGGGCGTTTCCCCCCTTCAGGGCGCGGGCCGCCTCGGTGGTGCCGAGGGCCAGGAGGACCACCGCGGCTGCGGCATAGGACATCAGGAAGCTGCGCCAGTCGACCCGCACGGCGAGCAGGTCCACGAAGCGGAACACGGCGGTCAGGACCACCAGCACCACGAGCTTCACCAGGAAGGCCAGGGCGAAGGCGGGGATGATCCAGCTCGGCCGCTGGACGGCGATGCGCCGCTGGTAGATCACCATGGCGACGCCGACCGAGGCCGCGGCCAACACCCCCGCCAGCACGCCCACGCCCAGGCTCCCGCCCAGCCACCACGCCAGGGGCGCGGCGACGAGGAGCAGCAGGAGGGTTCCGAGGGTGGTGGGTGTCATCCCGAGTTCGGGCGCGTGGGGTCGTCGTCGGGCTCGGTCGGGCGGGCCCCGGCGGACCGGGACGCCTTCCGGCCGGTCGGCGGAGGCACCTTGCGGACCAGCGAGAACAGGGCTCCGGCGAAGCCGAGGAAGACCAGGATCAGGAGCAGCAGCGGCAGGGTCCCGAGGAGCGTGTCCAGCCAGTAGCCGAACACCCCGAATACGCCGACCGTGACGGCGAACTGGATCCCCAAGCCCGCGTAGCGCGCGTAGCCGCTCTTCTGGAGTTCGGCGGGAGCGCGGAAGGGGTTGGGGACCATGTGGCGCTGGCGGTCGGCGATCTTCGATCGCCGGACGGGAGCCCTGCAGCCGGTCGGACGCGACGGGGAGCGGTCCAGACCGGTCGACGGATTGATTTTGAAAGGCCCCCATCCCGCCCGGACGGCCATGGCCCCAGGCGTTCCAGTGGCGGATCGAGGCCAACCAATCTAGAAGTGCCCGGGCGGGAGTCAACCTCAGCCGGGGAATTGTTGGCCCCTCGCGGGCCCCTCCGCGGGGGTCCTCCGGCTCCCCCGTCGAGCCTCCGGCGGCCGCTTCCGCCTCGGCCCGCGCGTCGATATCATCCCGGCCCCTTTCGCCCCCGCCCCGGACACCTGCCCGGCACCCCCCAACCCGCGGAGACGCCCGTGGAACGCACGCTGGTCCTGCTCAAGCCCGACGCCGTCCACCGAAGCCTGGTGGGCAAGATCATCGCCCGCTTCGAAGAGAAGGGCCTGCAGCTCGTGGGCCTCCAGATGCGCCGCTTCGGCCGCGATCTCCTGGAGCGCCACTACGCCGAGCACGCCGGCAAGCCCTTCTACGAGAGCCTGGTGCGGTACATGAGCTCCGCCCCGGCCGTGGCCCTCTGCCTGGAGGGCCGCAACGCCATCGAGGTCACCCGGGGCCTGATGGGCAAGACCGACGGCGCCAAGTCCGCGCCCGGCACGATCCGCGGCGACTTCGGGAACTCCTTCTCCAACAACCTCGTCCACGGCTCCGACGGCCCCGAGGCCGCCGCCCGGGAGATCCCCCTGTTCTTCGGCGGCGAGGGAGAGCTCCTGGACTGGGAGCCCTGCCAGCGGCCCTGGGTCTACAACCTGGAGGAGGAGGGCTGAGCCTCTCCGCGGCGCACCTGGCGGAGCTCGCCGACGAGCTCCGCCCACTGCTCCTCGGCCTGGCCCTGCGGGACCTCGTCGCCCTGCCCCCGCGGGACCTCCTCCTGGTCCTGGCCGAGCCCGCCCCGGCCGGGAGCGAGCCGGGCCCGGTGCGGCGCCTGCGGCTGTCCGCCTCCCCGGACCATCCGCGGATCCATCTCCAGCACGCGCGCGTGCACAGCCCGCGAGGCCCGGCCGGCCCCTTCTTCCGCCGCCTGCTCGAGGAGCTGCGCGGAGCGCGCCTGACGGGCCTCGAGCCGGTGGCCCGCGACCGGATCCTGCGCCTGGCGTTCCGGGCCGAGGACCGACCCGAGCGGGCCCTGGTGCACGAGCTCTGCGGCCGACACTCCAACCTGGTGCTCGTCGACCGCCAGGACCTCGTCCTCGATGTGCTGGTGCCGGCTCCCGCCCGGCGCGCCTCCCCCCGCCTGCGGGAGGGCGAGCCCTGGAGGGCGCCGCCGGGAGCCCCCGCCTCGGTGAGCTCCAGCCCCCCTCTCGCCGAGCACCTCCCCGATCCCGGGCCCCCTCCGCGAGGCGCGCCCGCCTCCGCGCCCCTCTCGTGGCGGGTGGAGGCCGCCCTGGGCGGCGAGGCCGAGCGGACCCGCGCCGGCCAGCTTCGCCGGCGGCTCCTGGACCGGGTGCGACGCAAGCTCAAGCGCGCACGCAACCTCGAGAAGGGCCTCCTGCGCCGCCAGGAGTCCGCCTCGGGCGCCGAGCGCCTCCGCCTGGACGGGGAGCTGCTCAAGACGCACATGCACCGGCTGGGCCGGGGAATGGCCGAGATCGAGCTCGAGGACCACTACGCCGGGGAGGGCGAGCCGCGCACCCGGCGCATCGAGCTCGATCCCCGCCGCAGCCCGAGCCAGAACGTCGAGGCCCTGTTCGCTCGCTACCACAAGCTCCTGCGCGCCCAGGGCTCGCTCGAGCGGGAGCTGGAGCTGGCCCGCGACCGGCGCACGGCCCTGGAGGCCCTGCAGGAGCGGGCCGGAGAGCCCGAGGGGGACCCGGAGGCCCTGGACCGCGAGGCGGTGGAGGCCGGGCTGCTGGATCCCCTCCAGGAGGCGGATCCGCGGAAGCGCCCGGCGCCCGCGCCGCGCGTGCCCTGGCTCCGCTTCTCGGGCAGCCGAGGCTCGGAGATCCGAGTGGGCCGCAACTCGCGGGACAACGACGCCTTGACCTTCCGCGCCGCCCGGGGAAACGACCTCTGGCTGCACACCGCCGACGTGCCCGGCAGCCACGTGGTCCTTCGCCTGGGGCGCGGGGCCGAGCCCGACCCCGAGGAGGTCCTCGACGCCGCCCACCTGGCGGTCCACTTCTCCCCCCTGCGCGGGGCCCAGCGGGCCGGCGTCTGGGTGTGCCGGCGCAAGCAGGTCCGCAAGCCCAAGGGCGCGCCCCCGGGCCTGGTCGAGCTATCTGGGGGCAGACGACTGGATCTGCGCGTGCAACCCGAGCGCCTGGGGCGGTTACTGGATCCCGACCGCGCCCGCCGCCCCGGCGAGCCTCCCGAGGGGGCCTGAGCCCGCCCGAGGCCCTCCCCGGGGCGCGGACCGCCTCCGCGTGCTATCGTGCGCCGTCCACGTCCCCGGCCCTTCCGGAGCCCGACGCCATGAAGACCATCCCCACGCCCTCGCGATCCTCGCTGCTGCTCCTGGCCGTGGCCTGCCTCACCGGCCTGCCCGCCTGCGGCTCGGGGCCCGACCCCGACGCGCTGCACGAGGGGCGGCGCCTCGACCTGTACGAGGGGAACGCCATGCTCTACTACGAGATGGGCGACCTCGACCGAGCCGAGGACCAGGCGCGCAAGGGCCTGGACCTGGACCCCGAGTGCATGTCGCTCAAGCTGCTGCTCGGCTACATCCACCAGCAGCTCGGGCAGGCGGCCGACCTGCAGGTAGCCGAGGCCGTGTTCCGCGACGTGGCCGAGACCGGGGACTACCGCGCGCTGCTGGGCCTGGGCAAGGCCCTCGAGCGGCGCGGGGTCCTCGCGCGGGAGGCCGCCGAGGCGGTGCGGGCCGGCGAGCGGTTCACCGAGGCCGTGGACCCCGAGGCGCGCGCCGCGGAGCTGCACGCAGAGGCCCAGCAGATCTGGGCCGAATCGAGCACGGCCTACCAGGACGCCCTGGCCAGCCAGGCGCGCAACATCCAGGCCTTCTCCGGGCTCATGCGGGTGGCCGCCCTCAGCGGCGACTACGAGGGGAGCCTGGCCTGGTCCCGCGAGCTCCTGGCGGTCCTCGACGAGGAGCTGGCCTTCCGCCGCATGCAGCTCGATCTGCCCGACCTCACCGCGCGCCAGGAGCAGAACCTGCGGAGCCAGATCGGGGAGGACGAGGACCTCCAGGTGACCACCCACCTGCACGCCGCCGACGTGCTGCAGCGGCTGGGCCGCGGCACCGAGGCGCTGACCGCCCTCGACCTGGTGCTGGACCTGCGGCCGGACCGCGCCGAGGCCTTCAGCCGCCGCGGCCAGCTGCTCTCCGCCCAGGAGCGCTGGGAGGAGGCGGTCGCCAGCCTGGACGAGTTCCTGCGCCTGTCGAACCTGACCTACGACCACCCCGACATCCAGCAGGCGTACGAGCTGCGGTCGGTGTGCTCGGCCGCCCGGCGCCGGGAGGAGCAGCGGGGCGAGTCCGACCGCTGACGCGCGCCGGACCCCCCGTCGGTCAGATCCGGCGGCCCCCGGGCGGACGCGAAGGGCTACCTCGGATCGCCGACGAGCTCGGTGGACACGCCGCCCTGGGAGCCGCGTTCGACCCACTCCTCCGCGCTCCAGCTCATCGGGCGCTCTCCCTCGTCCAGGGGGCGCAGGAAGCGGTGGTCCACCAGGGTCGAGCCGCTCAGCTCCTCGATCTCGCTGAACTCGGGGACTTCCGAGCCGCCCTCGGCCCGCGTCCCCTCGGCGATCGCCGGGCTCGCCCCGGGAGCGCCGTCGGGAGTCCCGGCGCCGGCGGGTCCCCAGGCCATCCATCCGATCAGGAAGACCGCGGCCGCGGCCGCCGTCGTGGCGATCGGCCGCCACCTCAGGATCCGTCCCCCGGTCCAGCGGGAGGCTGCCTCCCGGACCGGTGCCGTCCCCGACAGGTCCAGCGCGGCCCGGATGCCGGGCCACAGGTCGGGTCCCGGCCCCGCCACGGCCTCTCTCAGGCCCAGCAGGGCGGCACGGGCCTCCCGAGCGCGCTGGAGAGAGTCCCGGCAGGTCCCACAGCCTGCCAGGTGCTCCTCCACGCCGCCTCGGGCCTGCTCCTCCAGGTCGCCTCCCACGTGGAGCGGGAGGAGGGCGTGTACGTCGCTGCAACGGGTGGGCGGGTGCGTCATTCGAGCTCCTCGGTCTCCGAGGATTCCCCTTCGAGAGACCCTACGGGCGGGGCCGGCCCGGCGTTGGCCCCGTCCTCGGCCCTTTTTATCCCGGCGGCCCGGCGGATCCCGGCCTCCCGCTCCCGGAGGCGGTCCCGCCGCTCCCACTCCTCCTGGAACAGCTTGCGGCCCCGGTGCAGCCTCCAGCGGACGGTCACGTGGGTGGCCCCCACGATCTCGGCGATCTCGGTGCAGGCCAGGCCCTCGATCTCGCGCAGCACCAGGACCGCCTGGAAGTGCGGAGCCAGGCTGTCGATGCAGTCGCGGACCTCCCGGGAGGTCTCCTCGGCCTCCATCCGGCGCGAGGGATCGGGCACGTCCCGGTCGGGCAGGTCCACCTCGACCTCGTCGCCGTCCCCCGTCCCGGAGCCCGCGCTCACCGTGGGCCGGCGCCGCCTCAGGTGGTCGATCGCCAGGTTGGTGGCGATCCGGTAGGCCCAGGTGGTGAAGGGGTGCTGGAAGTCGAAGCGATCCAGGCTGCGGAACACCCTCAGGAAGGTCTCCTGGGCTAGGTCGCGCGCGTCCTCGTCCGAGGAGACCATGCTCCGCGCCACCCTCCAGATGCGCTGCTGGTGGCGCGTGACGAGCTGCTCGAAGGCCTCCTCCTCCCCCCGCTGGGCGCGGCGGATCAGGTCGTGGTCGTCCCCGGCGGCCTCGGCCCCGGCCTCAGCGGCCGTGGGCTCGGGCTCGGGCTCTCGAAAGGGGCACATCGAGGCGTCGGCCGGCGGGTGGGCCCGGCGGCGCAGGAGGCTGGATACTAACGGATCGGAACCGGCCGACGTTGGAGCGCGCAGCGCGGAAAGCGGCCCGGGCCCTCTCAGGACCCATCGATACCGGGGAAGCGCCCCTGGATCACACCCAGGTGGCGGAACTTCTCCCGGCGTGCGGCACAGAGCTGGTCGACGGGCACGGAGTCCAGGCCCTCCAGCTCGCCCAGGATGGTCCGGCGCAGCTCCTCGTAGGCGCGCTCGGGGGTCCGGTGGGCCCCGCCCGGAGGCTCGGAGATCACCCCGTCGATCACCCCCAGGGCGCTGAGGTCCCCGGACGTCAGGCGCAGGGCCTCGGCCGCCTGGGCGGTGTGCTCGGCGTCCTTCCACAGGATCGCCGCGCAGCCCTCCGGGCTGATCACCGAGTAGTAGGCGTGCTCCATCATGAGAACGCGGTCGCCCACGCCGATGCCCAGGGCCCCGCCGGATCCGCCCTCCCCGATGACGATCACCAGGATGGGGGTCTTCAGGTCGAACATGGCCAGGATGTTCTCGGCGATGGCCGTCGCCTGGCCGCGCTCCTCGGCGCCGATCCCCGGGTAGGCGCCGGGCGTGTTGATCAGGCTGACGATGGGGATCTGGAGCTTCTCGGCCAGCCGCATCTTGCGCAGGGCCTTGCGATAGCCCTCCGGGTGGGCGCACCCGAAGTTGCACCGCAGGCGCTCCTCGGTGGTGCGGCCCTTGCGGTGCGCGATCAGCATGAATCGCCGGTCCTCGAGGGTGGCCAGGCCGGTGACGATGGCGCGGTCGTCGGCGAAGAGCTTGTCGCCGTGCAGCTCGACGAAGTCGTCGAGCAGGTGGGCGATGTAGTCGCTGGCCACCGGGCGGTCGGGGTGCCGGGCCACGCTCACGGTGTCCCAGGCGGAGAGGTTGGCGTAGGTCTCGCGCTTCTTGCTCTCGATCTTCTCGGAGAGCTCGCGGATCCCCTCCGAGAGGTCCAGGTCGGTGCGCTCCTGCATCTGCTGGAGCTCGGCCAGGTTCCGCTCGAGATCCAGGATCTCCCGCTCGAAGGCCATGGCCCCGGAGCCGCCGTTGGTCTTGCTGGGCATGGCCCTGCCGTCGCTTTCGGGATTCTCGCTCACGGTTCGCTCCCGCGGGGTGCCCTCGGGCCCGCCCTCGGGGCCCGATCGCACCACCCGCAAACCGGCATGGTCCGTCACGAGCCCCCTCGAGGCAACCCCGAAGGCCGCGCGCTCCCCACCCGGGCCCCCGCCGGCGCACCGCCTCGGCCCCGACGCGCCCTTGGGCCGGACCCCTCGCGAGGCTACCATTCCGCATCCGCGCCGCTTCCGGCACCCCGCCGGCTCGCCGGCGCCCGACCCCAAGATATGGTGGAGCGAGCGCCGGGCCCCTCGATATATTGCGGGCCACGAGCCGTCCCCACCGGAGTCCCGCCCATGCCCACATCGCCCCAGCCCGCCACCGAGGCCCCGCCCCGCGCCCTGCCCGAGGCGTGGCGCGTCGAGGTCTTCCGGCGGCCCGGGGCCGGGGACCCCGAGGGGGCCGAAGCCCTGCAGGCCATCTCCGAGCTGGGGGTCGTCGGCGTGCGGTCCGTGCGCAGCGGCCGCGGTTTCCTTCTCTCTCCCGAGCTGGCCGAGGGGGACGCCCGGCGAGTCGTCCGCGAGCTCCTCGCCGACCCGGTCCTCGACGAGGCCCGCTTGATCGGCCCCGGCCTGCCCCCCCCGGGGGTCGACGCGCACCGCATCCTGGTGGCGCGGCGGCCCGGGGTGATGGACCCCGTGGCCGAGACCGTCGAGCGCGCCCTGGCGCGGACCGGGCTGGCCGCCCTCCCCGACGGATCCGCGCCCCGCGCCCTGAGCTTCCGGGCCTGGGAGGTCGAGGGGTCCCTCTCCGCCACACAGCTCAAGCACCTCGGCCGCAGCCTGTTCGCCAACGAGGTGATCGAGGAGCTCCTGATCGATCGCGAGGAGCTGCACTTCGCCCCGCCCCGGATCGAGAAGGCCCGCGCCCTCACCCGGGTCCCCCTGCGGGAGGCCGGCGAGGAGGAGCTCGAGCGCATCAGCCGCGAGGGGGTCCTGAGCCTGACGGTGCTGGAGATGCGCGCCATCCAGGCCCACTACCGCGAGCTGGGCCGCGAGCCCACCGCCTGCGAGCTCGAGACCCTGGCCCAGACCTGGAGCGAGCACTGCAAGCACAAGACCTTCACCGGCGTCATCCACATGGACGGCGAGGTGATCGACAACCTGCTGAAGCAGACCATCGTGCGCGCCACCGAGGAGCTCGCCAAGCCGTGGTGCATCAGCGTCTTCCACGACAACGCCGGCATCGTGGAGTTCGCCGACGGCTGGGACGCCTGCTTCAAGGTGGAGACGCACAATCACCCCAGCGCCATCGATCCCTACGGCGGCGCGGGGACCGGCATCGGCGGGGTGATCCGCGACATCCTGGGCTGCGGCCTGGGCGCCAAGCCCATCGCCAACACCGACTGCTTCTTCGTGGGACCGCTGGACCTGCCGGCCGAGGAGCTGCCCCGGGGCACCCTGCACCCGCGCAGGATCCTGCGGGGGGTGGTGGCCGGGGTGCGCGACTACGGCAACCGCATGGGCATCCCCACGGTCAACGGGGGCGTGTGGGTGGACCCGCGCTTCGTGGGCAACCCCCTGGTCTTCTGCGGCACGGTGGGCCTGCTGCCGCGCGCCTGCGCCACCAAGTCCGTGGAGCCCGGCGACGTGGTGGTGGTGGCCGGGGGCCGCACCGGCCGGGACGGCATCCACGGCGCCACCTTCTCCTCGGTGGAGCTGCACGACGAGTCGGTGAGCGTCTCCAGCTCGGCGGTGCAGATCGGCGACCCGATCACCGAGAAGCGCGTGCTGGACGCCCTGCTGGTGGCGCGCGACCGGGGCCTGTACCGCGCCGTCACCGACTGCGGGGCCGGCGGGCTCTCCTCGGCCGTCGGGGAGATGGGCGAGGACTGCGGGGCCGAGGTCGACCTCGAGAAGGTCCCGCTCAAGTACCCCGGCCTGAGCCCGGCCGAAGTCTGGATCTCCGAGGCGCAGGAGCGCATGGTCTTCGCCGTTCCCCCGGATCGTCTCGACGAGCTCCTGGCGGTCTTCGAGGCCGAGGACGTGGAGGCCACCGCCATCGGGCGCTTCACCGGCGACGGGCGCCTGCTCCTGCGCTGCGACGGCGAGCCGGTGGGCGAGCTGGACATGGCCTTCCTGCACGAGGGGACGCCCCGACCCGAGCGGCACGCCACCTGGTCGGCCCCGAGCTCGCCCGACCCGGGCTGCCCCGAGCCCGATGATTTCGGCGAGGTCATCCTGGCGCTCCTGTGCCGGCCGGACGTGGCCAGCAAGGACTGGATCGTCACCCAGTACGACCACGAGGTGCAGGGCACCTCGGCGATCAAGCCCCTGGTGGGCGCGCGCGGCGAGGGCCCCGGGGACGCGGCGGTGATCCAGCCCCTGGAGTCCACCCGGCGCGGCCTGGCCATCAGCTGCGGCGCGAGCGCCACGCGCGGCCCGCTCAACCCCCGGGCCATGGCCCTGGCCTCCATCGACGAGGCCCTGCGCAACGTCGTGGCGGTGGGCGGCGATCCAGGGCGCTGCTCGCTGCTCGACAACTTCGCCTGGGGGAGCTGCGACCGGCCGCGAGAGCTGGGGGCCCTGGTCCACGCCGCGCGCGCCTGCTACGAGGGCGCCATGGCCTACGGCACGCCCTTCATCTCGGGCAAGGACAGCCTCAACAACGAGTTCCGGGTCGGCGAGGAGACCTTCGTCGTCCCCCCCACCCTGCTGATCTCGGCCCTGGCCATCGTCCCCGACGTGGCGCGCTGCGTCACCATGGACCTCAAGGCGCCCGGCAACGCGCTGTACCTCCTGGGCACGACCCGCTCGGAGCTGGGCGGCTCGCAGTACCTGGCCCAGCTGGGCCTCGAGGGCGGCCGCGTGCCCCGGCCCGAGCTCGACTCGGCGCCCGCCCTGCTGGCCGCGCTGCACGCCGCGATCGGGGCCGGGCTGGTGAGGAGCTGCCACGACCTGTCCGAGGGCGGGCTCGCGGTGGCCGCCGCCGAGATGGTGCTCGCCGGGCAGCTGGGGGCGGAGCTGCACCTGGCCGAGGTCCCCCGCGAGCTGGGGGAGGCCCGCTGCCACCTGTCGGCGGCGCTGCTCTTCTCGGAGTCCTGTACGCGCTTCCTGGTGGAGCTGGCGCCCGGCGACGAGGCGGCCTTCGCCGAGCGCTTCTCCGGCCATCCCTGCGCCCGCCTGGGGGCGGTGGGCGAGGAGCCGCGCCTGCGCCTGCTCGCCCCGGGCGGCGAGCTGCTGGCCGACCTCTCCTGGGGCGCCCTGCGCGCCGCGCACCGCGGAGGCTTCCGGGGATGAGCGCCACCTCCAACCCTCGCTCCCTGGTGCTGCGCACCGCCGGCACCAACTGCGATCGAGAGACCGTGCTGGCCCTCGAGAGGGCCGGCAGCCAGGTCGAGCTCAGCCACCTGCACCGCGTCCTGGCCGAGCCCGGGCGGCTGGACGACTTCGAGCTGCTGGTGGTGCCGGGGGGCTTCAGCTACGGGGACGACGTGGCCGCCGGCCGGGTCTTCGGCCTGGAGCTGCGCCACCACCTCAGCCGCGCCCTCTTCGCCTTCGTCGAGCGGGGGGGCCTGGTGCTGGGCGTCTGCAACGGCTTCCAGGTGCTGGTGGACACCGGGCTGCTGGAGGGGCCCGACCGGCTGGGGCGCGGCCGCGACATCGCCCTGGCGGGCAACGAGAGCGGCCGCTTCGAGTGCCGGTGGGTGATGCTCGAGGCGCAGGACTGCGCCTGCCCCTGGCTCTCCGCCGGCGAGCTCCTGCCCTGCCCGGTGGCCCACGCCGAGGGTCGCTTCGCGGTGCGCGAGCCCGCGGCCCTCGAGCGCCTGCGGGAGCGCTCCCAGATCGCCCTGCGCTACGTGAGCGCCGACGGCAGCTCACCGGCGCGCTACCCCGACTGCCCCAACGGCTCGGTCGAGGAGATCGCCGGCATCTGCGACCCCAGCGGGAGGGTGCTGGGCCTGATGCCCCACCCCGAGCGGAACATCGAGCCCTGGCATCACCCGCACTGGACGCGGCTTCCCGAACGCCGCGCGGGCGAGGGGCTCGCCTTCTACCGGAACATGGTCGAGACGGCCGCACGGGGCGCGCTGGAGGGCGCGTCCTGAGGGTGCCGGATCGCCGATTCTAGGAACCAGGAGTACGAGAAACCCCATGCGAACCACACTGCTCTGCGCCCTGCTCATCGCACCCCTCACGTCCGGCTGCCTGGCCGCCGCCGTGGGCGCCGGCGCGGCCCTGGTCGTGAGCCAGGACGTGCTGGACAACGCCACCTACGTCACGCGCCTCAACGTTGACGTGGAGGATGTCTGGCCGGAGGTCAAGCTATACCTGTCCGACGCCAGCACGCAGCTCATCGAGGTCGACGACGACCTGCGCACGGCCAACGCCAAAATCGACGGCTGCACCGTGACCGTCTCGGTCGAGGCCTACGACTACGGCAAGTCCAAGATGCGAGTGAGTGCCACCCGCTTCGGCCTGAACCGCGGCGATATCGCCGAGGTGGTCACCGACCGGATCACCCACCGCCTCGAGAAGGAGTAGGTCCCGTCCGGCACCGCCGGAAGGACCGATAGGGAAAGCAGGAAGTCAGGAAACGGGAGGAGAGCGCCGCTCCGGCGCCTTCTCCTGCTTTCCTTACTTCTTTTTCGGCTCGCGCGTGCGGGCCTGGCAGGCGCGGCACACCCCCATCAGGCGCAGGTCGTGGTCGGCGAGCTGGAAGCCCCGGCGCTCGCAGATCTCAGCCTGGAGCCGCTCGATGCGCTCGTCGTGGAACTCCTCGATGCGGCCGCACTCCATGCAGACGAGGTGGTCGTGGTGGCGGTGGCCGGCCACGTGCTCGTACACGAGCTCGCCCAGCCCGGCGTCCAGCCGGTTGATGAAGCCCCCCTCCTGCAGCAGCGCCAGGGTGCGGTAGACCGTGGCCCGCGAGACGCGCGGCTGGCCCCCCTCCTCCCTCAGCCAGGCGTAGAGGGTGTCGGCGCTGAAGTGGTCGTGGGTGTCGAAGGCGGTCTCGAGGATCCTCCGGCGCTGGGGAGTCATCTTCAGCGAGCGACTCCTCAGGTAGCGCTCGAAGCGCTTGCGGACGGCGTCCTGCCTCACGGCGTTCAGCCGGGGCCGCCCCGTCGGGCCGCGGCTCCCACCCCGTGTCCCGGCTCGCCGCGCGTGCCGTGGCGGGCCCCGATATCCCGGCGGCAGAACTTGCCGTCCCACTGGATGCAGTCGTAGCCCCGGTAGGCCTGCTCCCGGGCGGCGACCAGGTCCTCGCCCATCCCCGTGACGCACAGGACGCGGCCGCCGGCGGTCACCACGCCGCCCTCCCCCTCGGCGGTCCCGGCGTGGAAGACCACCACCTCGTCCACCCGCTCGGCCTCGTCGAGGCCGTCGATCACGTCGCCCTTGCGGTAGCTGCCGGGGTAGCCCTCGCTGGCCGCCACCACGCCCACGCAGGTGCGCGGGTCCCAGGCCGGCCCGCTGAGCTCGGCCAGCTGCCCGGTGGCCGTGGCCAGCAGATAGGGCGCCAGGTCAGCGTCGAGGCGCCGCACCACCGCCTGGATCTCGGGATCGCCGAAGCGGCAGTTGTACTCGAGGACGCGCGGCCCCTGCTCGGTGATCATGAGCCCCACGAAGAGCACGCCGCGGAACTCGATCTCCTCGCGCCGCAGGCCGTCCAGGGTGGGCAGCAGGATGTGCTGCTCGATCTGCCGCAGGAGCCGGCGCGAGAGCCCGGCCACCGGAGAGAAGACGCCCATGCCCCCGGTGTTGAGCCCGGTGTCGCCCTCGCCCACCTGCTTGTGGTCCATCACCGGCTCGAGGATCAGCAGGGCCTCGCCGTCGGTGACCGCCAGCACGCTGCACTCCTCGCCCGAGAGGAACTCCTCCACGATGATCTCGTCGCCGGCCGTGCCCAGGCGCCGCTCCTCCATGAGGGAGTCGATCACCGAGCAGGCCTGGTGGGCGTCGTCCACCACGAACACGCCCTTGCCCGCCGCCAGGCCGTCGGCCTTGATCACCTGGGGCCAGACGGTGCAGCTCTCGACAAAGGACTTGGCCGCTCCCGAGCGGTCGAAGCGGCGGCTCGGCGCGCAGGGGATGCGGTAGCGCTGGAGGAACTCCTTGGCGAAGACCTTGGAGCCCTCCAGGCGGGCCCCGGCGGCGCCCGGGCCGAAGACCGCCAGGCCCTCCTCGCGCAGGCGGTCCGCCAGCCCCGCGCACAGCGGGTCCTCGGGGCCGATGACCACCAGCTCCACCTGCTCACGGGCGGCCGCCTGGACCAGGCCGTCGAAGTCGTCGGCGGGCAGGGGCAGGTTGCGCGCCACCCTCGCGGTGCCGGCGTTTCCCGGCGCGCACAGGACCTCATTCACCTCGGGGGACTGCGCGACCTTCCAGCACAGCGCGTGCTCGCGTCCTCCCCCGCCGACCACCAGGACCTTCATGTGCGCCGATCCACCCCCGTCCACTTGCCATGGGGCGGCTTCCCGGGTGCGCTGAGCGGCCCGAGCCGGAAGCCCTCCCGCGTCGGCGGAGGCTACCCCCGCCCCCCCCCGGCCGCCAGGAAAACCCGACCCGCGCGCTGCGCACCTCGCGCTCCGTGAGGTAACCTCGCCTTCCGGCCGGGGAGTACCTCAGCTGGTAGAGGCGCAGCTTTGGGTGCTGCGAGCCGCGGGTTCGAATCCCGTCTCCCCGACCACCTCGCACGCCCTGCGCGGCGCGGCGGTCTCGCGCCCCCCGGCGTGCTCCATGCGTCCGCGCCCGTAGCTCAGCCGGATAGAGCATCGGATTTCTAATCCGAATGTCGCAGGTTCGAGTCCTGCCGGGCGCGCCAGCCGCGCCCACCGCCCGGCGGGCCGCTTGCCTCCGCCCGCCGGCTCGCCGAGAATCCCGGACCGGCACGGAGGGAAGCGACCATGAGACAACGACGAACCCGAAGGGCCGCGCTCCTCGCCGCGGCCCTCGCGCTCCCGGTGGCGGGGCTGACGCTGGCGGCCGCGACCGCGGCCTTCCCCGGCGGACAGGAACCCGCCCCGGGCTACGACGACACGCCCTACCTGCCCGACTCGCCCTGGCGCGTGCACGACCGCGACCGGCCCCGACCGCCGGTGGTCACCCCGGGCACGGCCAGCACCCAGGACCGGGCGGGCGCGCCGCCCTCCGACGCGGTGGTGCTCTTCGACGGGACCGATCTGGCGAGGTGGGAGAGCGCCGAGCGGGAGGGCCCCGCCGATTGGGAGGTCCAGGACGGCTGGTTCCAGGTCAACGGCACCGGCGACATCCGCACGCGCCAGCACTTCGGCGACTGCCAGGTCCACGTCGAGTTCTGCGCCCCCCCGCCCCGGTACGACTCCCAGGGGCGGGGGAACAGCGGCGTGTTCCTGATGGGGCGCTACGAGGTCCAGGTCCTCGACAACCACGAGAACCCGACCTACGCCGACGGGCACGCGGCGGGCCTCTACGGCCAGCACCCGCCCATGGTCAACGCCTGTCGGCCGCCCGGCGAGTGGCAGACCTACGACATCGTGTTCGAGGCGCCGCGCTTCCAGGGAACCCGCCTGTTGAGTCCGGCCCGGGCGACCGTCCTGCACAACGGCGTGCTGGTGCACCACCGCCGGGTCTTCCTGGGCGAGACCTGCTGGCGATCGGTGCCGCGCTACCTCGCCCACTCGCCCAGGGGCCCCATCTGGCTGCAGGACCACGGCAGCCCGGTCCGCTACCGGAACATCTGGGTGCGGCCGCTCTCCGGACTCGACCGGGAACGCTAGGGCGCCCTGCCGCCCGACGGAGCTCCCCCATGAAGGACCGCACCTGCCTGATCACCGGCGCCAACCGCGGCATCGGCAAGGCCGCAGCCCTCGAGCTGGCCGGGGCCGGAGCGCGACTCGTCCTGGTGTGCCGCGATCGCGTGGCCGGCGACGCCGCCCGCGAGGAGATCCAGCAGCGCGCCGGCGACCGCCCGGTCGAGCTCCTGCTGGCCGACCTCTCCCGCCTGGAGTCCGTGCGCGCCCTGGCGGAGGAGGTCCGCACCCGCTGCGACGCCCTGCACGTGCTGGTGAACAACGCCGGCGTGCTGCTGCACGAGCGCGAGGTCGACGAGCGGGGCGTGGAGCGCACCTTCGCGGTCAATCACCTCGCGGCCTTCCTCCTGACCCGCGAGTTCGAGGGCCTCCTGCGCGAGAGCGCCCCCGCCCGGGTGGTGACCGTCTCCTCCGAGGCCCACCGCCGGGCGCGCTGGGACCCGGCGGACCTGCAGCTCGAGCGGGGCTGGGGCGGCCGCCGCGCCTACGCCAACTCCAAGCTGGCCAACCTGTACTTCACCTTCGAGCTCGCCCGCCGACTCGGCAGCTGCGGGGTGACCGCCAACGCCCTCCACCCCGGAGTGATCCGCACCGGCCTCTTCGACGACTACGTCCAGGACACCTCCTTCCTGGTCCGCGCCCTGGCCACCCCCTTCAAGTTCCTCGCCGCCTCGGCGCGGGACGGAGGCCGCGCGGTCGCCCGGCTGGCCGCGGATCCGGAGCTCGAGGGGGTCAGCGGGCGGTACTTCAAGAGCCTGCGGGAGACCAACTCCTCGCGGGTCTCCTACGACCGCGACCAGTGGGCCGGGCTGTGGGAGGAGAGCCTCCGGCTCACGAGCTAGCGCCGCCGGCGGGTCGCATCCGCGGGATTCCGGGCGCTTTCGGGGCCATCGGGGGCTCCCCGCCTGCCGTCCCGCTCCTCCACCGTCTAGACTGTGCCGCCCCAGACGCCGCCTCGCATGCCGCCTTCCGCCCGCTGGATCCTGCCGTCCCTGCTCGCACTCCTGCCGGCCCCCTGGCCCGCCTCGGGTCAGGCCCGGGAGCAGGAGGCGCGCGACCCGGTCGCCCTCGCCGAGCGCCTGGGCGAGGGGGACGCGGAGGAGCGCTGGGCGGCGGCCTGGGAGCTGGGAGCGCTGGGAGCCGCGGCCGCCTCCCAGACGACCGCCCTGCTCGATCTCTCCCGGAGCCCGGACGCCGACCTGCGCTGGGCCGCGGCCCACGCCCTGGGCCGGATCGGACCGGGCGCCTCGGCGGCGGGCTCGCGCCTGGTGGAGCTCCTGGACGACTGGAGCGACGACGTGCGCTGGGCGGCGGCCGACGCGCTGGGGCGCGTGGCCCCCGATCCCGAGGTGGCGGTGCCCTGCCTGATCGCCGCCCTCGGGGACGAGGACCCCGACGTGGCGCGCGCCTCGGCCGCCTCCCTGGGCCGGCTGGGCGAGGCCGCGGCCGAGGCGGTTCCCTACCTGGTGTTCCTGCTCGATCGCGGGCAGGACCAGGACGCCGCCGCGGCGATCGACGCCCTGGCCGGCATCGGCCCGCCCGCGGCCATGGCCGCCCGCTCCCTGCTGGAGCGGCTCGCCGGCGGCTCGCCCGAGCTGAGATGGCCGGCGGCTCGCGCCCTCTCCCGCCTCGGTCCGGGCATGGAGCCGGTCCTGGAGGAGCTCCGCGACCTGGCGGGCTCGGAGGACGCGCGGCTCCGCCCCGCCGCGGTGCTGGCCCTGGGCGGCGGCGCCTTCGCCCCGGAGCGGGTCCTCCCGATCCTCGACCGCGCCCGCGAGGCGCAGGATCCCGCCCTCCGCCGGGCGGCCGCGGCCGCGCTCGGCCGGATCGGCGCCGCCGGGGTCCCCGTGCGGGCGCGCCTCGACTCGCTCGCCTCGGACCCCGATCCGACCGTGATCGCGGCGGCGGAGCGAGCCCTCTCCGACCTGGCCGCCGCGGTGGCGGCGGCTCCGCCCGGCGCGCGCCCGGCGGCCGCCGGGCGGGGCGCGCCCGCGGTCGCACGAGGCGGCGCGGGCTGGCTCCTGCTCCTGATCCCGCTCGTCCTGCTGCCCCCCTCGCTCCTGTCCCTCCTCCTCTTCGCCCTCGCGCCCCTGGCCTTCCTGGACCTGCACCGCACCCTCGATGAGCGGCTGCCCCGCCGGATCGCGGCGGGTCTCGGCGCGCTCTGCGCCCGTCGGCTCCGGCACCACCCGCGGGTCCTGGACGCGTGGATCCTGCCGCGCCGCGCCGCGTCCCTGGAGCGCTTCCTCGAGCAGGACACCGTGCGCGCGCGCGCCGTCCACGTCCCGATCCCCGCCGTGCTCGACGGGGAGCCCGCCATGGCCCCCCGACCGCGGGACTTCCGAGCCCTGCTCGAGCGGCGGCCGGCCCACCTCCTGATCCTCGGCGAGGGCGGGTCGGGCAAGACCAGCCTCGCCTGCCACCTGGCCGTGGCCGCCCTGGCCGAGGACCCCGCCGAGCGGCTCCGGCCCCACCTCCTGCTGCCGGTGCTCGTCGAGGGCGAGCTCCTCGCCCCGCCCGGCCGGGAAGCGGCCCGACTGCGGACCCTCATCCGCGAGCAGCTCCCCGCGCTGGCCGGGGAGGGTCTCCCCTCCGCGGCCTTCCTCGACGCCCTCGTGGCCGAGGGGAGGGTGCTCCCGATCCTCGACGGCTGGTCCGAGCACACCCCCGCCACCCGCCGCCGGCTCCTCGCGGCCATCGACCGGCTGCGGCCGCCGACCCTGATGGTCACCTCCCGCAGCGCCGAGGGTCTCGAGGGCCGGCACCGGACCCTCGTCGCGCCCATGCGCATCGAGGGGCACCGCCTCTCCGAGTTCCTGGACTCCTATCTCGTCCTCCGGCACAAGCGCGGGCTGTTCGACGACCCGGAGTTCTTCGACGCCTGCACCCGGCTCACCCGCATGGTCGGCCACCGCGACCTGACGGCGCTCTACGCCGCCCTCTTCGCCGAGCTGATGATCGGCTCGAAGGACGCCGGAGCGCGCGCGCTCGCCCTCCCCACGAGCCTCCCCGAGCTCATGAACGGATGGATGGACGAGATCGCCCGGCGACGCGCCGCGCGATCGCGCCCCCGACGAGGGCTGCGCGCCCTGGACTCCGCATCGGACCGCGACCGACGCCGGCGCGACCGCCGGGTGCGCGGCGACGCCCAGGCCCTGGCCATCGAATGCGTGCGGCCCTCCTGGAGGCCCGGGCCCATCCCGAAGGCGCGGGCGCGGCGGGCCCTGGCGGCCCTCGCCGAGGAGGAGGTCGAGGCCCGGCTGGCCTGGCTGGTCGAGGAGCTGGGCATCCTGCGGCCCCTCGACGCCGACGGCGAGAAGCTCCGCTTCGCCCTCGATCCCCTGGCCGAGTACCTCGCCGCTCGGGAGCTCGTGGGGGCCTGCGGCGCGGACGGGGCGGCGTGGGAGCGGCAGCTCCGCGAGGTGGAGGCGGCCCCCGGAGCGCCCGAGTCCGTCCGGGGCTTCCTGCACGCCCTGCGCGAGGTGTGCGCGGCCGAGCGCAAGCGCCTGCGGATCCCCGAGCCGGTCCTCGTCGAGCTCGGGGAGCGCGTGGGGCTGGATCCGGAGTCCGTGCGGCGCAGCCAGCTCGAGCGTCGGGTGGACCGGCTGATCGCCAGTCTCACGGTCCCCTCGGCCTGCGACCGGGTCGCGGCCCTTCTGTCCCTGGGTGCCATCGGCCCGGCCGCGCAGTCGGCGGTTCCGGCCCTCGTCCGGGCGCTGGACGACCCGGACGCGAGCGTTCGATCCAACGCGAACAAGGCGCTCGCGAGCGTGGGCCGGGGCGCGCTCCCCGAGCTGGTGGCGGCCCTGGCCGGCCCCTCGGAGCGGACCGTCCGGGGGGCCGCCGCCGCCCTGGGCGAGCTCGGCGCCTGCGCCCGCCCGGCCGTCCCGGACCTGGCGCAGCTCCTCGAGCGGCCCGAGGCGGCGATCGCCGCCGCCCGGGCCCTATCGCGGCTCGGCCCGGCCGCCTCGGGCGCGATCCCCCACCTGGTCCGGGGGCTGGAGAGTGCCAGCGGAGGGGAGCGACAGGCCCGGATCCAGGCGCTGGGGAGCATGGGGCCGGCCGCCCGGGCCGCGGTCCCCTCCCTCGAGGCCTGCCTCGAGCGGGGCGAGGACGCCCTGCACGCGGCCGCCGCCCTGGGGTCCGTCGGGCCCGCCGCCGGCCACGCGGTCGGCGCCCTCGTCCGGCTCCTCCAGGGGGGGCCCGGCGCGGGCGAGGCCGCCGTGGACGGCATCGACGCCCTGGTCCGCAGCGCGGCCGCCGGCGCCCTGGGCAGCATCGGTTCAGCCGCGCTCCCGGCCGCCCCCGCGCTGATCGAGGCCCTGGACAGCGGGAGCGAGCTCCTCCGCCAGGAGGCGGTGCGCGCCCTGCCCCGGGTCACCCGGGACGCGCCGGAGCAGCTCGAGGAGCTCCTCGCGGCAGGCGAGCGGGAGAGCGGACCGAACCCGGCTGCCCGCGAGGCACTGGCGCGGGCCCTCCCCGGCGCGTGATCACTCCCCGCGAGCGGGAGCTCGCCACAGGTCGTCCCCGAGCTCGTGGCCGCGGGCGGCCACCTTCACCGGGTGCACGATGCGGCCGGGCAAGACCAGCAGCGCTCGCTCCGCCAGGTTCACCGTCGGGCAGATGTGGCGAGGCAGGAGCCAGAGGATCTCCCCGCGCGCCGGCGGCTCTCCCGATCTCACCTCGAGGGGCAGGTGCTCCTCGCTCGGGGCTCGTGCCACGAGCCCGGGGCGACCCAGCACGCTCGCGCAGGGGTCGCCCACCTCGGCCGCCAGTGACTTGCTGCCCGCGTCACAGGTGACCAGCCGGTCATCGGGGTGGCTCACGACCCGCGCCATCAACAGGGCCGTCGGCTCGAGGTCCGAGTCCGGGAGCTGCTCCCGCGACCTGCCGTCCCAGTAGACGACCGTTCCCGGCGACACGCGGTGCACGCAGTCCCCGAGCTCCTGAAAGGGGGTGTAGGCCAGGGCGCAGGGATAGCTGGGGGTTCCGCTGGTGATCACCTCGCGCGGAGGCAGCCCCGCGCGCCGCAGGCCCTCCACCAGGCCCATCAGGCGATCGTAGGCCTCGAAGCTCGCCTCGCGCCGCTCATCGAAGGGGAGGTGCCCCAGGTGGCCGTCGTAGAAGTGCAGCCCGCGGAAGCGATCTCCGGACAGCCGCGCCAGCCCCTCGATGGCCTCGGCGCGCCTCGCCGGCACCCCGGTACGATCCATCCCGGGGTTCACGTCCACGAAGAGCCCGACCGACGGCGGCGCGTCCGCGATCCCGGCGGCGTCCTCGACCAGGATGGACAGTCGGGAACGAGGGTGGTCAGCCGCGAGCTGGGCGACTCGCCGCAGCGCGGGCCCCACCAGGGGATAGGCCACCAGGAGGTCCACCTCTCCCGAGGCGATGTTCCCCTCGCCGAGCTCGAGCAGGAGGGAGGCCTCTCGGGTCGTGGCGCACTTGAAGTGGCGGACGCCGGCATCGAGCAGCACGCGCCAGACATCCGGTATCTTCGTCGTCTTGAGGTGGGGCCGCCACCTCTCCGGCCTCCCCCCCAGGCTCCGGATGATCCGGTCCACGTTGTGGCCCACCCGCTCCATCCAGATGACCAGCGCCGGGGACAGGAAGAGCGGGAGCAGGGGCCCGGGGAAGTCGGGCTCGCCGGGCGGAGGGGGCTGCGCACGATCCATGCCCCAGGCATAGCGCCGGGTCGACCGCCGGGCCACCGTTACCTCCTCCGAACCCTGCTCCTACGCGCCGGAAACGGACCCGGGCGGTCCCCCAGCACTCCCCGGCGCGCTCCGGGGAACCGGGTCTATACTTGATACGTCCCCACTCCCGGCGGCGGGCCACGCCCGCCCCCGGAACCACCCCCCACCCCCGAGAAGAGGAACGACAGCATGACCTCCAGCAAACACGCCCTGGGCGCCGGCCTGCTCGTCGCGGCCGCCCTCGTGGCCGGAAGCGGCACGGCGACGGCCCAGGTTGTGATCCCCCCCACCGTGAACGTGGAGTACGCCTACGACACCGGCTGAGTCGCCAACAACGGCGACACCACCGAGGTCGTGGTCTCCTTCCCCGTCCTGGTGCACGGCAGCGACTGGCTGCGGCTGTACTTCGACGAGGTCCACCTGGGTGGCGATCTCCTGGCGGGAACCGGCGCCATCCTGCGCGTGACCTCCTGGGAGGACGGCGCCGTTCAGGAGCTGGACGCCCGGCACTGCCGGCAGTGGCAGAACTCGAGCGCCTACTTCAACGGCGACGCGGTCCAGGTCGAGATCGTGGCGCACCCCGGCACCTCTCCCAGCCGCCTGGTGCTGCGCGACGTGGACTGCGGAGTGCCCGGCATGCCCGAGTCCCAGTGCGGACCCAACGACGACCGCGTGCTGTCCTACGACGTGCGGGCCGGGCGGCAGATGCCCACCGGCTGCACCGGCTGGATCATCGATGACTGCGCCAAGTGCATGCTGACCGCCGGGCACTGCGCGGGCAGCGGCCTGCAGGTGATCGAGTTCAACGTGCCGCTCTCCAGCTCGGGCGGCAGCCTCAACCACCCGCCGCCCTCCGACCAGTACTCGGTCGACACGGCCTCGCTCCAGGGCAACGGCGGCCAGGGGGTCGGGGACGACTGGGCCTACTACGGCACCTTCCCCAACTCGACCACCGGCCTGACCGCCTTCCAGGCCCAGGGCGCGGCCTTCAGCCTGACCAACCCGCCGCCGGTCAGCGGCAACGACATCCGCATCACCGGCTTCGGGACCGACAACACCCCGCCCTCCCACAACCAGGTCCAGCAGACCCACGTGGGACCCATGGTCACCAGCAGCGGAAGCCTGGTGCAGTACCAGACCGACACCACCGGTGGCAACTCCGGCTCCCCGGTGATCTGGGAGCAGACCGGCCTGGCGGTGGGCATCCACACCCACGGCGGCTGCTCGGCCACCTCCGGCAACTCCGGCACCGGCATCAACCACAGCGGCCTGCAGAACGCCCTGGCCAATCCCACCGGCGTCTGCCTGGCGGGGACCACCATCACCTCCAACCCGCCCGCGGCCCTGGTGCCCGGCGTGGCCACACCGGTGTCCATCGCCGTGAGCGGCAACCCGGTGGCCGGCTCGGTGCAGCTGCATTACCGCTACCAGGGCGGGACCTACGCGGCCATCGTGATGTCCCCCCAGGGCGGCGGCACCTACGCCGCCGACCTGCCGCCGGCGGCCTGCGGCGACAACCCCGAGTTCTACTTCAGCCTGCAGGACGCCCAGTGCGGCCTGGTGGTCGATCCCTCGGGCGCGCCCACCATCGTCTACACCGCGATCGTGGGGACCCTGACGACCATCTTCCACGACGACTTCCAGACCAACCAGGGCTGGACCGCCCAGAACCTGGGCGCCAGCACGGGCGACTGGGAGCGCGGGGTCCCGGTCAACGACCCGAGCTGGGCCTACGACCCCATCTCGGACTACGACGGCAGCGGCCAGTGCTACCTGACCGAGAACGCCACCGGCAACACCGACGTCGACGGCGGCGCGGTGCGCCTGACCTCGCCCATCATCGACATGAGCGGGGGCGCAGCCCAGATCAGCTACGCCTACTACCTCTACCTGACCGACGCTTCGGGCATCGACATGATCCTGGTCGAGATCAACAGCAGCGGCGGCGCCGGCTCCTGGATCGAGATCGCCCGGCACACCACCAACGGCAACACCAGCTGGCGCACCCACGCCATCACGGCCGCCGAGCTGCAGGCCGCCGGCGTGAGCTTCACCGCCAACATGCAGGTGCGCTTCACCACCAACGACGACGACCCGCAGAGCATCAACGAATCGGGCCTGGACGCCTTCGACGTCTCGGCGGTGAGCTGCGGCGGCTGCCCGGACCCGGTGAGCTACTGCACCGCCAAGCTGACCTCGAACCTGACCCTGCCCTACATCGGCTTCGTCGGGGACGCCAGCATCGGCACCAACGACTTCAAGGTGAACATCTCCGACATGATCCCCGGCAAGGCCGCGATCGTGTTCTGGGGCACCGCGCCCAACAACCTGTCCTTCCAGGGGGGCGTCCTGTGCGTGCTTCCCCCGGTGCAGAGGATGCCGGTGAAGGTGCTCGACGGCTCCGGCTTCGCCGAGTGGACCATCGACATCTCCGGCAAGACCTCCGGCAACGTCGAGTACTTCCAGGGCTGGGGCCGGGACAAGCTCGACCTGTCGGGCTACGGCACCAGCCTCTCCGACGCCCTAGAGGTCACTTACTGCGACTGACCTCCTGACGCGACCCGCGCGCGCCCGGCGCCCCGAGGGGTGCCGGGCGCGGCTCGTTCATCCGCCCCCGCCGGGCTCCTGCTCCTGGTACTGGAGCTGGTACAGCCGCCAGTAGATGCCGCGCCGCGCCAGCAGGCCGGCGTGGGTCCCCTCCTCGACCAGCCGCCCCTTGTGCAGGACCAGGATGCGGTCCACGTCGCGGATGGTGGACAGGCGGTGGGCGATGATCAGGGAGGTGCGGCCCAGCATGAGCTGGTGGACCGCCTCCTGCAGGAGGTGCTCGGTGGCCGAGTCCACGTTCGAGGTGGCCTCGTCCAGCGCCAGCACCGCCGGCTGCCGGGCCAGCACCCGCGCGAAGGAGATGAGCTGCTTCTCCCCCGCCGAGAGGTTCTTGCCGCGCTCCTGCACCCGCTCGCGGTAGCCGCCGGGGAAGCGGGACACCACTTGGTCCAGGTGCAGGCGGTCCGCCGCCGCCCGGGCCTCCTCCTCGCCGATCGCCTCCAGGCCCAGCCGGATGTTGGAGAGGATGTCGCCCTCGAAGAGGAAGACGTCCTGGGTCACGACCCCCACCCGCCGGCGCAGGTCCTGCAGGGCGAGCTGGCGCACGTCGACCCCGTCCAGCAGGATCTCCCCCTGCTCCAGCTCGTAGAGGCGCGTCAGGAGCTTCAGCAGGGTGGTCTTGCCGGCCCCGGTCGCGCCCACGATGGCCACCCGCTCGCCCGGCTCCAGGGTGAAGCCGATCTCCCGCAGGACGGGTCGGGCGGGGTCGTAGCCGAAGCTCACGCGGCGGAACTCGATCCGGCCGTCGGTGCGCGCGGGGGTGAAGGGCTCCTCGGGCTCGGCCGGCACGCCGCCCTGGTCCAGCAGGGTGAAGATGCGGTCGCTGGCGGTCATGGCGTTCTGCATGACCGTGTACTTCATGCTGAGCTCGTTCAGCGGCTGGAAGAAGCGCTGCATGTACATCACGAAGGCGAAGAGGGTCCCCAGGCTGAGGCCCCCGTACAGCGAGTCCCCCACCGCCGCCGGCCCCAGCCCGCCGATGACCGCCCGGCCGCCGAAGAAGACGATCAGGGCCACGGTGAAGTTGCCCAGCATCTCCATGGCCGCCGACAGGCACGACTCCCAGCGCACGGTGGCCAGCTGGGCGTCGCGCAGCTCGCCGTTGATCCCCTGGAAGCCGGCCATGGAGCGCTCCTCCCGGGTGAACATCTGCACTACCGGCATGCCCGAGATCTGCTCGTGCAGGTAGGCGTTTACCCGCGAGGTGCGCGAGCGCATCCGGACGTAGGCCGACCGCACCCGGATGCGCACGAAGAAGGTGACCGCGAGCAGCGCCGGCACGATGACCAGGCACACCAGCGTCAGCTTCCAGCTCATGGCCAGCAGGATGGCCAGGGTGGCGCCCACCAGGAGCAGGTCGTTGAGGATGGTCACCACGCCCTGGGAGAACATCTCCTGCAGGGCCTCCACGTCGGTGGTCACGCGCCCCACCAGCTTGCCGATGGGGGTCCTGTCGAAGAAGGAGGCGGGCAGGCGCTGCAGGTGGGCGAAGACGCGCTGGCGCAGGTCGAAGAGGCCGTTCTGCCCGGCCAGGTCCACGACGTACATCTGCCAGCGGCGGACGGCGAACTCGAGCAGGGCCACGCCCGCCAGGGCGCCCAGCAGGAGGTGGAAGCCCTCGAGCCTCCCCGGGACGAGGTGCAGATCGATGGCCGTGCGCACCAGCCAGGGCATGGTCAGGCGGCAGGCCGAGGCCACCAGCAGGAGCCCCAGGGCCACCCAGATCAGGCGCCGGTGCCGGCCGAGCTGCCGCCACAGGCGCCGGAACAGCCGCAGGTCGAAGGCCGCTCCGCCGGCGTACTGGCTGCCCATGCGGTGCGCGCTCACCAGTCCACCTCCCCGCCCTCCAGGTCCAGGTCGGCCTCCAGCGCCTCGCGGGCCCGCTGCCGCTCCCAGAGCTGGGCGTAGAGACCGCCCGCGGCAACCAGCTCGGAGTGCGACCCCAGCTCCGCCAGCCGCCCCTCGTCCAGCACCGCGATCTGATCGGCGTGCCGCACGGTGGACACCCGGTGGGCCACGATCACGGTGGTGCGCCCCGCCATCATCGGGCGCAGGCGCGCCATGATCTCGTCGGCGGTGTGGGTGTCCACCGCCGAGAGGGTGTCGTCCAGGATCAGGATGCGCGGCTCGAGCAGCACCACCCTCGCCAGGGCGGTGCGCTGCCGCTGCCCCCCGCTGAGGTTGACCCCGCGCTCGCCCAGCTGGGTGTCCAGGCCGTCGGGGAGCTGCGCCAGGTCGGTGGAGATGCGCGAGACCTCGGCCGCCTCCTCGACGGCCGCGCGCTCGGCGTCGGGCAGGCCCAGGGCGATGTTGTCGGCCAGGCTCTCGCTGAACAGGAAGGTCTCCTGGGGGACCAGGCCGATGCGCCGGCGCACGTCGGCCAGGCGCATGTCCATCACGTCGCGGCCGTCGATGAAGACGTGCCCGCGCTCGACCTCGAGCTGCCGCGCGAGCACCCGCACCAGGGTTGTCTTGCCGGCGCCCGTGCGACCCACCACGCCCAGGGTGGTGCCCGCGGGCACGTCCAGCGAGATCCCCTCCAGCACCACCCGCTCGTCGCTGGCCCCGCCGCCCGCGGCGGGCTCCTGCCCGCTCAGGGTGCCGCTGAGGAGCTCCTGCTCGGCGAGGGCCGGGAAGCGGACGCTGAGGTCGCGCACCCGGATCTCCCCCTCGACCACCCCCTCCTCGAGCGGATCGTCGGGATCGCGCAGCGCCGGCTGGAACTCGAAGACCTCCCGGATCCTCCCCAGGGCCGCGGTGCCGCGCTGCAGCGAGCTGATGACGAAGCCCAGGATCAGGGTGGGCACGGTCATCATCTCCAGGTAGAGGACCATGGCCACGAAGCTGCCCAGGCTGACCTCGCCGCGCACCAGCCAGGGCCCCCCCACCAGGAGCACCAGCAGGGTGCCCAGGGAGGCCAGGCCGTTCATCATGGGGACCAGCAGGGCCCGCGCCCGGGTGACGCGCAGGTTCAGGCTGCGGAAGTCGTCGCAGTGGCGCGCGAAGCGGTCCCGGTCGAAGCCCTCCAGGGCCAGGGAGCGGATGACCAGGTGCCCGCTGAGGCTCTCGTCCACCTTGGCGCTGACCTCTCCCAGCTTCTGCTGCGCCTCCCGCGAGCCCTGCTGGACGCGGGCCGCCAGGCGCCGGGCCAGCAGCAGGAAGAGCGGGAAGGGGAGCATGGCCACCAGGGTGAGCTGCGGACTGACCCCCCACATGAAGGTGATGCAGACGGCGTAGAGGGTGGCGGTCTCCACGATGTACAGGAAGACCGGCCCGGTCAGGCCCTGCACGTTCTGCATGTCGTTCACGCAGCGCGACATGAGCTGACCGGTGGGGTGGCGCGCGTAGAAGGAGGGCGCCAGGGTCAGGAGGTGCCCGAAGAGGAGGCGGCGCAGGTCGTGGACGATCCGGCGGCAGGTGCCGAGGACCAGGATCCGGCTGGCGGTGCGCACCAGGGCCACGCCCGCGGCCAGGCCGACGATGGCCAGGGCCAGGGCGCCCACCTGCTTCAGGGCATCTTCCGCCAGGGCCGACATCGAGCCCTCCCGCTCCAGCTCCAGCAGGCGGTCGAAGGCCTCCCCCAGGTACCGGGGGATGAAGACCTTGAGGGCCACGGCGCCCACGACGCAGGCGCCGCCCACCGCGTAGCGCCAGCGGTAGGGCCGCAGCCGGGGGAGCAGGAAGCGGAGCTCGCGGAGCGCGGACACGGGGCGGGAGTATAGGGGGCTTCCCCGGAGCCACCAAGGAGGGAAGGGAGTGCGGCAGACGTGAGCGGTCTACTCGGCGAGCGCCCGCGGGCCGGGGACCTCCCCGCGCGGCAAACTTGCCGCGCCGGCGCCGAGTGGCGCCGTGACGCCACGCGAGGTGCGCGAAGCGCACCGAGCATGTGGCGTGATCATCGGTCGAA
>CAZTTG010000052.1:0-41987 GCA_964615935.1 uncultured Planctomycetaceae bacterium | reverse complement strand
CAGCCCCAGCACCACCGGCCTGACCGACGCCGTCGAGTTCATCATCTGCGATTGACGGGGCGGAGCCCGTCGCGCCCCAGCTGACGGGTTCCGGACGAGCTTCCCCGGGGGTGGCCTGCTCCGGCGGGCCGCCCCCGTGATCTCACCAAGAGACATCGGGCTCGCCCCAGGCACCCTGGGGGGCGCATCCTGTTACATCTGACTGACACGGTCGCGATCCTCGGGCTGCTCTGGGAGGAGCCTTCCCTTCTTTCGCTGTTTTGACGAAGGCGCTATGATGTCCTCAGGAGTACAGAACCCCTCTCGTCGACAGCGACGGGGTTCCCAGCATTCAGGAGGATTGCATGAAGATGTTGATCGCATTGCAGGGCTCCTGACACATGCGCCCCGATTCATGCAACCATCCGCTCATGGCTCAGCAGGGAAACGGCGTGTCGGGCTCGCTCCCTGGTCGGTGTCGATCGCGGCCCCCGTCAAAGCGTTGCATACCTTATGACGCACCCCCTCATCGTGAATGAACGGCATTCGGCCAATGCCGCCACTCCACGCACCTATGTCAGGAGCCCTGCATTGGGCATGGTCGCCTTGGCGGGCACTGCCCATTCGCAATGCCAGACGTCGATCGGTTCGTTCACCGGCACCATCTCGGAGGGTTTCGAGACGCAGGTGTCCGGTCAGTTCACGACCTGCATCAACCCGAGCGTGTTCGGTGGTGCAGCTGACCTCTGCACGCCCAACGGCGCCGCCGCCCACATCACCGGAGGCTGGGGCTTCTCCTGCACCATCCAGGAGCACGGCGGCACCAAGCTCTACGGCTCCGGCAGCAGCACCAACAACGGCGGCGCCGAGTACGATTTCGGCACCACCGCCGTCTCTCGCTTCGGCGGCTACTTCGGGATGAACCACCCCGGAGCGCCCGGCTTCACGGCCACCTTCATGGACTCGGCCGGCAATGTAGTTGCCACCGACGTTCTCACCGATGCCAACGACTGCCAGTGGAGGTGGCACGGCTGGGATTTCTCCGGCTGCACCACTCCCATCAGTCGCATCAACTTCAAGAGCAACTACACGAACACCGGCTACTTGATGATGGATGACATGGAGGTCGACCTGGGTACGACCTGCAACCCGGTCATCTACTGCACGCCGAAACCCAGCTCGAGCGGCTGCACCCCGACGATCCAGACGAACGGTCCCGGCGGGGTGAACACCGGCTGCCCGGTCACCGGGGCCTGCAACTACACAGTCGACGCCATCCAAGTCGAGGGGGGCAACAAGCCCGGCATCATCTTCTACGGCTATGCAGCGGCGTCCATTTCCTTCATGGGTGGCACCCTGTGCGTGACTCCGCCCATCAAGCGGACGCCTCCCCAGGGCTCCGGTGGCACCCCGGGCCTCTGCGACGGCACTTTGTCCTGGATGGCGAACTGCCCGGGCGATCCGCCCGGCACCCATGTGTTCTATCAGGGCTGGTTCCGCGATCCACAGGACCCCACCGGCTTCGGCGTCGGGCTGACAGACGCGGTCGAGCTGGTGTTCCAGTGATCCTCCGGGGATCGCCGGTAGCCTGACCATGGGCGGCGCCGCTCTCGGGCGGCGCCGCCTCCTTCGTGGGCCGGGTGCGGCTGCGTCCCGTCCGGCGCCACGGTCGGGTATCTACTGGGAGCTCCCGGCCCTCTTCTTCAGCCAGTCGCGCTCAGCGAGGAGTTCGTAGAAGGCGGGGTACTCCTCGAAGGGCAGGTGGGAGATGCGAGCCTCCACATTGCCCGTATAGGGGTCGGTGAGCGTGCTGCTCTCGACGACCGGCCGGCGACCTCCGGGACCGGTGGGCCAGTCGGGTAGGGCGGGATCGCCCGGTCGGTGGACGAGGTAGAGCCCGCGCTCGAAGCGCTCCTCGAAGAGTACATTCTGCTGGTCGAGGACCCCCTGCTCGAGCTGGGCCAGGGCAGCCTCGAGTTCCTTCACCCCCATGTGACCGTACTTGTCGAGGAAGTACTCCTCCCGGTTCCCCGGCTGGCTCCCGGTGACGAGGGAGAGATCCCCGCTTCCCGATGGCCCCGGCTCCGCAGCCGTTCCCGCCGCCGCAGGTGGGGCACCCGCTCCCGCGGTCGGATCGGTCTGCGTCGGCGATTCCAGCTCGATCCCGCCGCCCGGTTCTGCCCGCGGTGCCGGCGCCTCGGGCGAGGAGCGGGGTGCCACCACCTCGGGCCCGGCGTCCCCCTCCCGTTGTGCCAGTTGGACGACGAGGAATGCGGCGACGGCGATGACGACGATCAGAATCCAGCGGCTCATGGAAGCACCCTCCAGGACCGCTCCTCCGGGGAGCGAAGTTGTATTATACGGTGTTGGCACGCAATTGCCCTGGCCCGGCGCCCCGTCCTGGCACCACCCGTGGCGCCCCCGGCAGCGCCTGGGCTCAGCGGCGCGGCGGGCGCGCGCTGACCGAGGTCGGCTTCTCGGGCGACGCGCCCCCCGCTCGGAGGCCCCGTCGATCGACCCTCTCGGCTGGAGATGATGGCGCCCGCGGCTAGTCGCGGCTCCGGGGGAGGAACCGAGGCGTGGTTGCGGGCGGCCGGGAGGCCGTGCTCAGAGCTCGACCGCGATCGAGCGCCCTCCCGTGACGTCGGCGAGCCGCTCCCAGTGGCGGAGCGTGCCTCGCTTGGCGTCCACCAGGACCGAGTCGATGGCCACCTTGGCCCAGCGGTGCCGCTCCGCGAGCAGGGTCACCATCAGCTCCATGTTCCAGCGCGTGCCGCCGGTGGGCACGCCGTCGGTCAGGGCGATCAGGGTGTCGACCTCGGGGTCGGTCAGGGCCAGCAGGGCCGCGTCGTAGAAGGCTCCGCGCCCGCTCTGGGCGCAGGCCTCGAAGCAGGCCAGGGCGGCGCGCACGTTCCTGGGGCTGGCCGGTTGCAGCCGCTCCCGCCAGGGGTGCGGCACGGCGGTGTAGGGGATCAGGTTGAAGCGCGTGGTCTCGGGGAGCCCCTCGAGGGCCTTGCGCAGGAGGCCGTCCACCACCTCCTTGCGCGTCCGGCCGTCCTCGGCGCGGCGGCGGATCGAGCCCGAGAGGTCGATCAGGAAGCAGACCCGCTCCGAGAGAACCGGCAGGCCGGCGAAGGAGGCCGAGCCGGTCCCCCGCGGCGGCCGCTCCGTGAGGCTGGCGAGCGAAGGGCGCCAGCCCTCCTCCAGCCCATCGGCCCAGAGCTTCCAGGGCCGCGGGTCGAGCCGGTAGCGCAGGCCCGAGAGGCGCCGCAAGGCCTCGACCGCGCGCCACCGCGAGCGCAGCTCGGGCTCCTCGGACAGGCATTCGACCAGGGCCCGCGCCGCGGCGCGGTCGGCGATCGCCTCCAGGGCCGCGACCACCTCCAGCCGCACGGCCCGATCGGGATCGCGGAGGCGGAGCTGGATCCGATCGCGCGCCGCCGGATCGCCGCTGCGCGCCGCCACGGCGATGGCGGCGCAGCGAGCCTGCGGCCGCTTGTCGCGCAGGGCCTCGGGCACCTCTTCGAGGGCGGCGCGCGGGTCCACGGCCTCGAGCGCCAGGAGGGCCGCGCCGCGGACCGCGCCCTCGCGCGCCATGCGGAAGGCCCTGGCCGCCGCCCGCCGGTTGCGCTCCGGCTCGCCGGCCAGGGTGCCGGCCCGCGCGCGGCGCTCGATCGACCACATCAGGGTGCGGGCCACCTCGTGGTCGCGGGAGCGCACCGCCCCGGCGAGGTCCTCGCCGCTCACGGCGAGCCTCACGCGCCCCAGCGCCTCGGCCGCGCGCAGCCGCACCAGCTCCTCCCTGGCCCCGAGGCCCTTGCGACCGAGGAGGTCGCGCAGGACGCGCTCGTCGGAGAGTTCGCCCAGCCGGATCTGGGCCTCGTCCGCCACCTCCGGCTCGGAGTCGGCGAGGGCCCCCACCACGAGCTCCCAGGCGCGCCGCGATCCCTCCCCCGCCAGACGCCTGACCGCGCTGCGGCGCGTCGACGGCCGCGGCTCGCGCAGGCCCTGCTCGAGCTCCTTCAGGGTGGGCGGATCGTCCGGGGGCGCAGGTGAGACCGCGAATAGGGCGCACAGGACGGCGGGGAATGCGAGGCGAGGAAGCACCATGGCATCCCGCGGACCGCTCCGCTCGGCGGCGGTTGCGCGGCGATCGAAGAAAAGAGCGCGCGGCCGGGTCCCCGTGGACCCGACCGCGGTCGCTGGCCGGACGCGAGCTCACTGCGGGCTCAGCGCAGGGTGATCTCCAGGGCCAGACCGCCCTCCTCGGTCCCCGTCGTGTCGCCCAGGACGGCGGTGCGCGTCGCGCGCCCGCCGGTGCGGAAGCGAAGTTGGCGGTTTGCGGAGAGCTCGGTGTATTCCACCTTCTGGATCCACTTGGTCACCCCGTAGCCCAGATCGACGTCCTCGAAGTCACCGTCGCGCAGCCGGGCCCGCGCGCGCACCTCCAGCACCACCTCTCCGCTCGCGGATCGGATCGGCTGCAGCCACAGGGCCAGGCCGTCGAAGGAGTACAGAGACAGGGGATCGTTGGCGGAGCAGTACTGGGCCACCTCGACGTCGTACTCGCCGAGGTACAGGCTCTCGCCGCCGAGCACCGCCACCGACGGGTAGCCGATCACCAGGGGAAGGTCCCATCCGGCCACCCTGGGCCTCTCCTCCCCGGTGCGGACCAGGGAGACCGAGACCTCGACCACCTCGGGCGCCTCGATCAGCTGGAAGGCGGGTGAATCGGCCTGGATCGGCTGCGGGTCCTCGCCCTCCTCGACCATGGGAACCGCGACCACCCAGGGCCCCAGGGTCATGAGCGCGTTCTCCTCCCCGTGGTAGTCGTTCAGGAGGTCGCTGACGCGGTCGGTCTCGGCGGTGTGGAGGACGACCGAGGTGGCGACATCCGCGTCGTCCCCGTACAGGATGCGCTCCAGCCAGTACCAGGCGTTGCGGGGCAGGTGCTCGCCGCTCAGGATCCCCTCCTGGAAGCGGAGGTACGGGGGCTGGATCCACCCCGCGTCCACGAGCTGCAGGCGCCGATCGCCCCCATCCAGCTCGCAGGTCTGGATCGGCTCGGGCATCTCGCCCTCGACCCGCAGGACCAGGAGCTCCTCGCCGCCGCCGGTGACCACGTCCAGCCCCGAGCGGTACACCAGGGCGCGTCCATCGGGCAGGAAGGCGCAGGTGGCCAGCGAGCGGCTCAGCATGTCGACGCTCTCGATGCCCTTGGGACCGCGCATCTCCATCGGCGTGCCCCCCTCGTGGCTGATGCGGCCGCCGACCGAGAACTCCGTCCTGCGGACCTCCCCGACCTGCTCGGCGCACCGCCGCGTGAGGGCCAGCCAGGTCCCTCCGGGCGCGGGCGCGCAGCGCACCGCCAGCTGCGTGCCCACGGTCAGCGGGACCACGATGGGGTCGTAGATGTACGATCCCTGGGCGATCTCGATGTCGTAGTCGAAGAGGATCGGCACCTCGCGGACCGCGTCGAGCTTGGAGACGCGGGCGGGGTTCAGGTCCAGCTCGTAGCTGCGGTGGATGCCGTGCGCCGCGGCGGCGGCGACGAGGCTCTGCGCCTCGCCCTCCGGGATCAGCGAGCCCGAGGGCCAGGCGATGGGCGCGTCGCCGTCCAGGCGCAGCACGTCCACCCGCAACCGAGCGTTCGAGGCGACGGCCCTCTCCAGGAAGCCCAGGATGCCCTGCACCCCCCGGTGCACCGAAGCCGGCCCGCCGACCAGGAGCCGGCCGTCGTCCAGGTACTCGATCCTGCGGTCCGCGTACTCGAACTCCTCATCGTAGAGCTCGAAGATCAGGGACATCACGTCCTCGCCGAGGAACTGGCTCTCCCACTCCGATTCGAAGTCCAGGCGGGTATGGCCGCCCATGTTGGGCAGCAGGCACTCCCAGACCTCGCCGTGGTCTACGACGGGAGCCGCCAGTCGGAGGTCATAGGTACGCAGGATGATGTCGGGATCGCTCGCCGGCGGGTCCGCGACGGGCAGGAGGCCGAGGCCGAAGAGGAAGAGCGGGATCATGGCTTGATTCTCCAGGGTTGCGGGCCGTGCGACGCCAGGGTCGGCTCGAGGGCCCTCGCCAGCTGCACCAGCGAGACCGCCGTTCGATTCGTACCGTCGCGTTCTTGCAGCACTCCGAGCACCCTTGCGACCGTGCGCTCGGGCGCGGCCGAGAGGGCTTCGAGGACGCCGTCCTCGCCGGAGAGCTGATGAATGGAGTGGACGCAGGCGGCCGCCAGCCGCCGCTCGTCCCGCTGCATGCCCCGCAGGGCCAGCGAGAGGAGACGCGCGTCCTCGAGGGTGCCGTGCTCGCCGACCGACTGGGCCGCGAGCTGACGATCGCCGTCGGAGAGCAGGTCGCGCGAGGCCAGGATCACCAGGGCCGGGGCGCCGGCCGGGTGCTCGGCGCTGACCAGCAGTCCGAGCAGGTCGCCGGCGCGAGCGCCGTCGCGGTCCTCGGTCCAGCGCTCGGCGAGCTCCAGTGCGGCCTCCGGGTTGCGCGCGATCATCGCACGCACCTCGTCCTCGAGCTCGCCGTTGCCGAGGATCCGGCTCGCCCAGAGCTCGACCGCCACCTCGAAGGCCTCGGGGCCGTCGAAGGACCCCAGGCAGGCCAGCGCGGCTCCGCCCAGCCGCGCGCCGCCGCAGCGCTCGCCGATCCAGGGCAGGGCCGCCGGCGGCCTCAGGCGCGCGAAGGCGTCCAGGAGGAAGCCCGCCTCGGCGCGGCCGCGGGCCGGGATCGCCGCCACCAGAACCGCTCCGGCGCCCTCCACCTGCGACAGGGCCTCGAGGGCCTGCCCGTCCTCCAGGTGCCCCTCGCGCCGCAGGCGCAGGATGCCCTCGGCGGCCGGGCGGCCGAGGCCGACGAGGCATGCGAGCAGCTCCGCCTCGAGCTCCTCGGCTCCCCCGCTCCGCGCGAGGGAGCGCAGCCGGCCCTCCAGCCAGGGCGCCGCGCGCTCGGGATCGACGGTGAGTCGGGAGAGGATCAGCCAGCGCAGCTCGCTCGATCGGGCCGCGGCGTCGAGGCGGCCGAGGCCGCCCTCGCCGGCGTCCAGGAGCGCCAGGCAGACCTCCCTCGCGAGGGGATCCGCGGCCTCCTGGAGCCCCTCCTCCAGGCGACGCTCGAGTCTCACCAGGGACAGGGCGTCGCCGCGCAGCCCCAGATAGCGGACCGCCGCGCGCGCGAGCTCGGGATCCCCGGAGACGACGAAGCTCCTGACCAGGCGCTCGACCGGCCAGCCGTCGCGATCGAGCTGCCGGGCGCGCTCGTCGAAGCGCTCCGCGAAGAGCCGGACGTCGGCCGCGCCTCCCTCGGGCGGCAGGCCCTCCAGGGCCGCGAGCAGGTGCTCGCCCACGGCCGCGCGGGTGGCCTCGTGTCGTCGGGGGTCGAGCGGGGGACCGGTGGCCAGCTCGACGGGATCGGGGGCCGGCAGGTCGAGCCCGTCCCGCGGCGGGGTGGGCGGGGAGGGCTCGAGTGGGGGCGCCACCACCGGCGGCTGCTCCGCGACGCGCTCGGGAACCGGCGGCGCGGGCGAGCCCTCGCTCGCGAGCTTCCAGTAGAGGGCTCCCGCGGCGATGGCCAGCGCTGCGGCCGCCATGGCGACGCGCGCGATGCGGGGGCGGCCCCGTCGGGCCGAGGCGAGCTCCTCGGCCTCGATGCGGGCGGCGATCGCCAGCACGGAGCCCTCGACGTCGAGCCGATCGACGGGCGGCTCGGGCAGGCGGGAGAGGGCTTCCTCCAGGGCGCCCAGCCGATCGTGGTAGTCGGCGCAGCGCGGGCAGCCGGCCAGATGCTCCTCGAGCTGGAGCTCTTGATCCGCGGTGAGCCCGCGGTCCATCGACCGCTCGATCCGGGCCCGCATCCTTCGACAGATCCTCACGGCGCCCTCCTCTCGAGCCAGGGCTCCATCCAGCGCAGGAGGAGGCGCCTGGCCTTCATGACGTGCATGCGCGCGGTCCCCGGGGTCACCCCGGTCGTGCGTCCCACCTCGTCGTACTCGAGCCCTTCGAACACGCGGAGCAGGAAGGGCGCCCGCAGGCGCTCGGGGAGTCGCTCCAGCGCGGCGCGCAGGGCCCGCATCATCTCCCGGCGATGGGTCTCCTCGGGCGGCCCCTGGCCCGGCTCCGGCGGGCTCGGCTCCACCGCCAGAGGCCCCTCGGGGACGCGCCGCCCGCGGGCCCGCAGGTGGTCGCGGCCCAGGTGCAGCGCGATGCGGCGGAGCCAAGAGGAGAAGGCGCCCTCCTGGCGGAACCAGCGCATCGAGCGCCACGCGCGCACGAAGCACTCCTGCGCCAGGTCCTCGGCGTCCTCGTGGTTCCCCACCAGGCGGAAGAGCAGCGAGTAGATCCGGGAGAAGTGGAGCCGGACCAGACCGTCGAAGGAGCGGCGGTCGCACGCGCGGGCGCCCCGAACCAGCGTGCCCTCCAGCTCGGTCTCGCGCATGTTCCCCAGGATTCGAACCATCGTCTTCAGTGTGCCGCCTCGGGCCCCCGCTCGCCCCCCTGCCAGGGTCTGCTCCGCGGGTGATGCATCCTGAGACGCCGGCCGGGGGGGCCTGTAGACGTCTTTCTGCCGAATCGACGCCCGGCCGCCGCCCCCGCCCCGAGGAGAGCCGGCGGGCCCCCGGGGCGCGGGGTGGGAGGCGTATCCCCGCGCCGGTGCCCGGTTTCGCTCGAGTCGCGCGGTCCGTCGCGGCATCCACCGGGCCCCACCGCCCTCGGGGACGCCCCCACCACGGTGTGGTTGCGGGGTGGGCAGGAGATTCCCCGCCATTCCGGCGGACCTCCTGGCGGGCGGGACCCCGAGTGGCCCCTCGAGCGCCACCCGTCCCGGCCCCGGGCGCGGAGGCCCCCCGGCTCCCCGGGACCGGGCCGCGAGCCCCGCCCTCGAGGCGCTACGATGGGTGCGGGGTGGGGCGGCGCCCGGGCGGCCGCCGGGATTCCCGTGACCCAAGGCCTGATCCTGGACCTCGCGCTCGCCGCTGCACTGCTCCTGGTGCTCCCGGCGCCGGTCTTCGTCCTCGGGACCTCCCTCGTGGCCTCGCTCCTGGGACGCGGGATTCCCCCCGATCCGGATCGGGGGGCGGCCTTCGCTCCCGGGGTGGTCCCCATCCCGCGCCGGCTGCTGTGGCTCCCGGTCGAGATGCTCTGGCAGGCCGCGACCTGGGCGCTCCAGCTCGCGCACGGCCTGCGGCCCTTCCGCTGCGCGCCGCTGACCTCGGGGGGAGGGATGCCGGTCCTGCTCCTGGCCGGATACCTGGAGAACGCCGGCGTCATGTGGCCCCTCGCGCGCCGGCTCGCAGCCCGGGGGTACCAGCCGGTCCTGGGCAATCTGCCCTCCACCCTGAGGTCGCTGCGCGCGAACGCGGTCTTCGTGCGGCGGAGGGTCGCGAGCGTCCACCGCGCCGGCGGGGATCGCCCGATCGCCATCGTCGGCCACAGCATGGGGGGCGTGCTCGCGCGGATGTGCGTCCTCTCCGGGCGGCGGGACCGGGTGGCCGTGGTGATCAGCATCGCCTCCCCCCACCGCGGCACGCGCATGGCCTCCCTGGGCTGCGGCCGGAGCTCGCGCGACCTGCGGCCGGGGAGCGCCCTCCTCTCGAGCCTCTCCGCCGATCGGCAGAGCGAGGTCCCCGTGCACAGCCTGGTCTCGACGTGCGACAACCTGGTGATCCCGCCCTGGTCCGCGGCGCTCGGAGAGGGCGATGACCGCGTGCTGGACGTCCCGGTGGGACACACCTCGCCCCTGTTCCTGCGCGGCGCCGCCGAGCAGGTCGGCGACTGGCTGGACGAGGTCCGGGCGGCTCCGCCCGCTCGAGCCCCGCGGAGACCGGGCGGGGCGCGGGGCACGCTCCCCCCCGCCGAAGGCGCGCGCGGGCCCGGTCCGAGCGACCTTCTGGCCCGGGACGTCCCCTCCCCTTGCCGCCCCCGCCGGCTGCGCTAAACTGCTGGATTCAAATGCCGCCCGACGCATGGGTCGGGCGGCCGTCGACATGGAAGGCAACCGCTTTCGAGGCTCATCGTGATCGAGATCCCCGCCGGCATCGAGGACGTCATCTACCTGGACAACGCGGCCACGGTCTATCCCAAGCCCCCCGAGGTCATGGACCGGATGCTGGACATGTACAAGCGCTACGGCGTGAACCCGGGCCGCTCCGGATTCGACCTGTGCATGGTGGGCGGAGACCTGATCGAGGCCGCGCGCAGGTCACTGACGCAGCTCTTCAACGGCACCGACTCCGATCGTCTGTGCTTCACCTACAACGCCTCCGACGCCCTGAACATCCTGATCGCGGGCATGGTCAGCGAGGGGGATCACGTGGTCAGCACGGTGCTGGAGCACAACTCGGTGATCCGCCCCCTGAACTCCATGGCCCGGGACAAGGTGATCACCCGGGAGTACGTGCCCTGCGAGAGCGATGGGAGGGTCGATCCCCAGGAGATCGCCCGGCGCTTCCGCGACAACACGCGCCTGGTCGTGATCAACCACGGCTCCAACGTGATCGGGACCGTGCAGCCCCTGGCCGAGATCGGCCGGCTGTGCCATGAGCGGGGCATCCTGATGGTGGTCGACACCGCCCAGACGGCCGGGGTCGTGCCCGTCGACGTGCAGGCGATGGGCATCGACGCCCTGGCCTTCACCGGCCACAAGTCCCTCCTGGCGCCGACCGGGATCGGAGGCCTCTACGTGAGCGAGGGGGTGGACGTGCGCATCACCCGCTCGGGCGGGACCGGGGTCCGCTCCGCCTATCCCTTCCACCTGGAGGACTACCCCTTCCGCTTCGAGGTGGGCACGGCCAACGTGCTGGGGATCGTGGGCCTCTATCTGGCCCAGGAGTACATCGCCGAGAAGGGCATGGACGCCATCTACCGGCACGAGATGGCGCTCTTCAGCCGCCTGCAGGAGGCCCTGACGCAGATCGAGGGCGTGACCATCCACGGCACCACCAAGCTCGAGCACCGCCTGCCGGTGGTGAGCTTCTCGGTGGAGGGGCGCGACGCCGCCGACACCGGCGCCCTGCTGGACGTGGACCACAACATCGCCACGCGCACGGGGCTCCACTGCGCCCCCCTGATCCACGAGCACATGGGCACCTCCCCGCGGGGCACCGTGCGCATGAGCGTGGGTCCCATGAACGTCGACAGCGACATCGACGCGGCCATCGAGGCGGTGAGCGAGGTCGCGGCCGCCGCACCCCAGAAGCAGGCGCCCTAGTCGTCCCGGGCGCCCTCCGCCCGCCGGGAGCCAGCCCGGGTGGGGCGGGCCGCCTCCTCCTCCAGCAGCATTCGATCGACCCGGTACAGCCAGGCCAGAAGCTCCGCCACCGCGCCCCAGACCTCCACCGGGATCTCCTCCCCCAGCTCGCAGGCGGCCAGGAGCTCGACCAGGTCGGCGTCCTCGCGCACCGGCACTCCCCGCTCGCGAGCCACCTCCAGGATGAGCTCGGCGAGGTGGCCGCGTCCGGCGGCCGCGACGACCGGCGCGCCCTCCCCGCCGGGCTCGTGGCGCAGGGCCGCGGCGCGCCTCTCGGGCCCGCTCGAGCCGCTCCCGGGATGCGCTCGTCGGTCCCCGTCCACCCTCAGCCCTCCACATCCATCAGGTGCTGCTCGCGCAGGAGCTGGATGTCGAGGGCCCGCTCGCCCACCTCGACCTCCTCGAGCGAGCCCGCGTCCACCCGGACGCCGACCCGGCGCCCCCCGGCGGCCAGGGCCTGGACGAGGGCGGGGATCTCCTGCCGCAGCCGTTCGGCCACCTCCTCCTCGGCCGCGAGCACGCGCACGGAGAGGGAGCCCGCTCGTAGCACCAGATCGGCGCGCACGGCTCCGGTGCCCGTCAGGTCCACTGCCAGGGTCAATCGGTGCAGGGGTGCGCCCGGCGCCCGGGAGCCCTCGGCGTCCTCCCAGGTCCGCTGATGGAAGAGGTGAGCCGAGCTCAGCCGGCTCCCCTCGGCGACGGGCAGGCTCCAGTGCAGGGGCTCGCTGGACTCCTGGCGCGCGAGGTTGAGGAGCTGCTCGGCTTCGATGCCCCCCGCGGCGCGGATCAGGGCCGAGCGCAGCCGGCCCTCGGGGAGCTCGCGAAGGGCGGCGAGCAGCTTTCCCTTGAGGTCGAGCGGCGCCGGATCGGGCTCGATGCCCTCGGCCGCCGCGCCCCGCGCCCGCGCCCCGGCGGTCCCCTCCTCCAGGGGCTCCCCCAGGATGCGCACGACCAGGCAGCGCAGCTCGAGCCCGCCCAGCCTCCCGATCACCCGAGGCAGACGGGCGGTCGCGCGCTGGCGCAGGGCTCCCTCGGGCAGCCTCGCGATCCCCTTCCTCAAGATCTCGGGCAGGTCGCGCGCCAGCTCCTCGAATCCGCCCGGGGCGCGGGCAGGGAGCGGGCGGGCCCGGGGAGGGCTCTTGCCCTCCTCGTCCCCTCCCCCGCGCAGGGCGTCCAGGACGGCCTCCCGGAGGGCCTCCCGGAGGATCGCGATGCCGCGCTCCGGCGGCTCGCCAGCGGGGGGCTCGGGCGAGGACGCCAGGCCCTCGAGGAGGTTCTGGGCGAGCTGGCGGCCGAGGACCCGAACGCGTCCGGGGCCGAGCCGATCCACGCCCTCCCGGACCAGACCGGCCTCGTAGCCGGCGCCCGATCGCCGCAGGATCCGCCTCAGGTCCTCCCCGCCGAGGCCCGCCCGGAAGACGTGGGCGTCGAGCTCGGCCAGCAGCCGTCCCGCGGCGGGGGAGTCGAGCTCGCCCCGACCGCGGGGGGCGGTCAGGACGCGCTCCAGCTCGGTCAGGAGCTCTCCCGCCGGCCGATCGAGCCCGGCCACCCGACGCAGGGCGCGCAGCAGGGGGGACTCCCCCTCCGCGGCGGGCGCGATGAGGCGGAGGGCGAGCTGGTCGCCGCTCCCCACGACCTGGAACAGGAACCGCTGGCCGGGCTGCATCTCGACCTGCGATCGGGCCGGGACCCGGTGGCGGCCGATCCCCACCAGGACCGTGCCGCCGCCCAGGCTCTGGAGCACCTCTCCCGCCAGGACCCTCCCCTCCCTCAGCACGGCCGACAGGTCGGACTGCAGGGCGGTCGCCGGGCGCAGCACCGGGGGCAAGTGGATCTGAGCGAAGACCGGTTCCATGGCGCGTTCCCCCCGTGCCCCGGTTATCGGAGCCGCGGCGGGCTGCATGAGGCCTTCGGAGGGCACCCCGGGGCGCGTCGGGGGAGGCCCGAACAGGCCGCGAGCCCGGGCGGGGCTCGTCCCCGACCGGGCTCGCTGATGTCGTTCGCCGGCGAGGGCTCAGAGCTCGAGCTGCTTGCGCTCCTGCTCGAGGACGAGCTGGGTGCCCCGGGTGGACATCCTCAGCATGCTGATCTCGCCCTTCGGGCTGGCGCTCCAGAGCGTGGCCGGCGCCCGGTCGAGCAGGCCGGCGTTCACCAGCCGCTCCAGCGGGACGCAGAAGCCGCCCTGCACGCTCAGACCCCGGCGGCCGCTCCAGTAGCCGTCCCACTCGACGGCCGACAGGCCGCCGACGTACTCGGCGCCGGGCCGGAAGTGGACCGCCACGCGCCCGAGCTCGAAGGTCGCCCGGTCGAGGGCCACCTGGACCTGGCCGTGGAAGGCGTACAGGGTCCGGTCCTTGGTAGCGGACTCGTGGACGGTCACGAAGCCGGTGCCGCCGGCGTAGGTGATCAGGTTCAGAATGTCCTGATGGTCGCCCACCAGCACGAAGGCCGGCTTGTACAGGTCGGAGAGCTTGCCGTAGGGCAGCTCGTCGAGGGCGGTCCTCTGCGAGACGACCGGGAGGGTCCCGACCTCTTCCCCGCCCTCGTTGGATCCGCCGCCGTCACCGGCGAAGCCCGGGGTTCCCCCGGTCCCCAGGACGAGCGCCATCACCAACGTCGCGACCCACGGGGCGCTGTACCGTGCGGTCGCCGATTGCCGAAGTGTCTTGCGTTTCATTTTCAGAGCTCCGTGGGCCCGGCCGAGGCCGGGTCGCCATCCCCTTCGCGGTCCTCATCGGGCGGGCTGCGGAAGAGCTCGGGGCAGGTAGCGAGCAGCTCCTCGGGGAAGCCGTCCTGCGACTCGATCTCCGCGCGCAGTTTGGGCGAGCTCGCGAAGAGCTCCGACACCTCACCCAGGCGATCCGGGTGGTGGTCGAGCAGCTCGCGGAAGGCCGCCAGGGAACGCCGCATGTTCCCGGCCAGCGCCCAGTCCATCCCGATGTTGAAGCGGGCGACGTAGAACCGCCCGTCGCGGTCTGCCAGACCGCTCATTGTGATCCAGCGGAAGCAGGCGATGGCCTTGCGATAGCTGCCTTCGTCCGCGTTGAGGATTCCCAGCTGAATCGCGGCGTGGCCGCGGTTGTTCTCCTCGATCGCCGACCGGAAGAGGCGGCGATACTCCTGCGCTGCGAGGACCCTCTTGCCCTCCTTCTTGTGCAGGTAGGCCAGGTACAGGCGCGCCTCCTCGTGGGAGGGATCGGCGTCGATCGCCTCGCTCAGCAGGCGCCGGGCCTTCTCCATCGGGCTCTCGATCCGGTCGAGACGTCCGTTGAGGACGCCGCGAGCGTGGCGCCAGTCGACGCCGCCGGCCTCGTCTTGACCCGAGGTCAGGACCCCATCCACGAACCCGCGGCCGCGGGTGCGGGTGGTCTCGAGGGGCAGGGCCTGCTCGAACACGCGGTCGCGGAAGCCCTCGTCCACGGCCGTCAGCAGGTAGGCCTTGCCGAGTTGATAGAAGATCGTCGCCAGCCGGCTCACCAGGTCGATTCCGAGGACCTCGGCCTCCAGATCGGTCCCCGTCAGGGTCGCGATTCGGGCGAAGAGCCGGTCCGGGTCGGACATGTCCTTGTTGAGCTGGAGACAGGTGCGCGTGTCCTCGAAGAAGTCGCGGCAGGCGCCGCAGGACTCGAGGTGCAACATGGCGCGGGTGGCGGCGACCTCTTCGAGCTCACCATCGACCAGGCAGGACAGGTCCAGCTGGAAGTGGTCGCACAGGCTGGTCAGGCCTTCGCTACTCATCTTGACCCCCTTTGACAGGGTTCGAACGATCCCGGGCCTCTCGCGGAGCCGGCGCCCCGGCCAGGTCCCGGTTCAGTCCGGTGGGCTCCGGCAGGGCGCGCTCGGCGGCGGAGGGCTTGGGATCGCGGGCGGGACGGCAGTCCGGGGGAAGACCGTCGAACACTCTTCTCATGGAGCGATGGATCTTCCGGCGAGCCCGGAAGATCACCATCTTCAGGTTCTCGAGCTTGATGCCGAGCACCTCGGCCGCTTCTCGGTAACTGCTGTCCTCCACCTCGACCAGATGTATGGCCCGGCGCTCCCGTTCGGAGAGCATGCCGTAGAACTCCAGGTACAGGTGGAGGTACAGGACGTACACCTGCCCGCACACTCCGTCGCTCTCGCGCTCGATGACTCCGCGGAGCGGATTGCTGGTGCGGACCTCGGGCTGCTCGGACAGGTCCTCGAAGGGGACCTCCATCCGACCGCCGCGGCCCTGTGAGCGCAGGTGCTTGAGGACCGTGTTGCGAACGATCATGGCCGACCAGACTCGGAAGGCGTCCTCGCGTTCGCAGTTGAAGCGGTGCGGGTAGCGGTAGACGTTGAAGAAGACCTCCTGGAGCACGTCCCTCGGATCGGATCGGCTGGCGTAGCGCCGCAAACAGCTCGCCACCTGCGCCAGCAGGTGCTGGCTGTTGAGCTCGTACAGGAGACCGAAGCAGGCGCGGCTGGACTTGAGCCGGAAGACGTCCATCAGGCGCGTCGAGACCGCGTCCCGCAGGGATTCCGGGCTGCGCTCGACCTGCGCGAGCACCTCCCGCAGGCGCTTCATCTCGCCCGCCGGAACCTCCCCCTTCAGACCGGCGACCTTGGTGCTCAAGGTGGCGAGATCGATGCCCACCGAGGTCGTCAGACCGGTGGAAGGGGAGTCGGACTCGATCATCGGGTCCGGCCTGTCAGAGTCGGCATCAGGGGAGAGTCCGGGTCTGAGGGTGGGGGTGGGTCCCGGGACGCGCGCCGACCCGAAACCCCCTCAACAGGTTCGCAATTCTACTATGGCCGCCCGGCCTGGGGGTTACCCGGGCCACTTCGGCGAATCTAGCCGAATGTCCGACCCTGCTGGGGTTACGACGCCCTAACTGGAGCTCTGTAAGGGCTTTGTGACGGAGGGAGCGCGTGTGGGCGAGGCTCCGGCGCCCCTCCACCGGTGAGCCTCCCCGCCCCGGGGCCCGGCGGGCCCCCTCCGACGCTGCGTTGAGCCCGCCGGCGGGGCTCGCGACAATCGGGCCATGCGCCCCGAGGATCGGGTCCTGGAGATCGCGCGGGAGCTGGGCTTCGACCTGGCGGGGATCGCTCCCCTGATCCCGCCGCCGGACCGGCGGCGGTTCGAGCGCTGGCTGGATGCCGGCCTTCACGCGGACATGGGCTGGCTGGAGCGCAACCGGGAGCGCATCGCCGATCCCCGCCGGGTCCTGGCGGGCGGCCGGAGCCTGGTGGTGGTCGGGGTGGCCCACTCGAGGGCGGCCGTCGAGCTGCCGGGGGGCGGCCGGATCGCGCGCTACGCGGCCGGCCGCGACTACCACGGGGTCCTGGGGAGGGCCCTCCGCAAGCTCGCGCGCCGCCTGGCGCGGGAGGGCCTCGCGGGCGGCTCCTCCCGTTCCATCGTGGACGCCGGACCCCTCCTGGAGCGCTCCCACGCGGCCCGGGCGGGGCTCGGCTTCCTCTCCAAGGCCGCCAACCTCCTGCACCCGGACTTCGGCCCCTGGTTCTTCCTCGGGGAGCTGATCCTGCAGCAGGAGCTGGAGCCCGCCACGGCGTCGCCTCCCGGATCCTGTGGGACCTGCACGGCGTGTCTGGAGGCCTGCCCCACCGGGGCCATCCTCGAGCCGGGGGTGGTGGATTCGGGGCGGTGTCTCAGCTACCAGACGATCGAGAACCGGGGGTCCGTGCCGCGGGGGATCCGGGAGAGGATCGGCGACCGGGTCTTCGGGTGCGACGTCTGCTCGGAGGTGTGCCCATGGGGATCCGGCGCTCCCGATCGCTCCGAGCGCTTCGGCCTCCACCCGGCGCTCGAGGGCACGGGGCTGAGCGGCTTCCTCGAGGCGAGGGGGGATGAGGACTTCGCTGCCTGGCTCCGGGGATCGCCCGTGCGGCGCCCCCGGCGTGCGGGGCTGGCGCGGAATGCGGCCCTGGCGCTGGCGAGCGTCCGCTCGGAGGAGGGTCGAGGCGCGCTGCTCGGGGCCCTGGAGCGGGATCCCGCGGGAATCGTGCGGGAGGCGGCGGCCTGGGCCCTGGTGCGGGGCTACTGGCGGGATCGGGGGGTGCTGGCGGCGGTGGAGCGGGCGGCCGGGAACGAGCCGGAGGAGGGGGTACGGGCGGACGTGAGGCTCTCGCTGGAGGAGGGGCGGGGCTGAGGGCGCTCGCCAGCCCGCCGTCCCCCACCGCGACCCCGCCGCCGTCCATCCGCTCCGACACTCCCGCCCGAGCGTTCATCTCCGTCGACACCGCCACCGCGCCCTTCGTCCAAACCCTTGTCACGGAGTGATTTGCGACATCCCAGCGAGACGGGTCCTGCGCCCCCACCGCCCCGCACGGCCGCGCCCCGCGGCCCGCTGTCGCATTCCCCGAACACTCGCCATGGGGCCGCTCCACCCCCCGGCTGGGATACCGGCGGGCGCCAACCCCCGTTCCGCCAGGGACTTAGGAAATCGCATCATCTCTCCGCGGCACCTGGCAGCGACCTTGCTCCCCGAGGGGCGTTCGCGAGGCACACCGAGGGATGAACAGCATGGAGCCGAACAGCTACTACGACGACCGCAAGTACTGCCCCCAATGCCAGGACTACCGCCGCTACCTGATGAGCGTGTCCAAGTCCTTCTGCGTCGAGTGCGGGGGCGAGGTCCGGCTGTTCTCGAAGGAGGACTGGGAGGCCTTCAACGAGTCCCTCAAGGCCAAGAAGCCCAAGGGTCGGCGCGTGCGCCGCGGGTCCAAGTCGGACACGCAGTCCGCCTGATCGCCCGACCCTCCGAGTCGTCGCTCTCGTCTCATTCTCTCTCTCTCTCACCTGCGCGCCTCGGCGCGCGACCCGGCGAGCCTCGGGAGGGCTCGCCGGGGATCCCGCGAGGGATCACACGACCCGCTTCGTTCCGCCGATCCTCGTCGCCCCGAGGATCCCGACAGGCCCGGCCGCCGACCGACGGCCGGGCCTGCGTTTCGGGTACCATCCCCCCATGAGCCACCGGCTCGACGGCGCGGCCCTGCGAGATCGCCTGCGCGAGGCGCGGGTGATGCTGCTCTTCACCCCGGAGCTGTGCGGCGAGCGGGATCCCCTGGAGGCGCTCGAGGCGGCCCTGCCCTGGGTGGACCTGATCCAGGTGCGCCCCAAGCCCGCCGGAGCGGCCGCATCGCGGATCTGCCCGGCCCGCGACGCCCGGGACTGGACCCTGCGGGTGCTCGACGCGCTCTCGCCGGCGGAGGCCGAGCGCGTGCCGGTCCTCGTCGACGACCGCCCCGACGTGGCGGCGGTCCTCGCCGGGCGGGGCGTCGCCGGGGTGCACCTGGGCCAGTCCGACGCCCCGCCGGCGAGCGCCCGCGAGCTGCTCGGGCCCGAGGCCCTGATCGGGCTCTCCACCCGCGACCCCGCCCAGGTGGCGCGGGCCACCGTGGAGCCGGTGGACTACCTGGGCTTCGGCCCCATCCACGCGACCGCGACCAAGGGCTACGAGCGCGGTCAGGGCGCCGACCGGGCCTGGATCGCCTGCGCCGCCTCGGCGGTCCCGGTCTTCGCCATCGGCGGCATCGCGCCCGACAACGTGGACGAGCTCGGAAGGGTGGGCCGGGTGGCGGTGGGCTCGGCCGTGCTCGCGGCCGAGGATCCCGCGGCCGCCGCGCGCACGCTGCGGGGCCTGCTGGAGTCGGCGCTCGAGGAGTGACCTCCGCGCGGCAGGCCCTCACAGGAGCAGCATCGCGTCGCCATAGCTGTAGAAGCGGTACCCCCGCTCGACGGCCTCGCGGTACAGGCCCAGCACCCGCTCCCGGCCGGCGAAGGCGCAGACCAGCATGAGCAGGGTGCTGCGCGGCAGGTGGAAGTTCGTCAGCAGCGCGTCCACGGCCCGGAAGGGGATCCCCGGACGGATGAAGAGATCCGTCTCGCCCACGCCGGGCTCCAGGTCTCCGTCGGGGCGCGCGCAGGTCTCCAGGACCCGTACGCTGGTCGTGCCCACCGCCACCACCCGGCCCCCGCGGGCCCGACAGGCCTCGATCGCGGCGACCGCCGCGGGCGGCAGCTCGTAGCGCTCGGTGTGCATGGTGTGCTGCTCGATGCGCTCCACCCCCAGCGGCCGGAAGGTGCCCTCGCCCACGTGCAGGGTCACGCTGGTCCGCTCGATGCCCCGCTCCTCGAGCCGCGCCAGCAGCTCGGGGGTGAAGTGGAGCCCGGCCGTGGGCGCCGCCACCGCCCCGGGATGGCGGGCGAACACCGTCTGGTAGTCCACGCGGTCGAGCTCGCGCCGGGGATCCTCACCGCGGGGGCGCCGGACGTAGGGCGGCAGCGGCATCCGGCCGTGGCGCTCGAGCAGCTCGCTCATGGGCGTCCGGCCGCCCTCGGGGTCGAGGAGATCCAGGATCCAGGGCCCGGCGGCGGTGCCATCGGGCGAGGGCGATCGCTCGACCAGCCGGGCCCGCAGCCCTCCCCCCTCCAGCTCGAGCTCCTCCCCCCCCCGCAGGCGCCGCGCGGGCTTCGCCAGGGCGCGCCAGCGCTCGCGGCCCCCCGGGACTCGCTCCAGCAGGAGGAGCTCCACCGCCCCGCCGCTGGAGCGCCGGCCCAGGAGGCGCGCGCAGATCACCCGCGTGTCGTTGACCACCAGGAGGTCGCCCGGCGCGAGCAGGTCCGGCAGATCGGCGGCGTGGCGGTGCTCGGTGCGCGCGTCCGAGCGGTGATGGACCAGGAGCCGGGAGCGGTCCCGCGGCTGAGCGGGCGCCTGGGCGATCGCCCCCTCGGGCAGCTCGTACTCGAAGTCGGAGGTCCTCACGGTCGGCGCTCCCGCCGGCCCCGGACCCCTGGTCGAGGAGCGGGGCCGGAATCGGTGGATCGGGGCCCGTCGGCCCTGGGACTTCCCAAATGCGAACCATGGCCCAAGTGCGTTTCGGGAAGGAAGTTCACATCCATTTCGTAGCCACAAGGCACCTTTTTGTCACCCCACCCCCCAGGGTTGCTCGTGAGGGCTGGACTCGAATGTTGCGGACGTGAAACATTCCTCCCAATTGCATTCAGAAAGTCGGGTGGACGGACGTTATAACGCATTGGAGTTACAGGCTCTGATACGAGATCCTCATCCCGTGCCCGGGGGGGCCGCGGAATGAGGTGAACTTCCCACCGGAAGATCTTGGAAGGGAGGGGTGCTGACCAACCGGTCAGCGCTCCTCCTGGTCTTTAACGACCGTCGGGGCCGTGTCGGCCCGCGAGGACCCCTCCTCGAGTCCCTCGACGTCGAGGTCGCGCATGCGGCTGACCAGGGTGTCCGGATCCCAGCCGAGGTAGGTGGCCGCCCGGGTCTTGTTCAGGGTTCCCCTGCCGGTGAGCGTCGTCCGCAGGGCGGCGAGGACCTCCGCCCGCTCGGGATGGCGCGAGGGCAGGCGCTCCGTCAGGGGGAGGCCGAAGCGGCGCGCCACCTCCCGCACCTGTGCGCCTCCCACCTCCCGGGCCGGGTGGAGCAGGACGAGCTTGTAGACCAGGTTCTCGAGCTGCGGCAGGTTGCCCTCCCAGGGCTGCCGCCACAGGAGCGCCAGGGCTGGATCGGACCAGCGCGGCGCGAGCAGGCCCTCCTCTCGAGCGAAGCGCTGGCCGAAGAGCTCCACCAGGGGCGGGATCTCCTCGCGCCGGCGGCACAGGGGAGGGACGGCGAGCTGCAGTCGGTCGAGCCGCTGAGCGAGGTCCGAGCGCACCGAGCCGGCGGCGACCGCCCGCGCCAGCGAGGTGCGCGAGGTGGCGATCAGGCGCGGCCGCCTCGAGCCCGATCGCGCGCCGCCCGAGCGGCCGACGATCCACTCGAGCAGGCGCGCCTGAAGAGGGGCTGCCAGGCCGGACAGATCGTCCAGCACCAGGGTTCCGCGTCCGCTCCCCTCACCGGTGGCCCTCCTCCGCCCGGGGGGCTCGGGCGGGGCGAAGGGCTCCTCGGCCGCCCGCGCGGGATCGATGCTGCCGCAGGCGAGGATCTCGATCGGCTCATCGCGCCCCTGGCCCTCGAAGTGCAGCCAGCGGGCCAGGACCCGCTTGCCCGATCCGGCCGGGCCGCAGATCACGACCGGCGCCCGGGAGCGCCCGGCCACCAGGAGGTCGGTCACCCGCCCGCCCAGCCCCGATCCCCCGCTCTCGAAGTGCACCGGAAAGCCGAAGTTCAACTCGTGCCAGTCGCTGAGCTGGGCGATCCGCAGGCGGTAGCCGAAGGCGCTCAGGCGCTCGAGCAGTCGGTCGGCGTCGGACTCCCGGAAGTCGCGTCGCCGGCTCGACTCGACGGCGAGGAGGCCTATCAGCTCGCCCGCCGCGCGGATGGGGAGCACCACTCCCGAGCCCGCCGAGGAGCAGATCGAGAGGCCCGGGTCGGGCTCCTCGAAGCGCACCGTCCCGCCGGTGGCGAGGGCCCGGCGCAGGCCCCGCGCCGCGCCCCGGCCCCCGGGCTCCTCGCGCAGCGCGCCGCCCCCCTCCGCCAGGACGCGCAGGCCCGACCCGTCGAGGGCGAAGCACCACCAGCGACGCCGCGCGGTCTTCATGCCCAGCTCCGCCACGAAATCGGCGGCCGCCCGCGCCGCCGCCCGGGGCTCCGCGGCCCGCGCGGTCCGAGGCGGCTCGCGGACGAGCATCGCGCCGGGCCCGGCCTCGTCCCGCTCCCCCCCCGGCGCCGAGGCCAGCGCGCCCAGCACGCGGGCGCGCCACCCGAGCGCCGCCTCCGCCAGGGCCGGCCCCGTCGGGAGCAGGTGGTGGTCGCACTCCACCCGCAGCCAGCCGGCCACCTCCCCGTCGTCGCAGAGCACCGGCGCCAGGGCCACGGCTCGCGCGCTCTCGGGTCCGACCGCCCCGCGCAGGGGCGACTCGCCGGCGCGGTGCTCCACGCAGACGGCGGCCGAGACCACCAGGCGATGCTCCGGCTCGGAGGGAACCGCCCAGGCTCCGTCGCGCTCGGCCATCCAGTCCTCGAGCCGATCGCGCAGGCCGGGGGAGACGTCGACGTGCACCGCCCTCGCGCCCTCGCCCGGCCGGAAGGCGAAGACCCCGAGGAGGGACGCCCCCAGGCCGCGCCGGCAGCGCGGGGCCTCGGCCACGGGCACCGCGCCACCCGCCGCGCCGCGCGCGCAGCCGGCCAGGAGGGGCAGCCAGTCGGGGCGCAGCTCCCGCAGCTCCGCCAGGGCCGCGGGCAGCCTCCCCACCCAGGGGTGACTTCCCGCCTGCACGGTGCGGGCCCCGTCCTCGTCCCCCAGCAGGAGGCGGACCCACACCAGAAGCTGCTTCAGCCGGGGGTCGGAGAGGACCCGCTCGGCGTGCTCCTCCAGCCAGTCGCGGGCGTGCCCCACGGCTCCCCGATCGAGTCGGCACTCGGCCACGCCCCGGAGGGCGGCGCCCAGGGCGATCGGCCCGGTCGCTCGATCGCGCCCGGGCTCGAGCAGCTCCCGAAAGGCCGCCTCCCCCTCCGCGGGTCCCCGCTCCGCGCGGATCAGGCGCGCCCTCCAGGGCGCGATGCGCTCGGGCGAGGCGTCGAGCTGCTCGGCGCAGCGCACGAGCCGGCGCGCCACGTCCAGGGGCCGCTCGCCGGGCCCGGGCACGCAGGCCAGCCAGGGGAGCTCCCGTCGCTGCTCCTCCAGCACGCTCCAGGCGCTCTGCGGCGTCCCCAGGGTCTCGCCGAACCAGGCGAAGCTCCGCTCCCCCAGGGCCGCGTACAGGTGGTGGCGCAGGAGCTCGGTGACCGCGCCGCGAACGCGCTGGAGCTGGTCGCGCTCGAGCTCGCAGCGCGCGCGGTCCAGGTTGATCGAAATCGGCCCGGCCGAGGCCTGCCGCGCGTCGTTGGAGAGCAGCCGCAGGAAGGTGGTCACCCTCTGGGCCCGCCGCCACACCCCGGGCGCGGCGTCGGGCAGCAGCAGCTCGAGCGCGTCCTGCTGTCGGGCTCCCATGGTCAGCGGCGGGAGGCCCCCCGGACCTCCGTAAAGCGGGCGCGGCGGAGGCACTCCCGCCCCTCGGCGCAGCCATCCACCTGGAGCGATGCCCACGCCAGCTCCTCGGCCCGGGGCCAGCCGGTGGGCTCGCCGAGCCGGCAGCCGCGGGCGACCCGCAGGACGTCGGGGCTCAGGGCCAGGCCGTCGAGGTCCCAGCTCTCGAGCTCCTCGCGCAGACGAGCCCGGAGGTGCTCGAGGGCGTCGCCCGGGGCCGGGGGCGCGCCGTCCGGCGGGGAGCCCGCGGCCATTCGACGTCGCGACGCCTCGCGCAGGAGGTAGGCCAGCTCGATGCGGTGGACCCGCTCGAGCTCGGCGCGGGCCGCGCGCTGGCTCACCCAGCCGAGGACCGCGCCCGTAGCCGTGCGCAGGGCTCTCCACTCCTCGATCGACGCGACCGCTCCCTCGGCGGGCACCCGGGCCCCGCTCGCCAGGCGATCGAGGTTCGCCGCCAGAGCCTCGATCCCGCGCTTCCTCGTTCTCTTCAAGACTCCGCCTTTCCGGAGGCGGGGGGATCCGCTGTCGGCCCCGTCACCTCCCTGTTCAGGAATGCCTGCAGCGCGCGCCGCGCGCGCCGGGCCACCTCGGTCGCCGAGGCCCCGGCCTCCTCCGAGACCTCCTCCAGTGGGCGGCCCTCGATCACCAGCGCGCAGAAGGCCGCGCGATCCGGCTCGGGGAGCCGGTTGAAGGCCGCGCACACGCCGCGCATCTCCGCCGGGTCCAGGCCCAGGGGCGCCGCCAGATCGCGGTAGTAGGAGAGCTCCCCGAGCGGGGGCTCCTCGCCCTCGATCGGCCCCTGGCCATCCTCCCGCAGGAGGTTGACGATGGCCTCGTCCACCCGATCGCGGAGCCACGCATCCAGGGGGGGCCGTCCGCGGTACCCCAGGGCGTGGCGGGCGCAGCGCGCGAGGCTGCGCAGATGGACGCGGTCGCCCGGCAGAAGGTAGGCGCGAGCCCGCAGACGCTCGGCGACCACCGCGCGCAGCTCGAGGGGATCCCCCTGCACCAGCCGCGCCAGGACCTCCTTCGAGCTGCCGCCCGCCAGCCAGGTGCGCCAGTCCCGGGAGGGGCTCCGGCGCGCGGCGGCTCGGGGGACGGCGACCTCGCTCGTGGGCGGGCTCTCGAGGACCCGGTCCTCGCCGGGCCTCGCGGCCTCCTCGCCGGCGGCGGGCGGCCCGCGCCGTCTCGCGCTCTTCGGTCTCGCTTCTGGCCGTCGGCTCAAGGCGACCTCCCTCCAATCGGGCCCTCGCGGCAGGCCGGCGCCCCGGGGGGGCGGGCGAACGAACGGGAGCCAGTGTATCGGGGAGGCAAACGGGCGGGGCGCGCCGCAACCGTCGCGCCCGGGGGCGTGCCGCGGACCTCCGTGCCCACGGAGACCACAAGTCCCGACGCGGCGGGGATTTGCAGCGGGCTCGCGCCCCCCCGAGGCTCCGGGAGGCGCGAACCGGTGGGTCGGCCGCCGCGCGCCCCGACCCTAGGATTCCCCAAATCCGCAGACGGTGACCGGGACCGAGGAGCGGCGGCCCCCGGTCGGAACCGGGAGCCGCCGCGGTGCGCCTGCGGCGCGAGCTACTCCGCCTCGGAGTCGGCGGCCTTCTCGGCGGCCTGCTCGGCCTCCTCCTCCTCCCCGGCCTCGTCGGCCTTCTCCTTGCCGTCCTCGGCGATCTCGCACATCCGCCCGAAGTACTCGGGCAGCTCGACCCCGCCGATGCTGCGCATGACGTCCATGAGCGGGGGGACCGCCTGGCCCAGCCCGCGCAGGAAACCGCTGGCGCCGCCCTGGCCGCTGCCGCCGTCCCAGACGGTGACCTTGTCGAACTTGATGTTCGAGATGGCCGTGGAGGCGGCCTCCGCCAGGTGGTCCAGGTGCTCGAGCACCAGGAGCGGGAAGGCCTGCTCGGCGCCGCCGCAACCCTCGACGATGGTGCGCAGACCCTCGCCCTTCTTGGCCAGGATCTCGTACTCGCCGCGGGCCTGGGCCTCGAGCCTGGCGAAGATGGCCTTGGCATCGGCCTCGGCCTCGATCACGTTGGCCTCGGCCCGGCCGCCGGCCTCGCGCTTCATCTTCTCCGCCTCGGCCGAGGCCTCGACCTCGATCCGGGCCTTCTGGGCGCGGGCGGGCGCCGCGAGCTGGGCCCGCTGCTGGGCCTCGACCTTCTCGGCGTTGGCCTGGGCGGCGATGGTCTCGGCCTTGTACTGGGCCTCGAGCACCTGCGCCTCGGCCTGGCGCTTCCTGGACTCGCCCAGGGCGTAGGCCTCGGCCCGCGTGACCTGCAGGGCGGCCTCCGAGTCGGCGATGACCCCCTGGGATTCGTTCTCGCCGGTGACGGCGGTGGCGTTGGCGGCCGCCACCTCGATGCGCATCTGGCGCTCGGCCTCCTTGACCTGCACCTCCTGGCCGAAGCCCGCCCGCTGCTCGCCGACGTTGCGCTCCTTCTCGAGGTCGGCCACCTTGACCGCCATCTCGCGCTCGGCGTCCTTGGTGCCGATCTCCTTGTCCTTGGTGGCCACCGCCACCTCGACCTCGCGGTCCCGATCGGCCTGGGCCACCCCGATGCGGCCGCGCTTGACCTGCTCGGCCACGTCGATCTCGGCCTGCTGCACGGCCTCGCTGGCGGCCTTGCGGCCCAGGGCCTCGATGTAGCCCGACTCGTCGGTGATGTCGGTGATGTTGACGTTGATCAGGACCAGGCCGATCTTCTCCAGCTCGGGCTCCAGGTTGGTCTGGATGCTGGACAGGAAGACGTCCCGGTCGCGGTTGATCGACTCGATGGTCATGGAGGCGATCACCTGGCGGAGCTGTCCGAAGATGATGTCCAGGGCCTGCTTCTCGATCTCGTCGTTGGACAGGCCCAGCAGGCGGATGGCGGCGTTGTCCATGGTCTCGGGGTCGGTGCCCACCGCCACCGTGAAGAAGGAGGGCACGTTGACGCGGATGTTCTCGCGGGAGAGCGCCGCGGTCAGGGGGACCTCGATCTGCATGGGGTCCAGGCTCAGGTAGTCGTAGGCCTGGAAGAGGGGCCACACCAGCTTGCCGCCGCCGTGCAGCGTCTGGGCCGAGCGCTCCTTGCCCACCTTGCCGTAGATCACCAGCACCTTGTTGGAGGGACAGCGCTTGTAGCGCGCTATCACCATCATCCCGATGCTGAGGATGAACAGGACGGCGGCGATGATCGCCAGGCCCCCCCAGGGGATGCCTCCTTCGGCGCCCTGGAGCGGGGCCAGGCCCAGAATCGTCGATGCAGTGCTCATATTACTCGTCCCTTCTTGAGAGCTCCGGTCCGGGCTTGTTCAGTCGAGCGCCTCCACCTCGAGGGTGCTGGGCGGGTGAATGGCCGTGACGCGGCACAGCGCACCGGTCGGCAGCTCGGACCCGGCGGTGATGGCGCGATACTCCATGGTTCGACCCTGGATGGGGATGGTCACCTTGCCGGCGCCCTTCTTCCGGCCCGGTATCTTCAGGTACACCTTCCCCTCGGTGCCGACGGCGTTCCCGATCCTCACCGTACCGGAGGACTGCATGCGGTAGAGCTGGGCCATCAGGAGGCCCGTGAGCCAGAAGGCCGAGCCCCCGGCCGCCACCGCCGCCAGCAGGGTGAGGAATGGACCCACGCCGGCCTGGGTACACCCCATGCCGGCTATGCCGAAGAACGTGACGAATGCCACCACCGTCCTGAAGCTGATGCCGCCGGCGCCCTCGGCGCCGTCCAGGTCGGCATCGACGTCCACGTCGACGTCGAAGTCGGCGTCGGCCCCACCGGTGAAGATGGAGAGCACGAGCTGGATGATCAGCAGCGCTCCCCCGACCACGGCGGATACGAAGTAGAGGGTCTCCATGTCGAATCCGGTGAAGAGGGCGAGCATCAGAACTCCTCGGCAGGCGGGTTTTCAGGCGCGGCGCCCGCCCCGGAGGCAGCGGGCGGCGCGGCTTGAGAGGGGTACCGGTCCGCCGGCCCCGTATTCACCGGGAGGTAGCGGATCCGGGCGGGCTGGGTGGAGGGTAGGGCTCGCTCCCGCCCGGCGCCAGCGATCGCGCCCCGGGGCTCCGCGGCCGGCCCGATCTTCCCAGGGGCGGGCCGCGATTCCGCTCCCGGCAGGGCATTGCCCCCTCACCGACGAGCGCTAGGATCCGGAGCCCCGGAAGGCACCCCTCCCCCACCGCGGGCAGACCGCGAAACCCAACGGCGATCGGCAGGAAATGGACCTCGAAGGCAAGACCGGCGTCATCTTCGGCGTGGCCAACCGGCGCTCGATCGCCTGGGGCTGCGCCCAGTCCCTGTCCCAGGCGGGCATGCGCCTGGCCCTCACCTACGCCGGCGCGCGTCTGAAGGAGACCGTCACCGAGCTGGCCCGGGATCTGCCGGAATCGATCGTGCTGCCCTGCGACGTCACCGAGCCCGAGAAGATCAACCGGGTCTTCGACCGGCTGCGCGAGGAGTTCGGCCACCTGGACGCCCTGGTGCACGCCATCGCCTACGCCCGGCGCGAGGAGCTGGAGGGTGACTTCTATCACACCTCCAAGGACGGCTACATGCAGGCCCACGAGATCTCGGCCTACTCGCTGACGGCCCTGGCGCGGCGCGCCATGCACCTGATGGAGGGGCGCGAGGGCTCGATGGTCACCCTCTCCTACATCGGCGGCGAGCGGGTGGTGAAGAACTACAACGTGATGGGCATCGCCAAGGCCGCGCTGGAGGCCAGCGTGCGCTACCTGGCCCACGACCTGGGTCCCCTGGGCATCCGCGTCAACGCCATCAGCGCCGGCCCCATCCGCACGCTCTCGGCCTCGGGCGTCCCCGGCTTCCGGCGCATCCTGGACCACATCCAGGCCAACGCTCCCCTGCGGCGCAACGTGGAGGCCGATGAGGTGGGCGACGTCTGCCGCTTCCTGTGCAGCCGCCAGAGCCGGGGCATCACCGGGAGCACCCTCTACGTCGACTCCGGCTACAACATCATGGGGGTGCCCGTTCTCTGAGCAGGCAGGCGTCATGCGCGCGATGGTCCTTCAGGCCGCGGGACGGCCGCTCGAGCCGCTCGAGATCGCGCGACCCCGGCCCGGGCCGGGCGAGGTCCTGCTGCGGGTGGCGGCCTGCGCCGTGTGCCGCACCGACCTGCACATCCTCGACGGGGAGCTCGACCAGCCCAGGCTGCCGCTGGTGCCGGGGCACGAAATCATCGGGAGGGTCGAGGAGCTGGGCGCGGGCGTCGATCGCTTCGCGCTCGGAGACCGGGTCGGCGTGCCCTGGCTGGGCTGGACCTGCGGGCGCTGCCGCTTCTGCCGCGAGGGAAGCGAGAACCTCTGCGGCGAGGCGCGTTTCACCGGCTACGACCGCGACGGCGGCTTCGCCGAGTACGCCGTGGCCGACCAGCGCTACTGTTTCCGCCTCGGCGAAGGGCTGGCGGACCAGGAGGCGGCGCCGCTGCTCTGCGCGGGCCTCATCGGCTACCGCTCCCTGGTGGCCGCGGGCCAGGCCGAGCGGCTGGGCCTCTACGGCTTCGGCGCCGCCGCGCACATCGTGGCCCAGGTGGCCCGGCACCAGGGCCGGCGGGTCTTCGCCTTCACCCGGGAGGGCGACGACGAGGGCCAGGCCTTCGCCCGAGAGCTGGGGGCCGAGTGGGCTGGCGCCTCGGGCGAGAGCCCGCCCGAGGAGCTCGACGCGGCGATCCTCTTCGCCCCGGTGGGGTCTCTCGTGCCCGAGGCCCTGCGCGTCGTGACCCGGGGCGGGACGGTGGTCTGCGCCGGCATCTACATGAGCGAGATCCCGGCCTTCCCCTATCACCTGCTGTGGGGCGAGCGCAGCCTGCGCTCGGTGGCCAACCTCACCCGGCGCGACGGCGAGGAGTTCCTGGCCCTGGCGCCGCGCATCCCGGTGCGCACCGAGACCACGGCCTTCCCGCTGGAGGGGGCCAACGACGCCCTGCAGGCCCTGCGCGAGGGCCGCGTCCGGGGCGCGGCCGTGCTGCTTCCGGACCTCGGGGCCTGACAGGGCCGCCCGCGCGGCGTTAGCCTCGCGGCTCCACCCCGCCAGGAGGTCAGCCGTGCTCGAGAAGTCCTATCCCTACTACCTGGGCTCGCAGCCCCTCGCCCCCAACGCCGACCTCGAGGTCCGCGACAAGCACACCGGCGAGGTGGCGACGCGAGTGGCCCGCGCCGACGAGGCGGCCATCGACCGGGCCATCGAGCTGGCCGCCCGCGCGGCCCGGCCCATGGCCGAGCTGCCGGCCCACCGCCGCCAGGCCATCCTGGAGCACTGCGCCGCGCGCTTCACCGAGCGCCGCGAGGAGCTGGCCCTCTCCCTGTGCGTCGAGGCCGGCAAGCCCATCCGCGACAGCCGCGGGGAGGTGGACCGCCTGATCGACACCTTCCGCATCGCCGCCGAGGAGTCGGTGCGCGCCGGCGGGGAGATCATGGACCTCGGCCGCGTTCCGCGCACCGAGGGCTACGCCGCCTTCCTCAAGCGCGTGCCCATCGGCCCCTGCTCCTTCATCTCGCCCTTCAACTTTCCCCTCAACTTGGCGGCCCACAAGATCGCCCCGGCCATCGCCGCCGGCTGCCCCTTCGTGCTCAAGCCGGCCTCCTACACGCCGGTCGGCGCGCTGCAGATCGGCGAGGTGCTGGCCGAGACCGAGCTCCCGCAGGGGGCCTTCTCCATCCTCCCCTGCCCGCGCGAGGGGGCCCGGCTCTTCAGCGAGGACGAGCGCCTGAAGCTGCTCTCCTTCACCGGCTCGGCCGAGGTGGGCTGGGAGCTCAAGCGCCGGGCCGGCCGCAAGGCGGTGGTGCTCGAGCTGGGCGGGAACGCCGCCTGCGTGATCGACGAGGACGCCGACGTGGACGACGCCGTGGAGCGCCTCGTCATCGGCGCGTTCTACCAGTCCGGCCAGAGCTGCATCAGCGTGCAGCGCATCCTGGCCCACGAGTCGATCCTGGACGAGCTCAGGGAGAAGCTGGTGGCCGCGACGGGCGCGCTGAAGGCCGGCGATCCGCGGGAGGAGTCGACCTTCATCGGCCCGGTGATCTCGGAGGGCGACGCGGCGCGGCTCGAGTCCTGGATCGGCTCGGCCGTGGATCGCGGGGCGCGCCTGCTCTGCGGCGGGGGCCGCGAGGGCGCCCTGGTGGAGGCCACCCTGCTCGAGGGCGTGCCCGCCGACGAGCCGGTCTCCTGCGAGGAGGCCTTCGGCCCGGTGGCGGTGCTGGGCTCCTTCCGCGACTTCGACGCCGCCCTGGAGGAGGTCAACGCCAGCCGCTTCGGCCTGCAGGCGGGCGTCTTCACCCGCGACCTCTACCGCGCCCAGCGAGCCTGGGACCGGCTCGAGGTGGGCGGGGTGATCATCGGCGACATCCCCTCCTGGCGCGCCGACCAGATGCCCTACGGCGGGGTCAAGGAGAGCGGCCTGGGCCGCGAGGGCGTTCGCTGGGCCGTCGAGCACCTCTCCGAGCCGCGGCTCATGGTGGTGCGCACGCGAGAGGGCGAGCGGTAGCGGACGGGGAGACTACTGGCCGCCGGTTCCGTCCCCCTCGTGGTCGTGGGCCGGCTGCGCCTCCAGGGGAATCTGGACGAGCTGGGTGAGCTTGCCCACGACCTCCTGCACGCGCTCCTGGGAGACGTTGGGATTGCGCGCCAGCCGGCCGAATCGCCGCTGCAGGTAGTAGTCCCTCAGGCTGTCGCGGATCATCTGGCGCGCGGCCGGGTTGGTCCCCTTGCGGAGGCCCTGCGGGCTCAGGAAGCGCCCCAGGTCGTTGGCGGTCTCGAGCATGGCCTGGACGCGCCCGGCCTGGTCGGCCGCACCCAGTCGCACGAGGAAGGTCCACGGGTCGGGCTCGATGGCCAGGGCGCGGTCGACGATCTGCAGGGCCTCGACGGCCGGGGAGCGGTCGTTCTCGGCCTGGCTCTTCTGGATGCGCCAGCTCGCCCGCACCCGACAGGCGGTCTGGTAGCAGAGGGCCCGCGGCTGGGCCTGGGCGAGGACCGGGTCCATCTCCTCGATCTTCCGCCAGTCCCCCTTCTGCCCGGCGAGCATGGCCCGCACCACGGCCCGTTCCGGGTCGGGGAGGGCGTCGGCCAGGGCGACCAGGGCGAGCTCGGGGTTCTCCTCCAGGAGGAGCATGATCCGGGGCTCCAGGTAGGCGAAGCGGGCGTCCCGGTTGTAGCGGTCGACCTCGTACGCCTTGTCGCGCGCCTGCCAGGCCTTCTGCCACTGATCGTCGACCTCGCTGGCGTCGACCATGTGGGTGTTGACCGTGTAGAGCGCGTAGAAGGCGAGCTGCTTGGCGCCGGAATCGGGCATGGCCTTGGCGAGCCGCAGGGCGCGAACGAAGCCGCCCACCTGCTGGTAGCCGCTCATCTGGGCCATCCGGCGCACCAGGTACAGCTGGTCGAGGATCAGGTCCTTGTCCTGGTTGAGCTCGCTCGCCGGGTCGAGCAGTGGATCGAGCGGCAGCAGGAGCGCGTCCGTACCCTGTGCCCTCAGGGGCCGGTTCAGGAGGCGCGGCGCGCGCATGGCCAGCCGGTTGTCGTCGTCGGTGTTGATCGGTGCCCCGGCGCACAGCTTCTCCAGACCGGCGTGGTCCAGGACGAAGGCGGCGACCAGGTCGTTGACGTCGTTGATGCCCAGCTTGCCGAAGTGCTCGGGAGCCGAGGCGATCGGCTCGCCGGTGACGGCCAGCTCGTGCTCGGGGTTCAGGGGACCGTCCGACGCCAGGAACACCAGCATGGTGGGGATCGGCCGGTACAGGCGGACGTTCTCGAACACGTCCATCAAGGTGGCCCCCACGGTCTTGAAGAGCTCCTCGTCGACGAAGTGGGTGGAGAGCCACTGCACGAAGACCCCCTTCTCCTCCAGGTGGTCGCTCACCTGGCGCATGAACTCGCGCGTGTAGAGGTGGGAGGCCCCCGCGGTCCAGGGGTGGGAGGGCTGCGACACGATGGCGTCCCAGCGCTCGTCGGTCAGGGACAGCGCCCCGCGCGCGTCGTTGAGGACCAGGTTCAGCCGCGGGTCCTTCAGCGGGTCCTTCAGGCGCCGGTCGGCGATCACGCGGTTGGCCTCGATCACCTCCGGCTCCAGCTCCACGGAGTCGATCTCCCGCACCGTGGGCGACACGCCCTCGATGGACACCCCCCCGCCGAAGCCGATCACGAGCATCGAGCGCGCCGCTGGCCGCGCCAGCACGGGCAGGGCGGTGAGCCAGGCGTGGGTCTGCCGTCCGAAGGGGGGCGCGCCGCGCGGCGCGACCTCGGCCTCGGGCAGGCCGTTGCAGCGGACGTCGAAGTGGCCGTCGCGCTCGAGCACCAGCACCGCCGCCGTGCGCCCCACGGCCGAGAAGACGAGGTTCCCCTCCGCCGGCAGGGCCCGGAAGGGCGACATCCGGAGCAGGCCCTCGGGCATGGCCGGGCGGAAGGCCAGCAGGCCCGCCAGGGCGGCGACTCCGGCCACCGCCAGGGGAACGAACGAGCGGCGCGCGAGGAGCAGCAACCCGGTGGCCAGGGCCAGCAGCAGGTTGACCATCACCGCCAGCCGGGCGGTGTCGGCGAAGCCCAGGGCCGGGATCACGAAGAAGCCGGCCAGGATCGCTCCGCAGATGGCCCCCACCGTGTTCCAGGAGTAGACCCGCGCGGCGGCCGGCCCGGCGTCCTCCTCGTCGCGCGCCAGGATGCGCAGGGCGAAGGGGAAGGTGGCGCCGATGCAGAGGGTGGCGGGAAGGAGCAGGACCGCGGCCACGGCGGCGTTGGTCCACAGCCCCGCGTGCTCGCCCACGCCCCACTCCCGCGCCCACTCGGGCAGGGTACCGAGGCGCCGCCAGATCACGACCGACAAGCCCGCGGTCCCGAGCTGCGCCAACAGGAAGCCCACCCAGGACCAGCCGCGGTTGCGGGCCAGCCAGGCCGCGACGGCGCTCCCGATGGCGATGCCCGCCAGGAAGCTGGCCAGCATGGTGGCGAAGGCGTAGACGCTGGCGCCCAGCAGGTGCCCCAGGAGGCGCGTCCAGAGCACCTCGTAGGTGAAGGAGACGGCCCCCGACAGGAGCATCAGGGGCAGGATCCAGGTGGCGATCCCGGCGCCCGTCGTTCCGGCGGTGGCGGGCTCGCGAAGCCGGTCGGAGGCGTCGGCTCCCGTGGATCGTGGGGCCGCGGCCCCCGGGGCCGGCTCGCCCCGCGCCAGCAGGGCGGCGATGCCGAAGACCACGGCGTTGACCGCCACGCCCACCAGCACCGTGGCGCCCAGCCCCAGCGAGGGCAGGAGAATGAAGGCGGCCACCAGGGTGCCCAGCACGGCCCCCGCGGTGTTGAGGGCGTAGAGCGTCCCCACCCGGCCGCCGATCTGCTCCTCGCGCCGCACAGCGTGCCGCGCGAGCAGGGGCAGGGTGGCGCCCATGCAGGCGGTGGGCACGAGCACCACGAGGAAGGCGCTCGCCAGGTAGAACAGCGGCTGCATCAGGCCGCCGGAGTCGGGGAGCTCGGCCTGGCCTCCCAGCACGGCCACCAGCAGGGTCCGCGCCAGGTACAGCCCCAGCGGCACGGCCAGCGCTCCCAGGGCGACCCCCAGCTCGAGCAGCCCGTACACCAGGATCGGCCGGCGCACGCGCCTCGCGAAGCGGCCGGCCACCGCCGCCCCCAGCGCCAGGCCGGCCATGTAGGAGGCCAGCACCGCGGCCACCGCCAGCTCGGAGGTGCCGAAGACGATGGAGAACTCGCGCATCCAGGCGGTCTGGTAGAGCAGGGCCGCGAAGCCCGACAGCACGAAGCAGAGAAGGACGCCCAGATAGCGGACGTCGAGGGCGGGTGCGGAGGGGGCCGCGGGGATCTCGGCGGCCGTCTCGTTGGTCGTCATCGGGGGAGCTCTCCTCGGGATTCCTCGTTGACCGTCACGCCATCGGGGCCGATGCGCACCTCGTCGTCCGCGTCGACCGCGCCGAACTGGCGCTCGCCGATGGCCAGCACCCCGCCGCGCACGCTGAGCTCGCGTCCCGAGATCCAGGCCGAGAAGGCGTCCCGCGGGGCGACCGACGGGACGCTTCCGATGCTCGCCTGGAAGCGCGAGGCGCTCGAGCCGCTCACCGACACCACCCCCAGCTCGACCTCCGGCTCGACGGTGACCTCGACGCCCGAGAGCACCAGGCGAGCGGGCTCACCGCTCACGTAGTGGGCGATGCGCGACTCATTCTCCGCGGCCGTGGAGGGGCCGCAGGAGCCGAGAAGGAGGAGGCTCGCGAGGAGCAGGGCGGGGCGTTTTCGGTGCATGGCGTCCCTTCGGCACAGGGGTCCGCCATACGTTAGCATCCGGGCCCGCGGGCGCGCGACCGCCCCCCCGGATCCGGTTCGGGCCCGGGACTCACTCGCTCGGGGGGGCCTCCGCCGCCTGGGAGGCCTCGACCTGGGCCCGCCTCTCCTTCTCCCTGCGCCGCCACCGGCTCCAGAAGGCGCCCCCCCCGAAGCCGATCCCCAGGGTGATCAGCAGCAGCACCGGCAGCGGCGCCTCCAGCTCGAGGAGGAGGAACTCCACCGAAACCCCCGACCAGTTCTGGACGACCACCCAGAGGACGACGACGACCAGGACGGCGAGAAAGACGGTCTTGGCGTACTTCATCCTGGTGGTCTCCGCGGGTCCGGGGCGGCTCCAGTTGGTGGGAATCGGGCGGGGGGCATTTCAACCCATTCAGAAGGCCATCCCCACCGAAAAGTGGATGGCCCAGTCGGACTCCTCCGGCCGCGGATCCGGGTTGACGGCGCCGTCGAGTCGCAGGGGGCCGATGGGCAGCAGGTAGCGCAGCCCCACGCCGATCCCGCCGCGGAGATCCTCGAATCTCAGCCAGTCCTCGTGCCGCAGGGCCACGTTGCCGGCGTCGGCGAAGAGGGCCACCGAGAGCTGACCCGCCAGCCCCTGGCGGAGCTCGGCCGAGATCACCGAGTAGGCCTCGCCACCCCGGGGCTCGCCGTGGCGATCGAGGGGTCCCAGCATGTCCTCCCGGAAGGAGCGCACCGAGTTCTCGCCGCCGTTGAAGAAGCGCTCGTGGAGGGGGATCGCGTGGGTCGAGCCCATGGGCACGATCGCGCCGCTGCGCACGGCCAGGGCCGCCACGGTGCCCTCGCGCAGCTCGAAGTACTGCGACCGCCGCAGGTGCACCCGGGCGAAGTCGATCTCGGAGCCGATGGCCGAGGAGCCCCACTCGAAGGAGAGCTGGCTCAGCGCCCCGCTCTTCGGCGGCAGCACCGGCTGGTCGCGCCCGTCCCAGGTCAGGGCCAGGGAGAGAGAGCCCACGTCCGAGTCGCGTACCTCGGCGGAGGTCCCCGAGCCCTCGAAGCTGACCTGGACGTCGCGCAGGCCGGTGAGGCTGTAGCGGTACTCCAGCGCGGTGTGGAAGCTGCGCGTCCACTGCTTCGCCAGGGACAGGGCCGCCCCCAGCTCCTCGAGGGTGTAGGAGGGCTTCACCCGATGCTTGCCGAAGAGCGCCGCGCTGGCGGTGAGCTCGAGCGCGCTCAGCCAGCGGTCGGTCAGGCTCAGGGTGGCCTCCTGGGCCAGCGCCCCGCCGGTGGCCTCGGCCTGGAGCACCAGGCCGGTCCCGTAGAGGTTGCGCTCGGTGGCCCCCAGGGTCAGGCGCGGGCCCTCGTAGGAGCCGAAGCCCGGCTCGACGAAGACCTCCCGGCTGGGCGCCTCCACGAGCTCCACCAGCAGCGGGCGCTCCGATCCCGGTCCCTCGGCGAGCTCGATGCGCACCGACTCGAAGAGCCCCGTGCGGTAGAGCTCGCGGAAGCTCTGGCGGACCTTCTCGGAGTCGTAGGACTGGCCCTCCTCGAGCCGCAGGCGCTCGCGCACGAAGGACTCCCGGGTCTTCTCGTTGCCGCGGACGGTGACGGCGCCGACGCTCACCCGCTCGCCCGCGTCGATCTCGTAGAGCAGCGTCACGTCGCCGCTCTCCTCGTCGCGGGTCGCTCGGTAGGCCGCGCGGCAGTCGGGGAAGCCCCGCCGGCGGTGGGCCTCGATCAGGCGCGAGCGCAGGGCGACCGCCTCGCGCGGCGTGAAGGGCGCTCCCAGCCGATCCTCGACGCTCGATCGGAGCTCCTCGGCGGAGAGGCCCGCCTGGCCCGCGAAGTCGACCGCCCGCAGGTGGAAGCGCGGGCCCTCCACGACCTCCAGGTGAACCCGCGCGCGGGTGCGGTCGGGACCGAAGGCGATCCGCGGCTCGGACACCGCCACCCGCAGCCACCCGCCCTGGCGATAGAAGGAGCGCAGCGCCCCGGCCCCGCCGGAGACCGCCTCGCGGCTGTAGTAGAGGTCGCCGCGGTCGAGCAGCCCGGCGCGCTCTCCGGCGAACAGCCGGGCCAGCTCCGCCGCCTCGAAGCTCGCCGCGCCCTCGATCTCGATCGCCTCGATCACCGCCCGCGGCCCCTCGCGGATCTCGAAACGCGCCCTCGCGCCTCCGCCGGGCTCGGCCTCGTACCGGTACTCCACCCGGGCCTCGTGGAAGCCCTGGCTCCGGTAGTGCTCCTCCATCGCGAAGGCGGCGTCATCGGTCGCCGCCTTGGTGCCCAGTCGCTGGAGGTCTCCCAGCTCGTCCACGATCGCCCGGCGAAGGTCTCGGCCGGAGAGGACGTCGTTGCCCTCGAAGCGCAGCTCGACGCCGGAGGTCCCGGCCGGGGCGGCGCCCTCCCCGCCGTCCTCGGGGGTGCTGCGGCAGCCCGCGGCCAGCGCCAGCGGGAGGATCCAGGGGAGGGCCTTCATTCGAAGCGGAACACGAAGCGCCAGCCGAAGTTGATCTTGTCGTACTCGTCCAGCTCGCCGGTCAGGACCTGCGCGCGGCCAGCGCCGGTGGCCGGGCCCAGGGCGCGGAAGCCGACCCACATGGTGGTGCCGCCGCTCTCGGTCACGTCCCTTCCGCTCTGGACCTCGATGCGGTCCATCAGGCTCTCGCCGGACTCGGTCGACTCGCTGGCGAACCAGCGCCCCAGGAAGTCCTGGGCCAGGAAGATCGCCAGGGACTCGGCCGCGCGCTGTCCGCGATCGGCGGAGCTGTCGGCCGAGAGCCGCCCGGTGGCGAGCAGCTCCAGCAGCTCCTCCCCCGGCAGGGGCGGCACCGAGCTGGCGGCGATCTCGAGTCGGTCGAGGGGGCCGCTGATGCGCACGCTGATGTCGTAGCCGCGCATGCGCGCGCGGGCCATGAGCTCCAGCTGCGGCGTGAAGGGATCCTCCTCGAGGAAGAGCACCGTGCCCGACTCGACCAGGAGCCTGCCGCCCGGCAGGGAGATGCGGGTGGGCTCGAGGTAGACGGGACCGCGCAGCACCGGCACCTGGCCGGTGCCCAGGAGCCGAAGGTCGGGGCGCAGCCCGCCGCTCATCACGTTGTTCTTCAGGGTGAAGGGCCGCTTCGCGGTCAGGGCCAGGTCGAGCTCCATCGTCGCCAGGGGGCCCTCGTCGGCGATCGAGAGGTCCAGGCCCCTGCCCGGCCCCTGGGGTCCACCGCCGCTCCCGCCGAGGGCGCTCCCCAGCAGGTCCACCTGCTTCACGAAGCGCCCGTCGGTCAGGGCCAGCTCGCCCCGGGCCACCAGGCCCCCGAGCGGACCGCTCACGGAGAGGTCGGCGTCGGCGCGCACCTTGATCCCCGCCCGGCGGTGGAGGAGCAGGTTCTCGCCCGAGATCGAGAGGTCGAGCACGGGCTCCTCCCCGGCGAGGTCGGCGGTGCCCGCGATGCGGAAGGGCGCGGCACCCAGCTCCCCGCTGAGCTCCTCGACGCGGATCGAGGTGCCCTCCAGCTCGAGGCGCGCATCGAGGGCGGCCAGGGCGGGCAGGGCCCCTGCCAGCCGCAGCTCGCCCCCGGAGAGAGCGACGAAGCCGCCGAGCTCGGGCTCGCCGAGGGTGCCCTCGATCCGCAGCTCCGCGTCGAGCGCGCCGGCCAGCCGGCGCACGGCGTCGGTCGCCGCGGCCGCGAAGGTGAGGTCGGGCAGGTCGAGTCCCGCCCGAAGGTCGATCGGGCCCTCGAGCAGGGCCCGGCCCTCGCCCGCGACGAGCCCGGCCAGGTCGAGGGGGACGCCGAGGCTCCCCTCGAGCCGGGCCTCGCCCTCCTCGCCGCGGACGAGGACCCGGGCCGCGGTCCCCTCCTCGAGGAGGTCGATCCCGATCTCGGCCACCGCCGGCCCGAGCTCGCTCGCGCCTTCGCCGGTCTCCACGACCAGGCGGAGGTCCGCTCCCGCGATCTCGAGGCGTCCCCGCGCGGCGCTCCAGCTCCCGCCGAGCCGCCCCTCGATCCGCGCGCTCCCCGATCCCTCGAGGCCGCCGCCCAGCCAGTCGAGCCAGGGCGCGAGCTCGCTCGTCTCGGCCAGGAAGGAGAGGTCGAGCTCGCCGGGGGGCAGGGGCGCCTCCCCCAGCGGGTCGAGGGGGCAGCTCCCCTGGATGCGCAGGCTCCCGTGCTCGGGGCTGGCGAGCTCGATCGCCTCCAGGCTCGCGATCCCGTCGGCCAGCTCGCCGGCCGCGCGCAGCGAGAAGCTCGGTCCGCTCTCCGCCGGGCGGAGCTCCCGGACGCTCAGGTCCGCCGCCACGCGGGTGAGGCCGGGGCCGAGTCGGGCCTCGAGGGTGCCCTCGATCCCCTCGATCTCGAGGCCCGGCGGCAGGAGGGGGCCGGCCACCGGCATGGGGTCGAGGTCCTCGAGGGAGATGGAGAGGATCTGCTCCTCACCCTCCAGGCTCAGCGCGAGGGTCGCGCGGCCGAGCTCCCCGGAGAGCTCCAGGGGGCCGACCTGGACCCGGCCGTCGGTGAGCGCGATCCGGGCGGGCCGCTCCAGCGACAGGGTCTGCGCATCGCGCTCGAGCACCAGGGTCCGGAGCGTCGCGTCGAGCTGCCGCCCGTCCTCGGATCGGCGCAGCTCGCCGCTGGCGACCAGCCCGCCGTCGGGGCCGGTGGCCGCGAGCTCCTCCAGGCGCAGGTCGAGGCCCGCCAGCTCCCCCCGAAGCCGCAGCGAGTCGATCCGGCGGCCGCGGAGCTCGACGTCCGCCGCCTCGAGGGTCAGGGGACCCGTGGGCGCGCGCAGCGGACCCTCGAGGGTCGCGGAGAGCTGGGCCCGACCGCCCGCGAAGGCCGCGGGTGCGAGCTGCGCGAGGTCGGCCGTCTCCATCTCGAGGGAAGCGCCTTCCAGCCGGCCATCGGAGAAGCTGTAGCTGCCCGAGAGGGTCAGCCGGCCGCGCGGATCCCGGGCCTCGAAGCGCTCGACCTGCGCCCGCTCGCCGTCGAGGTGGACGCGCACCGCGACCTCCCCGAGGGGGCGGCCGGCGACGACCACCTCGCCGCCTCCCAGGTCCAGCTCGCCGACGGGAGCGCTCAGGGGACCGACGATCCGGACCGCGCCCCGCAGGCTCCCCGACCAGGGCTCGGTCTCGAGGATCCGGCCGAGGTCGGCGAGGTCCTCGAAGTCCGCCAGCAGGTCCAGGTCGAGGTGGGCGTCGGCGATCGAGCTCGTCGCGGCGAGATCCAGCCGGCCGCTCCGGGCCACCAGCTCTCCGCCGGGGGTGCTCAGCCGGGCGGCCTCGATCTCGATCGAGCCCCCGGAGATCCCCGCCGCGAGCTCGATGGAGTGCGCGGGCAGGGTGCGCGCGGCGCGGGTCGCCCGACCCTCGCCGATCAGGGCGGGCAGATCGCGGATCTCGGCCTCCAGCCGGCCCTCTGCGCGGGCGAGCAGGTCCAGGATCCCGCCTTCGCTCCCCGCCTGATCGAGGGGCAGGATCCCGCCCGAGAGCGCGATGCGGTTTCCATCCTGAAGGGCCTCGAGTCGCGGAACGCTCAGGGTGCCGCCGGACAGGTCGACCTCGGCCTCGACGCGGACGAAGTCGCGATCCGCCAGGGCGAAGCCGTGGAGGGCCAGGCTCAGACTGGCCTCCCCGGCCAGGGGGTCGGAGGGGTCGATCCGGAGGTCGCCCGACAGCTCGAGGCGTCCGGCGGGCCAGGTGTCGGTGTCGATCGGCGCCCATTCGGGGATGCGCGCCAGGTCCAGATCGGCGATGCGCAGCTCGGTGTCGATCGAACTCCCCTGCCGCTCGCCACGCACCTCGATCTCGCCCGAGAAGACCTGCAGCCGGGCGTCCCACGCCGCGTGCCCGCGGTCCAGCTCGCGCAGGTCGAGGCGTGCGCCCTCGGTCCGCAGGAGCTCGCCCAGGGCGAGGGACTCGAGCTCGATCTCGCCGGCGCGGTAGAGCAGCGTCGCCTGCAGGGGTGCCTCCCGGCGTCCCAGCTCGGGGTCTTCGAGGGTGCAGCGAGCCAGGGCGACCTCCACCCGCTGTCCGCCCTCGGTGGAGGCCGCCTCGACGTCCAGCTCCGCGAGCCTCAGGCTTCGGTCTCCGGGGAGGCGCAGGTCGATCTCGGCGGCGCGCAGGGCGATCTCGGGGAGGTCCGCCGACAATCCGAAGGGCTGCTCGTCGCCTCGCGGCTCGGGCGCGTCGGGACCCCGCCGTGACAGGTCGATCGCCAGGTGTCGGAGCTCGCCGCCGATGGAGTGCAGCCACCCCTCGCGACCGCGCGCCAGGTCCCACAGGGAGTATTCGGCCTGCAGGCGGTCGGCATCCAGGCGCTCCAGGGGCAGGGTTCCGCGCACCCGTTTCGCGCGCACGCCGGTCAGCACGAGATCACCCAGCCAGCTCCCGCCCAGCCCATCGATCTGGAGCTCCAGCCCGTACTCGGCCTCGGCCCGATCGGCCGCCAGGCGAAGGAGCGTCGGGGCCAGGAGGCTCCCCCGGAGGAGGTAGAGCGCGATCAGCCCCAGGGTGCCGGCCCCGATCAGGATGGCCGCCAGGCGCAGGAGGCGGCGCCGCCGGGGCCTGCGCGGCCGCCCGGGCTCGGGCACCTCTGGGAGGGCGTTCATCTCGGGGGTCACGGGGAGCATTCGACCCCCGGGGAGGCGAGGGCGGCGGATTCTACCCGAAGGGATCCACTGCGCCAGCCGGGGCGGGATCGCCCCGGCCGGGCCCCCTGGTGGCCCGCGACCGCCGGAGGGCCCGTTCTCCGGCCCAAAGGAGCGGCCTCCCACCCTCTGCCCTGGGGACGGGAGGCCGCATCGCACCGGGAAGCGTTGTGTGGGACACTCGGGGGGTGCGTGATCGAGGCTCTGCGGGAGGCCACCCCTGTGACGCAGCGGTCCTGGGTGGGGTTCCGTCCTGTTGGGGGGTTACAGATCGCTTGCTGGGGTTCCGGCGCCCGTCGGGCTCGCCGGGAGGGTTCCAGGGGTCCCCCGGGGGAACGCCCCCCTTCCGCCCGGGGGACGCGCGGGATCGGCCGGTGGTTGCGGGTGGGTCGCGGGGAATGGTGTCTGGGGCGGGTGGGTGCTGTCACCTGGCCGGGCTTTCCGGGGCCCCGTCCGCGCGCGGGGCCTCTGGACCGGCCCCCCGGCGCCCCCGGGGGCCGGGGCCGCGGGCGCCTCCGAACACCGAAGTCCGCCCCGCGCGCGAACGCCCGGGGGAATATGTGCCGCGGCACATATTTGCCGGGATGGAGTGAAACCAGGAGCGATTGCGTTCGTCTTAGTAGATGGAAACAGCGCGCCTTCTGCGGAGGAGATCTGCACATGAACGAACGCACCAGCTCGAGAGTTCCGCACTCGAAACGACCCTGCGCCGCGGGACCTCTGCACGTTTCGATGCACCTGAAGGATGGACTGCCGCCGCTGCGGAATCAGAGGACGCTGAGGGTTCTGCTGCCGACCATACGGGCGGCCAAGAACCGCTTCGGCGTTCGGATCTGTCACTGGTCCATCCTCTCGAACCACCTGCACCTGCTGGTCGACTCGAACAGCGAGCAGTGCCTGGCCAGGGCCATGCAGGGCTTCAAGATCCGAGTGGCGAAGGCACTGAACCGGCTCTGGAAA
>CAZTTG010000051.1:0-47478 GCA_964615935.1 uncultured Planctomycetaceae bacterium | reverse complement strand
CACGGCGTGCTCGCGCCGAGCGCGTCGTGGCGCGACGAGGTAGTGGTGGGCGGAAAGCAGCCGCGCCGTGGGGGGTGTCCGGACGCCGAGCAGGTAACCGTTCACGGCCCTGTCGCATTCATCGTGGGATAGTTGTCCGGAAGCTTAGGGACTGGGCCGATTCAATAGGATGCGAACCGAAGCGAACTCAAGCGGCTCTCGAAGAACGAGTTGATTCGTCTGGTGCTGAGTCTCTCCGAACGTGTCGAGGCTCTGGAGGGTAGGGTCGCGCGCTCACGCAAGGACTCCTCGACGTCCTCCAAGCCCCCGTCGAGCGACGTCGTCAAGCCGTCGCAGAGCAAGCCAGAGGGCAAGGGTAAGAGCAAGCGTGCGATCGGAGGGCAACCGGGCCATGACAAGCACGTCCGCCCGCATAGTTCACTTGACGACCGACCCCCTGCGCCCGAGGCCACGCTTCCCAGGGGTACAGCCCTCGCTCCGCTCGGCCTGCCCCCCTGGGAAGCGCCTGAGCTGGCACTGGCAGGGGCTTCATGACTCACATAGACTCTGGTACCGGTTTCGGGGGCAGGTCACGTCCGGCCGGTGTTCGACGCCATCGAGCGCGAGCTGAACCGAGTGGCCGAGGCCGCCGGCGAGCTGCGCCTCGAGATCCCCTGGGTCTGCCTCGAGCTGCGCCGACGCGGATAGCCGCGGTCAGGCCAGCGCCTGCTGGGCGGCCGCGATGAGCCGGTCCAGCTTGCCCAGGGCCAGGATCACCTTGTCGGCGATGCGGATCTTCCGCTCGATGTCGCGGAGGTCGTCCTGCAGGCCGTCGTTGACCCGCGCGATCTCGGCCTTGAGCTCGGCGTAGTCCGCGGACCAGGCCGAGTGGATCTCGCGCCGCAGGCGCGCGGCCTCGCCGGCGAGGGCCTCGTTCTTCTCGTCCACCGCGTCCCGCTCCTCCAGGCGCTCCTCCTCGGCGAGGAAGGCGGCCATCTGGAGGCCCTTGCCCAGCCCGATGAGGACCTTCCGATACAGGTCCAGCTTCTCTCTCCTGTTCATCACTCCTCACCTTCGCCTTCTTCGCCGGTGGCGCCTGCCAGGGCCGCGGCCTGCTCCCTCAGCCGTCGGGCCTCGCCGTACACGTGCCGGATCCAGGTCAAGGGATCGTCCTCGTCGGTCAGGGCCCGCTTCAGGTCTGCGTGGGCCTTGGGCAGCAGCAGGTAGGAGCGCTGCAGGGCCCGCAGGGCCGACAGGCCGTCGATGTGCTCCTCGTCGCGGAGGATCAGCCGCGCGATCCGATCGCCCTCGTCCCCCTCGGCGTCCGGAGGGGGCAGCTCGCGGACGAAGCGCTCGTACTCCTCCCACAGGTCCAGGGTCAGGAGCTCGATGGTGTCCCCCCCCCAGCCGGGCGAAGCCGTCGATCGCCGGCTGCGCCGCCCCGACGGCCTTCAGGAGCGCGTCGCGCTGCTGGCTGGCGAGGTAGCTGCGCAGCGCCTCGGCGGCGACGGTCGAGATCAGGGCCGTCTCCTCCGGGCCCCCCTCGAGCCCCATCGCGGCGGCGGCGGACCGGAGATTGGCGTTGAGAGAGGCGGCGCGCTCCTCGAACTCCTCCGCCGAGGAGATCTCCCCGCCCGAGAGGGCGACCAGCAGCGCTGCATAGTCCGCGAAGGAGCCGCCGAGCTCGCGGAAGGCGCGCTGGCTCTCGCGCAGCCGGAAGTACAGGGGCGGCTCCTCCATCTCCCAGCCGAAGGAGTCCTCGGCCGCCGGCCTCATGATCACGTTGCTGCGCCGCAGCGCGGTGGAGGTCTCCACCCGGCCCAGGGCCCGGTCCTGGGCGAGCTGGACGCTGGCCTCCCACACCTGGTCGGTGGCCTCCTGCAGCTCCACGAGGGTCGTCTGGAAGGCCTCGAAGGGATCGGGCGGCACCGAGCGGCAGCCCGCCGGGCCCAGGAGGGCGAGGGCCGCGAGCAGGGGGAGGGGGCCGGCGAGCGGCCACGGGCGCCTCGCGCTCGGAGGCTCTTGGCTCTTCATCATGGGTGTCTGATCCCTCTCGAATCGTGCGGCGGCCAATCCTGGGGAGCCCGATCCACGGCGTCAAGGTCGTCGCCGGGGCGGATCGGGGGGCGTCTCCGTGCTGAGGGCGGCGCGCTCCGTCCCGGCCCGGTATGATCATCCACCGGATGCGATTCCGGTGAGTCGACCCCAGGAGTGGAGGGTACATTCCCGTGTTCAAGACCTCAGCTCGTCCTCGACCGCGGCGGACGAACGGTAGCCCGATCGCCTGCCTGGCCGCCCTCTTCGCGATCCTCTGCCCGGCGATCGGCTGGTGCTCCACCGGCCCGGAGGTGCTCTCGCCCCTGAAGCCGGTCCTCGACCCGAGCGGCGAGCATCTCTACCTGACCTGCGCCACGGCGCCCGGGATCGTCGTCGTGGATGCCGGGACCGCCGAGGTCGCGCGAGTCCTGTCCCTGCCGGCTCCGGCCAGCGGCCTGGCCTTCTCTCCCAAGGGGGATCGGCTCTACGCCACCTGCGGGGAGCCGGTCGGACGGGTGCTGGTGCTGGATCCCGCGAGCGGCGAGCTGATCGCGGAGCACCGGATCGGATCCGCACCCTGCTCGCCGCAGGTCAGCCCGGACGGTCGCACGCTCTGGATCTGCGATCGCTTCGATCACTCGGTGCGCGCCATGGACACGGCCGACGGGAGCGAGAGGGCGCGGATCGGCGCGGCCCGCGAGCCGGTGGCGGGGGCGCTGACCCCCGACGGCGAGCTGCTCCTTGTGGCCAACCTGCTGCCGGTCGGATCCTCCGACGGCGACTACGTCTCGGCCGAGGTCACCGCGATCGCCACCGCCGAGGGGCGGGTCGCGGCGAGGATCCGCCTGCCCAACGGGAGCACCGGCCTGCGCGACCTGTGCGTCTCCCCGGACGGCCAGTACGCCTTCGCGACGCACATCCTGGCCCGCTACCACCTGCCCACGACCCAGCTCGAGCGCGGCTGGATGAACACCAACGCGCTGAGCATCATCGACGTCGAGCGGCGCGAGCTCCTGAACACCATCCTGCTCGACGACGTCGACCGCGGCGCCGCCAACCCCTGGGGAGTGGCGGTGGATCCGGAGGGCGCCCGGCTGCTGGTGGCCCACGCCGGGAGCCACGAGCTCTCCGTCATCGACCTGGCCGGCGTGCTGGAGGTCCTCCTGGGGATGGAGGAGGCGGTGGCCGCGGAGGTCCCCAACGACCTGTCCTTCCTCGCCCGCCTGCGGCGGCGCATCGGGACGACCGGCCAGGGCCCGCGCGGCCTGGCGGTGGCGGGCGGGCGCGCCTTCGCGGCCGAGTACTTCTCGGACAGCCTGGGGGTGATCGACCTCGATCCGGAGGCCTATCGCCCGGCGAGCTCGGTCCCCCTGGGGGCGGCCGAGGTCCCGCCCAGCCTCGCGCGCCGCGGCGAGCTGCTGTTCCACGACGCCTCGCTGTGCTTCCAGCAGTGGCAGAGCTGCTCGAGCTGCCACCCCGACGGACGGGTGGACGGCTTGAACTGGGACCTCTTGAACGACGGGATCGGCAACCCCAAGAACACCAAGAGCCTGCTGCTCGCCCACAGCACGCCTCCGGCCATGAGCACCGGCGCGCGCGACACGGCCGAGGTCGCGGTGCGTTCCGGGATCCGCCACATCCAGTTCTCCGTGCGACCGGAGGAGGACGCCGTGGCGATCGACGCGTACCTGCGCGCCATGCAGCCGACCCGTCGAGGGACCAGCGACGACGCGGCCGTCCGACGCGGACGGGAGGTCTTCGAGAAGGCCGGCTGCGCCGAGTGCCATCCCTCGCCGCTCTACACGGACCTGAAGCAGTACGACCTCGGCCTCGGCGCGGGCCTCGACCGCGAGCAGGCCTTCGACACTCCGACCCTGATCGAGGCCTGGCGCACGGGTCCCTGGCTGCACGACGGCCGCGCCTCGAGCCTGCGGGAGGTCCTGACGATCCACAATCCCGATGGCCGGCACGGCACCACCGCGGAGCTGAGCGAGGCGGAGCTCGACGACCTGGTGGCCTTCCTGCGGTCCCTGTAGCGAGCCCTGCCGTGAGGTCCCCGTCCAGCAGCCCGGCGGTAGGCCTCCTCGCGGCGGCCGCGCTCCTCGCGGCGCCCGCTCCCGACCAGGCGCCGGACGGGGGGGAGAGCGAGTGGTACGCGAAGCGGGCCACCTGGCACGAGTCGCTGATCGCATCGCTCGAGTCCCTGGCGGAGAGCGGGGCGCCGGAGCGGCGCGCCGAGCCCCTGCCGGACCTCGGGGCCTCCGACTTCAGCATCAGCGCCTGGGTGCGCACCGAGGAGGGCGGGACGATTCTCTGCAAGGCCCCCCCGACGGGGGAGTGGGAACCGCAGGGCAAGGCCTTCTTCATCCGCGGCGGGAGGCTCTGCTTCGACATCGGGTGGGTGGGAGTGGTCGCGTCGGACCGGGAGATCGCGGACGGGCGCACGCACCACGTGGTCCTCGTCAAGCGGCGCGAGCACCTGCGCTTTTTCGTCGACGGCTTCCCCGCCGGATCGGGTGAGCTGGAGGGCGGCCCGGACGTTCCCGGGCACGTCTGGAAGATCGGATACACCAGCGAGGGCTTCCCCGATCCCAGCGGATTCGTCGGCGAGCTCGACGAGGTGCGCGTCTTCGACCGCCGCCTCTCCGCGCGCGACGTCACGACGCTGCACGAGCACCCCTTCTGCCCGCCGCTCGATGGCCAGGTCGCGCGCTGGTCCTTCGACGGGGGGGATGCAGACGGCGATCGGCCCTCCGTCCGGGTGGGGGGGCGCCTGGTCGAGAAGGAGGCGGGCAGGGCGCTGCAGCTGGACGGCGAGACGCGCATCCTGGTCGAGCCGGACGCGATGGAGCGGCTCTGGATCCTGCTCGAGCGCGACTTCCCCGACGAGCGCTCCCGGCGGGAGATGGAGTGGGAGCGGGAGGACGGCCTCTGGGAGGATCGCTGGGAGGCCGTGGACTGGGCCGAGCTGGGCCGGCGCTACGCCCGGGCCTGCCACCGCGCGAAGAGGCTGGAGCGCGAGGCCCGCGCGCTGCTTCCCACCGACGAGCGGAGCTGGCGCGAGGCGCGCGCCCTCTACCTCCGGTCGCGGGGCCACGCCCTGGCGATGGGGCGGGTGGAGGAGCAGCGGCTCGAGCCCCTGGATCGGGCCATCGAGGGCCTGCGCGGGCGGCACCCGGATCACGAGGCGCTCTTGGCGCGCCTCGAGGCCCTCGCGGAGCGGCCCGACGCGTGGGAGACCGCCGGCGTCGAGCCGGCCGAGCTGGAGCGCTGGGAGGAGGAGTGCCGGGCGCTGCGCCGCGCGGCCCTGCTGCGCTCCCCCGAGCTGAACGGCCTCGACCGCCTCCTCTTCGTCCGCCGCCCCACCTACCAGTCGAGCCACTACTACACGGACTACATCGACGGGGTCGTGCACTACGGCGGCAACCTGTGCGCGCTGTCCCTCGCGGACGGCTCGCACACCGACCTGGTGCCCGAGCTGGAGGGCGGGATCTTCGGGCGCCACGACCTCTCCTTCGACGCGGAGCGGGTGGTCTTCGACCACAAGGCCTCGCCCCGGGAGGGCTTCCGCATCTTTGAGGTCGGCATCGACGGCCAGGGCCTGCGCCAGCTCAGCTTCCCGCCGGAGGACGAGGAGGAGCGGATCGCCCGCTACGACAACTCCCACCTCGGCGGCACCGGCCGGGTCTACTACCACCAGACCGACGACATGCACCCCTGCTACCTGCCGGACGGGGGCATCGGCTTCGTCTCCACGCGCTGCGAGCGCGGCATCCTCTGCGACGGGCCCGACATCCTGACCACCACCGCGCTCTACCGCATGGACGCCGACGGCGGCGGCCTGCAGCTCCTCTCCCGGACCCCTGTGAGCGAGGAGGCGCCCTCGGTGATGAACGACGGGCGCATCCTCTACACGCGCTGGGAGTACGTCGACAAGGGCGGCTCGGCGGTCAAGTGTCTGTGGGCCATGCGCCCCGACGGCAGCGGCTCGGTCGAGATCTTCGGCAACGACCACGCCTTCCCCAGCTTCTACAACGGCCGCGCGATCCCCGGCCGGAACGATCTCTTCGTCTGCATCGGCGGGCCGCACATGCCCCTGGGGGTGGGCACGGTGCTGCGGCTCGACCTCCGTGAGCCCATCCGCACCCGCCGGCCCATCACCTATCTCACGCCGGAGATCGACATCCAGAGCGAGTGGGGGTACCGCCGCCGGATCGAGGGCCGCTGGGAGGCGGTCGAAGAGGGCCCGCTCTACGACGACCCCTATCCGCTCTCCGCGGAGCTCTTCCTGGTCTCCTGCAACCCCGACCGACACGTGCACGACCCCGGCGCCTGGGGGATCCACCTGCTGGACGCCCTCGGCAACCGGGCCCTCCTGCACGACGATCCGGAGATGTCCTGCTGGCAGCCCGTGCCCCTGCGGCCGCGGGAGCGTCCGCCCGAGATCCCCAGCGTGCTGGAGCCCGCGGAGCCGGGGGAGACCCTGGCCACGGTCGTCCTGGGCGACGTCCACCGGGGCCTGGACGGGCCGAGCCTGGCCCTCCACGGTGAGCACGATCCGGAGGAGGGCGTGCCCCCCGGCACGGTGCGCTACCTGCGGGTCATGGAGACCGTCCCGCGCCCCTGGTCGGCGCGGCGCTTCTGGGGGGGCGACGAGCACGGCCAGCAGCACTCGGTCGTGAGCCTGTGGACCCACACCCACGTGAAGGTCCTGCACGGGATCGTGCCGGTGGAGGAGGACGGCTCGGCCTGTTTCACCGTGCCCGCCGACCGCAACCTCTTCTTCCAGGCGCTGGACGGGGACTTCATGGAGGTCCAGCGCATGCGGACCTTCGTCAACTTCCGCCCGGGGGAGACGCGCTCGTGCATCGGCTGCCACGAGCCGCGCTCCCGGGCGCCGGCCAACCGTCCCCTGGCCGCGCTGCGCCGTCCCCCGCGGACGCTGATGCCCCAGCCGGGCGAGGTCGCGCCGCGGCCGATCCACTACCCGACCGACGTGCAGCCCATCCTGGACGCGCACTGCGTCGAATGCCACGGCGCCGAGGAGCCCCACGCCGATCCGGACCTCACCGGCGAGCTGACCGATCTCTTCAGCCGCTCCTACGAGAGCATCCTGGAGCGGGATCTGGTCGAGGCGGTGAGCGAGATCGGCTCCAAGATGGGCAACGTGGACGACACCCCGCCCTACACCTGGGGCTCGCACGCGAGCCCCCTGATCGAGCTGGTCCGGGAGGGCCACGAGGGGGTCGCGCTCAGCCGGGAGGAGCTCGTCCGGCTGGTCACCTGGGTGGACGCCAACGCCCCCTACTACGGGACCTACTTCGGCCGCAAGAACCTCAGGTACCGCGACCACCCGGACTTCCGGCCGATCCCCACCGCGGAGTCGGCCTGCGCGTCGGGGGATTGAGCGGGGCCCGACACCTGCCACGGGAGAGCCTCCGATCATGAGCGACGAGAGAAGATGGCGCGTCTACCTCTCCGGCGAGATCCACACGGACTGGCGCGAGAGGATCCGCGAGGGCGTGGAGTCGGCCGGCCTGCCGGTGGACCTCTGCGGGCCGGTGACCGAACACGGGGCCAGCGACGGGTGCGGCGTGGAGATCCTGGGGCCCGAGGAGTCGGGCTTCTGGAAGGACCGCAAGGGGGCCGGGATCAACGCCATCCGCAGCCGCACCCTGATCGGGTCCGCGGACCTGGTGGTGGTGCGCTTCGGGGAGAAGTACCGCCAGTGGAACGCGGCCTTCGACGCCGGCTGGGCCGCCGCCCTGGGCAAGCCCCTGGTGGTGCTGCACGAGCCCGAGCACACCCATGCCCTCAAGGAGGTGGACGCCGCCGCCCTGGCGGTGGCCCGCGAGCCCGAGTAGGTGGTGGCGATCCTCGAGCACGCGATCCGGGGCTGAGGAGCGGCGCCGGGCCAGGTTGGCCCTCGGTGGGGGCCTGAACTTTATGGCGCAAAGTCCTTGACGGTGACGAGTAGCCGCCTGAGGATCCCCCCATGCCCCCCTCCGGCCGCTCCACCCGCCCCGGGGAATCCCCGCCCTCGCTCGAGGATCGCGCGGTCTCCGACCTCTCGATCATCCGCTCGACGATCGAGCGCTCCGGCCGCTTCACCGCGGTCCCCGGCTGGGGCGGGGTCTTCATGGGTCTGGTCGGCGCCGCGGCGGCGGTCGTCTCGGCGCTGCAGTCGACGCCGCAGGCCTGGCTGGTCACCTGGCTCGTCGCGGCGGGGATCGCGCTGATCGGCGGCGGATGCTCGCTCCACCGCAAGGCGACCAGGAAGGACCTCCCGCTGCTCAGCGGGACCGGGAGGAGGTTCCTCCTGGGGCTCTCCCCCTCGCTCTTCGCGGGCGTCGTGCTCACCGCGGTGCTCTGGCGCGCGGGGCTCCACGAGGCCCTGCCGGCGACCTGGCTGCTCCTCTTCGGAGCCGCCGTGGTGACCGGCGGGGCGTTCTCGGTCCCCGCCGTTCCGATCACCGGCGGGGCGTTCATGGCCCTGGGGGTCGTCGCCGCCGTGGCCCCCGCCGGCTGGGGTACGCCGTTGCTCGGCGCGGGCTTCGGCGGCCTGCTCCTGATCGTCGGTCTCTGGATAGCGAAACGTCATGGCGGCTGAACGCAAACCGGCGGGGTCCTCGCAGCTCCACCACATCCCCGGCCTCTCGATGGGCAGCACCGGATTCGACCGGCTCATCCACGAACCGCTCCGGCTCGGGGTCCTGAGCGCGCTGGCGGTGAACGCAACGCTCACGTTCACCGAGCTCCGGGAGATGCTGGAGAGCACGGACGGGAACCTCAGCGTGCACGCGCGCAAGCTCGAGGAGACGGGATACGTCTCCTGCAAGAAGCAGTTCAAGGGGCGTACGCCCCGGACGATCTACCGCCTGACCGCGAAGGGGCGCAGGGCGCTCACCCGGTACCTCGATCACATGGAAGCGCTGATCCGCGCGGCGCGCGGGAAATGAGGCGGCCGGTCGTCCCCGGGCCCCCGCTCTCCCGAGCCCGGTCGAGAGCGCCGCGCTGCCCGCGCGAGATGCGCGAGCCCCCCCCGCTCGACCCCGGCGCGCGCGCCGGCCCCGTGCGAGAGCGGGACGCCCTGCTGATCACCCCCTTCTACGCCAAGGACCCCTTCGCCAGCTTCGGCAAGCACGTGCTGACGCCGTCGCTCGCGCTGACCACCATCGCCGGAGCGACCCCCGAGCGCTGGAGCGTTCGCTACTGGGACGAGAACCTGCTGAAGGGGCCGCCGCCGAGCGACCCCTTCCCCGAGGTCGTGGGGATCTCCGTGCACCTGACCTTCGCCCGGCGGGCGTACGAGCTGGCGCGCTGGTACCGGGAGCGCGGCGCGAAGGTGGTGCTCGGTGGCCTGCACGTGAGCGCCTGCCCCGAGGAGGCCGCAGCGCACGCCGACGCCGTCGCGATCGGCGACGGAACGCGCGTCTGGCCGCGGATCCTCCGCGACGCAGAGCGCGGGACGCTGAGAGCCGTCTACCGCGACGACCCCCGCCGGGCGCCCACGGGAGTCCTCCCGCGCCGCGAGGCGCTCGACCGCCGCGCCTTCCTGACCACGGTGAGCGTCATCGCCACCGAGGGGTGCACGAATCGCTGTGACTTCTGCTACCTCTCCACCAGGGGGGTCAAGGTCCCTTTCCGCGTCCGCGATCCCGAGGAGGTCGCCGCCGAGCTCCGCGCCGAGGCGCAGCCGTACGCCGTGTTCGTCGACAACAACCTGGGCGCGAACCCCCACTACCTGCGGCGGCTGTGCCGCGCGCTGCAGCCGCTGGAGATGATCTGGAGCGCCGCGGTGACGGTGGAGGTGACCGACGATCCGTCGCTGGTGCGCGAGATGGCGCTGGCGGGGTGCACCGGCGTCTTCGTGGGCTTCGAGTCCCTGTCCAGCATCAACCTCCGCGCCGCTCGCAAGGACACTCCTGCGCCCCAGGACTACGCCCGCCGCGTGCGGCTCTTCCACGACTTCGGGATCCAGGTGAACGGCAGCTTCGTCTTCGGCTTCGACTTCGATCGCGAGGGCGTCTTCGAGGAGACCGCCCAGTGGGTCGAGGATCAGCGGCTGGAGTGCGCGACCTTTCACGTCCTGACGCCCTACCCCGGCACCCCGCTCTTCCGTCGGCTGGAGCTCGAGGGCCGGCTGCTGCACCGCGACTGGAGCCTCTACGACACGGCCCACGCGGTGTTCCAGCCGAGGCACATGAGCCCGGAGCGGCTCGAAGCGGGACGCGACTGGTGCTACCGCCGCCTCTTCTCGCACGCCTCGATCTGGCGTCGCCGCCCGGCGGAGTGGGGGGCGGTGATGCCCTACCTGGCCATGAGCTACCTCTACAAGCGCTCCAACGGCCTCTGGAGGTGGTTGATCCGGCACGACGCCACCGCGGCGGCCTGGCGACCGCTGGTGAACGCGACGCGCCGCCGCCACCTCCGATTCCGCCGACGCCTGGCGGAGTCCCCGGAGGGCGGTGGGGGGGCGACGTCGGTTCCGGCCGGGGTGTAGGCGGGCGCTGGCGATCCTCAGGCACGCACTCAGCGCGCCGACTCGGGGAACCAGTGCCGGGTGCGCTGGCAGATGCGCACCAGCATGAGCATGACCGGCACCTCGATGAGGACGCCGACCACGGTCGCCAGGGCCGCGCCCGAGGAGAGGCCGAAGAGCATGACGGCCGTGGCGATGGCCACCTCGAAGTGGTTCGACGCGCCGATCATGGCCGAGGGGGCGGCGTCGGCGTAGGAGAGGCGCAGGCCCCGGGCCAGGCCGTAGGTCAGCCAGAAGATCAGGTTGGTCTGGATGAAGAGGGGCACGGCGATCCACAGGATCGTGAGCGGGTTGGAGAGGATCACCTCGCCCTTGAAGGAGAACAAGAGCACCAGCGTCAGCAGGAGGGCGACGATGGTGACGGGCGTCAGCAGGTGGAGGAAGCGGTCGCGGAACCAGTCCTCGCCCATCCTCCCGATGAGCCACCTCCTCGACAGGTAGCCCGCAACGAGCGGCAGCGCCACGTAGATGCCGATGGAGAGCAGCAGGGCCTGCCAGGGGACCGGCAAGCGGCCGACTCCCAGGAGGAAGCCGCCCAGCAGCCCGTAGAGCACCAGCATGGTGAGCGAGTTGATCGCCACCATCACCAGGGTGTGACCGTCGTTGCCCCGCGCGAGGTAGCCCCACACCAGCACCATGGCGGTGCAGGGGGCGATGCCCAGCAGGATGCAGCCCGCCAGGTAGCTGCGCCACAGCGGGACCTCGAGCATCCTGACGCCCTCCACCAGGACCACGGTGCCGGCCCCGTGGGTCTGGCCCGGCTCCAGGTTCAGGCCGAGGGGCATCTTGACCAGATCGACCGCCTCGGCGCCGATGAAGCCGCGGAACAGGAGGCCCAGGAAGAGGACCGAGATGCCGTACATCGCGAAGGGCTTGATGGCCCAGTTCACGAGGAGGGTCAGGCCCACCGGTCGCGCGTTCCTCCCCGCGGTCAGCACCTCGCCGAAGTCGATCTTCACCATGATCGGGTACATCATGAAGAAGAGGCACACCGCGATGGGGACGGAGACCACGGGCGCGTCCCCCACGCGGATGGCCATGCCGTCGAGAGAGGTCGCGAATCCGGGCGCGAGCTTCCCCAGCAGGATCCCGCCGAGGATGCACAGGATCACCCACACCGTCAGATACCGCTCGAAGAAGCCGAGTCCCCGGCCCTCGGCGCAACCCGGCCCGTCTGCATCAGCGCCCTTCATGGATTCCTCTCCGGCTGCCCCGTCGACCCGGGGGGGGCGCTCGGTGCGCTCCGCCACCCGCGAGGGCGCGGAGGCTAGCGGCTGGAGGGGGAGGCGGCCAGGGTTCGGGGCCCGGGCCGCGCGGCCGGGATCCCCGCGAGGCTGCCGAGATCCAGGAGAGGGCCCCTGGGGCGCCTCCCGGGGCCCGGGCCCCCGGAGGTGGTCCCCGAGCCGAAAACTCCCTTGACGGACTCCAGGAGGGCGCCTAGATTGACGAAACATACCGACCAGTCGGATTGTAGACGGGATCCAGCCATGACCTCCCTGGCCAAGTCCGAAGCCACCATCGCCCGAATCCTGGACGCCGCGCGCTCCCTCTTCCTCAGCCGGAGCTACGCGGAGGTGACCACCGCCCGGATCGCCCGCAGCGCGGGGGTGACCAAGGGGGCGCTCTACCACCACTTCTCCAGCAAGGAGGAGCTCTATCTCGGCATGCTCCACGCGGACCTGCGCGAGAAGGAGGAGCTCTTCCAGCGGGCCGTCGAGGCCGGGGGCACCGCTCGCGAGCGGCTGGGGCGCCTGACGCGGGCCTTCCTCGAGCTGCCCGGCCCCGCCCGGGACGTCATCAAGCTGATCCGGCGGGACGTCAACATCTTCGCGGACCCCGAGCGCGGCGAGCTGGTGCGGGCCTACCAGCGAGCCCTGCCCGAGCTGGTGGAGCAGATCGTGTCCGAGGGCATCGGCACCGGCGAGCTCGCAACTGCCGACGCCCGGCTGCTCTCCTGGCACTACGTCGCCCTGGTGGAGGTCTCGCTGTCGGCCCACGCCGACCGCCTGCACGAGAGCGTGGACGACAAGCTCCGCCAGGTCCTCGATCTCTTCTTCCACGGGGCCGCTCCCCGACCCGGAGATTCGGAGTCATGAACGAGAGAGTCTTCCCCGAGTGGATGAACAAGTCGCTGGACGACGCCCTGTACGAGTGCCGGGAGCTGGTGGAGAGCCCCGACCACCTACCCGTCAAGCGCTGGCGTGAAGCCGGGGGGAAGGTGCTGGGCCACTTCCAGGTGTACTTCCCCGAGGAGATCGCGCACGCCGCCGGCCTCCTGCCGGTCAAGATCCGAGGCGCCGCGCTGGAGCCCACCTCGGCCGACTCGCGCTTCGGCTCCTACCTGTGCTCGATCCTCAAGACCTCTCTCGAGCTGATGCTGACCGATCGGGTCCAGCTCGACATGTTCGTCTCCCACCCGATCTGCGACGCGGCCCGCAATCTGGCCGCCATCTGGGGCCGCAACTTCGACTATCCCTGCCAGATCCTCTACCTCCCCCAGAACCCCAACTCCTCCCACAGCGCGGAGTACCTGCGCGACGAGTACGGACGGCTGCAGCGGGAGATCGAGGGGGTGGCCGGCCGCTCGATCGGCGACGACGACCTGCGGCGCTCGATCGAGGTCTTCAACGAGAACCGCCGCCTGCTGCGCGAGCTCTACCGGATCAAGCGCGAGACCCCCTGGCTGGTGGCCGCCGAGGACGCCTACTGCCTGCTCGCCGCCGGCGGGATGATCCCGCGCGAGGAGCACAACGAGCTCCTGCGGTGGGCCCTGCCCCGGATCCGGGAGCGCGAGGGCCGCGCCCAGGACCGCATCCGCGTGGTCTTCGAGGGCGGGTTCTGCGAGCAGCCCCCACTCGACCTGATCCGCATGCTCGGCCGGAGCTGCTACGTGGTCGACGACGACTTCCTGATCGGGTTGCGCTGGATCCTGGAGGACGTGCCCGGCGACGGGGATCCCCTGGCCCGCCTGGCCGAGGCCTACCTCGAGCGTTCCTCCTACAGCCCGGTGCAGCACGATCTGCGCAAGCCCAAGGAGGACCTGCTGCTCGAGCGCATCGAGGGCGCGAGCGCCGAGGCGGCCATCATCGCCGCCGCCAAGATGTGCGAGCCGGGCCTGGAGGAGCAGGTGGCCTACACCCACGCCCTGGACGCCAAGGGCATCCCCTACTTCGTCAGCGAGTTCGAGGAGAACATGACCTCCTTCGACCAGCTCGAGCTGCAGATCGAGACCTTCAGCGAGAACCTGCTCTTCGCCTGAGCCACAGGAGTGCACATGAAACCGCAAGCCAGCACGGATGTGATCGTCGGGAGGGGCAACTGCGAGGGCGCGCAGCTCTTCCGGGAGTGGTTCGAGGAGCTCTCGCAGACGGCGGAGACCGGCGGGCAGTCGGCCTACGTCTTCGTCATGGGGAGCATCAACGAGATCCTCAAGACCTTCGACCTGCCGGTGGTCTTCCCCGAGATCAACTCGCTGCAGACGGCGGTGCGGCGGGTGGCCCACGAGTACCTGGACGTGGCCGAGGACTACGGCTACTCGCCGGACATCTGCGGCTACGTCAAGGCCGACGTGGCCACCCAGCTGCAGGACGGCCAGCACCCCATGGGTCGCATCCCCAAACCCAGCCTGGTGGTGCTGACCAACGCCTGCAACACCTACATCAAGTGGGCCGAGATCTGGCAGCGCATCCACGACGCGCCCACCTTCACCCTGGACGTCCCCGGGACGCGGGAGGCCGATCGGCAGAGCTGGCCGGGTGATGCCGACTTCGAGGCCGATCGCCGCTACGTCGAGGGGCAGCTGCGCGAGCTCATCGGCTTGTGCGAGCAGGTCACCGGCCGCTCCTTCGACATCGACCGCTTCCGCGAGGTGCTGGGGGCCGCCAACGACATGAGCACCGCCTGGGCCCGTGTCCTCGAGCTGAACCGCAACCGGCCGGCGCTCTTCAACGCCCTCACCGACGGCACCATCTACCTGGGGGTGGCCAACGGCTTCCGCGGCACCCGCACCGGCGGTGAGTACTTCCGGCGGCTGGTGGAGGAGATGGAGTACAAGGCCGAGCACAACATCGGGACGCTCAGCGAGGAGCTCTACCGGCTGTTCTTCGTGGGCGTCCCCTGCTACCCCATCTTCCGGCGCTTCAACGAGCTCTTCACCGAGTGGGGGGGGGCCTTCGTCAACTCCACCTACCTGTGGTTCGCCTCGGGCGGCTCCAACCGGGGCTTCCAGTACGACCTGGACCGCCCCATCGAGAGCCTGGCCGAGGGGGTGCTGATCAGCGTGCGCGACGCCATGGACAGCATGTTCCACCAGGACCGCGTGCTGGTGGACCTGGTCGACGAGTTCGCGCTGGACGGGATCGTCTACCACCCCATCAAGAGCTGTCGCACGGTGTCCACCGGACTGGCCGACAGCCGCCGCTATCTCTCCGAGAAGCGCGACCTCCCCAGCCTGTTCATCGAGTCCGACATGATGGACCGCCGCGTGGTTTCCGAGGCCCAGATGAAGAACCGCATCGACGCGTTCTTCGAGGGGCTGGCATCCCGCCGCCAGATGGCGGAGATCTCCTGAGAGGCAGGTGACAGCATGGCATATGCAGCCGGAGTCGACGTCGGGTCGACGCAGACCAAGGCGGTCGTCGTCGACGAGAATCGGGAGATCGTGGCGCGCGCCCTGATCGATACGGGCGCCAACGTGGTGCGCGCCGCCGAGGGGGCCTTCAGCCAGGCCCTCCAGGAGGGCCGGCTCCAGGAGGAGGAGGTCGAGTACGTGGTGGGCACGGGCTACGGCCGGTACCGGGTCACCTTCGGCAACTCGCAGGTGACCGAGATCTCCTGCCACGGGCGCGGAGCGGTGCAGCTGTTCCCCGACACGCGGACGGTGGTCGACATGGGGGGGCAGGACACCAAGGCCATCCGGGTCAGCGAGCAGGGCGAGATCGTCGACTTCTGCATGAACGACAAGTGCGCCGCCGGCACCGGGCGCTTCCTGGGCGCCGCCGCCTCGGCCCTGGACATCCCCCTCGACGAGCTGGGCGAGACCGCGCTGCGCTCCACCAAGTCGGTGCGCATCAGCACCACCTGCACCGTCTTCGCCGAGTCGGAGGTCCTCTCCTGGCTGGGCAAGGGCAAGAAGATCGAGGACATCCTGTGGGCGGTGCACCAGTCCATCGCCTCGCGCTCGGTGGGCCTCCTGCGCCGGGTGGGGATCGAGGACCAGATCACCTTCACCGGAGGGGTGTCCCGTAACCCGGGCATGGTCGCGGCCCTCGAGGAGCGGCTGGGGGTCCGCCCCAACGTCAGCGAGGACTGCCACTACATGGGGGCATTGGGGGCCGCTCTCTTCGCCCTGGACCACATCTTCGCCAGCCGGGCTCCCCACGACGAGCCCGCGGAGGCCACCTCATGACGATCACCGCCGGAATCGACGTCGGCTCCACCTACGCCAAGGCCGTCCTGCTGGACGAGGGCGGGGCCATCCTGGGGCGCGGCCTGCGCCCCACCGGCTTCCGCCTGGCCGAGGTCTCCGCGGAGGTCTATGACGACGCCCTGCAGGCGGCGGGCCGCTCGGCCGATGACGTGGACTACGTGGTCGCCACCGGAATGGGTCGCCACCAGGTCGCCTTCAAGGACATCCACGTCACCGATCTGTCGGCCAGCTCGCGGGGGGCGCACTCCCTCTTCCCCGGCACACGCACCGTGCTCGACGTCGGCGGGCAGACCATGAAGGCCAGCCGCATCGACGAATCGGCCCGGGTGGCCTCCTTCCGGCTCAACGACAAGTGCGCCGCCGGGACGGGCGCCTTCCTGGAGAAGACCGCGCGCTACATGGGCTACAGCACCGAGGAGATCGGCCCCCTGATGGTCACCTCCAAGGAGGCCGTGCCCATCTCGGGCGTGTGCGCGGTCTTCGCCGAGTCGGAGGTCATCAACCACCTCTCGCTGGGCACGCCGCCCTCCGACATCATGCAGGGGGCCATCGAGTCGCTCACCAGCCGCTCGGTGCAGCTCATGAAGCGGGTGAGGGCCGAGCCGGAGTACACCCTGATCGGCGGCATCCTGCGCTTCGAGACGATGGCCCGCGCCGTGCGCGATCAGCTCGAGGCCGAGGTCAACGTCCCCGACCCCGGAATGGTCCAGTTCGTCGCCGCCCTGGGGGCCGCGATCCTGGGGCAGCGCCGCCTGCGCAAGCTCCGCGAGCGCGCGGAGGCCCCGGCCGTCGGCTGAGGGGCGCCCCATGGTCGAGAATCCAGCCGATCTCCCCATCCTGGGGGACGCCCCCGACCTGACCGCCGTCCCCGGGGACCCGGCCCTGCTGGACGCGGGTTGGCAGCGCCGTACCATGACCGATCCCTCGCGGGTGGAGGAGCTGACGGAGCTCTACACCTCGCTGGGATTCGAGGTGCTGGCCCAGCCGCTCTCGAAGAGCGACTTCGGGGAGAGCTGCGGGGCCTGCGCCGAGTCGGCCTGCACCTCCTACGTGCTGATGTACACCCGCCGGGGCGGCGACTGAGCGGCCCGCGCTCCCGTGAGAGTGAAGCCATGCAAGAGTACCGAGGAATCGACTTCTACGGCCTGGACGACCTGCTCACCGAGGAGCAGCGCATGGTCCGGGACACCATCCGTGAGTTCGTCTCGGAGCAGGTGGTTCCGCACATCGCCGAGCACGCCCGGGCCGGCACCTTTCCCCTGGACCTCGTCCCCCTGCTGGGGGAGCTGAACGTCTTCGGCCCCAACCTGCCGGAGGAGTACGGCTGCGCGGGCCTCGACGACCTCTCCTACGGCCTCATCTGCCAGGAGCTGGAGCGGGGCGACTCGGGCGTGCGCTCCTTCGTGTCGGTGCACAGCTCCCTGAGCATGTTCGCCATCCACCGCTGGGGCAGCGAGGAGCAGCGGCAGCGCTGGCTGCCGGCCATGGCCCGCGGCGAGAAGATCGGCTGCTTCGGGCTGACCGAGCCGGACCACGGATCGGACCCCGGTGGCCTGGAGACCCGCGCGGTGAGGACCGACGGCGGCTGGCGCCTCCGCGGCACCAAGATGTGGATCACCAACGGCTCCCTGGCCGACGTCGCCATCGTGTGGGCGCAGACCGAGGACGGGATCCGCGGCTTCCTGGTGGAGAAGGGCATGCCGGGCTTCTCGGCGCCGGAGATGAAGGGCAAGCTCTCGCTGCGCGCCTCGGTGACCTCCGAGCTGGTTCTCGACGACGTGGAGGTGCCGGAGGCGAACCTCCTCCCGGGCGCGGAGGGGCTCGGGGGGCCGCTCACCTGCCTGAACCAGGCTCGCTACGGGATCGCCTGGGGCGCGGTGGGGGCGGCCCAGGGCTGCCTGGCCGAGGCCCTCGACTACGCCGGCTCGCGCGTCCAGTTCGGCAAGCCGATCGCCTCCTTCCAGCTGGTCCAGCAGAAGTTCGCCGACATGGCCACCGAGATCACCAAGGCCCAGCTCCTGGTCTGGCGCCTGGGCCAGCTCAAGAACGAGGGCCAGGCCACGCCCCAGCAGGTCTCGATGGCCAAGCGGAACAACGTGAAGATGGCCCTCGACTGCGCCCGCAGCTGTCGCGAGGTCCTGGGCGCCAACGGCATCCTGGACGAGTACACGGCGCTGCGCCACGCGGCCAACCTCGAGTCGGTGCACACCTACGAGGGGACCTACGACATCCACACCCTGATCCTGGGCGCGGAGATCACCGGGATCCCGGCCTTCAGCTGATCGGCCCGGCGGGCGCCCGGCCGCGGCGTCCCGGCGGCGGTCCGCAGGGGTGCCGGCGACACCCGGGCGGGGCAGCTTGATTCCTCCCCGACCCCCGTCTACCGTATTCGGGAAGAGGGAAACCGCCGACGAATCGAGCGAGGTGGACGCCATGAAGAGTTGCTTTGCCGTGGGTCTAGTGCTCCTCCTGCTGGGGGCGGTTCCGGGCGAGGCCCAGCTACCCTCCCCTCACCCCCAGTTGAGCAAGCTGAACGCCATGCTCGGCGACTGGGACGGCTCGGGGAAGAGGTGGGAGCGGGCCGGCGCGGAGCCCGTCAGCTGGACCGCCCGGAGGACCGTCTCCAGGATCCTGGCGGGCCACTACATCCAGGAGGACATGCGGATCGAGATGAGCGGGCGCGGTCCCGGTCCCCTGGTCTACCGCACGATCTACACCTGGGACGCGAACGCCGGCTGCTTCATGTCCCTCGAGATGAGCAACCTGGGCACGGTCCACTACGGCCCGGTCTACTGGACCTCGAAGGACCGGCTGGTCTCGACCCGGAACCGGACCTATCCGGACTTCCACATGACCGAGCAGCGGGTGGACGAGTTCACCCCGGACTCCGTGATCACCCGGATCTGGGCCTCGGTGGACGGCGGCGAGTTCTTCCTGGTGGGCGAGGGTGAGTTCGCGCCCGGCCAGACCCTCTACTCGGCCGAGAAGGAGGCCGGCGACATCGCCCTGGGTCCGCTGGCGCCGGAGATGAAGGAGCTGGAGGGGCAGATCGGATCGTGGACCCTGGAGATGGGATACGCCTCCCGGCCGGGCGGTCCGCTGAACAGGGGCACCTCGAAGCGCGAGATCGCCGAGTTTCTCGGGGGCCACGTGCAGTTGAGCACCGGGCAGAGCGACCCGATACCCGGCCTGGACCGGGTCCAGCGCTTCCGCAGCCAGTCCTACCTCGCCTGGGACGCGCAGGCCAACTGCCTGCGGCGCGTGGACCTCTCCAACTACGGCAGCCTCAGGGTGGCCAAGGCGTACCTGATGGGGAGGAACCGGTTGATCTCCATTGACGCCGGGATCAGCTCCGGCCTGGCCCAGTCCTCGCGGACCGTCACCACCTGGAACGACGACTGGACCGAGGTCGAGTTCGCCACAGATCGCTGCTCCGGAGACTACCCTCCCGACCGCGCCTTCGAGGGATTGATGAAGCGCATCGGGGACTGACCCGGGCTGGCGAAGGGGGCACACCCATGGGCGAGCTCCTGTACGGCACCTCCAGCTGGTCGGAGAAGAGCTGGAAGGGGGTCTTCTACCCGGAGGGCCTGCCCCCCGGCGAGTGGCTGCGCCACTACTCGACGCAGTTCCGCACGGTCGAGGCCGACGTGACCTACTACCGGGTCCCCGACGCGCGCATGACGCGCGGGTGGAGGGAGAAGACCCCCGAGGGCTTCGTCCTCTCGGCCAAGTTCCCCCGCTCGATCGTGCACGGCGGTGAGGGTCCGCGGCCCGATCCCGACCGGATCCTGGTCCCCGAGAGGGTCCGGCCGGAGGTCGACGCCTTCCTGGAGAGCATGTCGCGGCTGGGGGACCGCTGCGGGCCCCTGGTGCTCCAGTTCCCGTACTTCAACCGCGGCGTCTTCCCGCACCGCCAGCCCTTCCTCGACCGCCTCGAGCGCTTCCTGGGCGAGCTGCCGGACCGCTTCCGCTACGCGGTCGAGGTCCGCAACCGCGCGTGGATCGACCCCCGGCTCCTGGAGGTGCTGCGGGCCCGCGGCGTGGCCCTGGTGTGGGCCGACCTCAGCTACATGCCCCACCCCGCCGACCTGCCCCCGGAGCTGGACACCCTGACGGCCGACTTCGCCTACGTCCGCCTGATCGGGGACCGCAAGGCGGTGGAGAAGAAGAGCAAGAGCTTCGACCGCGTCGTGATCGACCAGGGCGAGCGGCTCCAGCGCTGGGCCGACCTGCTGCTCGAGACCCGCGAGCGCGTTCCGGAGACCTACGCCTACGCCAACAACCACTACGCCGGCCACGGCCCCGCCACCATCCGGGAGCTGGCGCGGCGCATGGGCGTCGGCGAGGGGTGATCCCCGGGGGGATCGAGCCAGCCGGATCAATCCCGCGCCAGGCGGAATCCGTAGTGGTAGAAGCGGTCGCCGGGGAGGTGGCTGAAGCGGAAGGCGCAGCGGAGGTCGTCGCCGTAGAAGTCCCAGGAGCCCCCGCGGAGGATCCGATAGGCCCCGCTGGTGGGGCCGCGCGGGTCCTGGTAGGGGCTCTGGTTGTAGTAGCTCGACTCGTACCAGTCGTTGCACCACTCCAGCGCGTTGCCGGCCATGTCGTAGAGACCGTAGCCGTTGGCCATGTCCGCGCCCGGCGGCGTCTGCCCGCCGTCGTAGTAGCCCACCGATGAGGTCCAGGGGTAGGGCCCGGTCTCGAAGGGGTCTCCGGAGCCCCAGTAGTTGGCCTGCGAGCCCTCGATGGCGTCCCCCCAGGGGTACTGGTGGTAGGGATCGTGCTCTCCGCCGCGGGCGGCGTACTCCCACTCCGCTTCGGTCGGCAGGCGGTAGCCCCCGGCCTGGAAGTCGCACTCCCAGCTGTCGAGGTCATAGCAGGCCGAGAGGCCGTCCTTGGCGCTCCGCCAGTTGGCGTAGGCCGCCGCCCCGTACCAGCTCACCTCGACCATGGGGTGGGTCTCCTTGCCCGCCTCCACGCTGAAGTTGAGGCCGTCCCAGAGGATGCGGCTGTGGGGATCCGCGGAAGAGGTGTTGCAGTAGGGCTCGCCGTTGCCGGTGGCCCGCAGGACCACCCCCGAGGTCACCCGGATCAGGCCCTGCGCGTTGGCCGATTCGAGGAAGTCCCGGTACTGCTGATTGCTCACCTCGACGGGATCCATGCGGAAGGAGCTGATGCGCGTGGCGTGCACGGGCTGCTCGTGGGGGGAGCCCACGTCGTGGTGGTCGCCCATGGTGAATTCCCCGCCGGGGATGAAGGCCATGCCCGAGGAGGAGGGCGCGATGGTCGCCTCGACGGCGTTGCTCAAGCTGGTCGGATAGGGGCTGGAGGCCGGGTCGCGGGACCAGAACTGGGCGAAGAAGGTGGTCCCGATCGCCAGGCCGGGGTCGATGCCCGAGGCGATGCGGGCGCCGAAGTCGTAGTGGTAGCTGCCCGAGCAGTCGGGCGGCCCGGCGTTGCCCCCCGAGGTCGTCGGAGCGGTTCGCTTGATCGGCGGCTTCACGCACATCCACCCCCCCTGGAAGGGGAATCCGGCGCTCCCGAAGCCGTAGAAGAGGATTCCGTTCTTGTTGTTCAGGAAGTCGACGCCGTCGATGTGGAAGTGGTCGCCCGGTCCGCCCCCCGTGGTGGGGAAGCCGCTGGTGGAGATCGCCGGGTCGCAGCCCTGGGAGTTGGTCTTGGCGGTGCAGTAGATCCGCAGGGAGCCCACCATGTAGGACATGGTCCCCTCCGGCGCGTCGTCGGGGAAGGTGTTGCTCTGCCCCAGGCCGTCCTCCGCCCGGAGGTAGTAGTCGACCAGGGTGGAGGCGGGGTAGGGGGGGATGTCGGCGGTGTAGGTGTCGCCGCTCACCAGGCTCATGGGGGTGCTGGAGTAGGCGCCGCCCCCTCCGGTGCGCCAGTACAGCTCGGGGCCGATGACCGGCGGAGTGTAGGTGGCGATGATGTCGGCCTCGACCGGCCGCGGGCTGACGGGATCCAGGGTATCCTCCAGGATGGTGACTTCGCTGAAGGTCACGTACTGGGGTGAGATGCCCGGGAAGCCCTGGTCGCGGAAGCCCCCGTCGATGTCGTCGAAGTGGGGGGTGCCGTTGTAGATGTTGCCGTCGTTGTCATCCAGGGTCAGCCAGTGGTCCTCGACGATGGTGTGGATCATCCCGTCGTCGTAGACGTTCATCCAGGCGCTGAAGAGCGCGTCCGCGGTGGCCGCTCCGGCGCTGGCCCCCAGGGTGAGCTTCATCCGGGCGCGCGCCTTCCACAGGGCCCCCATCAGGACCTCGCCGTCGTCGTGGACCTCGCCGTAGCAGCCGCGGTTGTTGTCGCCGCAGAAGAGCCGCGTGTTCAGCCCGGTGCGGATGTTGGTGCCCTGACCGAAGAAGTCCTCGCCCACGATGGGCTGGTCGGTCATGTACATCGCGAACACGTCCGCGCACCCCTCGCCGAAGCCGTCCCAGCCGTTGCCGCTGCCGTAGCGATCGTTGGCCCAGTGGCCCATCTCGTGCACCACCACCGTGGAGTAGGCCGTGTTCACGCAGCCGCCGCCCTCCAGGAAGAAGTTCACCGAGGAGCCGTTGTAGTAGGCGTTGCAGGTGGAGTTCATGTTCACGTTGGACTTGGCCCGGAAGTCCATCGTGTCGTCGGTGGGCCCGATGGCCCGGATCCAGTTGCGCAGGCCCGAGACCCACTTGGCGCTGTCGGCCTGGGCCGTGACCAGGGGCTGGGACGACTGGTTCATGCGCAGGGAGTTGCCGGTGGCCAGGTTCAGGGTCTGCTGCAGGACGAAGTCGCTGCCGGACTTGTTGTCGGCGTCGTGCCAGGGGCCCTCGTACTTCACGGTCACCAGCAGCGGGTGGATGGCGCCCACGATGGTGAAGTCGCCGTTGGCGTCGGTGACGGCGTTGCCCTGGGTGCTGGTGACCTCCACGTCGGGCATGGCCTCGCTCACCTCGCCGTTGTAGGCGGTCCTGGGGAGGGTGCCCGGCGTCAGCCACGAGGTGACGTTGCCGGACACGTCGTCGTGGATGCTGGTGCGCCGATCGAGCAAGCTCCCGTCTCCGGCGTCGAGGAAGTACTCCCAGCCCTCGGGCTGGAAGTCGGGCTCGAGATACTGCAGGTCGATCCTCCAGGCGAGGTGCGGCCGGCGGAGGCCGCTCTCGCGGACCTGGGCGACGATCAGCTCGGGGGCGCCGACCGTCGTGGGGGGGAGCCCGGTGTCCCTCCGGAAGTGGGCCTGCGCCAGGGACAGCGCCCGATCCGGCGCCAGGGAGGCCCGGGCGTCGAAGCCGGCCAGGCCCGGCAGGCCGGTGGAGTCCACCGCCAGCAGGCCGCCGTCGAGGTCGAAGAGGAGGTTGAGCCAGCCGTGCTCCACCGGCACGCCGTCGACCTCCTGGCGGAGCTTGACCGCCATCTTGTCGCTGGTCCCGACCTGGCCCAGGGGGACGAACAGGATCCGGTGCTCGACCAGCGTCTCCGGATCGATCCCGTGCATCGGCCAGGTCTCGCGAGCGACGCGGCGCGCGAGGCCGAACCAGTCGGCCTCGCTGACGGGTCGCGCCGAGGCGGCGGCGCCGTGGCCGAACAGGAGGCGAGCCCTCCCGATCTCCTCGTCGAGGCGCAGGTTCCAGCCGGGGCCGTTCTCCGCGCGCCAGGCATCGAGGGCGCGCTGGACCTCGCGGGGCTCGAGCATCTCGGGCGGGGGCTGCTGGGCGGGAGCCGCGACGAGGAAGGCGAGTGCGGCCGCGGCGGTGGGGGACAGGCGTCTCATGGGATCCTCCTTCGAGATGCGGCGCCGTGAGGGGGTCGCTGCCCCCACGATAACCGCTCCCCGCGGGGAGGGAGGCGACAATCCGCACCCGCACGACCCCCGGATGCCGCGGCGCGCGCCTCACCGCGCTGGGGGGGGCTCGCGGAGCCCGGAAGGCCTCAGGAGCGGTGCAGGTGCACGTCGAGCTGCGGGAAGGCGATCTCGATCTTCTCGTCGGCGAAGCGCCTGTAGACCCCGGTCAGCAGCGCATCGGTGGCCCGTCCGCGCAGCACCGGCTCGGGGATCCAGCACAGGAGCTCGAAGTCGAGGGCCGAGTCGCCGAAGCGCCGGAAGCGCACCCGCGGCTCGGGGTGGGCGCAGACCAGCTCCTCGCCCTGGGCCACCTCCATCAGCGCCTCGCGCACGCGATCGACGTCGGAGCCGTAGGCCACTCCCACCGGGATGCGCACGCGGCGCTTCTTGCTGACGCCCCCGGTCTCGTTCATGATCTTGGCCCCGCCCATGACCGTGTTGGGGATGGTGACCTCGATGTCGTCGCGGGTCAGGATGCGCGTGGAGCGCAGCCCGATCTGCACCACCTGCCCGCGCTCCCCGCTGTCCAGCACGATGAAGTCCCCCTTGCGGTAGGGCCCGTCGGCGAGGATGAAGACGCCCGCGAAGAGGTTGGAGAGGGTGTCCTTGGCCGCGAAGCCGATGGCGATACCGGCGACCCCCGCCGAGGCCAGCAGCGCCGAGACGTCCTTGCCCCAGGCCTTGACCAGCAGGTAGACGCACAGGGCGAACAGCACGACCTTGACCAGGTTCTCGAAGAGCGGCAGGGTCGTGGGCTCGATGACCTGGAAGCGCCGGGTGTCCTTGCTCAGGGCGTGCAGCAGGAGCTTGCCGAAACGCGCGGCGAAGATCGTCCACGTCAGCACCCCGATCGACTGCAGCAGGCTGATGATCATCTCCTGCCGGCCGGCCTCCGCATCGGCCGCGTCCAGATCGAGCTGCAGCACCGCGACGTAGAGCCCGAAGAGCACCACCGTGATCTGGATCGGCCGGTGGCACATGGCCAGCAGGCGATCGTCGGCGCTGGTCTGGGTGCGCCGCGTGATGACCCGCAGCAGCCGGCTGATGATCCAGTCGATCAGGAAGGCGGCCAGGAAGGCCAGGACGACGGTGATCCCGGCGCGCAGCCAGGGCTCGTCGGAGAGGTAGTCGAGCAGGGCCTGCAGCTTTTCCATCTGGTGGTCTCCGCCGCGGAAGCCTAGCAGATGGGCGCGGGGGGGGGTGACCCTCGAGTGCCCGCTAGGAGCGGATCTCGCCGGTGACCGGGTCGAAGCGCAGCTCTCCGGCCTCGACCGCCCGCTGCTTGACCGGCCGCGGCAGCCGCTTGAAGTGGTGCTCGACCTTGAGCGCCAGGGAGCGGTCTCCCACCGGCTGGCTGAGGACCAGCTCGCTGGGCCGGTGAGCCCTCAGGTACCTGGCCGCGCGCGAGGAGCGCGAGAGGTGCTCGCCGAAGCGCCGCTCGACGTCGGTGGCGATGCCGGTGTACAGGGCGCCGTCGACCGTGCGCACGACGTAGAGGTGCCAGGACGCGTTCGCCTGCGGTGCTCGGGAGAGGGCCATGGCGGCTGCAGGCTATCGCCCGGGCGGTCGCGGTCCAAGCCCTGCCGGGGGGGGCATGGCGGCGCCATTCCGGGTAGGATCGGTCATCAAGCTCGCGAGGGAGCAGCAATCGATGCAGAGGCGGCGGCACGACGGCTCGGGACCTGCGGTTCACTGGTTGGCGGCCCTGCTGCTGGTGGTGCTCGGGGCGGCGATCTGGATCGGATCCCGGGGAGGGGGGACGGAGTCGAGCGCCGAGCCGGAGCCGGCCCGGGCCGAGCTCGACGAGGACCGGCCCGTCGAGGAACTCGAGAGCGTGGCCTCGATCGGGGAAGGCCGAAACCCCGCAGCACCCGACGACCCCTCCGTTCCCCGCGCGGCGGCTCCCCGCGGGCATGCCGATGAGCCGATGGTCGGGGTGGGGGGCTCGATCCGCGGCACCGCGACCGCGCTGACGCACTCCTACCACCCCGAGCTGCTGTATCAGGTGCTCGCGGGCATCCAGCCGGGCGAGACTGGCAAGCAGATCGAGGCGAGGCTCGGCGAGGCGGGGCCAGTCCTCCGCAAGGAGGCCCGGCGGGCCCTGTCGGGTGTGGAGATCGTCCTGAGTCGATCCCGGCCGTCCGAGGGCGTCCCGGCCGAGCAGCGAGCCCTGAGCGACGAGGCCGGAGCGTACGCCTTCGACCTGCTGGCGCCCGGCGACTGGGAGGTGCGGATCGTCCCGGGCGCCGACCTGCCGAGGCTCCGATCGGACCACCGCCTTCTCCACCGCAAGCTCCGGCTCGAGCCGGGCGAGATCCGCATCGTCGACTTCGAGCTGCCCGGCGAGGGCGCGGCGGTCGCGGGCCGGGTCCTGGACGGGAGCGGTCGCCCCCTCGCCGGCGCGCGGGTGACGGCCGTCGCCATCGCGGATCCCGACCCGATCCCCGACGGGATGCACGGGGACCCGCTCAGGCTGGCGTCCGTCACCGCAGAGACCGACGAGCAGGGTCGCTACCGCCTGGGCGGCCTGCTCCCGGCCTCCCTGCAGGATGCGATGGAGTACGTCCGGGCCGGCAGGTGCTTCGCCGGCATGTACGCCGTCACCGCCGAGGCGGACGGCCTCGCGTCCGCCCGGATCCTCGCCCCGCCCTTCGCCGTCCACCTGGAGCGCAGCGCCCGCTCGATCGCGGAGGGTCTCCTCACCCTCGCCGAGCTCATGGGTGTGGACGAGCGGGAGCGCGCGTCCATGGTCCTCGATCCGGACGCGCTGCCCGCGCCCTTCCTCGACGGCGCTCTGCTGTTGCCCGACCTCGTCCTCTTCGAGAGCGCATCCGTCTCCGGAACGGTGGAGGACACGCGCGGAGAGCTCCTTCCGGGAGCGCAGCTGACGTGGAGGCTCCTCGGCATCTCGGACCCGGCGGATCACTCCATGGTCCCCGTCCCGGTAGTGCCCGGGCCGATCGTGGCGGACGATGAGGGGGCCTTCCGGGTCGCCGATCTGCCTCCAGGGGACTATGAGATCTCGGTGTTCGCGGTGTTCACCGATACTCCGCTGTCTCAGCGGGCTTTGAATCCCCCGCTCTCGTTGCGCGCCGGCGCTCGCATCGAGGGGTTGCGCGTCTGGATCCAGGGCATCGAGATGGGGACCATCGCCGGAATCGTCGCGGACGCGGCCACGGGAGAGTCCATCGATGCCTTCGAGGTCGGGCTCATCGCGTCTGGCGGATACTCGATCTGGTGGGGACGCGAGGGCGCGTTCCGCATCGAGCCGGTGCCCGCGGGTTCGGCGATGCTCACCATCCGGGCCAAGGGCTACGCGCCGGAGGAGCTGACCGCCCTCGTGCGGGGAGGCGCGGTGACCGAGCTGCACGCCGCTCTCGGCCGCGAGGCCTCCGTCCGGGGCCGCCTGACGCTGGACGGGTCACCCGCGAGGGGGAGCGTGCTGGTCAGGATCCTGGACGACGCTTCCAGCGAGACGGGCTACGTGCACGCCGATGCCGCTGGGCAGTACCGCATCGACGGCCTGAAGAGCGGCGCCCCCCATCGCCTGTCCGTGAGCCTGGACCTCGGCACCAACAACCCGGGCCAGCTCCTTGCGGCGGCATCGGTCGTGCCCCAGGCCGGGGAGGAGACGACGCAGGACTTCGACCTCCGCAGGCCGCCCTCGACGATCCGGGGGACGGTCACCATGAAGGAGGAGCCTTGCCGGTGGCACGTCTACGCCTTCGAAGGGGGCGCCGTCGGCCGCATTCCCCCCGAGTGGGATCCGAGCCTGATCGCGAGGGTCTGGGGCCGCGACGGCCCCGGACCGTACGAGCTCCCGGTCCCGGCCGGCTCCTGTGCCGTGCTCGCCCGCTTGTACGAGCCGGGCCCTGCCGGCAACCTCGTCCTCCTCGACGAGAAGACCGCCCTCCTCTCTCTCGAGCCCGGCGAGACGGCCGAACTCGACTTCGACTTCCGCTGAGCGCTGCCGCCCTCAGGGCACCACGTGGATCCCGCTGGCCACCAGGATCAGGTTGCCGGCCTCGTCCAGCTCGGCGCGGCCGCGGACCGTGGCGTGGACCAGGTGATCACAGCCGTGGAAGCCGCGCACCGGCGTGCGCAGCAGGTCCGCGCCTTCGCGGAACTCGACCACCACCGTGCCGCCGGCCAGGGTGGTGGGCTCCTCGCAGCAGTAGTCCCAGGGCGTCTTGCAGGTGTCGCCGGGCCGCTCGTCGCAGGGCGTGAAGGAGGTGTCCATCAGCTCGAGCTGGGCGCGCTGGTCGCTGAGCTCGCCCACGCGGCCCTTCACCAGGAGCTCGGCTCCGTCGGTCGCCATCACGCGGGCCAGGATCACGTCCTGCGCATCCTCGGGGGGAGACGCCAGCCAGAAGGACTCGGGGAGCTCGCTTGCGACCGCGGGCTCGGGAGCGCGGCTGCATGCGGGTGAGAGCGCGAGGGCCGCGATCGCGGCCACGAGGAGGGTCGTGCAGTGCATCATGCGTCTCGATTCGAGGATTCACGGCGCCTCGAGCGCGGCGGCCACGCCCAGGCGGAGGGTTCTCAGGATCGCGGGAAGGGTGCCCAGCGCGCCGACCAGCAGCACGGCGCCGAGCCCGGCCAGGGAGGCCAGGCCGTCGACCTCGAGCGCGAAGGCGCCCATCCCGATGCGGAAGGCGCTGCCGGCCAGCGCGATGCGGGCGAGCAGCAGCCCGGCGAGGCCGCCCGCGGCGGCGAGCAGCAGCGCCTCGAGGAGCAGCGCGCGCGAGAGCGCCGCCCCGGTGTATCCCAGGGCCCGCAGGGTCGCCAGCTCGCCGACGCGATCCTGCACGGCCGAGCTCAGCGCGTTGGCGCCGGTGAGGATCACCGCGATCCCGATGAGCGCCGCCATGGCCGCCGCCAGCGCCCCGATGGGGGCGAAGTAGGCCGCCATCTCGCCGTAGTAGACGCGCGAGGGCAGGCACAGGAGCTCCAGGTCCAGGCGGCGCCGGGCGAAGACCTCCACGTCGGCGACCGAGTCGGGGGAGTCCGTGCGCACGAAGACCGCCGACACGTCCTCCCGCCGGGCGAGGCCCATGAGCTCGCGCATGGGGACCCAGACCTCCGACTCGACGGTCGTGCCCGGCGCGGCGAAGCGGCCGCTGATCTCGAACTCGCCGCCCTCGATGCGCAGCGAACGGCCCGGCTCGAGGAGCTCCTCGGCCACGCCCAGCTTGAGCGCGGCCAGGCGGCCGACGATCGCCTCGCCCGGGCCAGGGAGGCGGCCCTCGAGGAGGGTCACGCCTTCGTGCACGAGGAAGGCGCGCGCGGTCACCCCGCGCACGAAGCCGGCGTGCTCGGGATCGGCCTCCCCGGTCCCCGGCGCCGACCCGATCCGCAGGTTCGTGCCCATGTGCACCTCGGGCGAGGCCGCCAGCACGCCCGGCACGCTGGCCTCCACCAGCTCGGCCACCGCGGGCGAGATCCCCGACCGGACCACGTCGCGCATGGCCGCGGTCGAGAGCAGGATGGCCACGTCCTCGCGCCCCTGGGACATCAGGCTCTCCGAGAGCCCCCGCCCGAAGGCCACCGCGGCCGCCACCACGGCCGCCACCATCGCGCAGGCCAGCGCCGTCAGCAGGGTCCGCGCCGGCCGGCGGCCCAGGTTGAGCACGGGGTAGTCGACGGGCAGGGAGCGCTTCATCTCACACCGCCCTCAGGAGCCGGCTCGGGTCGGTGCTGGCCGCGCGCAGGGCCGGGGCGATGCCCGCCAGCACCGCCGCGGCCGCGGCCGCGGAGAGGGCCTGGGCGAAGAGCGCGGGCGAGAGGGAGAAGCTCACGCTGATGCCCTCCACGGTGATGGCGAGGCGCGAGAAGTGGATCAGCGCCAGGGCGCCCGCCAGGCCGAGGAGAGCCCCGGCCAGGGTCAGGAGCAGGGTCTCGCCCAGCACCATCCCCACCAGGTGCCGGGCGCGGTAGCCCAGGGTCAGGAGGACCCCCATCTCGCCGCGCCGCTCCTCGACCGACATGAGCACGGTGTTGGCGACCAGCGCCAGCACGACCAGTACGCACACCAGGCCGAAGAGCCGGCCGAAGCGCAGGATCTCGCGCAGCTCGCGGGTGGCGTCCTCCAGGAACTGCACGCGTGCGCGAGTATCGGTGGGCTCCTCGGCGGTCGCGAAGAGCGCGTCGATCTCATCGCCCACGGCGCGCGCCCGCGCGGCGTCGCCCACCTTGACCTCGAACTGGGTCACGGTCCCCAGGCGCCCCACCGGTCCGCTGCGCTGGAGGTACTCCAGGTGGGTGAGGATGAGCCCCTCCTCCACCGCCTCCTTCGAGGCGAAGATGCCGGCCACGTCCACGTCGATGTCTCCCAGGCGGAAGCCGTCCCCGGGCGCGAGGCCGCGTCGCGCGGCGAACTCCCGGCCCACCAGGGCGGCCTTCCCCTCGCGGCGGAAGCGCTCCAGGTCTCCCTCGACCAGCTCCAGGCTCCGCGATCGCAGGAGCTCCTCGACGGGCGCCCCCTCGAAGGCGACCGCGTCCAGGCTCGCGCGGCAGTTGCTCAGGTACACGCGGACCGGCAGCACGCTCTCCACGCCGGGGATCTCGCGGATGCGCGACGCGTAGCGCTCGGGCAGGTAGGAGGTCAGGGGGCAGTAGCGGTTCTCGCGGTACACCATCAGGGTGCGCGCCGCGTCCGGCCCGGAGAGGGCGCGGTCCAGTCCGCGGCTCAGGCTCTCGATGGAGACCGCCAGGAGCAGGGCGATGGCCGTGCCCAGCACCGTGAGCAGGTTGCGGCCGGGGCGGCGCAGGAGCTGCCGCCGCAGGAGCTTCAGGAAGGCCCTCACCCGCCCGGGCCCTCGTTGCCGCCCACCTCGAGGAGGCGCCCCTTCTCCAGCGAGAGGGTGCGCGAGCCGATGGCCGCCGCGCCGGCATCGTGGGTGACCATCACGATGGTCTTGCCCATCTCCCGGTTGAGGCGCTCGAGCAGCCTCAGGGTCCCGTCCGCGGCCTCGCGGTCGAGGTCGCCGGTGGGCTCGTCGGCCACGAGCAGCGGCGGGTCGGCCACGATGGCGCGTGCGATGGCCACGCGCTGCTCCTGCCCGCCCGAGAGCTGGCGCGGGAAGTGCTCGCGTCGGTCGGAGAGGCCCACGGCCTCGAGCGCCAGACAGACCCGCTCGTGCCGCTGGCGCGCGGAGAGCCCGAAGAGGTGCAGGGGTAGCTCGACGTTCTCGTAGGCGGTCAGCACGGGCACGAGGTGGTGCTTCTGGAAGACGTAGCCCACGTGCTCCGCGCGCCACTCGGCGAGCTTGCCCGCCGACAGCTCGCCGAGCTCGCATCCCGCCACGCTCACGCTCCCCTCGTCCGGCCGGTCGATCCCCGCCAGCAGGTTGAGCAGGGTGGTCTTGCCACTGCCCGAGGGGCCCAGCAGCACGAAGAGCTCGCCCTGCTCCACGTCCAGGCTCACGTCCGCCAGGGGTGTGATGCGGTGCTCGCCCTTGGCGTAGCTCTTGGTGACGTTGCGCAGCTCGATGAAGGCCATGGGCTCAGGGGGTGGGGGAGACGCGGACCCGGGCGCCCTCCTCGAGGCGCGCGCCGCCGGGATCGATCAGCTTGTCGGAGAGGTTGAGGCCGGAGAGCACCTCCACGCCATCGCCGCGGCGCGCGCCGCACTCGACCGCGCGGCGCCGGGCCGTGCGGCCGTCAGCGTCGAGCACCCAGAGGGAGCCCGAGGCGTCGACCAGCCGGGCGGGGACCAGCAGGACCGCGTCTAGCCGCGTTCCCGCCGAAGCCTCGGCTCCGCTCGGTGAGCGGAAGCGCACCTGGCAGAGCATCTCCGGCCGCAGGAGCTCGTCGGGCTCCTCGACCGCCACGTGCACCTGCAGGGTCACCTTCTGGATGTCCGCCCGCGGCACGCGGCGCACCACCCGGCCGGCGTAGGGCCGGCCGCGGCGCGACTCGCTCAGGATCTCGGCCTCCTGGCCGAGGGAGACCCTGGAGATCTCCTCCTGGGGGACGTCCACGCGCACGCGCAGGCGATCGGGGTCGTAGAGGCTGCAGATCGCGGCGCCGCCCTCGCCGCCGGCCACCGCGCCGGGGACCGCGAGGAGCTCGAGCACCACGCCGTCCCAGGGTGAGAGCACGGTGGTGCGCTCCATGCGCAGCCGCGCCCGGGCGAGCGCCGCCTCGGCTCGCGCCGCCTCGGCCCCGGCCGCCTCCAGCGCGGCGCGCGCCCGCTCCACGCGGCCGCGGTCCTCGATGCGCAGCTCGGAGTCGCGCCGGGCGCGCTCCAGCCGGGCCAGCGCGGCGTCCACCTCGCTCTTCGCGCGCTCGCTGTCTCCTGTCGCGGCCAGGGCGACGGCCTCGGCCGCCTCCAGCCGGGCCTGCGCCAGCTCCACCTGCCGGGGCCCGGCCGCGCCCTCGCGCTCGAGGTGCCGCTGCACCGCGACCTCCTCGGCCGCGACGCGCGACTCGGCCCGCCACTTCTCGGCCGCGGCGGCCAGGCGCGCGCCCTCGGCCCGGCTCCCGGCGAGCTCGGCGCTCGCCACGGCCACGGCCTCGGTCTCGTCGATCGCCGCCTCGAGCTCCTGCCCGGCGAAGTCCAGCTCGACCCTCGCCTCCTCGCGCTCGGCGAGCGCCCGCTCCCGTGCGCGCCGCGCCTCCTCGAGCTCGAGCTCCGCGTCCTCGGCCACGAGGCGGGCGACCGGCTCGCCGCTCTCGACGACGTCGGACTCCTGGACCAGGATCTCGGCGATGGTGCCGCCGGTCAGCGGGACCACCCGCAGGGGGAAGGGGTCGGGCTCGACCCAGCCCGCGGCCTGGCAGGCGATGCCGCCGCCGGTCGCGCCGCCCTCGACGGGCTCGGGGCGCAGGATGCTCACCTCGATGCTCCCGCGCAGCGCGCCCTCGAGGCTCCAGAGGATCACCGCGGTCAGTCCCACGAGGAGCGCGCCGGGCAGGATCAGGCGGCGCCATCGGCCACCGGGTCGCGGGATCTGCTTCGGCCGGGCCAGCCCGCCCAGGTCGACGTCGGGTCGCACGTCGCTCACGGTCGCACCTCGCCTTCCTCGCGCACCTGGGGCCCGACGGCCTCGCGGTATCGAACGAGCGCCAGCGCGGCCCCCTCCCGGGCGTCGATCGCCGCCGCGACGCCCGCGATGCGGCGCTCGAGGCCGTCGGTCCACTGCGGCAGCTTCCCCGCCTCCACCGAGAAGCCCGCGCGCGCCGCGCGCCAGGCGGCTCGCGTGCCGGACTCGAGGCGCCGCCCCTCCTCGACTCCGCCCTCCCCCGCCAGGGCGAGCTGGTCGCGGCGCCGGGCGATCTCGGCCAGCGCGCCGGCCAGCGCGTCCTCGAGGAGCTCTCGGGCCAGCTCGCGCCGCTCGAGGGCCGCGCCGATCTCCCCCTCGGTCGAGCCCGGCCAGGGGGGCGCGATCTGCAGCGCGCCCCCGACCAGGGTCTGGTCGGGGGCGAAGCTCAGCCGCGGGCCCGCGGCGAGATCGGGCCAGCGCTCGGCCGCGGCGCGCCGAACCCTGGCCTCGGCCACGGCGTAGTCCAGGCGGCGGGCGCGCAGGTCGGGGTGGAGGCCGAGCAGCGATCGGGCGCCGGACTCCGCGGTGGTCATGCCGGCCGCGTCGAAGCGATCCAGCGTCGCCTCGGAGAGGCGTGCCAGCATGTCGGCGGTGGGGGGGAGGCCGGAGGCGCGGGCCAGCTCGGCGAGGCGTCCGGCCTGGGCCACGCCCTCGCTCGTCCGCTTCAGGTCGAGGCGCGCGATCATGGCCCGGGCGGCCTCGAGCCCACCGGCGGGGAGCCAGCCGTGCTCCTCCAGCACGTCGATGCGGCGCTCGTCCAGGCGGACCTCGGCCCGCAGCTCGGCGAGGGCCCGTTCGCGTGCGCGGCCCGCTGCCACGGAGAGGCGCGCGCGGTCCACGCGGTGCAGCGCCCGCCACGCGGCGAGCTCGACCTCGGCCAGGGCTCGGCGCTCCCGCGCGCCGGCGAGCTCCCTCGAGGCCGCGCCGCGCCCCAGGCCCAGGATGCCGAGCAGGTCGAAGGTGGCCTGGAGCTGGCTCTGCCGGTCCGGCTCCCCCAGGTCCAGCACCTCGACCTCGCCACCGATCGGATTCGGCAGGCCGGCGCCCCCGCGCAGGGCTCGCGCTGCGAGGAGCTCTCGGCGGGCGGTCACTGGCTCCGCGGCCCAGGCCAGTGCGCAGGCGCGCCAGTAGTCAGGGCCGTCGGGGTCCTCCAGCGAGGGATCGGGCCGTTTCAGGGCGAGGGGCTCGACCTCCGCCAGTTCCAGGGCTCGCGCCACGAGGGCAGCCGGTTCCCCGCGCAACAGCACGTCTCCGACCAGCTCTCGCTCGTCGATCGGAGCCGACCGCGGGGCCGAGCAGGCGAAGAGCGCTGCGCAAGCGGCGAGCGGGGCGAAGGTGAAGGAGCCCGCGCTCACGCCCGCCTCCTCCGGCGCTTCTTCGTGGCGTGTCCCAGCTTGCCGAGCACCGACTCCGCCAGCTCCAGCCAGAAGCGGTCGACCAGCGAGTAGTACACCAGCTTGCCCTCCGGCCGGTAGTCGATCGCTCCGAGCTCGCGCAGCTCGCGGAGCTGCTGAGAGGTCCCGGACATCGACATGCCGAGTACCCGCGCGAGGTCGCACACGCACAGCTCCCGCCCGTCCAGGGCTTTCAGCACGCGTAGCCGCCCGGGATGGGCCAGCACCTTCAGCGCCCTCGCCACCTCCCGGGAGACCCCCTCGGGGGGCAGACCGGCGAGCGCCTCGGCCACCTTGGCCGAGTCGACGCAGTCGACCTCGCAGATTCCCTCCTCGACCTTTCGTCGCATGCTCGTCACCCCGTCATTTCGCGAAATGTAGAAATGAGTATGGCCGGGAGCGCGGGCTGCTGCAAGGGCTGCCGCCGAATCCGGCCCGGTCGCCTGCCCCGGAGTGAAACCGGTCGCGATCCCGGAGGTCCCCCGATGGGTGGGCGGTGGGCTGGGGACGGTTCGGGGGGGGAGCCGGTGGGCACGGCCGCCGGGCGCAGCCCCGCGTCGCCGCCCGCGCGACCCGGCTCCGGGGGGCCGGGAAGGCGCTCGGACCGGGTCTCGACCCTACGAATCGGCCCGCAGGTACCGCCCGCCCGAGTCGGCCGCGAGCCAGCGCAGGAGGACGGAGTGCTGCCCCACGGCGATCCCGTTGATGCGGACCCGGCGCGTGCGGTTCCACAGCGCCACCTCGGCGCGGATCCGCGCCGGGTCGATGAGCTCGCCGACCGTGGGGTCCCCGTCGCTGAGCAGGTAGATGGTGTCGATCAGCGGGTCGTCGAAGGCGCAGCGCAGGGCCTCGTGGAGCGCCGTGCCGCCGTCCGCCCGGCGGTCCGCCACGAACTCGAGCGCGTCCCCGCGGGCGCGCTTCGCCATCTTCACCAGGCGGTCCTCCCAGGCGCTCGCCGTGTCGGCGAAGAAGACCACGTTGAAGAGGTCCCCGTCGGGGAAGTCGGTCAGCGCGCGGGAGAGCTCCTCCTTGGCCACGTCGATCTTGGTCGGCCCGGACGAGCCGGGCGAGCGCGTGCGGCCTCCGCGGGAGGCGGCGGGATCCCGCATGGAGCCCGAGGTGTCCAGGACGAAGGCCACGCGGTCGCTCAGTACGCGCAGGCCGTAGAAGGTCGCGCCGGTGCGACCCTCGCCGGAGACCCGGTCACGGCGCTGCTCGGCCTCCAGCGCCTCCTCGTAGGAGGGCAGCTCGAAGGCCAGGCCCTCGCTCTCCCACCACATCTTCCAGCGGGTCGGCAGGTGGCCGTAGTCGAGGCCGGTGAGCAGGCGCAGGACTGCGGCCGCCTCGTGGCGCAGCCGGCCGCTCTCGGCGCCGAGCCGGCGGATCAGGTGGGGGATGGCCTGCTTGCGCCGCAGGGCCCCGACGCGCGCCAGGGCCTCGGAGCGCACCGACCAGGCCTCGTCGGTCAGGAGGACCAGCAGGGCCTCGACGGCCTCGGGCGTGCGCAGGTGCTCGAGGGCGACGGCCGCGCCCATGCGCACCGCCGGGCTGCGGTCGCGCGCCAGGCGCAGGAGCTCCTCGTGCCACTCGGGCTCCTGGAGCAGGAGCCGGCCCAGGGCCACCACGGCCTCGCGGCGCAGGGCGTCCTCGTCCGCGCGAAGCAGCCGGCGCAGGGCCCGCTCGGCCGAGGGCAGGGGCTCGCGCGCCGCGATGGCCTGCGCGGCGCCCAGCCGGACCGCGGCGTCGGAGTGCTCGAGGAGCTCGAGCAGCGCACGCGTCACCTCGATGCCCTCCCGCCCGGCCAGGACCTCGAGCAGCAGGACGCGCCAGGCGGCCGTGGTGTCCTCGTCGGTCATGTGGTCGAGGAGCGCGCGCTGCACCTTCGGATCGGCGCAGCCCGAGAGCGACATCCGCACCACCTCGCGGTGCGTCCGGCCGGCCACCGCGTCCCGCTGCGCGGTGTTCAGGCCCACGTAGACCACGGCCGTGCTGCCCGGCCGACTCCAGCGGCTCCGGCTGTGCTGCCGGGATGCGTCGGCCTCCGGGCTGAGGCTCGCGTGGGCGAGGATCAGCTCGATCGCACCGACCTGGTCCCGCGCCGCCAGGAAGGGGACCAGCGAGTTGCAGGCCAGGCGCCCTGCGCCGGACTCGCGCCCGCGTCCGACGACGTCCTCGAGGGCGGTGGTCGCTCGGTCGCCCCACTCGATCAGCGCCCGGGTGGCCGCGCGCGCGTGGTTCGCGGTGCGCTGGGTCGCGGCCGACTCCGCGACGATTCCGAAGGCCCGCAGGTCGAGGACCGCGACCCCGCGGTAGAGGCGGAAGGCGCGGTAGGCGGCCTCGACCGCCGGCCCCCGGCGCAGCTTGGGGAGCGAGCGCTCGAGGGCCTTCAGGGAGGCCTCGTCGCCGATGGAGGCCAGGGTGTCGAAGATCCGCGAGTCCACGCCGTCCCCCTCGCGGGAGATCTGCCGCGCGAGGTCCTTGACCGACGGCGGGTCCCCGTCCAGGCCGACGCAGCAGCCGAAGTGATCCTCCTGGTCCCCGTCGAGGGGGAGGAGCTTGTGGAGCTGCCGGCCCGATGGGGCGTCGAAGACGTAGGCCGAGCCGGCCCTCCAGCCCTGCTCGTCGTCCTCGAGGGCCCCGACCACGGCCAGCTCGCCGCAGATCGAGACCGCCACGAAGTGGTCCCCCTCCTCCCCGTCATCCGCCATGAGCTGGAGGAGCTCGTGCTGGGCGGTGCACGGGGCCGCGACGAGGAAGGCGGCGAGGGCCGCGCCGAGGGTGACGGATCCGGCTCTGGCAGTCATCTCGGGAGCCTCCTGGCCGCCCGTCTCCGGGCGGCTCCCGGATGACGGCGACCGGCCTCCAGTGTAGGCGATCCCGGGACGACGGGGAGGCCCCCCCGGCGAATGCGCCGTCGGAGGGGCCTCTCCGTGGGGGGGCGCCTGCAGGCCCCGCCCCACCGGACCCGCGGGGGCCGGCCGCGGCGACGGGCTCAGTCCTTCTTGCGCGTGCAGTGCACCGACACCATCTCGAAGGGCTCCTCGAACTCCTGCGAGCCGAGCCGGCTGAAGAGGACGCGGTACTCGTACTCGTCCGCGCTCAGGATCTCGTACTCGAAGGTGTAGACCTGCTTGCCCATGGGCTCGTCGTCCTCGCCCTGCATGCGGATCACGCCGTCCTCGCCGCGCTTGCCCTGGGCGGTCACCCAGTAGGTGCCCAGGGTGTCGAGAGCGATCAGGGTGAACACCTCGTGGCGGCGATCGAAGCCCAGGATCGCGCGGCTCTCCACCGGTTGGCCCATGAAGTCGCCCTCGGAGACGATCTCCAGGAAGCGCCCGCCCAGGATCATGCTCGCGGTGGCCGGAGCGCTCTCCTTCATGGGGGGAGCGCCGGGCATCATCTGGGCGGAGATGGCGGGTTCCCACTCCCCGGCCAGGCGGGCGAGCTCCTCGTGCTCGGGGCCGGGCTGGGCGAGCTCCATCATCTTCGCCATCATCTCCATGTCGAGGCCGGGCGGCAGGGCGACCGGGTCCCGGTCCTGGGGCGCGCCGGTGCGCGCGACCGCGAGCGCGGCGAGGGAGAGGAGGGCGATGCTGATCGGGATCTTGGCGTACATGGGAATCTCGGGGGTGGTTGAGTCGGTGCGGATCGGGGATCATGACCCGAACCGATCGAATAGACCCGAACGGTCCATGGACGTGCCAAAGGAGGGTTAAAGGTGGTGAGTCCCCGCGGGCTGGCGGAGCTGGAGCTGGAGGTCGCGGGGTACCGGCTCGAGCCCCTCGAGGAGCGGACCGCCTCCGGTTGGGTGCGGCGGACGACCGTCGTGCACCTGGAGGGAGGGGGTCACGAGGGCCTGGGCGAGGACGTCACCTACGAAGAGGAGGATCAGGTCCGCTTTCAACGGGACGGCGCCGTTCTGCCCCTGGCGGGCGGCTCCACCCTGGGGGCCTGCTCCTCCCGGCTGGGCGCGCTGGAGCTCTTCTCGCCCCGGTGCGTGAACGTCAAGCCGTCGCGCTTCGGGTCGATCGCGGAGCTGATGGCGGTCTACGAGCACTGCGGGGCGAGGGGGATCCGGATGTACGGGGGCGGGCAGTTCGAGCTGGGCCCCGGGAGAGGTCAGATCCAGTACCTGGCCAGCCTCTTTCACCCGGACGGGCCCAACGATGTGGCGCCGGGGATCTACAACCGGCACGATCTGCCGGCGAGCCTGCCGGCCAGTCCCCTGGAGCCGGCGCCGGCGGCCACGGGCTTCCGGTGGGACCCCTAGGATGGAAGGCAACGTACTCCTCGCCCTGGGCCTGACCCTCTTCGCGGGCCTGACCACCGGCCTGGGATCGCTCGTGGTCTTCTTCAGCCGCCGGCCGACCGCGACGCTGCTCTCCTTCGGGCTGGGGCTCTCCGGCGGCGTGATGGTCTACGTCTCGCTGGTCGAGCTGCTGCCCACCGCCAGGGAGATGATGGCCCGCTCGATGGGGGGTCAGACCGGCGGCTGGGCGGCGGTGGGCTGCTTCTTCGGCGGGATCGCGATCTCGGCGCTCATCGACCGGCTGGTGCCCGAGCCGGAGAACCCGCACGAGGTGATCCCGGCGGCGGACATCGAGCGCGTCCGCTTCGGCGAGGGGGAGCCCGCGCCCGCCGACGCGGAGGGAGGCGGGGGCCGTCCCTCGCTGGCGCGGCTGGGGATGCTCTCGGCGCTGGTCATCGGCCTGCACAACTTCCCCGAGGGCATGGCCACCTTCGCCAGCGCCATGGCCGACGCCTCCCTGGGCCTCTCGATCGCCGTGGCGGTGGCCATCCACAACATCCCCGAGGGGATCGCCGTGGCCGTCCCGGTCTACTTCGCGACCCGGAGCCGCCGCAAGGCCACCCTGATGTCCTTCGCCTCGGGGCTCGCCGAGCCCATCGGAGCGCTGCTGGCCTGGCTGGTGCTGATGTCCTTCCTGAACGACGCGGTGGTCGGGGCGATGCTCGCGGCCGTGGGGGGCGTCATGGTCTTCATCTCCTTCGACGAGCTGCTCCCGACCGCGCGCGAGTACGGCAAGGGCCACACCGCGATCGCCGGCGTGGTGCTGGGGATGGCGGTGATGGCCGTCAGCCTGCTGCTGCTGTAGGGGCAGCGGCCCTCACGGACACACCGCGAACTCGATGGCGTCGGTCAGCCCGGTCGTGCTGGGGCTGCCCGGATCGCGGCTCCAGTACTGAGCCGCGAGCTGGACGCCGGCGACCAGCAGGGGGTCCACGCCGGACTGGATGTGGGCGTTGAAGTCGAGGGTGTACCGGCCGCTGCAGTCGTAGGGGGGCGGGTTGCCCCCCGAGTACTGGATCCAGGTCCGCGCGATCGGAGGCTGCACGCACAGCCAACCGCCCTGGAAGGGGAAGGCGGCGGTACCCAGGCCGTAGAACAGGAGCCCCGGCCGGTTGCTGAGCACCTTGCGCGCGCTGATCTCGAAGGGGCCCGGATCGCTGATGCTGGCCGTCCCCCAGGCGCCGATGGCAGGAGTGCAGCCCAGGCTGTTGACCTTGGCGGTGCAGAAGGTCGAGCCCGTGCAGGTGTTCCCGGCCCTCGAGATCTGGAAGCCGTTGAGAGAGGCGAAACCCGATCCCACGGTCAGGACGACGTCGAAGGTGCCGCCCGAGGCCTCGATCTCGTGCATGGCGAAGGTCACGCCCTCCTGCTGCGTTCCCGGCCACGCGCCACCCACCGTCTGCGCGCCATGGGGGGAGCCCGGGACCTCGACGACCGTGGTATAGCCCGTGGGATCGTCCGGTGCCCAGGCGTAGGTGTACACGAGGTAGCTGCCCGGCTGCAGACCCTTGAACGTCCAGGTGGTGACGCCGGTCCCCGATCCGCAGTCCTGAATGTCATCCATCAGGGCCTCGTCGTCCCCGAAGGTGTTGGGGTTGTCGGAGGACATGCTGTAGCCGGCCGTGCCCGTATGGGTGAAGGAGGCCCTGGCCGCGGTGGCTACCCCGCCGATGTCGTGCAGCGCGTAGCTGGCCCCCGGCAGGTCCGGGTCGAGCACCATCCACTGACCGCTCTGGTCGGCCCCGGCGCCATAGGTCGCGGAAGGAGAGCCGGCGCCGACTCCGACGTCCAGATTGAAGTCCTGTCCGAGGGCGGCGGCGCCGGCCGCCGGGGCGAGGAGCACGGCGACCCATCGCCAGAGTCGGGTGGGCATCATTTCACGCCTCGTGTGCGGGAGAGGACGGCTGGGAGGTACCTCGGGGGCGGGCCCTCGTCCATCGTACCCCATCCCGCTCCAGCGCCCTCCCCCAGCCCCGCTCGGGCTGCAACTCCCTTGGTGGCAACGATTTGGCGCGTTGCAGGCGAGCCGGCGGCCGACGCGAGCCCGCTCAGGGGACGAAGACGGCCACGGCGAAGAGCAGCCACACCGCCACCGCCATGGCCAGCTTGCCGAGCATGCCGCCGAGGTGGCCGATGGCCGCGCCGCGCCCCACGCGGAGCGCGGCCCGCACCTCGCTGCCGTCCACGCGCTCCAGAGCGGCGGAGCCGATGAAGGCGCCCGCCGCGCCGCCCGTCAGGGAGCCGACGATCGGCAGGGGGATGAAGATCGTGCCGAGGATGGCTCCCGAGATCCCGCCCACCAGCGCGCCCACGGCGCTGCGTCGCGAGGCGCCCGCGCGCCGGGCGCCGTGCGAGGAGGCCAGAAACTCGATCAGCTCCCCGACGGAGGCGAGGCCGACCGCCGCTCCGAAGGTCAGGGGGTGGAAGACCTCCCTCCCGGGCGTCATCCACTCCAGGGCTCCGGCCGTGACGATCATCAGCCAGGTGCCCGGCAGGCCCACCAGGATCAGGGCCGCCCACAGGGTGTCGAGCAGCAGGACGGCGACGGGGACGAGGATCAGGCTGGCGATGGGATCTTCTCCCGAGCAGAGTGCGGCGAGGGTGCGGAGCGTGGCGGCAGGGGTCCAGATCCGAGCCTCGAAAAGGAGCCCGACGCCCGCCGGCGGGACCGGCGCGGAGTCGCCCCAAGTTCCGCGGTGGAAGGGGCTTGGGGCCGGCTGCGGTCCTCCGACCCCCGGGCTTGACCCAGGTCAAGGCGACCGACGGGGGGCGGGCCTAGCCTCGACCTCCCCCGACCATGGATCGCACAGGAACGGAGGACGGCCATGAGCGAGCTGATCGACAACCGGGCGCATCGGATCCGGACGCTGAAGGACATCATCAAGCGGCTCCACGCGGGCGAGCCTCCGGACCGGGTGAAGGAGCGCTTCGCGGCGCTGATCGAGGAGGTCGACGCCACCGAGATCGCCACCATGGAGCAGGAGCTCATGGCGGAGGGCATGCCCGCCACCGAGATCCAGTCCATGTGCGACCTCCACGCCCAGGTGCTGCGCGACGTGAGCCGGGACGAGGGCGGGGCGAGCTTCCCGCCCGGCCATCCCGGCGACACCTTCGGCCAGGAGAATCAGGCGGTCCGCGGCCTGGTGGAGCGCATGCGCGGGACGCTCGCCGAGGTGGCCACCCTCGGGGAGGACGCCGACGCGGACGAGCTCGCCCTGGGGCTCCGGGCCGGCCTCGGCGAGCTGATGGACCTGGAGAAGCACTACCGCCGGAAGGAGAACCTGCTCTTCCCCTGCCTCGAGAGGCACGGCATCACCGGCCCCTCCACGGTCATGTGGGGGAAGGACGACGAGATCCGGGAGATGCTGAAGGCCCTCGACGAAGCCCTGGCCACCAGGAGCCCCAATGCCGGCCAGCTCCAGGCCGTGGCCGAGGCCCAGGCCGCACCCCTGCTGCGGGCGGTCGAGGAGATGACCATGAAGGAGGAGCGCATCCTCCTCCCCATGTCCCGGGACACCCTCACCGAGGACGACTGGGCGGAGATCTTCCGCCAGTCCCCGGAGTACGGCTGGTGCCTGATCGAGCCCCGCAGCGGCTGGGTGCCCCCCGAGGCCGTCTCCCCCGGGCCGACGGTCGATCTGCCCCCCGCCCACTCGGTGGTGTTCCCCTCCGGCAGCCTGGGCTTCGAGCAGCTCCAGGCGATCTTCGGGACCCTCCCGGTCGACATCACCTTCGTGGACCATGAGGACCGCGTGCGCTTCTTCTCCGAGGGTCCGGAGCGGATCTTCCCACGCAGCCGGGCGATCATCGGGCGACTGGTCCACCACTGCCACCCGCCGAAGAGCGTCCACATCGTGGAGCAGATCCTGAGCGACTTCCGGGAGGGCCGGCAGAGCGTGGCCGAGTTCTGGATCGAGCTCCACGGGAAGTTCCTGCACATCCGGTACTTCGCCATGCGCGACGAGGCCGGCAAGTACCTGGGGACCCTCGAGGTCAGCCAGGACTGCACCGCCATCCGGGCCCTGGAGGGAGAGCAGCGGCTGCTGTCGTACGCGAGCGGGCCGGCGGGGGGTGCGCCCTGAGCGCGCTCGCCCCGACCCCGCCGCCGATTCCGTCCCCCGCGGCGGACCGCCGCACTACCATGCCCCCCCCGATGCTGGAGAGACCCATGAATAGGCGGATGATCCCCTTGCTGCTGTGCCTGACCTGCGGCGCGGCGGCGCCGGCGCAGGAGGCCGCCCAGGCCCCTCCCCGTCCGTCCGAGGAGGCGCTCGACCGCCTCGCGGACCTCGAGGAGGAGATCGACGAGCACGTGATGGCCTGGCGCGAGGGACAGGACGAGCGCCGCGAGAAGCACCTCGAGGAGGCCCGCAAGGCCGCCGAGGAGGGGCGCCCGATCCCGGCCCTGCCGATGCGCCCCGACTTCTCGGAGCTCGTCGATCGGCTCATCGCCTGGGCGGACGCGAGCGGGGGCGAGGACGCGGCGCTGTACCTCGCCAAGGCCGTTGAGCTCGACGGCTTCGCGGAGGGCTCCCGGGGCCGGGCGGCCTTCGATCGCCTGCTGCGCGATCATGCGTCGAGCCCGAGCTGGGCGCGGCTGGGTGGCTATCTCCCGATGCTCGAGCGCGTCCTCGGCGAGGCGCGCCGGGCCGAGGTCCTGGCGATCCTCGGGAAGAGCCCGGACGCGGACGTGCGCGGCTGGGTCGCGCTGGGGCTCCACTCGGCCACGATCGAGATCGCGTCGCGCGATTCGGAGGAGTACGCCGAGGCGCGCGCCGCGATCCTCGCGGCGGCCGCGAAGGTGAGCGACGCGGAGCTGCGCTTCGAGCTCGAGGGCGTCATCGCGCTGCGGGAGAAGTACGGCGTCGGCGCCACGGCGCCGGACATCGAGGGGATCGACCTCGACGGGGTGGGCTTCAAGCTCTCCGACTACAGCGGGAAGGTGGTCTTCCTCGACTTCTGGGGGGACTGGTGAAGCCCCTGCCGGGCCATGTACCCGCACGAGCGGTCGCTCGTGGAGGAGCTGCAGGGGGAGCCCTTCGCCCTGGTGGGAGTGAACAGCGACGACCTCGAGCGCGCGCGCCGGGCGGTCGAGGAGAACGGCCTCAACTGGCGCAGCTTCCAGAACTCGCGCGAGGGCGCCGAGCGCTCGATCTCCCAGCGGTGGCGCGTCCGCGGCTGGCCGACGGTCGTGGTGCTGGACGAGACCTTCACCATCCGCTATCGCGGACACGACGGCACGGCGGCCACCGCGGTCGCGAAGGAGCTGCTCGCGAAGCTGAGGGAGGGCGGGGACGGGTAGGGCCGACGGGCCTCTATCTCACGAAGCCGTACCTCACCAAAAGGAGGTCCTCGTCCTGGACCAGTCCGATCCCGGGCGCGTGGATCTTGAACTCCTTCTCCTTGTCCAGGGGGTTCTCCTCCTGGGCCCTCAGGCAGTCCTCGAACTTCCCGGCCGGGGTCTCGAGGGTCGCGTTCAGGTCGACGATCACGGCCCGGTCCATGGCCACACCCGGGGCCACCTCCTGGTAGTACCTCGCGCCCAGCAGGGGCTCTCCCGGCATCATCATGCCGGCCCGGGCGCCCTCCTCGCCGTGGACCCAGGCGCCCTCGTGGGCGACGATCTTGCCGTCCTCGTAGATGTCCACCTCCTCGCCGAAGTAGAAGACGCTGGTCGTCCGCTTGCAGATGGCGAAGAAGTTCCTGGAGACCTCGATGAGCTCGCCGTCCACGCTCTCCCTCTCCTCCACCACCCGCGCCTCGGTCTTGCCGAACCTGCGGGTCTGATCGAGCACGGTGACCGCCAGCCGGACCGTGTGCTCTCCCTGGGGGCCCTCCAGGACGAGCTGGTATCCCGGCTCCAGGATGAAGTACGGGTTCCTCCCCGTGGAGGCGAGCTCGCGGCGCTCGAGGTGGAAGGAGTCCTGGAAGGCAGCGCCCTCCTCCTCGCTCCCCTTCTTCTCCCCCGCCTGTGCCCACGCGGGGGCGACCGAGGCGATGAGCACCGGGATGCTCAGCGCCACCACGACCATCCGACCCAGAACTCGCTTCATCGCAGACCTCGCTGGGGCTGTGGCGGCGGATCTCGCCGCCGGAGAGGGGCCTTCTCGGTGGCCCGACGCCGCCAGTGTGGCGCGCCAACATGAAGGCTGGATGAACGGGGAGGGGGTGTCGAGCCCGCGGCCTCCGGGGGGCAACCGCGTCCAGCGGGGCCCGGCAGGGGAGGGGGATGCTCGCGGCGTACTGCGGCTCGGGGGAAGAGGAGCTACACTGATCCGGGAGCCGGGACGCGGCCTCACCATCCAGAGCCGCCCCGGCTCCACGTCCAGCCGATCTCCATGATGAAGAGAGCCTCCTACCGGGAGTGGCGGCTCGCGGCCGCGCGGGCCCGCCTCCTTCTGCCGGCGCTGATCGCGGCCCTGGCCGGCGGTTGCGCCCCGGACCCGGCGAGCGATCACCGCGGCGTCCAGAGGCTGGCCCTCTACTCCGTGGGCGAGCGGGAGGTCCCGATCCCCGAGCGCCGTCTCGTTCGGAGAATCGCGGTCCCGCTCGATCTCTCGACCTGGCGCATGCGGGGCGAGGGGACCCGGGTGATGGTGCAGCCGATCGCCAAGGGAGAGGCCGAGCAGCCCCTGCTGGTGCTTCCGCCCGCGCCCCACCGGAACATCCTCGTCCCGGGGACCTTCGAGGCGGGGAGCTTCAATCGGCTGGAGATCCGCATCCGGAGCGCGGGCGAGCTCGGGCTGAGCGCCGCGCTGATGCGGGGCGGACGGGCGGTGGTCGATTCCGGCTCTCGCGTGAAGGTGTACTCGAGCCACGGGCCACAGGTCGTCCAGCTCGAGCTGCCCGAGGCGGGCTGCCGGGGGGAGCCCTTCGACGGCCTGATGATCGTCGCTCGACCGGCGACCCGTCCGTGGATCCTGGCGGACATCGACCTGATCCTGGATCCCCAGGCAGGCCGGCCGCCCACGCCGGAGGAGGGCGCTGGACTGATCGAGATCGGGGAGGAGGCTCGCCGCGGCGTCGGGCTGTTCGCCGGCCAGGACCTCGCGGCCGACTTCCGGGTTCCCACCGCCGGGGTCCTGACCTGCTCCCTCGCCCGGCCGCGGCCCCTCCGGTGTGGTGAGGGCGCTCTGGCGGTGGAGGCTCGGGTGGAGTCCGCCGGCGCCCGCGCGATCGTCCAGCGCCTCGAGCTGCCCGTCGGCGACGAAGCGGACCCGCGCTGGGAGATCCTCCGCGTCGACCTCGGCCCTCTCGCCGGCCGGCGCGCCCGCGTTCGCTTTCGCCTGGAGAGCCACGGCGATCCCGAGGGGGTCTGCGCCCTGGCCGAGCCCGCCGTCCACGCGGCATCGAGCGAGCCGGCGACGGTGCTCCTGGTGACCTCGGACACGCACCGCGGCGATCACCTGAGCTCGGCGGACCTGGGGGTTCGGATCGACACGCCGGTCCTCGCCCGCCTGGCCGATCGGGGCTTGATCTTCGAGAACTGCTTCAGCAGCGCCAACGTGACGGTGCCATCGCACGTCGTGCTGATGACGGCCACTCACCCGCGCGACACGGGAGTCCTGACCAACCACACCGCCCTCACCGACCGGGCGCTGACCCTGGCGGAGCGCTTCGGCGAGGCCGGCTTCCTCACCTGGGCCGTGACCAGCGCCATGGTCCTGAGGGACGACGTCTGCGGGCTGGGGCAGGGCTTCGACCGCCTGAGCGCGCCGGAGGAGCTGCAGCGCGACTCGCGGCAGTCCATCGACCGGCTGCTCGGGTGGCTGCCCGACGCGGAGGGTCGTCCTCTCTTCGCGTGGCTGCACGTCTTCGACGCGCACCAGCCCTATTCACCGCCGGAGCGTCTCCGGGGCCTCTACTACCCGGCCGATCGGGATCCCTTCGATCCCGGGCTGCCCCCGGCTGACTTCCCCGAGCCGGACAACATGCCCGGCCTGCGGGATTCCGAGTGGGCGCGGGCGCAGTACAAGAGCGAGATCACCTATCTGGATCGACAGCTCGGCCGCATCCTCGAGGCGGAGCGCTTCCACGGGGGCATCGTCGCCTTGACCGCCGACCACGGGGAGTGCCTGGGCGACCAGGGCATCTGGTGGAACCACGCCGGGCTCTACCCGTCCACCATCCACGTGCCGATGATCCTGTCCTTTCCGGGCGTCGAGGCGGGGCGGCGCTGCGAGCACCCGGTGCGTCAGATCGACCTGGGCCGCACGCTCCTGGATCTGGCGGGCCTGGAGCGGACCGAGTTCCCCGGCCTGAACCTCGTCGACCAGTCGGCCGCGGCCCGGGTCCAGTCCCGGCCCCGGTTTGCCCTGGCGGCCAACGGCTACGGCGCCTCGGTGACCCTGGGCCAGTGGCACCTCATCCTGCACCTGGGCAGCGGCCGGAGGAGGGACTCCTGGGTCAGCGAGGAGTTCCGGGCCCCTCTGCACGAGGTCGAGCTCTACGATCTGGAGGCCGACCGCCACTGCCTCCACGATCTGTCACGGAGCGAGCTCGAGCGGGCGAGCGGCATGCGGGCGCTCCTGGTCGAGTGGCTGCAGGGGGCCCGCGGTGCCGACGTCGCCCGCGCGGAGTCCCGCGATCCCCGGCTGCTCGAGCAGCTCGCCCAGCTCGGGTACGCGACCGGCCGGCAGGTGGCCTCTCCCGCCGATCTCATCGATCCCCAGTGCCCCTGCGTTCCCTGCCAGCGCTTTCGACGCGAGCGGAGCCGGGCCGCGTCGGGCGCGGACCCCCGAGGCCAGTGAGCCCGGCCTCCCGGCAGCAGCCGGGGGTGGCCTGAGGGAACAGGCCACCCCCGGAGAAGCTCGCCCGGAATCCGTCATCTGGGGCGCGACGGGTTCCGCCCGATCAATCGCAGATGATGAACTCGACGGCGTCGGTCAGGCCGGTGGTGCTGGGGCTG
>CAZTTG010000050.1:26357-47731 GCA_964615935.1 uncultured Planctomycetaceae bacterium | reverse complement strand
CGCCGGGAGCCACGCGAGGTGCGCGCAGCGCACCGAGCATGTGGCGTTCGTCATCAGGTTTTTCCTCCTCGGGGCCGCGAAGGGGGGGGAGGCATCCATCGGGTCTTCCACCCGCCGGAGGCATCCCACGCGGGCACCGCGTGTCCTCGGCGAACCGTAGGGTGCCTTCGTTGCTCAGTCCGGTCCCCTGACGGCTCCAACGAACGCTCGTGGGAGCAGGGATCGAGCTGTAGGCGCCCGGCCGAGGTGCCGCCTGGCGCGGCTCCGCCGCGCCGGCGCACCGAGGAGTCACCCCACCAGCACGGCCCCGATCCCCCTCGCGACACCCGTCGCCCGCGCGGCCCAGGCCACGGCTGCCAGGATCCCCGGCCCGAAGGCCTCCGGCCCCAGCATGTCGTGCCGCAGGCTCAAGACCTCCCCGGGCCCTCCCAGCAGCACCTCCTGATGCGCGTACAGCCCCGGCAGCCGCACCGAGTGGATGGGGATGGAGCCCGACGCATGCTGCCCCCCGCCCGGCTCGGCCTCGATCAGCCTCGCCGTCTCCAGCGCGGTCCCCGAGGGCGCGTCCGCCTTGCGGTCGTGGTGCAGCTCCAGGATCTCCACCTGCCGCAGGACGTGCGAGGCCTGCACGGCGGCGCGCTGCAGGACGTACATCCCCAGGCTGAAGTTGGGCACGACCACCCCCCCCAGACCCAGCTCGCGCGCTCGACGGTCGAGCTCCTCGGTCTCGGTGACGCTCACCCCGCTGGTGCCGATCACCGGCCGAACCCCCGCCTCCAGGAGCTCCATCCCGTGGCGCGCACCCTGGCCGGCCACGGTGAGCTCGAGAGCCACCTGCGCTCCCGACGCCGCCACCTGCTCGCGCCAGGGATCCTCCCGGTCGAAGGCGCCCGCGAGCTCCCAGTCCTCCCGGCCCCGGATCAGCTCGCAGGCGTAGCGGCCCATGCGGCCCCGGGCGCCCACCACCGCGACCCGGAGGCGATCGCCCGCTTCGTAGCTCGCGTTCATGCCACCGGGCTCACTCGTAGAGGTGGCCCCGCTCGGACCGCCGGGGCTCGAGGGGGAGGCGCGCCAGGAAGCCCTCGCGGTCCTCCGCCAGGACGGGGTCCACCTCGAGCGGCCGCACGCCCTCGGCGTCCGGCTCCGGCAGGGGCAGCCCCGCGGCCTCCACCCAGCCCGCGAAGAGGGCACACAGGTCGCGGCGGGTGGTGGCCGGAGAGTCCTGGCCCTGCGCGTTCTTGACCGGGCTGAACTCCCGGGATCGCTCCACCTCCAGGATGACGCTGGCGGGCGAGCGCTCCAGGGCGTCGAAGACGAAGGTCTCGAACTTGACCCCCTCGACCTCCCGCTCGGCGCCGTCCTGGAAGACGCGCATGCTCTTGCGCGCCAGGTGCCAGGGAAGCTCGAGGTCCCCGCGCGTCACCTCCTCCACGAACTCCAGCGCCAGGACGTGCACCGCGATGTTGCCAGCGCGGAAGAGCAGCCGCCCCTCCGCGTCGCGAGCCTCGCGCTGCTCCCCGGGCAGGTCCGAGTACTCGATGCAGCCCATCTTGCCGTCCACCCGGCCCAGCACCCCCACCTTCTCGGCCGCGTCGCGCTTGGACACCGCCTTGGCCGACATGCCCGCGCCGGCTCCGGCGTGCAGGCCGATGAACAGGGGATCGGCCGGACGCACCAGGGGGTTGTCCACCTGGAAGTAGGAGAGCTGCTCGATGCCCCGCTCGCGGGCGTGGTCGAGTCCGCCCGAGCGGGCCAGGGCGAGCAGCACGCCGCCGTGGCCGTCGGGCGCCAGGAAGAGCCGATCGGGGCCCTGCATCAGGATGCGCCCCTGCCGGTCCAGGGCCGGGTTCATGCCCTGGGCGAAGAAGAAGAGGTCCTCCGCCTCCAGCCCGAAGGTGCCGTGCTCCTCGAAGAAGGCCCGCGTGTCCGCGTCGTTGGCCGGGGAGGTCATCACGTACCAGGGCGTGCGCGCGCCGTAGCGCTCTCGCGCCGCGACCAGGCGGTGGGCCAGGAGCTCGAAGAGGGAGCGGTCGGTGACCGGGCCCACGGGGAAGGTCCCCTTGGGGCCGTCGTAGCCCAGCCGCGAGGCCTGCCCCCCGGCGACCGTCAGGTAGCCCACCTTGCCGGCGCGCAGCAGCTCCTCCCCCCGCTCCACCGCCTCGCGCGCCCGCCGCTTTTCGTCCGGGCCCCGCTCGAGGGGGAACACGTCGGGAGGCTCGATCCGCTGGGAGGCGGGGTGCGCCTCCGGCCCGTCGATCAGCGAGCGCAGGTGGTCCACCAGCTCCAGGTCCAGGCCGGCCACCTGGGAGAGGAGCCGGCCGCGCGCGGCCTCGTCGAGCTGATCCCAGGCCCGGAAGACGTGCCCCTGGCCGTGCCGCTCGCACAGCTCGCGGAGCTCCAGGGCCCGCGCCGTTTCGGTATGGCTCACGAGATCTCCTCCACGTCGATGAGGACCTTCAGGACGCCCGGGCGCGCGGCGTGCGCCAGCGCCGCGGCGCCGTTCTCCAGGGAGTATCGCGCCTGGACCATCGGCTCCACAACCACCTGCCCGGTCGCCAGCGCCGCCAGAGCCGGCTCGAAGGGCCCGCAGCGCGAGCCCACCAGCGTCAGCTCGTTCACCACGGCCGGGGCCAGGTCCAGCGGGGCGGAGCGCTCGCTGGTGGTCTTGAGCACCACCGTCCCCCCCGGGCGCATCCGCGCCAGGAGCCGCGGGAGGACGGCGGGATCCCCGGTCGCCTCCACCGCCAGCTCCCACGGAGCCTCTCCCGCCGGCGACTGCCCCTCGAGCAGGTCGGTGCGATGAGCGATCCCCGCCGGCAGCCACCGCGCCCGCTCGGGGTGGCGGCCGGCCAGGGTCACCTCCAGGCCGGCCAGCCGCAGCACCTGCGCGCACAGGATCCCCAGCCGTCCGTCGCCGGCGACCAGCGCCCGCAGGCCCGCGCGCAGCTCTACCTGCTCGGCGATCTCGAAGGCCGCCGCCAGGGGCTCGACGAAGACGGCGCGCTCGTCGGGCACGGAGTCGGGCACCGGGTGCAGGTTGCCGGCCGGCAGGCACAGCTCCTCGGCGAAGGCCCCCCCCCGGCCCAGCAGGCCCAGCACCGTTCGCTCGGGGCAGTGCCGGGGCCGGCCGGCGCGGCAGGTGTCGCAGGCGCCGCAGGCGGCGTTGATCTCCCCCACCACCCGGCGCCCGCGGTGCGGCCCGTCCAGGGCCTCGCCCACGAACTCGTGGCCGGGGATCCCCGAGAAGCCCATGTAGCCCCGCACCAGCGCGAGGTCGGTGGAGCACACCCCGGCGCAGCGCACGCGCACCCGCGCCTCGCCGGCCTCCCGGCGGGGAGCCGCCCGGTCCCCGCAGAAGGCCACCCGGCCCGCGTCCACCACCAGAGCGCGCACGGTCCGCCGGGGCTAGCTCCCCTCGCCGGCCGTCGAGGAGGCCGTGCCCGTCGGCTCGGCCTGGCGCGAGAGCGCCTCGAGGATCCTCTCCATCAGGCCGGCCAGGGCGTCGAAGCGCCGCTCGAGCCGCACGTAGCGCCCCACCAGGCTCTCCACCACGGGGGGCAGGATCGCCTCCCGGGTGTAGTTGTTGATCATGTTGATGATCTCGGCCCGGTTGGCGTCGGGGAGCTGGTGGAAGTGGTACTTGTACTTCTTCTGCAGCACGTCCTCGGTGATGTCGAGACAGGCGGCGGTGATCTCCTCGAGGTTCTGGCGATCGTGCTGGGCCCGGTAGACCTCCAGCTTGTACTCGTGCAGCAGCTCCTGAAATCTCGGGTCCATTTGAGCCCCTTTCCCGGGACGGGTCACTCGTCGGGTTGACCGATGCAGATCGAGACGTTGTGGCCCCCGAAGCCCAGCGAGTTGCTCAGGGCGTTGCGGATCTTCATCTCGCGCGCGGAGCCGGGGATGTAGTCCAGGTCGCACGCCGGATCGGGGTTCGCCAGGTTGCGGGTGGGGTGAGCCACTCCCTTGTGGATGCTCAGGACGGTGGCCACCATCTCGACCGCCGCGGAGGCGCCCAGCAGGTGCCCCACCATGGACTTGGTGGAGGAGATGGCCAGCTTGCGGGCGTGGTCGCCGAAGACCCTCTTCAGCGCCACGGTCTCCATGACGTCGTTGTACTTGGTGCTGGTGCCGTGGGCGTTGACGTAGTCCACCTGCTCGGGCGCCACCCCGGCCCGCTCCAGGGCCAGGATGAAGGCCCGCGCGGCGCCGTCGCCGTCCTCTCGGGGGGCGGTCATGTGGAAGGCGTCGTCGGTCGAGCCGTAGCCCTTGACCTCGGCGTAGATCCTCGCCCCCCGGGCGCGGGCCCGCTCCATCTCCTCGAAGATCAGGACGCCGCTGCCCTCCCCCATGACGAAGCCGTCGCGGTCCCGATCGAAGGGGCGCGATGCCTCGTGGGGGGCCTCGTTGCGGGTCGAGAGGGCCTTGGCGGCCGAGAAGCCGGAGAGCCCCAGGGGGGTGTTGGCCGACTCGGCGCCCCCGGTCACCACCAGGTCGGCCTCGCCCAGCTGGATCGCGTGCAGGGCCATGCCCATGGCGTGGCCGGCCGAGGCGCAGGCGCTGATGGTGGTGAAGCTGGTGCCCAGGAGGCCGTGCGCGATGGCCACCTGACCGGTGATCGCGTTGGCCATGATGCGCGGGATGAAGTGCGGGCTGACCCGCCGCGGTCCCTTCTCCATCAGGGTCAGGAACTGCTGCTCGATCCCCTGCAGGCCGCCGATCCCCGTGCCGATGATGCAGCCGTAGCGCTCCCGCTGCTCGGGGGGATCCGAGGCCACGTCCTCCAGACCGGCGTCCCGCAGGGCCTCCCGGGTGGAGAGCAGGGCGTACATGACGAAGGGATCGAGCTTGCGGTGGTCGGGCTTGGAGAAGTGCTCGCCCAGGTCGCACTTCACGTTGGCCGCGAAGTGCACCGGGTATTCGCTGGTGTCCCAGGAGGTGATGGTCTCGATGCCGTTCTCACCGCCCAGCATGCGCCGGAAGGAGGTCTCGGCGTCATTGCCCAGGGCATTCATGGTGCCCACCCCGGTGATGGCCACTCGACGCATGCTTAGCTCCGTTCTGTCTCCCCGGCTGTCGGGTTCCCCGCCGCGGTCCGCCGCCCGGCCAGAGCCGAGCACCCGACACTCCCGCCCGCGGGCGAGGAGGCCGGGCCGGCGGCCAACTCCGCGGCCGGGATCAGCACTTGGAGGTGATGTACTCGACCGCGTTGCCGACCGACTGGATCTTCTCGGCGTCCTCGTCGGGAATCGAGATCTCGAACTCGTCTTCGAACTCCATGACGAGCTCGACCGTGTCGAGGGAATCCGCCCCAAGGTCGTTGATGAAGGAGGTCTCCATCGTGACCTTGTCAGGGGTGGTCCCCATCTGGTCGCATACGATCTTGATCACCCGTTCTTCGATCGAAGGATTCGTCACCGTTTCTACTCCACGAGCTGATTCTTCGCTCATTCCAGACGATGGTTCCAGGATCCCGACCCCACACGGTGCGGGATCCGGTGCTCAGATACTCAATCCCCCGTCCACGACGAGGGTTTGTCCGGTCACATAGGCCCCGCCGGGCCCCACCAGGTAGTCCACCGCGAGGGCCACGTCCTCGGTCCGGCCGGGCCGGTCCAGCAGGATCCCCTCGCGCAGCCCGGTGGCGGCCTTCTCGTCGAGGGCGGCGGTCATGTCCGTCGTGATGAAGCCCGGGGCCACGGCGTTGACACACACCTGCCGGGACCCGAGCTCCTTGGCCAGCGAGCGCGTCAGGGCGATCAGCCCGGCCTTGCTGGCCGCGTAGTTGCCCTGCCCCGCGTTGCCGGTGATGCCGACCACCGAGGCGATGTTCACCACGCGCCCGTGGGACTTCATCAGCGGCCGCGCGGCGGCCTTGAGGAAGTTCCAGGCGCCCTTGAGGTTGACCTCGATCACGCGGTCGAAGTCCTCCTCGCTCATGCGCAGGAGGATCTGGTCCCGGGTGATCCCGGCGTTGTTGACCAGGACGTACAGCCCGCCCAGCTCCTCCTGGACCTCCTTGACCACCGCAGCGACTCCTTCGGAGCCGGCCACGTCCACCCCCCAGGCCTGCGCGCGCACGCCCAGGGCGCTGCAGGCCTCGACGGTCGCCCCGCAGCGCTCGGCGTCCACGTCGATGCAGGCCAGGTCGGCTCCGCGCGAGGCCAGCTGTTCGGCGATCGCGCGACCGATCCCCCGGGCCGCGCCGGTGACCAGGGCCACGCGGCCGGCCAGCCAGCGCTCGGGGGTCTCTCGGGCTTGGGTGCTCATGATCTTCGCGGCTAACCTATATCAAAACCAGCGCCGGGGCCTCAGCTCAATCCCCGGGCTCCAGGTCGGCGGGCACGGCCGCGGCGCGCACCCGGGCCTCCCGGTCGATCTTGCCCATCAGGCCCGCCAGCACCCGGCCCGGGGCCGGCTCCAGGAAATCGCGCAGGCCCTGCTCCAGGGCCCACCGCATGCTCTTCTCCCAGAGGACCGGGGAGCACACCTGGGCGGCGAGGTGGGCCCGGATCCGCTCCGGATCCGCCTCCGGCTCGCCGGTGACGTTGGGGACGAAGGGGATGCGCGGCGCGCGGATCTCCACCTCGACCAGGGCGGTCTCGAGGCGCTCCGCGGCCGGACGCATGCACTCGGAGTGGAATCCACCGGCCACCACCAGCCGGCGCGTGCGCCGCACCCCGTGCTCCTTGGCGGCCGCCTCGGCCGCCTCCAGCGCCGGGATCTCCCCCGAGAGGATGATCTGGCCCGGCGCGTTCATGTTGGCCACCGCGCAGATCCCCGCGGCCGAGCCGACCTCGGCCAGGGCCCGGGCCTGCTCGGGCGTGGCGCCCATCAGGCTGGTCATGCTGCTCTCGAACTGCTCGCTGGCCGACTGCATGGCCTCACCGCGCAGCCGCACCAGGCGCACCGCGTCGGCGAAGTCGAGCGAGCCAGCGAACCACAGCGCGGTGTACTCGCCCAGGCTCAAGCCGGCCGTCATGCCGCAGCGCCCGGCGTCCAGGCCGCGCTCGCGCAGGACGCGCATCACCGCGGCGCTGGTGACCAGGATCCCCGGCTGCGCGACGTCAGTGCGGTTGACCTCCTCGCCGCGCTCCCAGCAGGCCTCCTGCAGGGAGAAGCCCAGGGCCTCGCTGGCCTGGTCGAAGGTCGCGGCGGCGGTGGGGAAGGACTCGCAGAAGTCGCGGCCCATCCCCTCGTGCTGGGCGCCCTGGCCCGGAAAGAGGACTCCTTCACCCATGGCTTCCCCCTACCAGCGCACCAGGTTGGCGCCCCAGGTCAGCCCCCCGCCGAAGGCCACCATGATCAGCAGCTTGCCCTTCTCGACGCGCCCGTCCTCGAGCGCCTCCTGGAGGGCCAGCGGCACCGAGGCGGCCGAGGTGTTCCCGTACTTCTCGATGTTGACCACGCACTTGTCCAGCGGCCAGCCGAGGCGGCCCATGGCCGCCTGGATGATGCGCAGGTTCACCTGGTGGGGCACCACCAGGCCGATCTCGTCGGGGTCGTGGCCCTCGGCCATCTCCGCGATCAGCTTGCTCATCGTGCTGGTGGCGAAGCGGTAGACCTCCCGTCCCCGGATGCGGATGAGGTGCTCGCGGGCCTCCACCGTCTCGCGGCAGGTGGGTAGGCGGGAGCCGCCGGCCGGCACGTGGATGAACTCGAAGCCGGTCCCGTCCGTGCCCAGGGTCGAGCGCAGGATCTCGCCCTGATTGCATTCCTCGAGGGGGGTCACCACCGCCGCCCCGGCGGCATCGCCGAAGAGGATGCAGGAGGTCCGGTCCTCGAAGTCCAGGTAGCGCGAGAGGGTCTCGGCCCCTATCGCCAGGACCCGGCGCGCTCCCCCGGAGGCCACCAGGCCCTCGGCGATGTGCACCGCCGCCAGGAAGCCGGCGCAGGCCATGGTCACGTCGAAGGCCGCGGCGTTGACCGCCCCCAGGCGCGCCTGGATGAGGGCTGCGCACGAGGGCAGGATGTGATCCGGGGTCACGGTCCCGGTGATGATCAGGTCCAGGTCCTCGGGCCCGATCCCGGCCCTCTCGAGGGCGATGGCGGAGGCCTTCAGGCACAGGTCCGAGGTGGCCTCGTCGTCCGCGGCGTAGCGCCGCTCGCGAATGCCGGTCCGCTGGACGATCCACTCGTCGGAGGTGTCCAGCATCTGCACGAAGTGGTCGTTGGTCACGACCCGCTCGGGCGCGTAGGCGCCCACTCCGGCGATGCCAACGGGGATCCTGGAGGGCATGTTCAACCTTGTCTGTCTGCGCGCGGGCGGCCCCGCCGGGGCCGCCCGCGCTTCATCGGTCACGGGATTCTAGGGATCGGCAGGCGCATTCCCGCCCGCCGAAGCGGGATATTTCCGGCCCCCGCCTCAGGCGTCGGCCAGCTGGCCAGCGAGGCCCTGCACGATGTCCTCGTTGACGTCGCCATCCAGGGCCCGCGCCGCCTGCCCCAGGGCGTTGCACACCGCGTTCTCGTCCGAGCGCCCGTGGCCGATGACCACGGTGCCATCGACGCCCAGGAGCAGCGCTCCGCCGTACTCGGCGTAGTCGATGTGCCGCCGCAGGTTGACCAGGGCCTCCTGGCTCCAGTCCACCTCGTGGGCCTTGAGCTCCGAGAGGACCAGGTTCAGCATGAAGCCCGCGAAGCCCTCCAGGAGCTTGAGCACGACGTTGCCGGTGAAGCCGTCGGTCACCACCACGTCCACGTGCTCGAGGAAGATGTCGCAGGCCTCGACGTTGCCCACGAAGCGGACCGGCGAGCGCTCCAGGAGGCCGTGGGCCTCCTTCAGGAGGCCGGTCCCCTTGGTGCTCTCCTCGCCGATGTTCAGGAGTCCCACGCGCGGCGTCTCGATGCCCAGGCACTTGCGCGCGAAGGCCGAGCCCATGACGCCGTACTGACGCAGGTGCTGCGAGCGGGGGGCGATGTTGGCGCCCATGTCGAGCAGGGTCACGGGGCTGCCGGAGAGCTCCACGGTGACCGCGATCCCGGGCCGATGGGCGCCCCGCAGGGCCCCCAGCTTCAGGGTGGACGCACCCACCGCGGCCCCGGTGTTCCCCATGCTGACCAGCGCGCCGGCCCGGCCATCCTTGATGCTGCGCGCGCACACCGCGATGGAGGAGTCCCGCTTGGATCGCAGCGCGATGGCCGGCGACTCGCTCATCTCCACGACCTGGCTGGCGTGCTGCACGGCGAAGCCCGGATTCCCCCCGAGCTCCGACAGCCCCCCCTCGATGACCTCCCGATCCCCCACCAGCAGGAGTCGCTCGGGGGAGATTCCGTGGACCGAGGAGGGGGAGGTGGCCGCCTGCGCTCCGCGCAGGAGCGCGCCCGGGGCATTGTCCCCTCCCATCACGTCGAGCGCGATGCGCCGTTCCTGCATGGGGATCGGAGCCGAGCCCCGGGGCTAGAACTCGTCCTTGGGGAAGACCTCGGTGCCCTGCTTGTCCGCGCCCTTGGCGAAGCCGTAGTAGCCGCAGTTGTCGCAGACGCGATGCGGCCGGACCGCGGCGCCGCAGCGCGCGCAGTGATTGGGCCGCAGCGGCTTGAGGGCCAGGTGCGAACGGCGGATGCCGGTCCGGTGATTCGACTGACGACGTTTGGGGTGTGCCATGGAGAGCCGTGCGGGCGGACGCGCCTCGAGCGGGCGCGTTCCCCGAGCAGGAAGCAGGCGCACAGGGATACGGGCCGCGCCCCGGGGCGGGAGCGGCGCGTCGGCGCCGGGGGTTGGGCACGGAGGAGCCGGAGCCCCCCCGTCCGTGAGAAGGGGAAGATGCTAGCCCTGCTCCGGGGGGGTGTCAACGCGCCCCCCGGCGCCCTTTCAACCCTCCAGGGCCTCCTCGATGAGCCGCCGGGCCAGATCCACGGCCTCCCCCACGGAGTCCGCCTTCTGGCCCTGCCCCTGGGCCAGGTCCGGGCGGCCCCCGCCCCCCCCTCCGAGGACCGGCCTGAGGGCCGCCGCCACCTTCCCGGCCTCGAGGCCCCGGGCCAGGGCGGCGCCGTCGCAGGTCAGGACGAAGGGCACCCGGCCGCCCTCCCGCCCGAACAGGGCGCAGGCGGCGTCCTCGGCCAGCTTGCGGGCCCGGCCGGCGAGCTCCCGCAGGCCCTTCCCGTCCAGCTCGGGCAGGTCGGCCACCACCACGGTGACCCCCCCCACCACGCGCGCGGCGGCCTCGGCCTTCGCCAGGGCCGCGCCCACGTCGGCGGCCGTCCCCTTCGACTGCTCCTTCTTGGCCGCCTTGACCATCTCCTTGAGGGCGGCGATGCGGGCGGGCACGTCCTCCACCGCGGCCTTGAGCTCGCGGGCGGCCTCCTCCAGGAGCCGGCGCTGCCGCTGGAGGTGTTCCACCGCCGCCTCGCCGCTCAGGGCCTCGATCCGCCGCACCCCGGCCTGGAGGGCGCGCTCGCCGAGCAGCACGAAGCTGCCGATCTCGCCCGTGGCGCGCACGTGGGTCCCGCCGCACAGCTCGGCCGAGCCCTCCCCCACCTCGACCACGCGCACGCGCTCCTCGTACTTCTCGCCGAACAGGGCCATGACGCCGCGCGAGCGGGCCGCCTCGAGGTCCTCGATGCCGGCCCGCACCGCGCTGTTCCGCGCGATCTCCCGGTTCACGCGGGCCTCGATCCGCTCGAGATCGTCGGGGGCCACGCCGCGGGGATGCGAGAGGTCGAAGCGCAGGCGCTCGGGCCCCACGTAGGAGCCCTGCTGGGTCACGTGCTCGCCGAGGACCCCGCGCAGGGCGGCGTGCAGGAGGTGGGTCGCCGTGTGGTTGGCGCGGGTCCGGCGCCGGGCGTCCCCGTCGACCCGCGCCACGACCGCCGCGCCGGGCTCGATCAGGCCCTGGGCCTCGCCGAGATGCACCACGACCCCGCCGACCCTCTGCGCGTCCCGCACCTCGAAGCGGAAGCCCCCGCCCCCCTTGGCCTCGATCTCGCCGCGGTCGCCGATCTGGCCGCCGCCCTCGGGGTAGAAGGGGGTCTCGGCCAGGACCAGGCGATCGGGCCGGCCGGGCTCGGCGAAGAGGGCCAGCGCCCGGGTCTCGAGCTCGAGGGAGCGCTCGTCCTCCTCGTGCCAGGTGCCCCGGGTCTCCGTGAGCCCGGCGAGCTGCTCGGCGCTGAGGAGCTGCTCGAACATGCCCTCGGAGCGGCTGATCGCGCGGTGGGCCTCCTGGGCCCGGGACCAGCCCTCCTGGTCGACCTCCAGCTCGCGCTCGCGGGCCATCAGCTCCACGAGGTCCTTGGGGAAGCCGAAGGTGGCGTAGAGGTCGAAGGCCTCGGCGCCCGGGAGGACGCCGCCCTCCCCCACCGCGGAGGCCAGGCGGTCGAAGAGCACCAGCCCCCGGTCGAGGGTCTTGCCGAAGGACTCCTCCTCGGCCCGCACGACCAGCTCCAGGTGCTCCCGCCGCTGGGGGATCTCGGGGTAGGCCCCGCCCAGGCTCTCGCACACCGCCGGCACCACCCGCCACAGGAAGGGCTCCTGCACGTCCAGCGACTGCCGGCCGAAGCGGGCCGCGCGGCGGATCATGCGCCGCAGCACGTAGCCGCGCCCCAGGTTGCTCGGCAGGGCCCCGTCGGCCAGGGCCGAGCACACCGCCCGCAGGTGGTCGGCCACCACCCGGAAGGCCACGTCGGCGCCGCCGTCGGCCCCGTAGGCCGATCCGGTCAGCTCGCCGAGGCGGGCGAAGATCGGCCGGAACAGGTCGGTCTCGTAGTTGGAGTCGACGCCCTGGAGCACCGCCAGGACCCGCTCGAAGCCCATCCCGGTGTCCACCCCGTGGGCGGGCAGGGGCGTCAAGGAGCCGTCGTCCAGGCGATTGAACTGGATGAACACGAGGTTCCACAGCTCGATGAAGCGCTCGTTGCCGGCGTTGACCCCGATGGCCGGGTCGGCCCCGTCCCGCGGGTCGGAGCCCGGGCCGCCCCGGTCGATGTGGATCTCGCTGCACGGCCCGCAGGGTCCGGTGTCCCCCATCTCCCAGAAGTTGTCCGCGCGGGCGCAGCGGAGCACGTGGGAGGGGTCGATCCCGGTCTCGGAGCGCCAGATCTCCTCGGCCTCCTCGTCGGGGGGCAGGCCGTCCTGCTCGTCACCGGCGAAGACCGTCGCCCACAGGCGCTCCGGGGGCAGGCCCCAGACCTCGGTGAGCAGCTCCCAGGCCCAGCCGATGGCCTCGCGCTTGAAGTAGTCGCCGAAGGACCAGTTGCCGAGCATCTCGAAGAAGGTGTGGTGGTAGGTGTCCCGCCCCACGTCCTCGAGGTCGTTGTGCTTGCCCGACGCCCGGATGCACTTCTGCGAGTTGGCCGCCCGGCGGTAGTCGCGGGTCCCGCTCCCCAGAAACACGTCCTTGAACTGGTTCATCCCCGCGTTGGTGAACAGCAGGGTGGGGTCCCCCTGGGGCACCACCGAGCTGGAGGGCACGAAGCGGTGGCCGCGCTCGGTGAAGAAGTCGAGGAAGCGCTGGCGCACCGCGGGGGCGGCGCGGTCGGGAGGGACGGGGCCGGGGGTCGTGCTCATGGGTGGCTCTGCGGCGCGCTGCGGGGCCGGGCGAGCCGCGTAGTCTAGCGTCCCGGCCTGGACCGGGAACCGCGGGGCCGGTTCTGGTCCGCGTCTCGGCGGAGGAGCCGCCGTGCGGCCGAGGCGCGCCTACTTGCGCCCCGGGACCTTGGGCGCGGCCGGGGCCTTGCCGGACGGCGCGCTGCTCGGGGCCGCGCTCCCCCTGGCGGCGGGGGCCGGGCCCACCTCCTTCACCGGCTCCCGCCTGGTGGATTCCGGCTTCACCGCTTCCGGAGCGGGCGCCGCGCCGGAGGGCTCGGGCTCGGGCTTCTTCGGCGCGACCAGCTCGCGCAGGGCCCGCTCCACCTCGACCGCCAGGTCGGGATTGTCCACCAGGAACTGCCGCGCCCGCTCGCGCCCCTGGCCCAGGCGGATCTCGCCCTCGGTGGGGTGCTTGAGCGAGAACCAGGTCCCCGACTTGAGCACCAGCCCGTGGACCAGGCCCAGGTCCAGCAGGTCGCCCTCCCAGCTGATGCCCCGGGCGAACAGGATGTCGAACTCGACCTTGCGGAAGGGAGGCGCGACCTTGTTCTTGACCACCGTGCACTTGGTGCGGTTGCCCACCACGCTGTCGCCGTCCTTGAGCTGCCCGATGCGCCGGATGTCGATGCGCACCGAGGCGTAGAACTTCAGGGCCCGGCCGCCGGTGGTGGTCTCGGGGCTGCCGAACATGACGCCGATCTTCTCGCGGATCTGGTTGATGAAGATCACCAGGCAGTCGGACTTGGAGATGGCCCCCGCCAGCTTGCGCATGGCCTGGCTCATCAGCCGGGCGTGCAGCCCGACGAAGCTGTCCCCCATCTCGCCCTCGATCTCCGCCCGCGGCACCAGGGCGGCCACCGAGTCGATCACCACCACGTCGACGGCGTTGGAGCGAACCAGGGTCTCGACGATCTCGAGCGCCTGCTCTCCGGTGTCCGGCTGACTCACCAGGAGATCGTCGAGGTCCACCTTCAGCTTGCGGGCGTAGGCCGGGTCCAGGGCGTGCTCGGCGTCCACGAAGGCGCAGATCCCGCCGCCGCGCTGGGCGTTGCCGACCACGTGCAGGGCCAGGGTGGTCTTGCCCGAGCTCTCGGGACCGAAGATCTCGACCACCCGGCCGCGCGGCAGCCCGCGGCCCCCCAGGGCCGCGTCGAGCGAGATCGAGCCCGTGCTGATGCACGGCGTGGCCACCAGGAGCCCCTCGGCGCCCAGGCGCATGATCGCGCCCTTGCCGTAGCTCTTCTCGATCTCCGACAGGGCCGCGCCGAGGGCCTTCTGCCGCTCGGCCTTCTTCTTCGCCGCTTGCTTCTCCGCGGCCTCGGCGGCCTTCTTCTCGCTGGGGGTGCTCATCGGGGCAGCTTCCTGGGATCGTGACCGGGCCCGGATCGCCCTCCGGGCCGGGAGGTTGTTCGCCTTTTGTTCGGCATCCTAGCCCGGATCGGGCTCGCGTCCAAGGCCGGACCGGCGGGATCCCGCCCGGTTGCGCGCGATCCCCGGGTTTCCCACGGGCCGGCCCCTGGCGAGGCTCCGCCTCAGACCGACCAGGCGTGCCGGAGAGTCTCTCGTCGGCGCGCCTGCTCCGCAGGCGGCGCCTCCGCCCGGGGATGGACGAACCAGGGGGGCCGGGGCAGGCCGGTGATCGCGCCGCGCGCTCCTGCGCGCGGCTGCGCCACGTGCTCGCTGCGCTCGCGTGGCGCGGACGGGCCCCTGACGGGGCCCGCGCTCGCCTCCCGGCGAGCGCTAGAGGCCTTGGGCGCCGTAACTCGGTGCCAGGCCCGCGCAACGGGCGCCCAAGACCTCTACCCCAGGGGGAAGGCCCGGTGCACCCGGTAGCGCGCCCCCTCCGGGCGCAGCTCGGAGGCGACCAGGGACACCTCGGCAGGCCGCCAGGGGATCGCCGGGGCCAGGTCGTAGAAGGCGTCCGGGATGCTGGCCTTCGCCCCCTGCCGCACCCGGGCCACGGTCACGTGGGGACTCCAGGCCCGGCGGTCGGGCTCGAAGCCCAGGGCGGCCAGGGCCCGCGACACCCGCTCCTGCAGCTCGCGGACCCGGGGGGGGCCGGTCTCGCTGGCCCTCACCCAGAGGATCCGCTCGCGGCCGCGCCCGGGGAAGGCCTCGGCCCGGTCCAGGAGGAGCTCGGGCGGACCGCCGCGGACGGCGGACTCGAGGGCCGCCTCGACCTCGCCGACGCGCTCCGGCTCGACCTCGCCCAGGAAGAAGAGGGTCGCGTGCAGATCGGCCGCGCGGGGCACCCGCAGGGGCGGCCGGGGGGCGACGGCCCCGCCCGGTGCAGCCTCGCCCAGGGCCTCCAGCACGAGCTGGCGAAGGGCCCGACCCTTCTCGCCGCCTAGCATCAAACCGGTGAAGAGTCGCATGGCCGGGGTCTCATCATACGGAAGTGATGGAGAGGAGCTCGTTGAAGCGGGACTCGATCTCGCCCCGCCCGCACGAGCCCACGTCCTCGATGCTGAAGCCCTGGACGCAGAAGCTGGCGGTCACCGTTCCGTACAGCATGGCGCGTCGCAGGGTGGCGGCCTCGATGCTGTCGGTCGAGGCCACGTAACCCATGAAGCCCCCGGCGAAGGAGTCCCCCGCGCCGGTGGGATCGACCACCTCCTCGACCGGGTAGGCCGGCAGGGAGAAGTGCACCCCCTCCCCGATCAGGAAGGCCCCGTGCTCCCCCTTCTTCAGGATCACGTAGCGCGGGCCCAGGGCCCTGACCTTCTGGGCGGCGCGGATGAGGTTCTTCTCGCCCGAGAGCATGCGCGCCTCCTCGTCGTTCAGGACCAGGGCGTCGACGCGCCGCAGGAGCTCCAGCAGGTCGTCGCGCGCCGAGTCGATCCACAGGTTCATCGTGTCGGCCACCACGAAGCGCGGCGAGCGGCAGCCGGCCAGGCCCTTCATCTGGATCGAGGGGGGCGCGTTGGCCAGGAACACGTAGGGCGTGTCCCGGAAGCCCTCGGGCAGCTTGGGGTCGAAGTCCGCGTAGACGTTGAGCTGGGTGTCCAGGGTGTGCCGCGTGTTCCAGTCGGCCTCGTAGCGGCCGGCCCAGCGGAAGGTCGCCCCCTCGGCCACCTCCACCCCGGCGCAGTCGACCCCGCGGGAGCTCAGGGCCCGGATCGGCTCCTCGCCGAAGTCCTCTCCCACCACGCCCACGAGCTGCACGGGCGAGAAGAAGGAGGCCGAGGTGGCGAAGTAGGTCCCCGATCCGCCCAGGGCGTTCTCGCGCCGATCGTAGGGGGTCTCGATGGTGTCGAAGGCGAGGGTTCCGATGGCCAGCAGGGGCATGGGATCACTCCGGGATGGCGGACGGGGGCTGGGCGCGGATCTCCTCCAGCTCCGCCCGGGAGCCGGGGACCAGCAGGAAGAGGCCGCCCAGGAGGCCCAGGGCGGTCATGCACAGGCGGAAGGTGATGCTCACGGCCACGCCGATGGTGGCGAGGTAGCCCATCTCCTGGAACAGGTAGCCGTAGGCCGCCTCGCCCAGGCCCCAGCCGCCCGGGGAGATGGGCAGGGAGCTGACCGTGTTGGCGATGGGGACCACCGCGAAGTAGTGGACCGTCGGCATGGTATCGCCGAAGGCGCGGCCCAGGGCGAGGGTCCCCAGGATCACCGCCGCGTGGTTGCCGAAGGAGAGCAGCAGGGCCAGGGCCATGTCGGCGGGCCGGCGGGAGTAGATGAGGACGGCCTCGTCGACCTTCCGGATCAGCCCGCCCAGCGGCAGCCGCTTCAGGAGGGCGTCCAGGCGCACCAGCCGCCGCAGGGCCGAGGAGGCGTAGACCACCACCGCCACCACCATCGCCGAGAGGGCCAGGAGGACCGGCAGGCGCAGGGCGGAGAAGGGTCCCCCCACCACCAGGATGACCGCGGCCGCGATCAGCATCAGCGCCAGGAGGCCCACGATGCGGTCGACGAAGACCGACACGAAGGCCCGCGCGCGCTGCCCGGGGTTCTCGCGCACGGCCAGGACCGCCTTGACCCAGTCGCCCCCGGTCAGGCCGGGGACGACAATGTTGAAGAACAGCCCCAGGCAGTTGAGCCGGAAGGAGTCCAGGAGCCCCGTGCGGCAGCCCGCCATCTCGAGCAGCCGCCACCAGCGCAGGGTCACGATCGCCAGCCCCAGCAGCAGCCAGGCGAAGGCCTCGACCACGCCGCTCGTCTCCAGCTCGCCGAACACCCGCAGCATCCCCGGCCGCCAGCTCCAGGCGGGCTGGCCGGCCGGGACCTCCTCGCCCGCGGGAGGGCGATCGGCCCGCAGGATCCCCGCCTCCACCACGGCCTCGCGGATTCCCTCCGGCAGGCCGCCGCGGTCCAGCTCTCCGGGCCCGGCCGCGAACTCGACGGCGTCCCGCTTCCAGTCCCCCTGGATCCGCCCGGAGAGCTCGGTGGAGTCCCCCTCCCCCGAGGTCCAGATCAGGGTGTCCCTCCAGGGCACCTGGGTGGCGACCAGGGCCAGGATGCCCACCGCCAGCACGGCCTGGACCGCGGCCCGCCACCTCGGGCGCGATCGCCTCGGCTCCTCGCCGCTCAAGGCGCCCCGCCGCCCCCGGCCGGAGCTCCTCCTCCGGCGCCGGGCAGCGCCTCCTCCATCCGCGGCCCCTCCTCGCTCCACCACAGCTGCCACTCGTCCTCGCGCAGACTGCTCGAGGCTCCGGTCGCGGTCGCCAGCGCCTTCATGGCCGAGATGCGCACGGTCCCCGAGGGGTGGTGGACGGCGGCCTGGACCAACCGATCGATCCACACCAGCCGCTCGCGCTCCCGCTGGGCCTCGGGGAAGGGCCGCCCGCCCAGGGTCTCGGGAACGGCCGGCAGGCCGCGCTCCGCGACCAGGTCGAAGACGCAGAGGAGCATCGTCTCGGCGAAGGCGACGCGCGAGCGGCAGAGCATCATCAGGAACTCCGCCAGGACCCCCTCCCCGAAGGTCTGGACGCAGGCCCGCAGGGCGGCGGCCCGCACCAGCGGCTCCGGATCCGAGAGGCTCTCGGCCAGGGCCCGCTCCACGCAGATCCTCTGGAGGTGCGCGTTCAGGCGGTCGAGCGGCTCGAGCCGGGACGAGGAGACCGACGCCCGCCCCAGGGAGGTCGTGGCGCGCAGGACCCGCAGCGCCCCGGCCCGGTCGTAGCTCAGCTCGCGCGCCGCGGCGCAGGACGCCTCCAGCTCGGCGGCGGGCTCCGGGTCGGACGCGTCGGAGCGCGCCAGGCCCTCGACGGCGTCCATCAACCGCCGGACCAGCTCGACCACCTCGTCCACCCCGGCGGCCTCTCCCTCGGGAGGGGGCCCGGACGGCGCGGACACTCCCAGGCGCCGGCCGTGGCGCCCCAGCTCGATGACGCAGCGCTCCCGGTCCAGCTTCCAGGGGCTCTGCACCGCCAGGAAGGCGAACCACTCGATCTGCAGGGCGGCGTTCCGGGGATTGTCGGGGTCGAAGGTGGAGAGGTGGACCAGGTTCGCGACCGAGACCCCCAGCGGATCGTCGATGACCTCGACCCCCGGCGTGCGCATCTTCGTGCGCCTGCCGGTGACCATCGATATGCCGGCGTACACGCTGTACTCCCAGGCCGACATCAGGGCTCCCACGCGCTTGAACTCACCGTCGTGGTCGTGGACCTGCCCCAGGTTCCAGTTCCGGGCCTCGATGGAGTTGCACCCCGCCGCGAGGGCGAGGACGGACGGGAGCGCCGCGCGGATCGCCAGACGGATTCTCATCGTTCCCCCGCCCGCCCGCGCGGGGCGTCCGGTGCGGCTCGCGAGGCGCCGATCGCGGCCCGCAGAGCCTCGGTCACGCGCTCGACGTCCACGCCGTAGCGCTGGAAGAGCTCGGGCCCCGGCGCGGAGGCGCCGTAGCGATCGACGCCGATCGCGGTCCCGCCGCTCCCGATCCACCGCTCCCAGCCGAGGGTCACCCCGGCCTCCACCGACACCCGGGCCACCACCTCGGGGGGCAGGACCTCGTCGCGCCGGGCGGGCTCCTGCTCGGCGAAGGTCTCCCAGCAGGGCATGGACACCACGCGCACCCGCAGGCCCTCGGCCGCCAGCCGCTCGCGGGCCTCCACGGCGAGCTGCACCTCGGAGCCCGAGGCGATCGCGATCGCGTCCGGCACCCCCCCCTCCTCGTCGGCCAGCACGTAGGCGCCGCGCGCCACGCCCTCGGGAGCCCTCTCCCTCGAGCCCGCGAGCACCGGCAGCCCCTGGCGCGAGAGCACCAGGGCCGTGGGCCCGTCCCGGCGCCGCAAGGCCTCCAGCCAGGCGGCGGCCGTCTCGCAGGCGTCGGCCGGCCGCAGGACGCGCAGCCCCGGCACGGCGCGCAGGCTCATCAGGTGCTCGACCGGCTGGTGGGTGGGGCCGTCCTCGCCCACCCCGATCGAGTCGTGGGTCCACACGTAGATCGCCGGCAGCCCGCCCATGGCCGCCAGGCGAACGGGCGGACGCATGTAGTCCGAGAAGACCAGGAAGGTGCCGACGAACGGCCGCAGCCCGCCGTGGCCGAGGATCCCGTTGGCGATGGCCCCCATGGCGTGCTCGCGCACCCCGAAGCAGACGTTGCGGCCCTCGCCGCTCCTGCCGTCGAAGCGCGCCGCTCCGGCGAGCGCCGTGCGCGTCGAGCTCGAGAGGTCCGCGTCGCCGGAGAGCAGCTCGGGCAGGCGATCGGCCAGGGCGCCCAGCACGGCCCCCGAGGCCGCGCGGGTCGCCACCTTCTCGCCCGGCTCCCACTCCGGGAGCCCGAGCTCCAGATCGGCCGGGAGCTCCCCGGCCTGCCGACGGCGCCACTCCTCCGCCAGCTCCGGGTGGGCGGCGGCCCAGGCGTCCAGTCGCTCGCTCCACCTCGCCCGATGCTCGGCCCCTCGCGCCCGGGCGTCGAGCTGCCGGGCGGCCTCCTCCGGGACGAGGAAGCGCGCGCCCGCCTCCCACCCCAGGGCCTCCTTGACGAGCCGGCTCTCCTCCTCGCCCAGGGGCGAGCCGTGGGCCGCGCTCCGCCCGGCGTTGTTCGGCGATCCGAAGCCGATGGTGGTGCGCACCCGGATCAGGGAGGGGCGCTGCTCCTCGGCCAGGGCGCACTCGATGGCGCCCTCGATGGCGGCGAGATCGGTGTCCCCCTCGGCCACCTCCAGCACCTGCCACCCGAGGGCCCGGAAGCGCGCGGCCACGTCCTCCCCGTCGAAGCAGAGCGAGGTGGAGCCGTCGAGCGAGATGCCGTTCGCGTCGTACAGCCAGATCAGGCGCCCCAGGCCCAGGTGGCCGGCGAGGGAGGCGGCCTCGGCCGCGACCCCCTCCATCAGATCGCCATCGGAGACCAGCGCGAAGGTGCGGTGGCCGACGATCTCGTGCCCCGGCCGGTTGAACCGGTGGGCCAGGGCGCGCTCGGCCATGGCCATGCCCACGCTGTTGGCCGCCCCCTGGCCCAGGGGCCCGGTGGTGGCCTCGACGCCCGGAACCGCCCCGACCTCCGGGTGTCCCGGCGTCCGGCTGCCCCAGGTCCGGAAGCGCCGCAGCTCGTCCAGCGGGAGGTCGTAGCCGGTGAGGTGGAGCAGGGCGTAGAGCAGGGCGGAGCCGTGGCCGGCGGACAGCACGAAGCGATCCCGGTCGGGCCAGCCCGGGTTGGCGGGATCGTGCCGCAGGAAGCGCTGCCACAGCACGTAGGCCATGGGAGCGGCGCCCAGCGGGAGGCCCGGGTGCCCGGAGCGGGCTTCGTCGATCGCGTCGATCGCCAGGGTGCGCAGGGTGTTGACGCAGAGGAGGTCGACGGAGGGCTGGACGAGGGTCATCGGCAGGCTTGCGAGGGGTTCCGGCGGGGTCTTCCACCCCCGCAGGGAGGCTCAGCGGGTCGATCCGTGGAGGCGGACAGGGTCCCGGTTCGGGGGGGCGAGGGCAAGGGTCTTGTCGGGCGGCGGCAGATCGGGGAGAGCTCCCCCGGGGGGGACACCTCGGACGGGGCGAGGCCGAACGGCACGATGAGGGCATTCGAGGGCTCACGGGGCGCGGACGGGGGCACCGGCCTCGAGCCGGCCCCTCGGGGGGCTCGCTCTCGCGGGAGCCGCCCCGTTACTCAGGTGCCGGGCTATGCTAGGGACGGTCACTCGCGCAGAGGAGCAGACCATGATCGCTGGCGGTGGAATGGCCGTCCTGGCCCTTGCCCCCACTGTCGCCGTACAGGATCCCGTGACGATGCCGCCTGGCCTGGCGGACGCTGTCCGCGAGGCGGTCCTGGAGGAGCCGTATCGCGTCTCGCCAGGGAAGGACGGATCCTGGCAGGCTGCGAACCCAGCGCAGGGGATGAGCGCGAGCTTCTCGCCGTCGGGCCTCGAGGTCTCCGGCGTGGACGAGGAGGGCGAGCCCTGGATGCTGGGGCTGCGGCTGGAGGGCTGGGGGCGCGGCTCGAGGCTCACGCGCGCGGCGGAGGGGAGCTGCGAGGCCAGCGGACGGCGGATGGAGATCCGCCGCGAGGGCCTGACCGAGTGGTACGAGAACGGCGAGAGGGGGATCGAGCAGGGATTCGAGATCGACGCGGCACCGGGGCCACCCCGGAGCGGAGAGCCCCTTCGGCTGACGCTGGCGTGGAGGACGGCTTTGCCGTGGAGATCCTCGACGGCGAGCGCGATGCGCGGCTGGCGTCGGTGGATGGAGGGGTGAAGCTCTCGTACAGCGGGCTTCGGGCCTGGGACGCGGGGGGCCGTGAGCTGGAGGCACGCCTGACCCCAGCCGTCGAGGAACTCGCGATCCTCGTGAATGACCGCGATGCGAGCTACCCGCTCACGGTGGATCCATGGATATGGGTCGAAGAGGCCAAGCTTATGGCCAGCGATGCGGCGGCCTACGACAGGTTCGGCGGTTCAGTCTCCCTCTCCGGAGA
>CAZTTG010000050.1:0-26257 GCA_964615935.1 uncultured Planctomycetaceae bacterium | reverse complement strand
GTCTCCCTCTCCGGAGACACGGCGCTGGTCGGTGCGGTCAATAACGACGGCGCGGCCAACAACTCCGGCTCGGCCTACACATTCGTGCGGGTCCCTCCGCCGATCACCTACTGCACCGCCAAGGTCAACTCCCTGGGCTGCCTCCCCGCGATCGGACATGTCGGCACGCCGACCATCAGCGGTCCGGATGACTTCCACGTCACCGCCTCGAACGTCGTGAGCAATGGGACCGGCATGCTGTTCTGGGGCCACGGCCCCAACAACGTGCCGTTCAAGGGCGGCATCCTGTGCGTTGCCCCGCCGCACATCCGGACGATCATGCAGGATTCGGGCGGCAACCCGCCACCGCCGGACTGCTCGGGCTCGTACTCCTTCCACTTCAGCCAGGCCTACATGGCGAGCAAGTCCATCGCAGCGGGCATGCAGCTCTACGCTCAGTACTGGAGCCGCGATCCGGGCTTCGCATCGCCGAACAACGTGGGCCTGACGGAGGCCCTCGAGCTCACCATCGGGCTCTAGGAGCCCGGCGCCACGGCCGGGGCCGAGGGCTGCGTGAGCCCCTCGAGATGCCCGTGGACCGCTGGCAAGGGACGAGCTCGGGCGACCCTGCGGCACACGCGCTTTACGTGCGAATTACAACGTTTCACCCGGTCGATCCACCCGCCCCGACCCTGACCGGGACGGTCGCGGCGGCTGCGGATCCGGGCTGGTCGCCGCACCTTCCCCCCAGGTGCCGGTGCGTTCGCGAGCCCGGGCGGTGACCCGGAGAGGGCCGCTGCGGGGGCAGGGAGTGGTGGAGGCGGCGGGAATCGAACCCGCGTCCCGGAATCCACCCTCCCCAGGCATCTACGTGCGTAGTCCGCGAATTGAATCCCGCCTCCCCGCCGCCCACGGACGGGCTGCGGATCGGCCGCCATCGGTAGTGTCTCGCCGGATCTCCCCGAATGGACGGATCCCCGGCCAGCCCGCTGTTGGCGTCTCCCCGCGGCCGCGGGCACTCCACGGGGAGACGGCTGCCCGTATCAGGCAGCGAGTTGCAGATTGTTGGCAGTTGTTGCCTGTCCCGAGAGCGCTGACGGGGTGACTCGGGGTCCCCGGCACGCCACCTGGGGTCGACGAAGACCGGTCGAGACCAGTGCGCCCCCACGCGTGGACCCTCAATCTAGGCCAAAGTCGCCCGGCTGTCGATCCCCTCAGCGGCGCCGGGAGAGGGCCCGGGCGATCTCCCGCCGGTCGTCACGGTCCCGCTGCGCCTGGCGCTTGTCCCGGTGCCGCTTCCCCCGGGCCAGCGCCAGGAGCACCTTGACCCGGGATCCGCGGAAGTACACCTGCAGGGGCACCAGCGCCATGCCCCGCTCCCGGACCGCCTTGGCCCACTTGCGGATCTCGCGCCGGTGGGCCAGGAGCTTGCGATCGCGCTCCACCTCGTGGTTGTGGATGTTGCCCTGCGGGAACTCGGGCACGTGCATCCCCACGAGCCACAGCTCGCGCCCCCGGACCCGGCCGTGGGCCTCCGCGATCGAGCACTTCCCCCCCCGCAGGGTCTTGACCTCGGTGCCCACCAGCGAGATCCCGCACTCGAGCTCCCCCAGGATCTCGTAGTCGTGGCGGGCCCGCCGGTTGGTGGCGATGACCCGGATCGGTGTCTCGTCGGTGACCATGGTCCCAGGATACCTCGCGGGGCACTTTCCTCTCCCCCGGCGTTGACCCCACCCGGACCTGCCCGTAGGTTACGCGCCCTCTCCGCGCCCGGATGGCGGAATTGGCAGACGCGCATGGTTCAGGTCCATGTTCCCGATAAGGGAGTGGGGGTTCGACTCCCCCTCCGGGCACCAGCTCCTCCCCGCCTGGCCGCGTGAGCCGGCCGGATCGACCGGCGGGCCCGCCGGCCTACATGCCGGCCCCGCCCGGAGCGCGGTAGACCAGGATCGCCCGCTTCCCCATGCCCTCGGGCAGCTCGTGCTCCCACACCGTGTCGAGGCGGAAGCCCAGCCGCTCGGCCTCGCGCTCGCCCGCGCGGACCTCTCGGGACCAGGACGGGCCCTTGAGCATGACCAGGTCCTTGAGGCTGTGCCGCACCTTGCGCAGCAGGCGCACGTTCTCGCGCACCGAGCTCAGGGCCCGGGCGAAGACGATGTCGTAGTGGTTGCGGGCCAGGTGCTCCTCGGCGCGGCCGCCCTCGACGAAGGCGTTGGAGATCGAGAGCTTCTCGACGCAGCGCCCGACGAAGTCGGCGCGCTTCTGCGTGGAGTCGATCAGGCAGATCTTCGTCTGGGTCTCGGCCAGGGCGATGGGCACTCCCGGGAAGCCGGCCCCGGTGCCGAGGTCCATCAACTTCCGGCCCATCAGGGGCAGGAGCCGGGTGGCTCGCCAGGAATCGAGGTAGTGCTTGGCGGCCACCTCGCGGGCGTCGACGATGGCCGTGAGGTTCATCACCTGGTTGCCCGCCATCACCATCTCGGCGTGCTCCGCGAAGCGGTCTAGGAGCTCACCCTCGATGTCCTCCTTCTCGAAGGCCCAGGCCAGGGCCGAGCGCAGCTCGTCAGCGGAAGGCACCGGCTTCTCCGTGTAGAGGAGGGGATCGTCGGGGTCCTCCGAGGCCTTGGCGGACTTCTTGGAGGGGGGCGGCTTGCTCTCCCCGGCCGCGGGGTCGCCGGCCGCGGACTCGCCGCTCGGAGCGCAGGCGTCCCCGGACTCGCTGGCGGGGGATTCCTCGGACTCGCCGGGCAACTTCGAGCTCATTCTGCGCCTGCTCAGGGAGTGGCAGGCCAGCAGGGATTCGAACCCCGAACCTACGGATTTGGAATCCGTCGCTCTAACCGATTGGAGCTACTGGCCTGAACGGCCGAAAGGGTACTGGGAGCCGCAGCCGGACGCAAGCCGGCCCCCGGCCCGGGGAGGGCCTGCCGACGCCGCGGTGGCGCGCCCCATCCCCCTCGCCGGGAACCCGGCCCGAGCGCCTTGGTGGCCCCATCCCGCTTCGGGTAACCTGGTCCCCCGAGCGCGCTCGCCCGGCCGGAATCGCCCGATCCGAGCCCTCCCGCCCCCGCCTCCGCAGGCAGCCCATGACCCGATCCGACCCGCCGCTTCCGGGGGGCGACCGCGACGAGCCGCGCGTCGTCCTCGCCCCCGACATCGACCCCAAGGTCCTGGACCAGGACGCCTTGCGGGTCATCTCGCGGCTGCGACGCTACGGTCACGAGGCCTACCTGGTGGGCGGCTGCGTGCGGGACCTGAAGCTCGGTCGCCAGCCCAAGGACTACGACGTGGCGACCGCCGCCAACCCCCGGCAGGTCAAGCGCATCTTCTCGCGCCAGGGCCGCATCATCGGGCGGCGCTTCAAGCTGGTGCACGTGGTCTTCGGGGACCGCATCGTGGAGACGGCCACCTTCCGCACCGAGCCCAACCACCGGGACGGCGACGAGGACGACCTCCTGATCCTGGAGGACAACGAGTACGGCACGGCCGCCGAGGACGCCCGCCGGCGAGACTTCACCATCAACGGGTTGTTCCTGGATCCCGACGTGGCGCCCTGGCGCGAGGGCGGCGGGCCCGAGAGCCCGCGCATCCTGGACTACGTCGACGGCCTGCCCGATCTGGAGGAGGGGCTCCTGCGCACCATCGGCGATCCCATGGTGCGCATCGCCGAGGACCCGGTGCGCATCCTGCGGGCGGTCAAGTTCGCCACCCGCCTGGGCTTCCGCATCGAGGAGGGGACCTGGCAGGCGATCTGCGAGCTGGCCCCCGACCTGGATCGCTGCTCGCGGCCGCGGGTGCTGGAGGAGATCCTGCGGCTCATGCGCTCGGGCACCGCCCTGGGCGCCGTCCGCATGCTGCGCGCCTGCGGGGCCCTGCGGGTCCTGCTGCCGGCGGTGGACGACTACCTCGGCCGGTCCGACGACCCCGACCCGGCCACGCACATCCGGGCCGACAGCTACTGGCGCCTGCTGCAGGCCCTCGACGGCTACGTGCACCAGGGCTGGGCCCCCACCACCGCCATCTGCGTGGCGGTGCTCTACCTGCGCGTCGTCGAGCAGGAGGCCGACCCCGAGACGCGCACCCTCCCCGGCCCTCCGCCCGCGGACCTGCTGGCGGTCACCGGCGAGGTGATCGAGCCCTTCGGGGCCACCTCGCGCCTGCCGCGACGCGAGCTCGCGCGCGCCCGGCGGATCATCGTCCAGCAGCGCCGCTTCACCCAGTCCCGGCGGAGCCGCCGCTTCAAGCCCCTGCTGTTCATGCGCGGCGAGGACTTCCTCGAGTCGCTCGACCTCTTCCGGCTGCGCTCGGTGGCCTGGGGTCAGGGGTGGGACGTGTACGAGGGCTGGCTCGCGCGCTACCAGGCGGCGCTGGGGGCCTCCGAGCAGGAGCTCTCCACGGCGCGCGGCAAGCGCCGGAGGCGACCCCGCAGGCGCCGCGACCGCGGTCGGCGCGAGCGACCGGATGCGCAGGCCGGGTCCCCCGACGAGGACTTCGGGGAGTAGCCGCTTTTCCGCCCCGCCCCCCGCTTCCGGGGTAGTCTTCATCGGGTCCGAGCCATCCGGCGCCTTCCGGACCAGCCGAGGTCTCGACGCCCGCCAGGGGGCGGGTTCACGGGGTGGCGCTCGCCGCTCGACAGGGATCGGCGGCGGTCCGCGCGGGGAGGACGCCGGAGCGGGCCCGCCCTGCAGGCGGGGCTCTCTCCTCCGATGTGTGTGCCAGGAAGCCGGGGGGCGTCCACCGATCCGGTGGGGCGCCCCCCGGCCCTTTCGGGCCCGGGCGCCGGCCCGCCCGGGGCGGCAGGGGGGTGCGCGGGCGAGGCCCGCGTGGCACCCTGGGCCCATGCCGCTCGCCGCCCACCTCCGGCTCGTCGCCGGCGCCGGCGCGCTCCTTCTCGGCGCGCTCCCCGCCGGGCTCCCGGCGCAGCAGGCCGCGCCCCCGCCGGACGACGAGCGGGTGCGGCAGGCGTGGTCGGTCCTGCTCCCCGCCAAGCAGCGGGACGCCGTCCTCTGGCTGGAGGTCGACACCGAGCACCTCGACACCTTCCAGATGGTGCTCGTGCGCCACGCCCTCTCGCTGCTCGAGCAGGACCCCGGCACCCTCCCGGACGCCGAGCCCGCGCCCTGCTACGACCCGCAGGTTCACGCGCCGGGCCAGCCGATCCCCCGCCGGCGCCTCGATCCCGAGAGCCGCCTCGCGCGCCGCACCCGCGAGCGGATCCTGGCCCGCGTCCCCGTCCGCCGCCTGCGGAGCGCCTGGCGCTACGACTGGGGCCGACGGCGGATCGAGCGCCTCGTGGATCGGGGCTCGGACGATACGCAGCGCGTCTTCGAGAACGCCCTGGCCGGCTTCGCGCCCGGACTCGATCTGGCCGAGGCCATCGTCGAGAGCCACCTGGACGACGGCTCGCACGCCGCGGTGCTGGCGGCCTTCGGCCACGCCTACACCGACCGGGAGGGCCGGGTGTTCCCGGGCATCACCCTCTACCGCGCCCACGACTCGGGTCTCGAGATCGAGATGCCCGACGTCGACTGCCTGGGCATCGTGCACGACCTGCTCGACGACTGGGGAAGCTGGGTGGCCCCGGTCCCGGCGAGCGCCCACGACGAGCTGTACTCGACCCTCGGGCGGCACTTCGTCCAGGCCCGACGCTACCAGGGCCCGCGCCGGGCCCTGGCGCGGCTGTACCTGACCGGCACCCCCGTGATCGAGGGCGGCTACGACGCCGACCTGGACGGCTACCACGCGCTGTGGGAAGCGCACGCATCCGATCCCGACCGGCTCGTCCGCGCGCTGCCCTCCCCCGAGGGCTGGACCGCCTTCCTGGAAACCCACTGGGCCGAGCTGAAGGCCGAGCCGGAGCGCTTCCTCCGCGGCCAGGAGCGGCGACGGGCCCTGGAGGAGGACGCCCTCAGGGTGCGGGCGCGGCTGGTGACCATCCTGACCGAGCTGGGGGCCTTCGAGCGCAGGGCCCGACCCGAGCCGCCCGAACCCCCGCCGCGCCCCGGGGAAGCGGGCGGATCCGGGGAAGCGGGCGGATCCGGGGGAGGATGACGCGGATCCCGGCCGATCCTTGCCGGCGGCGCCCCGTCCGCTAGCATGCTCGGCCATCGCGCTCCGAAGGGGCCGCGCGCCCCGAGAAGCCACCCTTCCAAGCCCCCTTCCCGGGCCGGCCCGCTTCCCGGAAGCCGCCCGAGCACCGCAGCCACGAGAGCACTGAACCGATGAACCAGCAAGTCCTCCAGACCACCGCCGCCGAGATCTGCACGCCAGGCCGCGGCATCCTGGCTGCCGACGAGAGCAGCGGCACGATCGCCAAGCGCTTCGCCAGCATCGACACCGAGAGCACCGAGGAGAACCGGCGCTTCTACCGCGAGATGCTGTTCACCGCCGAGGGCGCCGCCCAGTCGATCAGCGGCGTCATCCTCTTCGACGAGACCCTCCGCCAGTCCACCGCCGACGGCGTCCCCTTCGCCAAGGTCCTGGCCGACCAGAACACGGTGCCCGGCATCAAGGTCGACAAGGGCGCCAAGCCGCTCGCCGGCCATCCGGGCGAGACCGTGACCGAGGGGCTGGACGGCCTGAACGACCGCCTGGTCGAGTACCGCGAGCTGGGCGCCCGCTTCGCCAAGTGGCGCGCGGTCATCAAGATCGGCGAGGGCCTGCCCAGCGCCGCGTGCATCCACACCAACGCCCACGCCCTGGCGCGCTACGCGGCGCTGTGCCAGGAGAACGGCATCGTTCCCATCGTCGAGCCCGAGGTCCTGATGGACGGGCCCCACACGATCGAGCGCTGCTTCGAGGTCACCGAGGAGACGCTGCACTGCGTCTTCCACGAGCTGCGCCTGCAGGGCGTCTGCCTGGAGGGCATGCTGCTCAAGCCCAACATGGTCCTGTCCGGCACCGAGTGCCCGGAGCAGGCCGGGGTCGAGCAGGTGGCCGCCGAGACGCTGCGCTGCTTCCGCCGCACCGTCCCCGCCGCCGTTCCGGGCATCATGTTCCTCTCCGGCGGCCAGTCGGATCTGGACGCGACCGCCCACCTCGACGCCATGAACCGCATGGCCGGCGAGAAGCCCTGGTTCCTGTCCTACTCCTACGGTCGCGCCCTGCAGGCCGCGGCCCTCAAGGCCTGGTCGGGCAAGCCCGCCAAGCGGGACGCCGGCCAGCGGGCGTTCCTGCACCGCGCCAGCATGAACGGCGCCGCCCAGAAGGGCGCCTGGAGGTCCTCCATGGAGGAGGCCCTGCAGAACGCCTGATCCCCCGGGATCGGCCCGCGGATCGCGCCGGAAGGCCCCTCTACGCGCGCGAGAGGTGGCGATCCGACCGATCGGTTCAGGCCTGAAAAGCGGCTCTCCTCGGTGGCCCGAGGCGAGCCGCTTTCGCGCCGGCTTTGCCCTTGTGGCATTCCGGAATCTCGCCTAGCCTTGGACCTGGAAGCGATCACTGCAAGAGGCCGCGGGCCCAGGCCCCAGCGAGGGCCATCCTCGCTCTCCGAGAAGCACGCCCGGCGCCGCGGCCGGCCGCACGAGGTCGTTTCGGAAATCGCGACCTACCGCGAATGATTCGCGCAGTCCCCAGCAGGACCGCGGATCCAGCCGAGGCGCGGGGCCCGTAGCCCTGCGCCTCCCATTTCGGGGGTGCGCTACCCTCCGTCCAGCGCCCGCTCGATCGCCTCGATCTCCTCGGGCGTCTCCGGCTCCGGCGGCGCGGCGTCGTCCTCCCTCTGATCGAGGTACCCCTCCGGCAGCTTCACCCGCTGGGTCCGGCCCCCCTTGGCGCGTCGCGCCCGCAGCGCCGCGGCCGGAAACTCCTCCGTCGGATCCAGTTGCCCCAGCGCGCGGCTCATCCCCGGCAGATCCTCGATCGCGTGCAGGCGCCCGCGAAGCGCGGCCGAGCCGCGGAAGCCCTTGGTGTACCACCCGAGCCACTTCCTCATCTGCCGCATGCCGTTCTCGGGGCCGAAGAGCTCGATCAGCCGTCGCGCGTGCTCCGCCGCGATCTCGGCGACCTCGCCCATGCGCGGCGGCGGCTCCGGCTCGCGGCCGTCGAAGACCCGGACCAGCTCGCGGAAGAGCCACGGCCGGCCGAGGCAACCGCGGCCGACGATGACGCCGGCGCAGCCGCTCTGGCGCATCATCCTCAGCGCGTCCCGCGCCTCCCACACGTCGCCGTTGCCGAGCACCGGCACGTCCACCGACTCGACCAGCCTCCCGATGGCGTCCCAGTCGGCCTCCCCCGAGTAGAGCTGGGCCGCGGTGCGCGCGTGCAGACCGATCGCGGCCGCGCCCTCCTCCTGGGCCACGCGCCCGGCGTCGAGGTAGGTCAAGAGGCGCGCGTCGATCCCCGTGCGCACCTTGATCGTCACCGGGACGCTCCCCGCGGCCCCCACCATGGCCCGCAGCAGCCGGGCCATCAGCCGGGGCTTGAGCGGGATGGCCGCGCCGCCGCCCTTGGAGGTGACCTTGGGCACCGGACATCCCAGGTTCAGATCGACGTGGTCCACGCCCTCGTCCACGAGCTGGCGGACCATCTCGCCGACGTCGGCGGGGTCGGTGCCGTAGACCTGCACCGAGCGCGGCCGCTCGCCCTGGCCGGGAGCCGCGAGCAGCCGGGTCAGGCGATTCCCGTGCAGCCACCCGCGGGCGGTGATCATCTCGGAGATGCACAGGCCGGCGCCGTACTCCCGGCACAGGGCCCGGAAGGGCGGGTTGGTGATGCCGGCCATGGGGGCCAGGACCACCGGCGGCCAGACCTCCAGCGGCCCCAGGCGCAGGGGCTCGATCTCGCCGGAGGCCGCGGGGGCCTCGGGGCGCGCGCGCGCATCGCTCACTCCGTCCCTCCGCCCTCTCCGAGGGTCTCGACGACCTCGAGCAGGGTCCGCTCCAGCTTCGAGCGCGAGAGCGCCCGGGCGCCGGCCAGGCCGCGGGGCAGCTCGTCCAGGGCCCTGACGAGCTGCGACTGCCTCGCGGCGAAGCCCTCGAGCCGCCCCCCGGCCGCCGCCTCGAGCTCGGCCAGGAGCTCGGCGCTCAGGATCCGCCGCAGCTCTCCCTGGAGCCATCCGCGCAGCCCGAACCGCACGCCGTCCGAGAAGCCCCCGGCCGCGCCCCCCTCGGCGCACAGGGCGCGGATCCCGGCGTGCAGCGAGCTCGCTCGCCCGGGCAGGCGGCCGGCGTCGAGGGCCGCGCGCAGCTCGGCGACCGGGGCCTCCCCCACCAGCTCGGCGATGGCCGCCCGGAGCCGCTCGAGCCCCTGTCGCTCGGCGCCCGGGGGCAGTCCCGCGATCACGTCCGCGAGGAGCGCGGGCAGACCCCCGTGAGCGCCCCCGGGGGTGGCGGCCGACCAGGGCTCGGCGAGAGCCCGCTCGAGCCCCAGGCCGAGGGTCACCTCCAGGGCGCGGTCCACATCCGCGACGAAGCGCCGCCGGAGCCCCTCCCAGGGCTCGCCCTCGAGGCGATCGACCTGGCCCAGGAGCGAGCCCGCGGCGACCCAGTACCCGAGGGGCCGCCGCTCCCCCGAATCGTGCCCCGCCAGGGCGCGGCGCAGCTCCTTCCAGCGCTGGGCCACGGCCATCCGCTCGGCCGAGCCGGCGGGCTCGTCCGCCGAGCTCCCGAGCCAGGCGGCGGCCGCGCGCTCCAGCTCCCGGTCCAGACCCAGGCCGCCGACCCAGCTCTCCGTCCATCCCTGGATCTCCCCCTCCGCCGCGCGAACGCCCCGGTCGTGACCGGCCATCCAGCCGCCGATGCCCGCGGCCGCGAGGGGGCCGAGCCACAGGAGGGTCCGCAGGAGGCGGCGGCCCGAGCGAGCCAGGGTCGCGCGCCGCCCCAGCCGCCGCAGGCGCTCCGCCCGGCGCCGGACGTCGGCCGCCCGCTCCCCGGGCGCCTGCGCCTCCAGGCGACGCAGGAGGTCCAGGGCCGCGGGGAGCTGGGGGCGTACCGCGGCGCTCCCCGCCGCCCGAAGGCCGGCCTCGACCGCGGAGGCGATCCGGTCCGCCGCGCAGGGAGCGGTCGGCTCGCTCGGCCCCCGGGAGGGCAGGTCGGCCAGCTCCTCCAGCGCGGAGCACAGCTCCCCGCCGACAGCGAGGGCCTGCGCCGCCTCGTCCGGCAGGAGCGAGGCCGCCTGGTCCAGGAGGCAAGCGAGCCGCGAGGCCACCTCCGGGTGATCGGCCGCCATGGCGCCCCACCGCTCGGCCGGCAGGGCCTGCACCACGGGGACCAGCGAGCTGCGCAGGAAGGCGCAGGCCTCGGCGGCCTCGCGCAGCGAGCGGGCGTACTCGAGCTGCGAGTCGAGGATCCCGACGGCCGCCTCGGCGAGGTCGGCCAGGAGCTCGCGCCGCCGGTCGTCCCCGCTGATCCGGTGCAGCTCCTCGGCCCGCTCGAGCGTCAGCCGGATCGAGTCCAGGCTGAAGCGGCCGCGCCGGATGTCGGCCAGGGAGCGGGCCACGTCCTCGCCGAGGACCGCGGCCCGCCCGCGCAGGCGCTCGATCTCCTCCAGCATGCCCTCGACGTCGGGGAAGTCGCGCGGCGCGAGGCTGACCAGCTCCTGCAGGGCCAGGTGGGCGGCGGCGTAGTCCCGTCGCTCCAGGGCGGTCTGGCCGTCGCGGTGCAGGCCCGAGGCGCGCTCCACCAGGGCGGCCAGGTGGCTGCGGCGGGCGCGGAAGGCCTCGCGCGCCTCGCTGGCGAAGACGTCCGAGCCCAGGACGAGCTCGCCGACGCGATCGAGCAGGGAGAGGGCCTCGACCACGCGCAGCTCCTCCTGCGAGCGCTCGGCGCGCTCCAGCTTCCCCCCCACCCGCTCCTCCACCGCGGCGATGGCCCGATCCAGGAGGCCGTGGAGCTCCCGGACCCTCTCGAGGGAGGGGTGCTCCGCCGCGGGCAGATCCTCCAGGAGCCGGTCGCAGGCCTCGCGCGCGGCCCTCAGCTCCAGGGGCCTCTCGCCGGCGCGATCGAGGGGCGCCTCCGCCAGCGCCTCCAGCTCGCCCACCGACCAGCTCCGCGCGGCGGCCCAGGCCCGCTCCGCCCGTCTCAGCCGCCCCAGCGCCCGCTCGTTCTCCTCCGAGGGGAACTCGGACTGCAGGCGAGCCGCGCAGCGCACCGCCTCGCCCAGGTCCAGGGCGTCGATCGCGCGGCGGACCCCCTCGGCGTGCACCCGCCAGACGCCCTCGCGCCGCTCCACCTCCTCGGCCAGCCAGTCGGGATCCTCGGGCGGGTGCCCCAGCCCCAGGCGCAGCTCGCGCCGCGCCGCGGCGTCGTCCAGGATGGCGGTCAGCCGGGAGAGGACCTCCCGCGCCCGCTCGAAGTCACCCGAGCGCAGGGCGTCTCGAAGCCCGGGCTCGGTGGCGGAGTGCACCTCGACCACCGCGCGGCGCGCCCGGGAGCGAAGCTCGCCCAGGGCGGGAGAGCGGGAGAAGAGGGCCCGCGCGCGCTCGAGTCCGCGCACCGCCTCGACGATCCGCCCCGCCTCGAGCTGCTCGCCGACCTCCTCCACGGCCCGGCCGTGGTCCCGGGCCAGGCGCTCGCAGGCGAGCTGGAGCCCGGCGAGCTCCCCGGCCGCGGCGGCCCGGCCTTCCCCCGAGAGCTCCTCGGTGGCGCCGCGCAGCAGACCCACGGCCTCGGGGAAGGAGCAGTTGGCCAGGGCGGCCTGCGCCCCGCGCCTCGCCAGCACCGCGGTCCTCGTCAGGGCCAGCTCCGGGGAGCCGCACTCCGGCCGGGGGCAGCCCTCCTCGATCTCGTCGAGGGGCGCGGGCCGCCCGCAGGCCGGGCAGCGCAGGGTGGTCCACCAGGCCTCGAGATCCTCCCGAGCCTCCCGCACGGTCGCGTACCCCTCGGTCGAGGGATCGGCGCGCAGCATCCGGCGCAGGATGGCCCACAGCTGCGTCGGCACCCAGGGATGATCCGGGGTCGGATCGAGCGGCGGCTCGCGCACCGCCTCTCGCGGAGCCAGGGTCTCGAAGGGGAAGGGGTAGCGGCCGCAGGCGAGGTAGTAGAGGGTGACCCCGAGGGACCACACGTCGGAGCGCGCCGTTCCGCGGCTGCCGTCCTCGAACTGCTCGGGCGCCATGAACATCGGCGTGCCCCCGCCCACGCCGGCCGAGCCCGAGCGGGCGGCCGCCGACACGCCGAAGTCGGTGACCACGACCGAGGTCCCGTCGGCCCGCAGGATCAGGTTCGAGGGCTTGAGGTCCTGGTGCACGATGCCGGCCTCGTGCGTGGCCTGCAGGGCGTCGGCGATCTGGATCGCGACGGGCACCAGGCGATCGAGGGGCAGGACGCCGTCCCGCTCGACCGCCTGCGCGAGATCGATGCCCTCGACGAACTCCATGCGCAGCACCGGCGCTCCGTCCACCTCCTCGGTGCCGAAGACCTGGACGATGTTCGGGTGGTCGACGAGCCTCGTGTGCAGGGCCTCGCGGAAGAGCTCGCCGGCCGCCGGGCCGCGCCGGGTCAGGTACTTGTGGGCCTCGTGCCGCCCCAGGTGCTCGACCAGCCACACCTCGCCCTGCCCGCCCGCGCCGAGCAGCCGCAGGCGCACGCTGCTCGGTCCGGGCAGCCCGGCCGGCTCCTCGCCCAGCCCCGTGGTCGTCGCCCACACGCTGGTGGTGCGCATGGCCGGGGTATCGGCCGGGCTCCCCGCACCGGGCTCGGCCGCCCTCGGGCCCTTCGCGTCCTGCGGCTCCACGGGATCCTCGCCGGCCCGGATCAGGGCCCCTCCCAGGTCGCCACCTCGCGGATGACGTAGCGCCGGTCCGGCTCGACCTCCTCGTCCAGGCGCAGGTGCACGACCCGCTCCGGGCCGGCCTCGAGCTCCGTCCACCCCAGGGCGCGGACGACCCAGGGCTCGATCCGCTCGCAGAGCTCCGCCCGTGGGAGGGCCCCGCGAGGCCGGAGAATCTCGCGCAGGCGAGCGGCGGCATCGCCGTCCACCACCGCCACCCCCTCCGGATCCCGCATGCCGGCGATGGCCAGCTCGCGCTGCTCCTCCAGGGTCAGGTCCAGGGGCCCCTCGGGTCCCCGCGGATCCTCGAGGAAGCTCGCGAGGAAGGCCCGCACCTCCTCGTGGGCGCCTCCCAGGTCGCTCTGGATCTGGGCCGGGAGGCCGGCGTTCAGCGCGCCCACCAGCTCCCCGCGGGTCCAGGGCCGGTGGGACAGGGCCACCAGCCCGCGCCTCGCCCCGGACGCCGGCAGGGAGACGTCGAAGAGGGTGGCGTCCCCGGGGACGCGCGAGGGCAGGGCGATCTCGATCGCACCGGAGCCGGCCCGCAGGCAGAGCCGGACCGGATCGCCCGCCGCGGTCTCGACCCGGATCGCGAGCTCGAGCCCCTCGAGGACGGGATAGGCGCCGCTCAGCCCCAGCTCGGCCGGAGCCGGCAGGCCGCGGAGCCGACCCTCCCGGTCCAGCACCGAGACCGCCAGCCCGGGCGCTCCCGGCTCCAGGTGCGCGACCGAGCGCGGAGAGGCGGCCGAGCCCGCGTCCTCACCCTCGAGGGCGGCCGGCGGCCGCAGCTCGCCCTCGACCACCTCGAGCCGCAGCGAGTCCATCGAGTCCAGGAAGGCCGACCACCCGCCCTCGCGGACGGCCGCGCTGGCGCGCACGGCCCGCGCCAGCTCGAGGGTGTCCAGGAAGTCCAGGGCGCGGTCCCGCCCCGGCTCCCCGGGCTCCTCCCCCGGGTCGCGCAGCGCGCTCACCCGCGCCAGCAGATGCCCGATCAGCACGTCCTCGTCGAGCGAGGGCGCGGCCGACAGCAGGCGGGCCAGCATCCGCTCCCGTCGGGCCGCGCGATCGCGCGGGTCGGCGTCGGGCTCGGGGGGCAGGTCGCGCCACCGCGGGCTCCGCAGGAGCTCGGCCGACCAGCGCTCCAGCCGCTCCCGGCTCCGCGGATCGACGGACCGGCCGTCGCCGGCCTCGACCGAGTCCAGGAGATCGAGGCAGCGGAGCGCGAGCCCCGCCCGGACCTCCAGCTCGGCGAAGTCCGCGGGAGGCCCGTCCGGCCTCTGGTGCAGCAGCCACCGGACGCGGTGGCGCGCCACGGCGCGCCGGGTGGCCGGGTCCCGCCCCTCGTCGGCGAGGCCCTGGAGGAGAGCCGAGGCGAGGCGGGCGACGTCCAGGCGCGTCTCGATGGAGAGGAGCGCGCCGTCGGCCAGGCGCTCCACCACCTCGTCGGTGGCGTCCAGGAGCTCCAGGGTCGGGGCGGTCGGCAGGGCCGCGGCCGGCGGGGCGAGCTCGCTCACCAGGTCCGAGCAGAACTCGAGCAGGAGCGCGAGCTCCGGGCGCTCGCGCGGGGATCCCGATGGCCCCGCCTCCCAGCCCGAGCGGAGCCGGCGCGCGGAGAGCTCCTCGGCCACGGCGCAGGCCAGCCGGGCGCGCGCGGTGAGCTGACGGCAGGCGGCCACGGCGCTCCGGGCCACGGCCGGCCGGCTCACCTCGGCCGGGGGCTCCTGGTCGCGCGCTCCTCCCGGCAGGGGCGCGGCGAGGAGCAGCGCGCCGATCCCCCGCAGGATGGAGCGGTCAGGTCCCATCGGCCGGCTCCCCCTCACCGGACGCGGGCGAGGGCGTGACCGTCTCGTCCGGCTCCGCCGCCGGCCCCCCCGCCGTGGGCAGGGCCAGGAAGGGCGCGTCCCCGGCGCGCGGGAAGAGGTGCGCGCGCTCCACCCGGCGGAAGTTGCGGCGGTCGGCCCCGGCCGCCACCTCGGCGCCCAGGATCTCGAGGAGCTCGAGCTGACGGGCGGGATCCGAGAGGGCCGTCCCGCCGAGCCGCCGGTGGAAATCGCGCAGGCGCAGGAGCACCGGATCGGCCGAGGCCTCCCCCACGAGGAGCCGCAGCCCCCGCAGCAGCTCCGCCAGGCGCTCCTCGCCGGCGAGCCGCCCGGCGTCCAGCGCGACGAAGTCCTCGAAGACCAGGAGGCGCGTGTTCCAGAGGCGCCGCACCGGCTTGTCCTGCTGGTACCGCCGGTAGGAGAGATCGAAGACGCGCAGCCCCAGGAGCGCCTCCCCGGCCCCGCCCCGCGGCAGCCGCAGGTCCACCGCGCACAGCACGCTCGCCGAGAGGGCCCCGGGCAGGATCGGGTCGACGCCCGCCTCGACCCCCTCGAGCAGCGACTCGCGAGCGCTCTCGAAGGCGGTCAGCTCTCCCCGCCCCACCGAGTAGGTCGGCCCCAGGGCCAGGCGCAGGGCGCGCAGGGAGAGGTCCTCCAGGGCCCGCCGCAGCTCCTCCTCCGCGTCGAGGGGGGGCACGCCCGGCTCGCGGACCTCCCAGGGGAAGGCGAGCAGCGCGGCCAGCCCCAGCGGGGTCTCCTGGCCGAGGTCCTCCCGCAGGTCGAGGAATCGCCAGCGGGAGGGGACGTCGGGGACCTCGATCGCGGCCGTGGGGCCCAGCTCGAAGCGACGCCCGCCCTCCTCCTCGCCGAGCTCGAGGGTGAAGCGCCACGCGCCCGGATCGAGACCCGGGACGTAGACCGCCGCGGGGCCCAGGGCGTCGAAGGCCGGCGCGGGTCGGGTCTCGCGCCACGCGCCGCCCACCCGGCGCTCCGCGCCGAGGGCGGTCGCGGTGCAGGGAGCCGCCGAATTCCAGCTCACCAGGGCGCCTCCCGGGACGGCCAGGGCATCGGAGAGCGCCGGGGGCGGCGGGGGCGGCGCCGGAGGCGGCGCGGGCTCCGGCGCGGGCGGAGCCTCGCAGCCGACGCCCAGGAGGCCCAGCGCGGCCAGGGCGGCCGCGAGCAGAGCGCCGCGAGCCGGCCCCCTCATCGCCGTCCCTCCTCTGCTTCGGCCGGCTCCGCGGGCGGCGTCTCCGGGTCCGTGCTTCCGCCCACCGCGTCGGGGCGCTCCCCGAACCAGCGGCCGTCGCGCAGCCTCGGGTTCCCCCACAGGCTCAGGGCGAGCTGGCCGCGGATGGCCTCGATGCAGGCCACCCTCAGGGCCCGGTAGACCTCGCGCTCGTCGAGCTCGCCGGACGGTCCCGGTCGGGGCAGCCGGGCCTGGCCCCGGGCGCAGTCGGCCCACAGGAGCTCGAGCCCGGCCACCGGGTGCGGGGCGCGCGCGTCGAGCTCGATGCGCACCAGCCGCAGGGAGAGCTTGAGCTGCAGGCTGGAGTCCGGCCCCTCGCCCTCGCGCACGGCCCCCGCCCGCGCGTCGGCCGCCAGCACGATGAGCCGATAGCTCTCGGCCAGCCGATGCCGCTGGATGAGCCGCTCCAGGCTCTCGCTGTCGCGGACGTCCTCGAAGAAGCGCGTGAGGTAGTCGCGCAGGACCCGCTGCACCTGCCAGGCCACGGCGGCCCCCCGGCCGTCGCGCCGGCGCCCGAGGGCGGCCAGCAGGTTCGCGGGCAGCTCGGTCCCCTCGAGGGCCAGCACCTCCGGCAACCCCGCGGGATCCCCCTCGCCCCCACGCAGGGCGGGGTTGACGAGCAGGTAGATGGGCTGGCTGCCGCCGAGGACGCGACGGCCCACGTCGGGGGGGAGCGCGTCGAGCACCTCGGCCGGGAGCACGTCGCTGCGGCTCTCGATGATGGCCGCGGTGTCCGGCGACGGGCCGGCGGATGCGCCCTCCTGTTCGAGGGCGAGGCCGCCCGGGGACGGAGCCGCGCCGAGGAGCGCGACGCTGGCGACGAGGGCGCAGAGCTTGGGATTGCGGGTCATGGTGGTCGTCCCCTCCTCTTCCGCGGCCCGGCTTCCGAAGGGCGCGCCCGGTCCGCCCGGACCGCGATCGCCCCCGGTGGCCGAAGCCTCCCACCCGCTCCGGCGCAGGCAACCCGGAGCTTACCCACCGGCCCGCTTCCAGACTACCCCCCCCGCCCCGCGGAGGGCCGATCCGGGGCCCTGCGGGGGCCGAAAGGGGGCCGCGCAGGGCCCGGGCGAGCCTCGCCCGGGGCTCGGGGACCCGACCCGCGCCCCCTCAGCGCCCTCCCGACTCCTCTCCCGCCGCGCCGGCCCCCTCCTCGGGGTCCTCTCCCCGCATGAGGCGCAGCTTCTCGGGCGGCAGGGGCAGCCCCGGGCCGCCCAGGGTGTCGATGCTCCGGCTCGAGGTCCGGACGAAGGCGTTGCCCTGGCGCTGGAGCATGAGCTCCAGGGCCCCGTTCTCCTGGAAGCTCGAGAACTTGGGGCCGGCGGGGGTGCTCAGCAGATGCCGGCCGTCGGGAGACAGCTCGAGCTTCCACTGCGCGACCTCCAGCTCGAGCCCCTCGTGGAAGCGCAGCACGAAGAGCTCCCCCTCCGAGCGGGCGTGCGCGAGGAGCATCTGGGCCGTGACGCTGCCCACGTCCACGGCCGAGATCGTCTGCTGCGCCGCCCGGGTGTCCACGTGGGCTCCGTCGTAGCGCCGCTCCACCCGCATCTGGCCGGCGGTCAGCATGCCCCGCGCGACCAGCTCGTGGCCCCCGTGTCGGATCGCGACCCGGAAGGTCTGGAGCCGGCCCTCGCCTCCGATGACCTGCTCGACGTCCACCTCGGCCCGCTGGGCATTGACGGCCCGGCCGCAGAAGGCGATCCGGCGGTCGAGGCGCCGGACGATCGCCCAGCGCTCACCCGAGATCCGCCCGGCGGCGCTCTCGGCCTCGGAGTAGCCCCGCACCAGGACCGAGCCCTCGGGCAGGTCGGGCTCGGGGATCTCCAGGGGGGCCGCGGCCTCCCCGCGGGCTCGGCTCTGCTCGTCCTCGAGGAGCCGCAGCAGCCCCTCGAGGTCGTCCTCCCCGAGCAGTCGCCCGCGCAGCACCACCCCGGCCGGACGCCGCAGGGCGGCGACGTCCCGGGTGGGGTCCTCCCGCAGCAGGAGGATGTCCGCGACCTTGCCGACCTCCAGGGTGCCCCGCTCCTCGGCCAGGCCGAGGGCCCGGGCCGCTCCGGCGGTGGCCAGGTGGAGGAGCTCCGCCGGCGGGATGCCCGCCTCCTGCCACTGCTCCAGCTCCCGGTGCAGGCCCAGCCCGGGGAACAGCCAGGGGTGGGGGGCGCCGCTGCCGGGCACCAGGGGCACCCCGGCAACGTGGAGGCGGCGGACCAGCTCGCGCTGGACGGCGAGGACCCCCTCGGCCCGGACGCGCTCCTGCGGGTCGAGCTCCCGGCGCCGGAGCTCCCGTTCGAGGGTCCAGAGGGAGTCGTACATCGGCCCGAGGAAGGGCAGGAGCTCGACCTCGGTGGCGGGATCCGCGAGCCAGCGGGCGTTCCCCATCAGCAGGGGCGCGATGGCCACGCCCGAGTCGGCCACCCGCTGGATCGACCCATCGAAGGCGGACGGCTCGGTCCCTTCCCATTCCAGGCCCTCGGGCAGCAGCGCGTCGAGGTACAGGATGCCGTCCTGCCCCGAGGCCAGCACCTCCTCCAGCTCGCACTCGGAGGGAGTCGGTCCCCACACCTGCAGCCGGCGCTCGGTCGCCAGCTCGATCGCCCGGAGCCAGGCCTCGCGGGGCAGGCCGGGCTGGATCGAGACGAAGTCGATCCCCTCGTTGAGCAGGATCGGCAGGCGGGCGTCGGTCTCCTCGGTGGTCCGCAGGATGATGGCGTGGGTGGTGGAGGGCGGCACCCCGTCGAGGGGCGCGCCGCAGATCGACAGGCCGGGCCCCGCCCGCTGATCGCGCACCTCGGGGTCCCTCTGGTCGAAGATCACGCCCAGGTCGTTGCCGTGATCTCGGACGAGGACGACCCCGTGGGCGGTGTACAGGATGTCGTGGGCCGGATCGTGGAAGGCCAGACCGTCGATCAGGCCGGGCACCAGGTGCAGGCCCTCGGCGTCCACCCGCTCGCAGCCGGGCGGGATCTCGAGGTTCTCCTCCACGGCGGCGATCCGCCCGTCCACGACCAGTACCGAGGCCACCCTCGGTTCCTCCCCGGGAGCGAGCGAGTGGACCGTGCCCCCGACCAGGGCGGTCGATTCGGCCAGGATTGCCAGCAGCGGGATCATGGCCGAATCCTGTCATTCCCGCCCGCGCCCTGCAACGGCGGCGCCCGGCGCCGGGATTCGAGGCCCCGGGGCGGCGCGGGCCCCGCGGTCCACCCTCCTCGGCGGACCGCGGATTGAGGCCGCTTGGGCGTGTGTTCCGGCCCCGACTTTGCGCTATATTGACAGCTTGCCCTCGCGCCCCCCCGCCCCGGGAAAGCGCGAGGGCGCCTCCACAGATGGAGGTTTTCCGGACCCTTGGGGACCCAACCACCATGAGCCTCTCCCTCCTCCTCACCGAAGACAACTGGCAGGGCTTCGACCAGGCATGGGGTCAGCTCATGCTGGAAGGGGATCCCATCGACGACCTCCTCCAGACGCTGGAGATGGTCGCCGCCAAGCGCCGGATGCCGCGCTGCCTCCCGCTGGTCAAGGAGCACGCGGGGCTACTGGCGGAGAACGATCGACACGACGAGGCCGCCCGCCTCCTGGGGGCCGCCCTCGTCGGCGGCGGCTCGCCCTCCGAGCTGGTGGGCTCGCTGATCGAGAACGCCGTCGAGGCCTGGGGACAGGAGGTCTGGTGGGAGGGCTACAGCGAGCTGGCCCGGCTCGTGCCGGGGACCCCGGATCCCCGTGGCGCCTGGCGCGATCTCGACAAGATGATGGCCTTCCAGAGCGGGACCATCATCTTCCACCCGGCCGGCTGGGGCCTGGGCGAGGTCACCGGGGTGGACGTCGGCTCGCTGGAGATCGCGATCCGCTTCCAGAGCGGGCGCACCGATCGCTTCCCGCTGAAGAGCGCGGTCGAGATCTTCGACATCATCGACGAGGAGGACCTGCGCGCCCAGTGGCTGCGCGATCCGGACGGGCTCAAGAAGCGCCTGAAGAAGGAGCCGCTGGAGATCCTCAAGTCGATCGTGCAGCGGGCCGGCGGGAGCATCGGCTCCATCGCCATCCGCAACTCGCTGCTGCAGATCGGCGTGACCGGCAACTCCTGGACGAGCTGGTGGCGCAAGGCGCGCCTCCTGGCGGAGAACAGCGAGTGGTTCCGGCTCACGGGCGCGGGCCAGAAGATCGAGGTCCGCCTGCTGCGCCGCGCGGCGGACCCGGCCGAGGACGTCTGCCGACAGCTCCAGCAGCTCCCCGGCCTGGGCGCGGCCCTGACCCGCGTCCGGGAGCTCCTGGTGGGAGGCGCGGTCGATTCGGGGGTCGAGAAGGCCGCCCTCGAGGTGCTGGAGGGCATGACGGCCGACGAGCGGCAGCCGGAGGCCCATCGGCTGTCCGCCTGGCTGCTCCTGCGCGATCGCCAGCATCAGACCCCCGAGGCCCTCCTGATGTACCTCCAGGAGGCCGCCGAGGAGGAGGTCCCCGCCCTCGCCACCGAGGCTCCGGCCCTGTGGGCGCGCTTCCAGGCCCTGCCGACCGTGCGCGAGCAGGAGCGCTGCGCCGATCTCCTGCGCGAGGTCCTGGGCGAGGAGCGCTGGCTCGCCGAGGCCGCGACACACCTGCAGCACGCGGCGCCGGGCATGGTCAAGCCCCTGACGGACGCCCTGATCGCGGACGGCCGCGGGCAGGTCCTGGTGGGGCACTACGCCTCCTTGCTGGCGCGGCCGCTGCGCTCGCCGGCGGTCCTGATCGCCCTGGCGAAGGTGGTCGAGGAGGCCCGCATGGAGGGCGAGCTCCCCACCCCCCCGCAGCGGGCCCAGGCCCTGATCGAGCTGGGCGTGTACCTCTTCGAGAGCAAGCGCGGCAACCCCCGCCTGCAGCGGGCCCACGCCCGCCTGGTGGACCTCCTGTGCAAGGGCGACGAGCCCCTCTTGCGCCGTCTCCTCCACCAGGCCGCCGCCTCGACCTTGCGGGCCGCGCGCACCTCCATCCAGCGGGGCATCGACGACCAGATCGACTCCGTGCTGACGGACGTCGCGGTCGAGTTCGCCCCCGAGATCTTCCGCTCCGAGGGTCGCCCCTTCTGGGAGGAGGACACGATCTGGACCACGACCAGCGGGTTGCGCAAGCGCGAGTCCGAGCTGCGCGAGCTGCGCGAGGTCAAGATCCCCGCCAACCGGGAGGCGATCGCCCGCGCGGCCTCCTACGGGGACCTCTCCGAGAACTCCGAGTGGGAGCAGGCCATCGAGGAGCAGCGCCAGCTCACCGAGCAGGCTTCCGAGATCGAGAAGGAGCTGCGTCGCTCGAGCCTCCTGAGCCACGCGCTGATCCCCGACCAGACCGTCTGCCCGGGCTCGCGGGTCTCGTACCGGGAGATCGACTCCGGAGTGCAGCGCCAGATCATGCTGCTGGGGCCCTGGGACACGGAGCGGGAGAACGCCGTCTCCTACAACGCCCCCCTGGCGCGGGGGATGCTGGGCCTGCACCCCGGGCAGACCGCGTCGATCGAGCTGCCATCGGGGACGGTCACGATCGAGGTGCTGGAGGTGACCGAGGCGGAGGTCGACTGAGGGCCGCTCGGGAGAGGGCCTCCCGACCCGCAACCCGCCCGAGGTGAGGGAGTCCCTCGGGTGGAGGGGCCTGGTGGATGGCCGCCCCGCCCGTCGACCCGCCGCCCCCCGGGGATTCCCCTCCAGCCCGGGATTCCGTCTGGACGATGGAATATCAGGCTGTCATGATCTAATGCTCAACCGGCGATGGTCACCACCACCACCCCCCTGACCGGCCTGCTGAAGGTCCTGGCCGACCCCACCCGCCTGCGGATCCTGGCGCTCCTGGAGCGCGAGGAGCTGAGCGTCGGTGAGCTGGCCCGCGCCCTGGGCCTCGCCCAGAGCCGCGTCAGCAATCACCTCAGGGTCCTGCGTGAGGCGTCCCTGCTGGCCGAGCGGCACTCGGGCGCCAGCACCTTCCTGCGGCACGCGGCCGCGGGGAGGGCGGCCGGCGGGGATCGTCCCGGCACCGCGGGCTCCTTCCCCGCCCTGCTCTGGAGCACCCTGCGCGAGGAGCTCCCCTCCCTGGCCGAGCACCCCGCCGACCTGGTGCGGCTGGAGGGGGTGCTGGCCGAGCGCCGCGCCAGCAGCGACGCCTTCTTCGACAGCGTCGCCGGAAGGTGGGACACGATCGGGGTGGACTTCGCCACCGGCCAGGCCCGGCAGCGCGCCGCGGCCTGCCTGCTGCCCCAGGGGCTGGTCCTCGCCGATCTCGGCTGCGGCACCGGCTACATGGCGGCGGCCCTCGCCGGGCTGTGCGAGCGGCTCGTCTGCGTGGACCGATCCCCCGGCATGCTGGAGGAGGCGCGCCGGCGTCTGGCGACCGCCGCCGGCTCCGCCGAGGTCGAGCTCCGCCAGGGCGACCTCGACGCCCTGCCCATCGACGACGGCGAGCTGGACGGCCTGATCGCCGGGATGGTCCTGCACCACCTGCCCTCCCTGGACGCGCCGCTGGCCGAGATGCGCCGGGTGCTGCGCCCGGGCGGCTCGGCGGTCGTGCTCGAGCTGATGCCGCACCGCGAGGAGTGGATGCACGAGGCCCTGGGCGATCGCCATCTCGGCCTGGAGCCCACGGACGTCGCCACCGCCTTCGAGCGGGCCGGCTTCGCGGGCGTCGCCATCGAGCCCCTCGACGACCACTACCGGCCGCGGACCTCCCACGAGGGCGGCGCGGCCCTGCCCCTGTACGTCGTGCGCGCCCGCGCGCCCCGCACACACCGACCCTGAGACATCGAAGAACCAGCCATGAGCTCCACCACCGCCACCTTCACCGACTTCCACGTCAAGGACCTGAGCCTGGCCGACTGGGGCCGCCGGGAGATCCGCCTGGCCGAGCACGAGATGCCCGGGCTGATGGCGCTCCGCGCGGAGTACGCCCGGACGCGGCCCCTGGAGGGCGCCCGCATCACGGGGTCCCTGCACATGACCATCCAGACCGCGGTGCTGATCGAGACCCTGCTCCAGCTCGGGGCCCGCGTCCGCTGGGCCTCCTGCAACATCTTCTCCACCCAGGACCACGCCGCCGCCGCGGTGGCGGTCGGACCCGAGGGGACCCCCGAGAACCCGCGCGGCGTCCCGGTCTTCGCCTGGAAGGGCGAGAACCTGGCCGAGTACTGGCAGTGCACCGACCGCGCGCTCACCTGGCCCGGCGACGAGGGGCCCAACATGATCTTGGACGACGGGGGCGACGCCACCATGATGGTCATCAAGGGCGCGCAGTTCGAGGAGGCCGGCGAGGTGCCCGCCACCGGCGCCGACGATCCCGAGGACTGGCGCGAGCTCCTGGACCTCCTGCGCGCGACCATGAAGGCCGATCCCGGGAAGTGGACCCGCACCCGCGCCGGCATCCGGGGGGTCACCGAGGAGACCACCACCGGCGTCCACCGCCTGTACCAGATGCAGGAGAGCGGCGAGCTGCCCTTCCCGGCGATGAACGTCAACGACTCGGTCACCAAGAGCAAGTTCGACAACATCTACGGCTGCCGCCACTCCCTGGTGGACGGGATCATGCGGGCCACCGACGTCATGCTCTCGGGCAAGGTGGCGGTGGTCTGCGGCTACGGTGACGTGGGCAAGGGCTGCGCCCAGTCCCTGCGCGGCCAGGGCGCCCGGGTGGTGGTCACCGAGATCGACCCCATCTGCGCGCTGCAGGCCCTCATGGAGGGCTACGAGGTCAAGCGCCTCGAGGACGTGGTCGAGCAGGCCGACGTCTTCGTGACCGCCACCGGCAACTACAACGTGGTGGACGTCGGCCACATGCGGCGCATGAAGAACAACGCCATCGTCGGCAACATCGGGCACTTCGACAACGAGATCGACATGGCCGGCCTGGCCCGGGAGGAGGGGGTCGAGCGCGAGCAGATCAAGCCCCAGGTCGACCGCTGGCTCTTCCCCGACGGCCACGGGGTGCTGATCCTGGCCGAGGGGCGCCTCCTGAACCTGGGCTGCGCCACCGGCCACCCCAGCTTCGTGATGTCCAACAGCTTCTCCAACCAGGTCATCGCCCAGATCGAGCTCTTCCTGAAGCCCGGCGACTACGACAAGGCCGTGTACGTGCTCCCCAAGGCGCTCGACGAGAAGGTGGCGCGCCTGCACCTCGACCAGCTGGGCGCCCGGCTCACGGTGCTGACCGACGAGCAGTCGCGCTACATCGGGGTGCCGGCCGAGGGCCCCTACAAGCCGAATCACTATAGGTACTAGCACCAGCCTTACCTGGTACTCACACCGGTCTGACGACCGCGGCGGCCCCACGACCGGGCCGCCGCCTTCGGGCAGGCGTCCGGCTTGAACCCCAGCCTCGCGGCGCTAGGCTGGGGTTCGACAGGCCCCCCCCTCGATGACTCTGGAGGGGGTTGCATGCCAACCGCAGGATCGGCAGACGAGAGCCAGCGCAGCGCATATCGGGTCGTGATGGGCGAGGGTGGCCCCCTGGCCGCGACGCTCCGCCTTCCGGGAGGTGAGCCGCTCGAGGCTCGCCTTCACGACGTCTGCGCGGGCGGCGCATCGCTTCACTTCCCGGTCGACGCCTGTCCCCCCATCGGCTCGGGCGAGGAGGTGGATCTCACCTTCCTCGAGCGCGCCACCGGCCGCGAGCTCGCCGCCCGGGCCATCATCCGCTCGCTGACCCACGGCTCGGACCACACGCGGGCGGGCCTCGAATTCCGGAATCCCGCCGACTTCTACGGGGAGCTCGACGCCCCGCTGTGGTCCGTCTTCAATCGCCGCCGGGACTACCGGGTCCGCCCCGATCCGGCCTCCCCCATCCGGGCCCGCTTCGAGCACGACGGCCAGCGACACGACGCTCCCCTGCACGACCTCTCCAAGAGCGGGCTGGCCCTCGCGATCGACCCCGACCTGGCCGGGCGGCTGGCGCGCGTGAGACGCCTCAAGCTGGCCTTCCAGCTCCCCGGCTCAACGCCCTTCGGCTTCGCCGTCCGGGTCTGCCACCGCACTCCCCTGGGCGAGGGCGTGGTGCACGGCTTCGAGATCGACGTGGGCTCGGATCCCGTCTTCCGCCGGACGGTGATCAGCTACGTCCTCGAGCGCCGCAAGGAGGCTGCCCGGCTCCCCTGAGCCGGCGGCCCCCTGGCGCGGGCATCCGTGGGCGGGCAGGATGGCGGGGCATGGTCCCCTCGCAGCCCGAGCCCCCCCCGCTTCCGATCGGCCGCCTGGCGCCGAGCCCCACCGGTCTCCTCCACCTGGGGCACGCGCGCACCTTCCTCCTGGCCTGGTGGCACCTGCGTTCCCGCGGGGGTCGGGTGAGGATGCGCATCGAGGACCTCGACGGCGATCGTTCGCGCCCCGAGCTCATCGACGCCGCCGCCCGCGACCTCGAGTGGTTGGGGCTCGACTGGGACGGTCCGGCCGAGCTGCAGTCCGATGGCGGCGAGCGCATCCTCGAGGCGGCCCGCGAGCTCGAGGGTCGCGGTCTCGCCTACGCCTGCACCTGCTCGCGCGCCGGCGTGCGCGCGGCCAGCGCGCCCCACGCCGGCGAGACCGAGCTGCGCTACCCCGGCACCTGCCGCGACCGCTACCCCACCTGGGCTGCCGCCGACCGCCCGGTCGGCCTGCGCCTGCGCGTCCCCTCCGGCCCGGTCTCCTTCCGGGACGGCTTTTGCGGACCGCGGGCCTTCGACGTCCAGCGCCAGGTGGGCGACTTCCTCATCGCCCGCCGCGACGGCTCCCCCGCCTACCAGCTCGCGGTGGTGATCGACGACGCCCGCCAGGGCATCACCGAGGTCTTCCGCGGGGACGACCTGCTCCCCAGCACGGCGCGCCAGATCCTCCTCCAGGACGCCCTCGGCCTCCCCCCTCCCCGCTGGTTCCACGTCCCCCTGGTGCTGGACGCCGACGGCCGCCGCCTGGCCAAGCGCGCCGGCGACCTCTCCCTGGCCGAGCTCCGCCGCGCGGGGGCCGACCCCCGCGCGATCGTGGCCTGGGCCGCGCGCAGCAGCGGCCAGGAGGTCTCCGGCCGACCCACCGCCGCCGATCTCGTCCCCGCCTTTCGCCTCGACCGTCTCCCGCCGACCCCCGTGATCCTGCCTCCTGCCGAGTTGACCCGCCTGCTCTCCTGAGGTTGCCCCCCCACCGCCTTGACACCACCCCCCCGGCGGCTACCCTGGGCGCCCCGATCCCCGATAGCTCAATTGGTAGAGCATTCGGCTGTTAACCGAAGGGTTGTAGGTTCGAGTCCTACTCGGGGAGCCACTCACTCGCACAGGGGAGAACCGCGGGGTCGCGCCGGTTGACGGGCGGCCTCGTTCGCGTTGAGGGGGGCGTCGTAAGTCGCGTACTGGGTGTGGGATACGGGCGCGTTCTTCCAGGGCCAACTCTCTCTCCCCGCCCGTGTGCAGACCGCCGGCGACAGACCCTGCGCCCATCGAGCTGAACAGGCTCTCGAACTCTCTCAGAGTCTCTCCTTTCGGGCAATCTGGTTAATAGGCCCGGTTGAGAGGCCATTGCGACTTGGTAAGTGGTTAACGGAAAGC
>CAZTTG010000049.1:32566-47889 GCA_964615935.1 uncultured Planctomycetaceae bacterium | reverse complement strand
CCCCCCCCCCCCCCCCCCCCCCCCCCCCCCCCCCCCCCCCCCCCCCCCCACCGGGCGGCCCCCGATCGTTCTCCCGGGGCGATCGGCGCCCGCCTGGCTCGCAGGCGCACCCCGGATTCCGGGGAGGGCTGGAGGGAACCGGGAGAAGGGCGGGCTGCTTCAGCGCGCGCCTCCGCGCCGCCAGGGGCATCCCGCCGGGAGGAGGAACGATGAAGCGACTCGATACGGGGAGGATCCGTGCGCTGCGCCTGCGCGGCCGGATCACTCTCCTGGCGGCGGGCCTGCTGGCGGTCGCCTTCGTGGGACGAAGCGCGACCGCGCAGGCGGTACAGCTACCGACCGTGGCCGAGGTCCAGGACGGCAAGGTTCTGGACCTCGCCGGTCAGTCGGATGCGACCGGCGATCCCTACGCCGCGCGGGTCTGGCTGGCCCAGGGCCGCGTGCGTTGGGCCATCCGCGCGGCCGATCGCCAGCGCATGCACTCCGAGGACATGGTCTTCTACAGCGTGGATCCGGAGGTCAACGAGCAGATCCTTGCCATCGAGGTCGACGAGGACCGGCAGCAGGTCTGGACCCTCACCGAGAGTGCGCTCTACCGCGAGACCTACGCCACTCCCAACGGCCCCGGGAGTCCGCTGCTGGAGTGCTACCTGGAGCTGGCGTGCATGCACACCTGTCCGCCCCCACCGAGCTCCTGCAACATGGTGCACCACATGCAGCCCTGGGAAGAACCGGTGGACCTGAAGGTCTGGCACGGCGGGCCCGGGTCGATCGACTGGGTCTTCGTGCTGACCACGAAGAGGATCGTCGTGATCCGCTCCGATAGCAGCCTCACTCCGGCCGTCCTCGAGTACCACTCCTCGGCTCCCGAGCTGTTCCTGGAGCTGGGCGGTGGGTGGTTCGTCTCGACCGTTCCAAGTGACCCGATCAACGCTCTGAAGGTGAACAAGCTGCACCGGCTGCGCATTCAGGAGGACCTGGACGGCAGGCTCATGGCCTACGTCCTGTCCAAGGTGGTGGGGTTCGGCCCGGAGATCGAGGACCGCTCGAGGGCCCTGGTGATGCTCTGCGATCTGGACCAGGGTGGGCAGTTCAACTCGCCCACCTTCGACACCGTGCCTGGCCCCGGCTGCGAGTACGCCTACTTCAACCCCTTCCCGGACCTTCCGGAGCAGAACCCGACGGACGATAATCTGGACAACCACACGGCCCTGAGCCTGGACGTCTTTGCGGACACCTCCGGCGACCGGTACATGTACGTGGCCTGCGGAAGGAAGAGACAGGTCCAGAAGGTGAACGTCACGAATGCGTTCACGGTCGGGGTCGGCTCGAGCGAGCAGATCGGCGTCGATCCGGACGAGGAGCAGCACATTCGCAACGTCCTGATCGATCCGCTCGCGACGACGGAACCGGGGAAGCGGTTCTTCGCAGTCACCAAGGAGGCCTTCTACGTCTGCGACCTGAACGTCCCCTCCTGCTCGTGGACGGAGAACGAGCTCTACGGAGAGGCCTGCCAGCGAGACCTGATCCACGTCCTGCTGCCCGGCGATCCGCTCTCGGTATCCAGCGTGTGGACCGCGGTGGATGCCCGGACGGATCACATCTGCAAGGTCATGGACGTCAGTACCAACGACCATCCGGTCGAGCTCGTCGACGAGTACTTCGGCATCTCGTCCTGCGACGGAGCGGTGGCCATTCCGCCGTGTGACATCTACCTGCCGACCTTCGGCGGCGTGGTGCGGTACAGCGGGCCGGCCGATCCCCCGTACGCCTTCCAGGCTGTCCCTGATTCGTACATGCCCGCGGAGGTCCCGCTGGGGAGCGGAGACGTGAGGGCGACGGAGCACATCGAGATCGGGCACATGCCGCTGGAGCCCTTCCCGTATCGGCTCTTCACGGCCTCGAACAAGGGCGACTTCATGGAGTTCGAGATCGATGCGGCCGGGAATCCGCGGCCACCGCGACTCTTCCAGCCCGATCAGGACGCCCTGCAGGCCATGGGGTGGGTGCACTACCATCCCCCGTACATCGAGACCGCGACCTTCTATGGAAACGACGTCGTCTTCCTCGAGGTCGGGCAGGAGCACTTCGTGCTCACGAATCTCACCAACCGGGGTGCTGGGGGGGCGCAGACGGAGCATAGGCAGCACGCGGTGCTGGCCTATGAGTGGAATGACCAGTCGTTCCAGTGGGACCACGTATCCACCGCCATGACTCCAATCATCGACGAGTCGGGCGCCGACAAGAAGTACGTCGGCAGTCTGGTCCTATCCACCTCCAAGGAGTTCGCCTTCTGTAGCTTCCCGCAGGGGTTCTTCGTCGTCGACCTCAGGGGCCTGACGGCCACTCCACCGCAGGACATCTTGGCGCCACAGGTGGTGTTCGTGGAGACCGCGCCTCCCCGCAGGAAGCGTGTAGTCGGAGGGATTGCCCAGAGCGGGGACAGGCTGTTCGCCTACGTCAATGCGCCAGCGGGACACAAGGAGCACCGCCAGATCCGCATCTACAAGTGGAACGAGGCCACCGGCTACGTCACCACCATACCCGAGCAGACCTACGAGCACGAACACCTCGGCTTCCCCTCGGTGTTTCCGACCGCTCTTCCGAAGGTATACAATGGCCGGTTCCTGCTCACCAATCCCGCCTCGGGAGCCGGCTACGTGCACTTCGCCGCCGGCCCGGAGATGATCCAGCTCGAGTGGCCGGGCGGAACGGCGAACACGCTGTCCTTCACCGGTTACTGGAGGAGCGACTATCCGAAGGACCTGCAGGATTGCCGCAGCTACGAGTTCGGCCAGAGTCCGGGCGACGACACGCGGATCCTGGTGGTGAAGAACAGCGAGGCCTTCGCCCTGGTTCGACCTGTGCAGGGCCCTTGAGCTGACGAGCCCGCCGGGGATGCCAGCCGCCGCGGAATCCCCCGGCGGCGGCCGGGATCCCACTCACGGCTGGATCGCGAAGGCCAGGGCGTCGGTCAGGTTGCTGCCCTCAGGAGGCGGGAAGCCCGGATCCCGGCTCCAGTACTGCGCCCACACCTCCTGGCCGGCCACCAGGGCCGGGTCCGCGCCGCTCGCGATCCAGGCGTTGAAGTCGAAGGAGAAGACCCCGGTGCAGTCCCTCGAGGGCGGCGGCAGGAGGCCGCCGGAGCCCTGCACCGGCGTGCGCCGAAGCGGCGGCCAAACGCAGAGCCAGCCGCCCTGGAAGGGGATCAGCGTCGAGCCGCGCAAACCGTAGAACAGCAGACCGCTCTTGTGGCTGAAGACGTTGGCAGCATCGACCTGGAACCCACTGCCGGCGGTCGCACTGGGAGTGCCCGAGAACCCGATTGCGCTGGTGCAGCCCAGCGAGTTCGTCTTGGCGATGCAGTAGACAACGGGCAGGGTGGGCGGCCCGCAGTCGCGTACGAAGACGTCCTTCTTCCAGTTCGTGTCCCCGGGCACGAGGTTATCGGCGTAGCTGGCGAACGAGACGCATCGGCCGTCCGCGGAGATGGCGACGCGGTCGGAGGTAGAGTTGCCCTGTACGCCGGCCGAGCTGACGCTCGCTCTCCAGGTCTCCCCGGTGTGGCGGTCGTGGACGAAAACGTCAGTGGCCCCGTTCGTGTCTCCCGCGACCAGATTGCTGGCGAAGCTCTCGAAGGCCACCCGGAGACCGTCCGCTGAAATGCACGGTTCCATCGAGTAGCTGTCGCCCTGTGCGCCGGCGGTGCTGATGCTAACGCGTGTCGTCGCACCGGTCTGCCGATCATGCACGAACACGTCGGACTTGTTATTCGTGTCACCCGATATCAAGTTGGCCGCATCGCTCTCGAACGCGACGTATCGACCGCCGGCAGATACGGATGGGTAGGCAGAAACGCTGTTGCCCTGCAACCCGCCGGAATCCACGCTCACCCTGGTCGTCTGACCGGTCTCGCGGTCATGAACGAAGACGTCCCAGTGCCCATTCGTGTCTCCAGACACGAGATTCGAGGCTGCGCTGCCGAATGCCACATATCGCCCGTTGTCGGAAATCGCGGGATAGTTGCAGTACCCGTTCGCCTCCTCCCCCCCGGAGCTCACGCTCACCCGCCTCGTCTCCCCGCTCTCGCGGTCGTGCACGAAGATGTCCCAGTACCCGTTCGTGTCCCTCGGCACGAGATTGGACGCGTAGCTCGCAAAGGCGGCGTACTGGCCATCCGCGGACAGCATTCCACCGTAGGAGCCTCCGTTGCCTTGATCGCCCTCTGAGCTGACGCTGACCCGATTCGTCTCCCCTGTCTGGCGGTCGTGGACGAACACGTCGTCCATCCAGTTGGTGTCTCCGCCCACCAGGTTCCAGGCATCGCTCCCGAAACCGACGTATCGACCGTCCGGAGTGATGTAGCCCCCGGACGAGTTGCGGTTGCCTTGCACTCCGCTCGAGCTGACGCTCACGCGGGTCGTCTGGCCGGCAAGGCGGTCACGCACGAAGACGTCCTTCTTCAAGTTGGTGTCGCCCTGCACGAGATTCGAGGCCTCACTCGAGAACACCACGTAACGGCCGCTTGCGGAGAGGGAACCTGAGCCGTTGGACGACGTCCCACTCCCCTGGACCCCGCTCGAGCTGACGCTGACCCGCTCGGTGGTTCCCGAGCCGCACTGCGGCGGAGCGGCGAAGAGGGCCGTGTGTCCTGCAAGCGCAAGGACCGCCGCCCCTGCCAGCGCGGCCAGCACTCTCCATGCCGTGGGCCGCCTCCTGGCCCCCACCTCCCCTTTCGGGCGCGGGGCAGGCAGGAAGCCGGCTGCTGGGTCCACGCCTTGCCCATTCACGTGGATCGTGACCCGACTGCGGTCTATTGCGAGGTTCGCCTCTCCACTCATGGCCCTGAGCCTCCGCATCGGGGGTTCCACCTGCGATCTCTGCAGGGAATCCTGATGATACCAGATCCCGCACGAAACGAGGCCCGGGCCGATGATCCTCCGCCCATGACAACGGGAGGCCTCCTGCTGCGCCGCGGCTGGAATCCCCCTCACGACCCGATCGCGAAGGCCAGCGCGTCGGTCAGGTTGCTGCCTTCCGGGGGCGGGAAGCCCGGATCCCGGCTCCAGTACTGAGCCCACACTTCCCGGCCGGTCACCAGGGTCGGATCCGCACCGCTCGCGATCCAGGCGTTGAAGTCGATGGAGAAGACCCCCGTGCAGTCCCTCGAGGGCGGCGGCAGGAGGCCGCCGGAGCTCTGCACCGGCGTGCGCCGAAGCGGCGGCCGAACGCAGAGCCAGCCCCCCTGGAAGGGGATCAGCGTGGAGCCGCGCAAACCGTAGAACAGCAGACCGCTCTTGTGGCTGAAGACGTTGGTCGCATCGACCCGGAACCCACTGCCGGCGGTCGCGCTGGGAGTGCCCGTGAATCCGATCGCGCCGGCACAGCCCAGCGAGTTCGTCTTGGCGATGCAGTAGACAACGGGCAGGGCGAGCGGCCCGCAGTCATGGACCAAGACGTCCTTCTTCAGGTTGGTGTCGCCCTGCACGAGATTCGAGGCCTCACTCGAGAACACCACGTAACGGCCGCTTGCGGAGAGGGAACCTGAGCCGTTGGACGACGTCCCACTCCCCTGGACACCACTCGAGCTGACGCTGACCCGCTCGGTAGCCCCCGAGTTGCATTGCGATGGGGCGGCGAAGAGAGCCGTGTGTCCTGCAAGCGCAAAGACCGCCGCCCCTGCCACCCATGTGAGGATCCGGATACCATTCGAGGCCCTGAGTCTCTTTATCGGTGGTCCCACGCGCGCCGCGCGAGAGATCCCCTCCCATGATACCAGACGCCCCGAAGGGCAAGGGCCGGGCTCGTGGTGTTCCCACCGCGCCCGCCCGGCTCCATCCCACATCCCTCGGGCAACCCGCGCTCCGCGGATTCACAGGGCTTGCTCGGTGCCGTAGGCTAGGCGGGCCCGGCTCGGCCCGTTCGGAGCCCCGGCGCCGGGTCCAAGCACGCATGCCGATGGACGAGCTGAGGAGAATCACGACCGCCGCCCTGCTGACCGCTCTCCTCGCGGGGGGCTGCGGGCGGACGGACGAGACCCCTGCCCGCCCGCCCAACCTGGTCCTGGTGGTGGTCGACACCCTGCGCCGCGATCACCTGGGCTGCTACGGCTCGGAGCGGGACACCTCGCCGCGCCTCGACGCCCTGGCGGCCCGGGGCGTGCGCTTCGAGAGGGCCTACGCGACCGCGCCCTGGACCATCCCCTCGGTGGCCTCGATCCTGACCGGTCTGTATCCCAGCGGGCACGGGGTGAAGCGCATCACCTCGCAGGTGCCCGACGAGGCCCTGACCCTGGCCGAGCTCCTCGCTCGGCGCGGCTACGCCACCGCGGCCTCGGTCAGCTCGGCCCTGGTGGGGGCGAAGTACCGCTTCGACCAGGGCTTCGACGTCTTCCGGGAGGACTGCGCCGGGGACAACGACTTCGTGTCCACCCCCGGCGTCACCCGGCAGGGGCGCGAGCTGCTGCGCGAGCTCTCGGCGGGCGAGCGGCCCTTCTTCCTCTTCCTGCACTACTTCGATCCCCACTACAACTACCGCGACCACGAGGGCTGCGACTTCGCGGCCTCGCGCGCCGGGCGGCTGGAGGGCGACGAGGACATCAAGGAGCTGCGCGCGATCCAGGAGGACCTCAGCGCGGAGGAGCTGCGCTTCCTGGTCGACCTCTACGACGAGGAGGTGCGCTTCACCGACGAGGGGATCGGGGGCGTGCTGGAGGAGCTGGACGCGCTGGGGCTCGAGGGGGAGACCGTGGTGGTGGTCACCGCCGACCACGGGGAGGAGTTCCTGGACCACGGCTGGCTGGGGCACACGCGGACCCTGTATGACGAGCTTGTGCGGGTTCCCCTGATCGTGCGCGGGCCCGGCGTCGGCGGGGCGGGGCGGGCGGTCGAGGAGGCCGTGAGCCTGGCTTCGCTGACTCCGACCCTGTTGGAGCTGGCGGGAGTGGATCCCGGGGGGCATTCCTTCCAGGCCCCGTCGCTGGCGGCACTGCTGCGGTCGGGAGGGACCAGCGTGGCCGGTACGCTGTTCCTGGAGGTGGACTTCGTCCCCGGAGGGCGCGCCAACGAGGAGAAGCGGACCCACAAGAAGGCCGTTCTCATCGAGCGCTACAAGCTGATCCGGGACGACCAGAACGGGAGGCTCGAGCTCTACGACCTCGAGCGCGACCCCGGGGAGCTGCGCGATCTGGCCGCCGAGCTCCCCGAGCTGGTGGAGGAGCTGCGCAGCCGGCTCGAGGCCGAGGAGGAGTTCGCCCGGGAGGGGTCGCTGGGGGAGAGCGAGCGCTTCATCGGGGCCGAGGAGCTCGAGGAGCTGCGGAAGCTGGGGTACGCGGGGGATTGAGGGTGGACTCCACGCGGACTCGTCGAGCCTGAGGGGAAGTCCGAGGGGTTCCTGCACCCGATACCGATCCGTGTGGGGGTGGGGCGGGGGCCGGAGCAACGGCAGACGTGAGCGGTCTACTCGGTGCGCCCGCGGAGCGGGCGCACCTCGTCACAGCCTGCCGGGAGGCCCACGGGATTCCTGCCCCAGCGGGCGATTGCTGTGGCCGTGAGGCCGCGACCGACGCAAAGGCAGGTGTGAGCGGTCTACTCGGTGCGCCCGCGGAGCGGACGCACCTCGTCACAGCCTGCCGGGAGGCCCACGGCGTTCCTGCCCCCACGGACGATTCCTCCAGCCGTGAGGCGAGGCCCACGCAACCACGGCGTCGGACGGTTCGACCGATGATCACGCCACATGCTCGGTGCGCTTCGCGCACCTCGCGTGGCGTCACGGCGCCACTCGGCGCCGGGCGCGGCCAGTGGGCCGCGCGGAGACAGGCCCCCTGTCGAGTGGCGGGGCACACGTCCCGTCGCCGGTGGGCCTGCCCATGTCCGCAGCGCGGCCTCCCTGCCCGTCCCGCCCCCGACGGACGAGCGCACCCTCACCGCGGCCGATAGCGCAATACCCGCAGCCCCAGCCCCTCCTCGAAGCCGTCCTCCTCGGAGAGCGCGTGCACCGCCGCGTCGTATTTCCGCAGTGTTCGCGCCATCAGCCCCCTCCCCGGATCGTCCACCGGGACCTCCCGCAGCCGCACGATCTCCGCCGCGAAGAAGGTGGGCCGGCTCTCGCGGCGGAAGCTGGGATCGGGGCCGAGGTCGTGCCCCGCCGACCCTCGCTTGCGGCCTGCCCGGCCCGTGGCCACCTTGCGGCTCACCAGCCCATGGGTGTCGTATACGAACAGGCCCGAGTAGTACCCGATGCACCCCACTCCCGATTGGACGATCGACTCCCCCGGCTGCGCGTGGATCCCCAGGGCCCGGCCGAGCCGCGACCAGTCCTCGGTGTGCTGCCTCATCCGCTTCCAGACGGTGAGCTCGCTCGCGTAGTGCCGGTCGCTCCAGCGGCAGTACAGCCGCTCGCGCAGGACCCGGGGCGCGAGGTGGAGATCGGCCGCCGGCAGGAGGGAGAGGTAGGCGCAGAGGGCCACGAGGCCCGCGGGCAAGAGCCGGCGGCGCCAGGGAGATGAGCCCGGAGCCGACAGACCCTCGAGAGCGCAGCCGAAGAGCAGGGCCGCGAAGGGCAGGGCCGGGATCAGGAAGCGGCCCATGCACATGAAGTCCCCGCCCACCAGGACGGAGTGCAGGAAGGTGCCCAGGACCATCAGGGCCGCCGTGAAGGCCGGGCCGCGACGCCCGCGACGAACGGGGCCCCAGGCCAGGACCAGGGCCAGGACCACCGAGGGAAAGACCACCAGGGATGTCCCCACGTACTGGAGGCCGCGAAGGAAGCTCGAGCCCGAGAGCCCCACCTTGGCCCGCGCCGTGTTCGGCAGCCAGTCGCCGTAGTAGCCCAGGCGAAAGGCCAGGTGCCCGGCCACCGCCAGGGCGGGCACGATCGCGGCCAGGAGGGCGGCGCGGCGCAGCGCCCGGCGCTCGGGGAGGCCGAGCGCGCTCAGCAGACCCGCGACGATCACCAGCCCCGCCCACCACGCCCCGTCCGCCCGCAGGAGGCACGCCCCGGCCAGGAAGGTCCCCGCCGCCAGCGGGTGGGGGCGCTCCGGATCGGCCAGGAGCCGCTCCCAGGCCAGGAAGACGAAGAGGGCGAAGGGGAGGGTCTCCAGCCCTCCCGTGCTCCACACCGCGAGGGGCGGCAGGGTCGCCAGGAACAGCGCGGCGCCCGCGCTCGAGGTCGCCGAGAGTCCCAGCCGCCGCTGCAGGGCCCGGGAGAGCCACCACAGGAGGAGAACCCCGCACGCGGCCGAGCTGAGGCCGGCCGCCACCGCCACCTCCTCGACCCCCAGGCGCTCGAAGAGCGAGGTCCAGACCACCCAGAGGAAGTTGGTGTAGCCCTCGACCGGGGTCCCCTCGCCCAGGTTGAAGCGCAGGCCCTCGCCCGCGGCGAGGTGGCGCGCATAGCGGTAGGAGATGTAGGCGTCGTCGCACGCCCAGCGGAAGCTCCAGCTCAGCCACGCCCAGGGCGCCAGGGCCAGGAGGAGGGGCCAGGCGGAGGGCGAGCGCGGGCGGGCGGCCTCGGAGTCCATCGGGGAGCGCGCCCCCCGGGGGGCGCGTCGGGACGATAGCAGGGGGAGGGGCGCAATCCCAACCGCCGCCGCGTTGACCGGGTGCGCCCGGGCGGGGTAGACCAGGCCCATGCGGGGGAAGCGGAGGTGGCTCCTGAGCCTGGTCGTCCTGGTGCTCGCGGCGGCGATCCCCGAGCTCGTCCTGCGGCTGGTGGGCTTCCAGCACGTGTCCGGCGTGCAGTTCGGCTGGCCGACCCCCGAGGAGCTGCTTCGCTTCGAGCCCGACGAGCGGCTTTTCTGGAAGCTGCCGCCCGAGCACGAGAGCATCAACTCCCTGGGCTTCCCCGGGCCGGAGATCGAGATCCCCAAGCCCGAGGGCACCTGGAGGGCCCTCTTCCTGGGGGACTCCTGCACCTACTGCGGCTACCCGCGGATCGTCGAGAAGCTCCTGAACCGGGACGGCCCCCCGGACGGGCCGCGCTGCGAGGCGGTGAACCTGGGGATCCCGGGCTACACCTCCCACCAGGGCCGCCTGGTCACCGAGCTCCACGCTGCGCGCATGCAGGCCGATCTGGCCTTCGTCTACTACGGCTGGAACGACCACTGGATCGCCTACGGCAGCATCGACTCGGAGAAGGTCGTGCGCCCCCCCGGGCAGGGCCCGCGGTCCGCGACGCTCCGGTGGGCCGGGGAGCGCCTGCGCCTGGTCCAGGGGATCCGCTGGCTCGCGGAGCGGCTCGGGGGCGGCCCCGTCCCCCTGGAGTCCCCCCGGGTGCCGCCGGCCGAGTACCGGCGGAACCTCGAGCGCATCCACGAGGTCCTCGCCGGGCAGGGCGTGCCCGTGGTCTTCATCACCGCCCCGACCTCCCACTACCGGCTCGGCGTGCCCGAGGCGCTCCTCGAGCAGGGCGTCGTCGCCAGCGCCGAGGACTGCATGCGCCTGCACCGCCAGTACAACGGGATCGTACGCGAGGTGGCCGCCGGGACCGGGGCCGGGCTGCTCGACCTCGAGGCCGACTTCAACCGCCTCCCCGAGCTGGAGGCGCTCTTCAGGCACGACGGGATCCACCCCCAGGGCGAGGGCCTGCGCCTGGTGGCCGAGCGGATCGCCGGGTACGTCGCCGAGACCTGCCCGCCTCGCTAGCGCCCCGGCTCCCGCCCGGCCGAGGCCTCGGTCGGCCGGGCGAGGATGTTCAGGTCGGCCGGCCTCTCGTAGGCCGGGCGGTCGAGTCGCTCCCAGGTCAGCCCGTCCACCGGGTAGGCCTCCAGCACGTTCACCAGGCGGCCGTGGAGGCCGCCCATGACGCTGGGCTCCTCCAGTCCCAGGTTGTTGCCCTCCATCGGGTCGCGGTCCACCTGATACAGGTGGAGCGTCCTCGCGTCCGTGGCCAGCTCGGTCTCGCGGATCATCTTCCAGCGGGGGTTGATGATCGCCACCGAGCTGTGGTGGACGGTCCGGGCGGCGAAGTGCAGCTCGACCTCGGGAGCGGTGCCGCTGCCGTCGATCAGCGGCCAGGCGTCGCGGCCGTCGAGCTCGATCCCCTCGGGCGGATCGGCGCCCGCCTGGCCGAGGAGGGTGGGGAGGACGTCCAGGAAGCTGACGATCTTGCGGGTGCGTCGCCCCCCCGTCAGCAGGGAGGGGTAGCGCACCAGGGAGGGCACGCGGATGCCGCCCTCGAAGGTGTTCCCCTTGCCCCCCCGCAGGGGCCGGTTGGAGCCGCCCTGCGCGGTGGCCGCGCCGTTGTCGCTCAGGAACCACACCAGGGTGTCCTCGCGCAGCCCCCGCGCGTCGAGGGCGTCGAGCACCGATCCGATCGCGCCGTCCAGGGTCTGGACCATGTTCGCGTAGATGCGCCGGTCCACGTCGGGGATCGAGGCGTAGCGCTTGCGATAGCCGGGCGGCGACTGCAGCGGCGCGTGGGGGGCGTTGAAGGCCAGGCACAGGAAGAAGGGGCGCTCCTCGGAGCTCTGCTCGATGGTGCGCACCGCCTCCCGCGCGAGGAGGTGGGTGCTGTAGCCCTCCTCGCGCACCGAGGCCCCGTCGCGCTGCCAGTCCAGGCTGCCGTGGACGGCGTGCTCGTAGTAGTCGATGGTGCCGGTCAGGTGGCCGTAGAAGGAGTCGAAGCCGCGCTGCCGGGGCAGGTACTCCTCGCTGGCGTGGCCCAGGTGCCACTTGCCCACGAGCGCCGTCCGGTACCCGGCCCGGCGCAGCAGCTCGGGGAGCAGGACCTCCCGCGGATCGAGGCCCCGCTCGGACCAGGAGCGGATGGTGGACCACTGCAGGCCCAGGCGGATCGGACTGCGGCCGGTGAAGAGGCCAGCCCGGGTGGGGGTGCACAGGGGCTGGACGTAGAAGCGCTCGAGCTCCACCGACTCGGCCGCCAGCCGGTCCAGGCGGGGGGTGTGGATCTCGCTCCCGTGGAAGCCCACGTCGCCCCACCCCAGGTCGTCGGCCACGATCAGCAGGATGTTGGGGGGGCGGCCCTGGCCCCGCCGGGGCCCGCTCCCCCCGGAGTGGCCCGGCAGCGCCAGGCAGACCCCCGCCCCGGCCAGGAACGCGACGGCGAGCTTGCGGCTCCTGCTGTACATGGGTCCTCTCCCGATCCCCGGGGGAAATGTAGCCGCCCGATCGCGAGACAGCACGCCCTCCCGGCTCTATAAATGGGCCCGCTCGACCCCCGGCCCGCGGTCCTCCCCATGTTCGAAAGCCTCACCCAGCGCCTCGGAAACGCCTTCTCCTTCCTGCGGGGATCCTCGGATCTGAACGAGGAGAACATCGGACAGGGGCTGGCGGCGGTGCGCCAGGCCCTGCTCGAGGCCGACGTCCACATCAAGGTGGCCCGGGACTTCACCGAGCGGGTCCGGGAGAGGGCCCTGGGCGCCGAGCGGATCCGCGGCGTGGACCCCTCGGACCAGTTCGCCCACGCCTGCCACATGGAGCTGGTCGAGCTCATGGGGCCCGAGGACGCCCGCCTCGAGGTCGCCAAGCAGGGGCCCACCGTGGTCCTGATGGCGGGCCTGCAGGGCGCCGGCAAGACCACCACCTGCGCCAAGCTGGCCCGGCTCATGCGCGACCGGTACCAGCGCCGACCGCTGCTGGTGGCCGCCGACGTCAAGCGCCCGGCGGCCGTCGAGCAGCTCCGCGTGCTGGGGCAGAAGATCGGCGTGCCGGTCTTCCACGAGCCGGGCATGGACGCGCCCACCCTGTGCGCCGAGGGCGTGGCCGAGGCCCGCCGCAAGGGCTTGGACCTGGTGCTGCTCGACACCGCCGGCCGCCTCCACATCGACGAGGAGATGATGGGGGAGGTGGAGGAGATCGCCCGCCGCACCGAGCCCCACAACCAGCTGCTGGTGGTCGACGCCATGACCGGGCAGGACGCGGTCCGCTCGGCCGAGGCCTTCCACCAGCGCCTCGAGCTCACCGGCGTCATCCTGACCAAGCTGGACGGCGACGCCCGCGGCGGCGCGGCCCTCTCGATCAAGGCGGTCACCGGGTGCCCGATCCTCTTCGCCGGCATGGGCGAGAAGCTCGAGGACATCGACGCCTTCAGCGCCGAGCGCATGGCCGGCCGCATCCTGGGCATGGGCGACGTGGTGGGCCTGGTGGAGAAGGCCCAGGAGAGCATCTCCGAGCAGGAGGCCCAGGCCTCCTACGAGAAGATGGTGATGGGCACCTTCACCCTGGAGGACATGCTCTCCCAGCTCCGCATGATCCAGAAGCTGGGCCCCATGAAGAAGGTCCTGGGCATGCTTCCCGGCATGGGCCAGATGCTGGACAAGATCGACACCGACGACGGTCGGATGAAGCGGCTCCAGGCGCTCTTCACCTCGATGACCCCCAGGGAGCGCCTGCACCCCGAGGTCCTCGACATGAGCCGGCGCCGGCGGATCGCCCGCGGGGCCGGCCAGGAGGTGGGGGCCATGAACGAGCTCCTCAAGTCCTTCAAGGCCATGAAGCAGATGATGAAGGGGATGGGGAAGATGGGGCTGGGCGCGCGCATGGGCTCCAAGGCCAAGCGCCAGGCCCTGGAGGACCTCTCCCCCTCGGGCGAGATGGCGGCCCCCGGGGCGGGGAGTGGTGGCGGGCTCCTCGGGGGACTGGGGGGACTGGGTGGGCTCTTCGGGGGAAGCGGCTCCGCGGGGGCGGGTCCCGGAGGACCCGGCGGCGCGGCCGGCGGCGGCCTGGACGCCCTGGGCGGAGCGCCCTTCGGCAGCCCCCGCCCGATGGGCTCCTCGGCCACCCGCAAGAGCGGCTCGAAGCGCAAGCGCCGCGACAAGCGCAAAAAAGGGAAGCGGAAACGCTAGGAGCCCCATCGGGCTCCGGCTAGACTCCCCGATTCCCGCACGCCTGGAGAGGGCCCGAGATCGGGTCCCGGGCGCCCTGCAACCCGAAAAAATCCCTCCGAATCCCATGGCCGTCGTCATCCGAATGAAGCGCACGGGGCGCAAGAACCGTCCCTGCTACCGGATATCCGTCGCCGACTCGCGCTTCCCCCGGGACGGGCGGACGCTGGAGAACCTCGGACTCTACGACCCCATCGCCCCTCGGGAGGAGGCTCGCCTCAGCCTGAACGTGGAGCGGGCGAAGCACTGGATCGGGGTGGGGGCGAAGCCCAGCGAGACCGTGAACTCGATCTTCAAGCGCTCCGAGGTGTACGCGGACCGACCCGCTCCCACCCGGCGCAAGCGCACCGGGCGCAAGCGCTCGACCGCCACGCACCAGCGGCGGGAAGCGCGCAGGAAGACGCTCGACGAGGCCAAGGTCGCGCGGGCCCGGGATCGGGCCACCGCGAAGAAGGCCGCGAGCGAGTCGGAGTGAGGCTCCCTCCGCCGCGACCGCCGGCGGAGCCACACCCAGGCAGATCGCCCGCCCGGCGGGGTCCCCGCGTCGCGCCCCCCGCCGGCGGCTGGAGGCTCCCGTGACGAAGAAGACCCCGACCACCGCCAAGCTGATCCAGCTCGTCGAGCTGGAGTGGCCCCGGCCCCGGCCGGCCGAGGAGGCCACCCTGCTGGAGCAGGGCATGCTGGCGGTCCTCCAGAGACACCTGAGCTACGAGGAGTCCATCGGGGCCCTCGATGCGCTGCGCGCGGGCTACGACGACTGGAACGAGCTGCGCGTCACCCAGGCCCAGGACATCGCCTCCGACCTGGGCTTCGAGCCGGGCGAAGGCAAGCGGGCGGCCCAGGACGTGCGGACCTACCTGCAGGAGGTCTTCCAGCAGACCCACGGGCTCGACCTGGAGTTCCTGCGCGAGGACCCGCTCCAGAGCTCGCGCTTCGTGGTCCAGCTCCGCTTCCTGGGCCTGGCCACCTCCTACTACCTGCTCTCCCTGGCCAGCGGCGAGATGCCCGTGACCACGGCCATGGTGCGGGTGCTGGACCGCTTCGGCCTGATGGCCCGCACCTCCTCGATGCGCAAGGCGCGCGTCGCGATCGAGCCCCTGGTGCCGGCCGAGGGACAGCTGGAATTCGCCATGGTCCTCGGCCAGGTGGCCTCCCGGTGGTGCGATTCGCGTAAGCCGCTCTGCTGGGAGTGCCCCCTGCACGAGAAGTGCACCGTGGGCAAGCGGGTGTACCGGGACTGGCAGACCCAGCAGGCGCGCCTGGCGGCTCAGCGCGTGCGGGAGCAGGAGCGCACGCGCAAGCGCCGGGAGACCGAGGAGAGGAAGCGTCAGCGCGACCTCGAGCGCCGGGAACGCGAGGCCGAGCGGCGCCGCCGCGGGGAGGAGCGACGGCGCGAGGCTACCAAGAGGAAGCTGATCCAGGAGCGCGCCCGCCGGGAGACCGCCAAGAGGAAGGCCGCCGCGGCCCGGAAGAAGGCCAG
>CAZTTG010000049.1:0-32466 GCA_964615935.1 uncultured Planctomycetaceae bacterium | reverse complement strand
CAAGAAGACCGGCAAGAAGACCGGCAAGAAGACCGGCAAGAAGACCGGCAAGAAGACCGGCAAGAAGGCCGCGATCAGGAAGAAGCCGGTCCGCAAGGCCGCCGCCAAGGCGGTCCGCAAGAGCGCCACCAAGGCGGTCCGCAAGAGCGCGCGCAAGTCCACCGCCAAGGCCTCCCGCGCCGGCCGGAAGGTGGCCCGCAAGGCGGCGTCGAAGAAGGCCGCGCGCGGCGGCTCGGCTCGCCGCCGCTGAGGGATCGACGTGGGGGCGGGCGAGCGGATCGTGCTGGCCTCGGCCTCGCCGCGGCGCCGCCGCCTGCTGCGCGAGGCGGGGGTGGAGCTCGAGGTCCGGCCGGTCGAGGTGGACGAGGACCTCTCGCGCTTCGCCGGCGCGGAGGATGCCGCCGTCGGCCTGGCCCTGCGCAAGGCCCGGGCGGCCCTGGCCCGGCTTCCGGACGCGGACCGCTGGGTGGTGGCCGCGGACACGGTGGTGGCCCTGGGGGTGCCGGGCCGCGAGCGGCTGCTGGGCAAGCCGGGCTCCGAGGAGGAGGCCCGGGAGATGCTGGGCGAGCTGTCCGCCTCCCGGCACTCGGTGGTCACCGGCGTGGCGGTGGGGCGGTGCCGCGACGGCGCGCTCCGGCCCGGCTTCGAGCGCACCTGGGTGACCATGCGCGAGATCACCCCGGGGGAGGTCGAGGCCTACGCGGCCTCGGGGGAGTGGCGCGGGAAGGCGGGCGGCTACGCTATCCAGGAGACCGCCGACGCCTTCGTCACCGCCCTGGAGGGGGGCGGTTTCGACAACGTGGTGGGTCTGCCGGTCGAGCTGACCCTGGCGCTGCTGGCCCGGGCCGGCTGGCCGGGCGCCGGGAGGGGGCACCCGCCCGGCCCCGCACCGGGGCCCGGGGCCTTGTAGATCGCGCGACCCGGCGCTAGCCTGTCGGGTCCCTTTCTGGCGGGCCTCCCCCTCGCGAGGCCCCTTTCCGGGCGTTCGGCCCCCCCCGCAGGTACCCCCCGATGAAGCAAGGCATCCACCCCGAGTACCAGGTTTGCGAGGTGCGCTGCGGCTGTGGCAACACCTTCCAGACCCGCGCCACCGTGAAGGAGATGCGGATCGAGATCTGCAACGTCTGCCACCCCTTCTACTCGGGCAAGCAGAAGTTCGTCGATGCCGCCGGGCGCGTGGACAAGTTCCTCAAGAAGTACGGCGACAAGGCCCGCCTGGGCAGGTAGGCGCTTTCCGGGCGCCGCCGCGGCGCGGCGCCATCGAGATCGAGTACCCCGCGGGCGGCCCGCCGCGTCCGAGCACCCCTGTCGAGCGTCGCTCCCATGGACTTCGCGCCCGCCATCGTCGAGAAGCTGCGCGAGCAGGCCGAGCGGCACCGGGAGATCACCGAGAGCCTGTCGGACCCCGCCGTGGCCTCGGACCCCAAGCGCTTCCCGGCCCTGCTCCGGGAGCGCGGCGCGCTCGAGAAGGCCAACGAGCTGTGGCTCCGCCTGGAGGCCCTGATCGAGCGCCGCCGGGAGGGCGAGGCCATCCTGGCCGAGGACGGCGACCCCGAGCTGGTCGAGCTGGCCCGGGACGACCTGGTCGGGCTGGAGGACGACGAGGTGGACCTCGACGCCGAGATGCGCTCGGCCCTGGTGCGCGACGAGGACGAGGATCGCGACAAGATCATCGTGGAGATCCGCGCCGGCACCGGCGGGGACGAGGCCACGCTCTTCGCCCACGATCTCTTCAAGATGTACACCAAGTACATCGAGTCCCGCCGCTGGAAGGTCGACCTGCTGTCGGCCAGCTCCTCGGAGGTGGGGGGGGTCAAGGAGATCGTCTTCGGCGTGAAGGGCGCCGGTTGCTGGCGGATCCTCCGATTGGAGTCCGGCGGCCACCGCGTGCAGCGCGTGCCCACCACCGAGTCCCAGGGGCGCATCCACACCTCGGCGGCCACGGTGGCGGTGCTGGCCGAGGCCGAGGCGGCCGAGGTCGAGGTCGAGGACGGGGCCCTGCGCATCGACACCATGCGCTCCAGCGGGCCCGGCGGGCAGAACGTGAACAAGGTCGAGTCGGGGGTGCGCATCACCCACGTCCCGACCGGCACCGTGGTCCAGTGCCAGGACGAGAAGTCCCAGGCCAAGAACAAGGCCAAGGCCATGCGCATCCTGCGCAGCCGCCTCCTGGACGCCGAGCGGCAGCGGCTCCACGCCGAGCGCGCCGCCGAGCGCAAGAGCCAGGTGGGGAGCGGGGATCGCAGCGCCCGCATCCGCACTTACAACTTCCCGCAGAACCGCGTGACCGACCACCGTCTGGGCGAGAACTTCTCCCTGGAACAGGTCATTGCCGGTAAGCTGGACGCCCTTCTGGACTCCCTGGAGGCCATGGAGCGAGACCGCCGCATCAGCGAGCTCTGAGGAACGTCGAGCTCGCGACCCACCGCTGCGTTTCCAACCGCCTCCCCTCAACCCCGCATCCACTGCCCCATGAGCGAGCCCAAGACCCCCGACGAAGCGGAACTGACCGAGCTGGAGCCGCTCGAACCCGTGGCCGAGCTGATCGAGGAGGCGCCCCCCGAGAGCGCCGCCACGACAATGGCGGATCCCGCGCCGGCCGGGAAGGCGCCCCGGGGGCAGCTCCAGGTGGCCCTGCCCGGGACCGAGTCCCGCGAGCTCGAGAAGGCCCCCCAGCTCCTGCAGAAGGCGGCCACCATCCTGGTCGCCGCCTCCCTCTTCCCCTGGATGCTGGGGATGGCGGCCATCGGGGTCTCGGCCCTGGCCAAGCTGGTGATGCTGCTCGGCGCGTGGGTCTTCCACCAGTGCATGGCCCACGGCTACGGGGACAAGGCCGCCGGCTTCGCCAAATCGCTGGGCAAGAAGGTCATCCCCCCCAAGCGCCGCTCGATGGGCTGGAACGTCGGCGAGCTCCTGGGGCTGCTGCTGATGGCGGTGGCCCTGCTGCCGATCATCGACGCCGCCGTGCTGGGCGACGAGACCGTGCTGGGCATCAAGAACGCCATCCTGAAGAGCTCGCAGGAGAAGGGGATCCTGGCGCTCGGCCTGATCACCCTGGTGCACATCTACGCCTACTCCAAGGGCGCCACCTTCAACCCCATCGTGCCGATCCTGTTCCTGGGTCCGGCCCTGGCCGGCGTGATCTCGCTCACCTCCGGCAAGTACGGCTGGTGGACCCTCGGGGCGGTGGGCGTCAGCTTCGCCGGCATCCTCGCGGTCTACACCCTGGGCGTGGCCCTGAAGGAGGCCAAGGTCGAGGGGGACGCCAAGCGCAAGGCCGCCCAGGAGGCCCGCGTCGCCGCCCGCAAGCAGCGCAAGTCGGGCGCCGGGGACTCGGAGACGCCGAGCTGATCCCATGGCCGGGGGCCGGCACGAGCCGCCCCGCACGGTGGGGGAGATGGTGCTGCGGGGGCGCGCGTTCCTGGAGCGCAAGGGCGTCGAGTCCGCCCGGCTCGAGGCCGAGCTCCTGGTGGCCTGCGCCCTGGGGATGGAGCGCCTGGAGCTCTTCCTCCAGCTCGACCGCCCGGTCGCCGCGGAGGAGATCGGGCGCGCCCGCGACCACCTGGTGCGCCGCGCCTCGGGGGAGCCCTGCGCCTACATCACCGGGACCCGCGAGTTCTACGGGCGCCCGTTCGCCGTCGGCCCGGCGGTCCTGATCCCGCGCCCGGAGACCGAGCTCCTGGTCGACCTGGCCCGCGAGCGCCTGGCCCCGGGCGAGCCTCGGGGAGGGCCCTCCGCGGCGGCGGGAGGGCCCGACGGGGGCCTGCGCGTGGCCGACGTGGGCACGGGCTCGGGCTGCCTCGCCATCACCCTGGCCCTCGAGCTGGCGGGGAGCCGGGTCACCGCCTGCGACGTGAGCGAGCCGGCCCTCGAGCTGGCCCGCCGCAACGCCCGGGACCTCGGGGCCCGGGTGGACTTCGTGCTGGGCGACGGCCTCGCGGCCCTGGAGCGCGCCCGCATCGGAGAGCTCGACCTCCTCGTCTGCAATCCCCCCTACGTCGACCCCGCCGAGGCGTCCGCCCTGCAGCCGGAGGTGCGCGACCACGAGCCCGCCCAGGCCCTCTTCGTGCCCGCGGGCGACCCGGACTGCTGGCTGCGCCGGCTCCTGGACGAGGTACCCCGCCGGCTGCGGCCCGGCGGCCTCCTGCTGGTGGAGCTGGGCCTGGGACAGGCCGAGCGCGCCGCCGAGCTGGCCCGCTCGCGCGGCCTGGAGCCCTGCCTGCACCCCGATCTCGCGGGCGTGCCGCGCGCGCTGGAGGTCTCGGTCTAGCGAGTCGGACCTAGGCGTCCGACCCCTTGCTGCGGCTGACGTACTCGTCGAGCGAGCGCCGATCGCCCTCGTCCATCTCGTGCAGGAAGACGGCGATCTCCCAGTGCTCGACGCCCTCGGCGATGCGCTCGCAGCGCACCACCGCTCCCCTCCCGCTGAGCCGCCGAATCCCGGAGGGGCCGGGCCACTCCAGGTCGATCTCCAGCAGGGTCATCTCCGGCACCGCGCAGTCGAGGAAGAAGCAGATTCCCGCGCGGGAGACGTCCCGGAGCCGCGCTCGGCGCAGACCGCCCTCCAGGTGCAGGGTGACGGCCCAGTCGGCCTGGGCGCGGGGGTGTTGACGGCGTTCCAAGGGCCGGCTCGTGGAGGCGGCTCCCTCCGCTGCGGGCTTGTCGATCACGGTGGGCCTCTGGGTGTCCAATTCGGGCAGGAGGATCCTAGATCGCCGCCGCGGGGCTGTCCACAGCCTGAGCGGTCCCGGCTGTCCGCCGCCCGGGGCGGCCGGCTATACTCGGCCCGCGGGCGGCCCCGGGGGGACCGGGCCCGGCCCGCGGATCCCAGGGAAACGAGAGGAAAGCGGACGATGGGCAACTACAACAAGGTCATCCTGATGGGCAACCTGACCCGGAAGCCCGAGCTGACCTACACCCAGAACGGGACGCCGATCTGCAAGTTCGGCCTGGCCGTCAACCGGCGGTTCCGGGATTCGCAGACGGAACAATGGCGCGAGGAGCCGACCTTCATCGACATCACCATGTTCGGCAAGCGCGGGGAGGCCTTCGCCCGCTACCACGACAAGGGTCGCCCGGCCTTCGTCGAGGGCTCCCTGCGGCTGGACACCTGGCAGGACAAGGAGAGCGGAGCCAAGCGCAGCAAGCTCTACGTGGTGGCCGACAACTGGGAGTTCTGCGGCTCGGCCCGCGAGGGCGGCGGCCCTCCGCCGGAGGCGGCGCCGGCGGGGGCCGGCGGCTACGGCGGCGAGGGAGGCGGCGCCTCCGAGCCCGACATCCTGGACGTCAACGACTCGGACACGCCCTTCTGATCGCCTCCGCGACCGCGGGAGCCCGCGCCCCGGGGCGCGGCTCGTCGATCCAGACCCCGGCCGAGGGAGGCCAGCATTGAAGGTCACCGTTCAGCTCTTCGCCGTCCTGCGCGAGATGGCCGGCGTGCAGCAGATCGAGCTCGACGAGCTGCCGGAGGATCTCGACCTGGCCGGCCTCAAGCGCCTCCTCGCCGAGCGGCACCCGGAGCTGGGCGAGGTCTCGGCGGCGCGCGGGGTGATCGACACGGTCTACGTCGGCGAGGACGCGGCCATCCGTGACGGCGCGAAGGTGGCCCTCATCCCGCCCGTGTCGGGAGGCGCGCCCCTCCCCGGGGAGGAGTTCGAGTGCGGCGTCTTCGAGCTCACCGCCGAGGTGCTGGACCCGGCGGAGTGCCAGCGGCGCGTCTCCCACCCGAGCTGCGGCGCGGTCTGCCTGTTCACCGGCACGGTGCGCGCTGATGCCGAGGGACGGGTGGTGGAGCGGCTGCACTACGAGGCCTTCCAGGAGATGGCCGGCCCCGAGATGGGGCGCATCTTCGGGCGCTGCCAGGCCGAGCTCGGCGACGTCGACGGCACCCGACCCGACCTGCGGCTGCGCATGCTGTGCCAGCACCGCACCGGCGAGGTGGAGGTGGGCGAGGCCTCGGTGGTGGTGGCCGTGGCCAGCCCGCACCGGGACGCCGCCTTCAAGGCCTGCCGCTTCCTGATCGACGAGATCAAGGTCAGCCTGCCGGTCTGGAAGAAGGAGCTCTACCCCGACGGCGGGCACTGGGTGGGCCAGGGCTCCTGAGCCTCGCCGGGCGCGCGATCGCGCCCTTCCGCCGCCCGGGCCGGCTTTGCTAACCTGCTCGGCTCCAGTCCCTCCAGGCCCCACCCATCGTCCCCGAGGTTGCCCATGAGCACCGAGAAGCAGATCTCCTGGCAGGTCCCCGACGTCGAGCGCGAGGACCTCGAGGTCGACGCCCTGATCGTCGGCGCCGGCCCCGCCGGCCTGGCCTGCGCCATCCACCTCAGCCGTCTGCTGGCGGAGAAGGGGATGGAGGACAAGACCGTCCTGGTCCTGGAGAAGGCCGAGGACATCGGCTACCACACCCTCTCGGGCGCGGTGATGGATCCCCGCGGCATGCGCGAGCTCTTCCCCGACTGGCTGGAGCTCGGATGCCCGGTGGAGAGCGAGGTGCGCTCCGAGCGCGTGGAGCTCCTGCGGCCGGGCGGCGGGCACAAGCGCCTGAGCCCCGTGCTCATCCCGCCGCCCCTGCACAACGAGGGCAACTACGTGGTCAGCCTCTACCGCGTGGTGCGCTGGATGAAGGAGCAGGCCGAGTCCCTCGGCGTGGAGGTCTACCCCGGCTTCGCGGGCGCCGAGGTCCTCTACGACGGCAGCCGCGTGCTGGGGGTCCAGACGCGCGACGCGGGCGTCGCCAAGGACGGCAGCCAGAAGGGCACCTTCGAGCCCGGCATGAACGTGACCGCGCCGGTCACGGTCTTCGCCGAGGGCACCCGCGGGAGCCTGGCCCGGGGCCTGATCGACCGCCTGGATCTCGCGCCCCAGGGCCACGACCAGATCTACGCCACCGGCGTCAAGGAGCTGTGGGAGATCCCCGAGGAGCGCGGCGCGGACATGCTCGGCCGGGTGATCCACACCGCCGGCTACCCCCTCACCAGCCGGGACTACGGCGGTTCCTGGATCTACGGGCAGAAGGACAACCGCCTGTCCATCGGCTTCGTGGTGGCGCTCGACCAGGGCGACGCGAAGCTGGATCCCCACGCGCTCTTCGTCCAGTGGAAGCAGCACCCCGCCGTGCAGGAGCACCTGCAGGGCGGCAAGGTGATCCGCTACGGCGCCAAGACCATCCCCGAGGGCGGCGTCTTCGCCATGCCCCGCCTGCAGGGGGACGGCTTCTGCCTGGTGGGCGACACCGCCGGCTTCCTGAACGCCGCGCGCCTGAAGGGCATCCACCTGGGCATCAAGTCGGGCATGCTGGCGGCCGAGGCCATCGCCGCCGCCCTGGAGAAGGGGGACTCGTCGGCGGATGCGCTGGCGGCCTACACCGCCGGCTTCGAGTCCTCCTGGGCCCGCGAGGAGCTGTGGGGCGTGCGCAACTGGCGCCAGGCCTTCGGCGGGGGCATGGTGCGCGGCGCCATCGACTACGCCTTCCAGCGGGTGACCGGGGGCCGCGGGTTGGTGGCCAAGCGGGGGACCCAGGCCGACCACAAGCACATGCGCCCGGTGAGCGCCTCGACCTTCACCACGCCCACCTACGACGACTCCGGCTCGATGGACAAGCTCACCGACGTCTACCACTCGGGGGCGGTCCACGAGGAGGACCAGCCGCCGCACCTGGTGGTGACCGAGCCGGATCTTTGCACCAGCCGCTGCACCGCCGAGTACGGCAACCCCTGCCAGCACTTCTGCCCGGCCGCGGTCTACGAGTGGCCCGAGGGCGACTCCCCCGCGGGCGTCGTCATCAACGCCAGCAACTGCGTGCACTGCAAGACCTGTGACATCGCCGATCCCTACCAGGCCATCCAGTGGGTGGTGCCCGAGGCCGGCGGCGGTCCCAAGTACATCGACATGTAATCCGCCTCGAAGCTCCCCCGAGAGACAGCACTCATGCGCATCACAGCCAAGGACCGTCCCGCCCGCCCCGTCAAGACCGACGCCCTGGTCCTCTTCGCCCTCCAGGGCGAGGAGGTCAAGCTCCCCGGCGGGGTGAAGCTGCCGAAGGCGGCCCTCTCCGACTACGAGGGCGAGTTCCGCAAGACCCGCGTCAACGCCGCCGCCGGGGGGCCCGCGAAGCACGTGATCCTGGTTGGCCTGGGCAAGCCCGAGGCCTGCGGCGCCGAGAAGCTGCGCCGCGCCGCCGCCATGGGGATCAAGGTGGCCCAGGGCCGCCGCTGCCGCTCGGCGGCCCTGTGGTGCACCCCCGCGGTGCAGAGGGCCGCCGGAGGCCCCGAGGCGGCGGGAGCGGCCGCGGCCGAGGGGGTCGCGCTGGGCGCCTATCGCTATGTCGCCCACAAGAGCGAGGCCAAGGCCGCCCACCTGAAGGCGGTGACTCTCTTCGGGTCGGGACTCGGATTCCGGCGGGGGGCCGGCGACGGCCGCAAGGCGGCCGAGGCCGCCTGCTTCGCCCGCGACCTGCAGAACGCTCCCGGCAACTGCATGCGGCCGCGGGACCTGGCGAGCCAGGCGCGCAAGCTGGCCCGCGCGAGCGATCGGATCACCTGCCGCGTGCTCGACGAGGCCGCCATGGACCGGCTGGGGATGGGGGCGCTCCTGGGCGTCTCGCGCGGCAGCCGCGAGCCCGCGCGCCTCATCCACCTGGTCTACCGGCCGGCGCGCGCCCGCAAGGGAGCCCCCAAGGTGGCCCTGGTGGGCAAGGGCCTCACCTTCGACGCGGGGGGCATCAGCCTCAAGCCCGCGGGCAAGATGTGGGACATGAAGTACGACATGTCCGGCGGCGCCGCGGTGCTGGGCGTGTTCCACGGCCTGGCCCGCCTGGGCGCCCCCTGCGAGGTGCACGGCATCGTGCCCGCCAGCGAGAACCTGCTGGGCGCCGCCGCCCAGAAGCCGGGGGACGTGGTGCGGGCCATGGACGGCACCACCATCGAGGTCCTCAACACCGACGCCGAGGGCCGCCTGATCCTGGCCGACGCCCTGGCCTACGCGAAGAAGAAGGTCAAGCCGGACACGATCATCGACCTGGCCACCCTGACCGGGGCGGTGATCACCGCCCTGGGGCACGAGCTCAGCGGGATGTTCGCCACCACCGACGCCCTGCGCGACGCCCTCACCCGCGCCGGCGAGGCCACCGGCGAGGCGGTCTGGCCCCTGCCGCTGCTCGAGTGCCACAAGGAGCAGATGAAGGGCGAGGTGGCCGACCTGCGCAACATCAACGACCCCGGTCAGGGCAACGGCTCGACCGCCGGCGCGGCCTTCCTGGCCCACTTCGTGGGGGACACCGAGTGGTGCCACCTGGACATCGCCGGGACCGCCTGGGGCGCGCGCGGCCGCGACTACGTGGGCGGCGCCCAGGGCAGCGGCGTGGGCGTGCGCCTGCTCCTGCGGTACCTGCGCGACCTGGGCTGAGCGGCTCGATCGGGGCCGCTCAGCGGCCCTTGATCGCCATCAGGTCCTCGACCCGGTCCACCACCTGCCCGGTGGTGGAGATGAAGGTCATGGACATGCGCTCCCCCTCGGTCTCGAAGAGGACCCAGCCGCTCTGCGAATCGAAGACGACCGGCTCCCAGGGGGTCGGCTGGCGGTTGTAGTAGGGGGCCCCGCCGGTGCCGGCGGTGATCTGCCAGGTCGGATGGGCGAAGCCCGGATCGGGGGAGGAGCGCTCCAGCTTTCCGTCGCCGTCGGCGTCGTCCAGCGCGACCACGCCCACCGGCGTGTCGCGGTCGATCCGCAGCCGGTGGTAGGCGTGCTCGTCCCCGGCCAGCAGGGCGGCCACCTTGCTGCAGCCGGCGACGGCCCGCCACAGGCGGTTGCGGACCTCGACCATGCCCAGCGAGGCGGGCTCCATCTCGCCGCCCCGGAGGGTCCAGGCGCGTACGGTGTTGTCGCCCGACCACCACATGGCGTCCCCGACGTGGCCGCCGCAGGGGAAGACCGGCTCCTGGGCGTAGAGGATGACGAAGCGCACCGAGGGGTCGGCCTCGGCCGCCGCCAGCCGGCGCTCGATCCACTCGAGCTGGTCCTCCAGGACGTAGCCCTCGGGGCTCCCGCCGAAGCCCGGCACCTCGCCGCTGGAGCTCCACCAGTAGTTGTTGTTCAGGGCCAGGACGAGGGTGGGGCCGTACTGGAAGGAGTAGACGTTCTCCTCGTAGGGCGGCCGGCGCGGGTCGGACGGAGCGGGCCCGTCGGCGGGGTTCCAGAACTGCTCGGCGAAGATGGCCTCGGCGCTCTCGGTGGCGTAGGGGAAGCGGTCCAGCCAGACGCGGCGCAGTCCGTCCTGCCACGCGTGCACCAGCCTCTCGTGGTTGCCCATGATGGGGTAGACCGGGTACCGCCTCAGGTAGCCGGCCATCGTGCCCTTCCACGCCCTGAGCTGCAGGCGGAAGTCCTCGACGCTCGAGGTGTCGCCGTTCACCAGGTCGCCGCCGACGAGCAGGAAGCTGGCGTCCGCCCGGTAGGCCGCCGTCGCCAGGCGCGAGAGGACGTGGCGATTGTGCCCGGCGCAGGCGCGCTCGCCGCCGCCGTAGCCCTGGCGGGTGTCGCTGATGAAGCCGAAGCGCGTCCTCCCCGCGTGCCCGCGCGGGGGAGCCGTCCGCAAGGAGTAGGCGCAGGTCAGCGCCGACTCCCCGTCGGCCTTCTCGGCCCGCACGACGTACTCGTAGTCGCGATCCGGCTCCAGGCCGCTCAGGGCGATCTCGTGGCGCCGCCGCTCCTGGGCGGGGCCGAAGGCCGTGGCCGTCTCCAGGGAGGGCCCCTGCAGGAGCAGGACCGTGCCGCGGGCGGGCTCGTCGGTCTCGAAGGCGATGGTCAGCCGGGAGGGGTCCTCGCTCGAGACCAGCGCCACGATGGGCCCCTCGGTGATGGTGAGGGCCTTCTCGAATCCACCGCTCTCGAGCCGCCGGAAGCTGGTCAGGGCGTCGTAGAAGCCCAGGTTGCGCAGGCGGCCGCCCTCGTCGATCCGGTGCAGGGCGAGGCGCCAGGCCACGGTCAGGGTCGGGCGGAGGCCCTCCCGGTGCTGGCCCTCGGGCCACGCGTTGGCGTTGTAGCGGCTGTCGAAAAAGCGGTCGATGCGGATGGTCCCGCGCCCCTCCCGCAGGGGCTCGGCGGCTCGAAAGCAGGCGTGGTCGTAGTCCGCGCGGCCGGCCTCGAAGGGCCAGGGGCCGGAGTAGATGGTCCCCTCGAGCGAGGCGTCCCCGAGGTCCAGCAGGAGGCCCCGGCCGTCGGGCGAGGGTCCGACGATGCGGGTCAACTCCTCGAAGGTGAGGGGATTGCGGACGTAGGCCTGCGACCCCGCGAGGTCCGGGATCCGGACCGGGAGGTCCTCGGCCTCCTGCCCCGGCGCCGCGGCCGGGGCCGCCAGGGCCAGGGCGAGGGGGGGCAGGATCAGGCGCGCGAGCGATCGGAGGTTCATGGCGGGGCTCGATCGAACGCGGCCCGCCGTCCCGGGGGAACGGCGGGCCGCTGGTCTGGCTCCGGGCAGCGCCTCAGCGCACGGTGCCCACGTAGTTCGCGGTGAGCTGCCGCTCGCGGACCGCGGGGTCGGTGTAGTCGGGGATCAGCATGGGGGCCACGCGATCTCCGCTCACGTCGGCCGACTCGAGCTCGGCGTGGTACTTGCGCACGTGCTCCAGCGAGAGGGCTCCGTCCTGGGCCTTGTTGAGGGCCCAGTCGGCGGCCGTGGCGCCGGCGATGCGGCCGAAGACGATGATGTCCAGGAGCGAGTTGCCCATCAGTCGGTTGGCCCCGTGGATCCCGCCGCCCACCTCGCCGGCGGCGAAGAGCCCGGGCAGGGGGGTCTCGGCGTTGGGGCTGAACTCGAGGCCGCCGTTCTGGTAGTGCAGCGTCGGGTAGATGAGCATGGGCTGCTTGGAGATGTCGATCCCGAAGCGCTTGTAGAGGATGAACTTGCCGGGGAACTCCCGGCGAACGGTCCCCTCGCCCGAGAGCTGGTCGATCATGGGCGAGTCGAGCCACACCCCGAGATTGCCGGTGGGGGTGGGCACGCCCTGGCCGTCGACCACGCACGCCTTGACGATGGAGGCCGCCTCCACGTCGCGCGGCTCGCGCTCGTTGACGAACTGGTTGCCCTCGATGTTGACCAGGTTGGCTCCCGAGCCGCGGAACTTCTCGGTGATCAGGATCCCCTCGGCCTGCTCGGGGAAGACGATCCCGGTGGGGTGGTACTGGACCGTGTGCAGGAAGCACACCGGCACGCCCGCCCGGTAGGCCATGACGATGCCGTCGGCGGTGGCGCCGTAGTGGTTGGTGGTCATGAAGCCCTGGATGTGGAGCCGGCCGGAGCCGCCGGTGGACATCACCACCGCCTTGGCCCGGACCACGTGGTACTCCTGGGTCTCCATGTTGTAGAGCACCGCGCCGGCGCAGTGACCTCGCTCGTCGAGGAGCAGCTCCACCGCCGGGGAGAACTCCATCACGGTGATGCCGTCGCGGTTGCGCACCTCGTCGCGCACCGTGCGCATGATCTCGGCGCCGGTGATGTCGGCGGCGAAGTGCATGCGCTTGCGGCTGGTGCCGCCGCCGTGGATGGAGCGCAGGCGGCCGTCGGGGTACTTGGAGAAGTTGGTGCCCAGGCCCTCCAGCCAGTGGATGGCGTCGGGGGCCTTGGTCACCAGGGTCTCCACCAGCTCGGGGACGTTGGTGAAGTGGCCCCCGCCCATGACGTCCAGGTAGTGATAGTAGGGGGAGTCCTTCTCGCCCTTGGTGGAGGCCTGGATGCCGCCCTCGGCCATCATGGTGTTGGCGTCGCCGTGGCGCAGCTTGTTGATCAGCAGCACCTGGGCGCCGGCTTCCTGGGCCAGCAGGGCGGCCGAGCTGCCCGCGCCGCCGCCGCCGATGACCAGCACGTCGGTCTCGATCGCGGGGTTCTCGAGGTCGACGGCGTCGGGATCGACCCGGCCGCGGGCCTCCAGCAGGTCGGCCATCTCGTGGGCGATGGCGTAGCCCTTGCTGGCGCCCACCTTGAGCTCCCGGCGGCCCTCCTGCTTGAAGTCCGGGTGGTTCTCGAGCATCACCTTGCGCTCGTCCAGGCTGAGGAAGGGCACCTCCTCGCCGGCCTTCTTGCGCGCGACGCGCTCCGGGCGGGTCTTCTCGACGACCTCAATGAGCTTCTGCAGCTTCTCGGGATAGGGCATCTCGCTGACCTCTCTATGCAAGTCCGGTGTTGGATTGGGGGCGCCAGGACTCATCCGCCATGACCGGCTCCTGCTCGCGATCGGAGTAGAGCGCCTTGAGCTGGTCCTCGTCCATGGTCTTCAGCTCGGCCAGGGTGGAGCCGAAGTTGCCGGCCTCGATGTCCTCGACCATCTGGGCGAGGTGGTCGGCGTGGGGCTCCAGCTTCCCGCCGTAGAGGCGGCGCGCGAGCTGGGCGATGTGGTACTGCGGGATCTCACCCATGCACCGGCTGGCGCACAGGCCACACTGGATGCAGTCGAAGGACGTCTCCGTGGCGGCCTCCAGATCCCCCCGCTTGAGCTCGGCGATGTAGTCCATCACCTCGATGTCCATGGGGCAGATCTTGGTGCAGGCGTTGCAGGCCACGCAGCGGAAGATCTCCGGGTAGAGCTGGGCGACGATGTCCCCGTCCGGCTTGGCCTGGGCGTAGTCATAGGGCTGCCGCAGGGTCGGGAAGAAGGGGATCTGCGCGAGGTGCATGTCGGGCTCGACCACCGTCTGGCAGGCCAGGCCCGAGTAGATCTTGTAGTCGCCCTCCTTGCGGTAGACCGTGGAGCAGGCGCCGCACACCCCACCGCGGCAGCCGCAGCCGCGGATGAACTGGTAGCCCGCGTACTCCATCGCCTTCATGAGGGTGAGGGAGTCCGGGACCTGGTAGCGCTTCCCCATGATGTAGATGGGGATCAGGTCGGCTTCGGTCGCTGTCTCTGCCGTGATCATCCTGGATACCTCGTGGAGTTGGCTTCTCCCGGGCGGCCGAGAGGCCGCGGATCATCGATCGTCATGCTCCGGTTGCGGTGGCCAGCTTCCGCGCCTGGAGCATCGCGCGGGCGGCTTCGGTGTTCAGCTCGAGGCGGCAGCTCTTCTCGTCGAGGCCGAGCGCGAGGGCCAGCAGCTGACTGAAGTAGTAGACCGGCAGCTCGGGCTCCGGGGATCCGAGCTCGGCCTGCTGTCGGCCGATGTTGTACTCGCACAGGGGGCAGGACAGCACCAGGGCGTCCACCTGGCTCTGGCGGGCGGAATCCACCACCCGCTGGGTTCGCCCGCGCGCGGCCTCGGGGAAGGCCAGCACCTCGTAGGCGCCGCAGCACTCGTCGGCGGCGGGGAAGTCCACCGGGGTGGCGCCCAGGGCGGCGATGAAGTCCAGCAGGATCTTGGGCCGGCCGGGCTCGTCGATGCTGACCTCCTGGGGCCGCAGCAGGGTGCAGCCGTAGAAGGGCGCCACCCGGATCCCCTCCAGGGGGGTCTTGACCGCCGCCCGCAGCCCGTCCCAGCCGATGCGGTCCCGGATGAGCTGCAGGAAGTGCACCACCTCGACCTCGCCCCGGTAGTCGGCCTCCTCGGTCATGAACTCGTTGAGGGTGTGGCTCTTCTCGGGGTCCTCGCGCATCAGGCGGTTGGCGCGGGCCAGGGTGTTGTAGCACTGGGAGCACAGGGTCACGACCTGCTGGGAGCCGGCCTCCTGGGCCCGGATCAGCACCCGCACCGGCCCGAGCTGGTGCAGGAGGTCGTCCCCGGTGAGGGAGTAGACCGCGCCGCAGCAGTTCCAGCGGTCCAGCTCCTCGACCTCGATCCCCAGGGCGGCCAGGGAGGCCAGGGCCGAGTCCTCGAAGTTGCGCGCCTTGCTCTTGAGGGTGCAGCCGGGGTAGTAGCTGATCTTCATGGCGCTCTCCCTAGGCGGTGAACTTGCGGAAGGCGGCCACCATGGCGATCGCCGGCACCTCGCCCAGCACCCGCTCGGGAATGCCGCGGGGATCGAGGAGGTCCTCGTTCTGCCGCAGCACGAGCTGCCTCAGGGCCTCCATCACGCGGGGGATCTCGATGCCCCGCGGGCAGCGCACCTGGCAGGTGTGGCAGGACGCGCACACCCAGGCCGTCTTCGATTCGACCACCCGCTCGGCGAGGCCGTGCTGCAGGAGCAGCATGACCTGGCGGGAGCTCAGCTCCATGGAGTCGACCATGGGGCAGACGGCGCTGCAGGTCCCGCATTGCATGCAGCTGCCCACGTTCTCGCCGGAGATCTTGGCGACCCTGCTGGTCGCCCGATCTCCATGGGGCCGGAGCGAAACGATCACCGACATGAAACACCTCTGTGGCTCGCGGACCCGGCCGTCGAACCGCCGATCGGCCGCGCCAACGCGGAAATCGAAGGGAGCATTGTAGCGGCGGTCCGTGGTCCGCTCACTCGTTCTGGCGCAGATCGATGGCGCCGGCGGCGCGCGCCGATCGACGGGCTATCGATGGATTTGATCGGGAGTTATCAACGCACGCGTGCCTCGAACGCCCGGGGTGGGGGTTCTGGGTACGGGCATCGCGGCGGATCTCCTCGAGGAAACCGCCAAGGCGCCTCTTGGCGCCTTGGCGGTTTCCTCGAGGAGTCCTGCCGTTCGAGGCACGGAGCGGGGCTCAGGAGGTGAGCTGCCGGGCCAGCTCCAGCAGCTTCTCCTTGTCGATCGGCTTGGAGACGTAGCCCTCGGGAGGGGGGACCTGCCGGCGGGAGGAGATGAACTTCTCGAAGTCGTCCGACACCCCCGTGACCATGATGATGGGGATGTCCTTGAACTCGTCGCTCTCCTTCATGTCCCGGTAGAAGCGCACCCCGCTCTTCTCGGGCATGGTGATGTCGAGGGAGATCAGATCGGGACGACTCGCCTGGACCGCGGTCAGGGCCTGGACGCCGTCCGCAGCGGTGACCGTCGCGAAGCCGTTGTCCTCCAGGAGGGCGGTCAGGAAATCTCGCGTGTCCGGTTCGTCGTCAACGATCAGAACGGTCTTCTTCACATCCGTCATCGATCATGTCCTTTCGCCGACCACCTGGGAGCTCGGATCACCTTCGCTTTCCTGTGCGCCTCGCAAATGCCGACGTGGAATGGTAACGCCCAGCCGGGTGCCCTTGTCCAGCTCGGATTCCAGATTTATGTCCCCCTGGTGGGAGCGGACGATCTTGCTGGCGATGAACAGACCCAGGCCGGTGCCCTTCACGCCCTTGGAGCTGAAGAACAGGCTGAAGGCCTTCTCCCGGGTCTCCTGGTCCATGCCGATGCCGTCGTCCTCGATCTCGAACAGGACCCGATCGGGGAAGCCCTGGACCCTGAAGTGGACCTCGTGCTCGGGCTGCTTGGTGTCCACCCGGCAGGCGTCCAGGGAGTTCTCCAGCAGGTTCACCAGCATGGATCGCATGGCCTGCGGATCGGCGTCGAAGGGACCCGCGTCGGGGTCCACCTCGCCGGTCAGGACCACGCCCAGCTCGGCGGCCTTGCTCTCCACCACCGAGAGCACCTCCTGAGCCAGCTCGGGGGCCGACACCGTCTCCCAGTTGGGGATCCGCTCCTTGGCGTAGTAGAGGATGTTCATGACCATGGCGCGGATCCGGTCCACGTTGCGCTGGACCATCTCCAGGCCCTTCTTCTGCCGGCCGGCGTCGCCCTTCTTCACGCCCGTGTTGAGCAGGTACATCCCGCCGTCCAGCCCGTTCAGCAGCCCCTTGACCCCGTGGGAGACCGAGCTGATCAAGAGGCCGATGGCCTCGAGCTGGGACTGCAGCTCGCGAATGGGGGTGATGTCCGCGCTCATCTCCATCACGCTGCGGATCTCGCCGGCCTCGTCCCGGATGGGCGCGGTGTACACCAGGGTGTTGATCTGCTTGCCCGAGCGCGAGGTCACCACCTCCTCGCTGTGGTGCATCTGGCCGTCGATGAAGGTCTCCTGCACCGCGCAGGGGATGCACTGCTCGGTGCGGTGCTTGTAGATCTCGTAGCACTTGCAGCCCAGGTCGTCCCCGAAGGTCTCGCGGAAGGAGCGGTTGGCCTCGATGATCCTCAGGTCCTTGTCCTGGATGGAGATGTAGCAGGGCACCTCCTCGAAGAGGGTGCGGTAGCGCTGCCGGCTCTCGCGCAGCCGCCGCTGGAAGTGCTTGATGGAGGTGATGTCGGCGGACATCTCCATCACCGTCTCGACCTCGCCGTCGTCGTTGCGGATGGGCGTGGTGTAGACGATGAGGGAGAGGTCTCTCCCGTCGCCGGCGGCCACGTGCTCCTCGCTGCTATGTCGCTTGCCGTCCTGGAAGCTGCGCTGCACCGGGCACACGTCGCAGGGCTCGGACTGGTGCTTGTAGACCTGGTAGCAGTGACGGCCCTCCCAGTCCCCGAAGTCCTCCCGGAAGAGGCGATTGGCCCTCACGATGCGCAGGTCGCGGTCCTGTACGGTCAGGTAGCAGGGCAGGGAGTCGAAGTACTCCTTGAAGGGGAGATCCATATTCCCTCCGCTGGGGTGATCGGGGTCATCGCCCAATGGATACCACCTAGGCCCGTGTCAGGTCGAGGATCTTGCGGACGTTGGTCAGGAGGACCTCCTCCGAGACCGGCTTGTCCAGGTATCCCTCGGGCTTGCGCACCTCCCGATCGTAGATCAGGCGGCGTAGCTCGGGCTTGCCGGTGATGATGCAGATCGGGGTGGAGCCCAGATCGGGATCCCGGCGCAGGGCCTCGAAGACCTCGCCGCCGTCCTTGCCGGGCATCGAGATATCGAGGGTGATCAGGTCGGGGCGCTCGGCTCGGGCCATCTCCAGTCCCTCGTCGCCGCTCATGGCCTGGATCACGGTGGCCCCGTTGTCCTCCAGGACCGCGCTCAGGAAGGTGCAGATGTCGGGCTCGTCGTCCACGACCAGGACCTTGTGGCCCTCCAGGCCGTCGGACTCCTCCGCCTTCGGGGCGGCGGGCTCCTCGGCCTGGGCCTCGACCGGCGCCTCGGCCGGCGCCTCGACCGGCACCTCGGCCGGCGGGGCCTCGGGGGCCGCCTCGGCGGGCTCCTCGATCACCAGGGCGTTGGCCACCAGGTTGACGAGCTGGGAGACATCCATGCCCAGCTTGTAGTGCTTGATCACGTCGCCCAGGCCGTCCACGCAGTTGTGGCAGGAGGTCACCACGATCTTGGCGCCGGTGGCCTTGAGCTGGTCGGCCTTGATCTGGCCGGACTTCAGCCGCCGGGGGGTGTACTCGGCCATGGACATGGCCCCGCCGCCGCCGGTGCAGCAGTAGTTCTCCTCGCGGTTGGGGTACATCTCCCGGAAGTCCTCGACCACCAGGTTCAGGAGCTCGCGGGGCTCGTCCCACAGCCCGCAGCTGCGCGCGTTGTTGCAGGAGTCGTGGAAGGTGACCGGGATCTTGTTCTTGCTCTTGTCGACCTTGATGCGCCCCTCCTTGACGTAGCGGAGCATGGTGATCACCGCGCTCTCCATCTCGAAGGGGATGTCGAATCCGGCCCAGTTGGGGCCCTCGCAGCGCGTGGAGCGGTAGCCGTGCCCGCACTCGGACATCACGACCGTCTTGCCGCGCAGCTCGATGGCCTTCTCGTACACCCGGCGGGCCACCATGCCGCCCAGCTCGTCGTCGCCCGAGAACAGGCCGAAGTTGGTCATGTCCCAGCCCTCGCTGGGCATGGTGTAGCTCTCCCCGGCGGCCCAGAAGATCTTGGCCGCGTCGGAGATGGTGCGCGGGTCGTACTTCACCTCGCGGGGGTTGATGGTGTAGACGATGTTGCAGTCGGGCTTGTCGATGGGGATCTCGGCGTTGGGATCGCCCACCTCGTCCACCAGCTCCTCCGACATCCACTCCAGGGTCTCGATGTAGTCCTCCTTGAGGACGCCCATCTGGTTGCCCAGCTCCCACTGGTCCTTGCTGACCACGGCCACACCCTCGGGCATGACGCCCACCGACACCAGGACACCGCGGGCCATGCGGTTGAAGGTGGCGTAGTCCACGCCCATGGGGCAGTTCAAGGTGCAGCGGCGGCAGTTGGTACACTTGCCGAAGACCGTGTCCTTGAGCTCCTCCAGGTCGTCGTCGGTGAACACGCTGCCGGCCTTGACCCACCAGGGGAAGACGCGGCCGGTCCAGTCGAAGTGGCGCTTGAAGATCCTCCGGATCCGATCGGCCTTGTAGGCCGGGGCGAAGGTGGGGTCATCCGGGTTGGCGAGGACGTAGTGGCAGGCGTCGGTGCACAGGCCGCAGTGCACGCAGCCGACCAGGGAGCCGACCATCTGTCGGTTGAGCTTCTTGGACATCCGGTCCAGGGCCATCTCGGCCTTGCGCGATCTCTCGGGCGTCTTCATGGGGCGATCCGTGTCTCGATTCGGGGTGTTCTGGGGAAGATGCCGGGTCAGCTCCTGCGCCGGGCCGGATACACGCCTCGATGCCCGAGGGTCTGACCGAGGTAGAGACGCGTGAAGGGGTAGTAGAGATAGTGGGAGATCTTGCTGAAGGGCACGTACATCAGGAAGAAGGCCGTCAGCAGGAAGAAGGTCAGCAGGAAGCCCTCGCCGGCCTCGTAGTTGTTGGGCGCCGCCAGGACGCCGAAAAGGAACCAGACGGTCAGCAGGATCAGGGAGAAGTAGTCGTCGGGCGAGCTGATCTTGCGCATCACCGGGTTCGACACGCGGCGGACGATGCGCATGCAGGAGACCAGGAAGGCGGCGCCGATAGCCACCTGCATCAGCTTGACCATGAGCGCGGTCCCCATCAGGCCGGGGGCGTAGGGGATCAGGAAGGACATGGTGATGGCGGCCACCACGCCCAGGTGGAAGACCACGAACTGGGCGTACAGGAAGGGCTTGCTGCGGGTGCTCTCCATGGCCCAGGGCATGGCGATCACGGCCAGGGAGTAGGCCGCTCCCCGGTTGGGATCGGTGCTCTCGGGTCCGGTCGGTGGCTGGCGGTCCCGGCCGCGCTTGAAGCGGAAGTACCAGATGATCCGGGTGGTGTAGACCAGGGCCATGAAGACCAGGGCGATCTCTTGAAGGGTGTGCTCGGAGAAGTGCAGAAAGTCGCTCATGACGTGTCCTCGTGCTGTTCCCTGGATCTACAACTGGGCCTGGTAGGCGGCGGCGTCCAGGTGGTCGTTCACGCAGAAGACCACCTCCTGGATCCCGGTCTCGCCGGCCAGGTACTGCTTGACCTCGGCCACGGCGACCTTGGCGCCGAGATCCAGGGGGACGGCGTAGAAGCCCCGGCCCATGGCCGGGAGTGCGACGCGCTGGATCCCGTGCTCATCGGCCTTCTTCAGGACGTTGACCACGGTGGTGCGCAGCTTGTCCTCGACGTCCTCCTCCTGGAAGCGCGGCCCCACCGCGTGGAGGATGAAGGTGGCCTTCAGCTTCCCGGCGGAGCTGACCACCGTCTGGAGGGGCTCGGCGGGTGCCAGGGTCTCCAGCTCCTGCTGGATCGAGGGCCCGCCCCGCACCGCGATGGCGCCACCGAAGCCCGTCCCCAGGAGGAGATCGGGCTGGGCGTAGTAGACGAAGGCGTCGATGTCGAGCAGGGTGATGTCGTCGCGCATCACGCGAACCTTGCTCTTCCCGACCTGTATCTCTTCCGACATTTTGTGCTCCGTTGCGGCGGGGTTCGAAACGGCTCCCGTCAGACCAGACCCTCCTCGTGCACCCGGTCGGGCCAGCTGGTGTCCAGCAGGTCGGCCAGGGAGTAGTCGTCGAGGACCTGCGAGATCCGCTGGTTGATGACCGAGTACAGCAGGTGGCACTGGCAGTCGTCGATGAGCGCGCAGGTCTGGGGATCGCCGATGCACTCGACGATCTGGATCGGCCCGGTCATGGCCTCGACGATCTGACCGATCTTGATGCTCCCGGCCGGCCGGCCCAGGGAGTAGCCTCCGCCCCGCCCGATGGTGGCCTTCACCAGGGTGGCCTTGCGCAGCGGCATGACCAGCTGCTCCAGATAGCGGTGGGGCATCTGGCTGGACCGGGCGATCTGGCTGAGGTTCACCGGCCGGTCGTCCTCGGCGTGCCTGGCGATGTCGATCATCAGGCGCAGGGCGTACCGGACTCGGCGGGAGAGCTTCACGGCCTGGGGTTCCGGTGGGTGCTCTGGAGAGGTGCCTGCATGGGAGTAGATCTAGTAATTCCTATCAGAGAGGTCGGACTTCTCCAGGAAAATCCCCCCAATCAGGTCGGGTTATTCCGGCCCGACGGGCTCCCTGGGCCCGAAACCCGGCGGGTCTTCCCGGGTTCAGGAGCTCGGAAGGCAGGACCTCTCCTGGAGCCCGACCTCATGATGAAGCGCACTCTCAGGCCGACGATCGCCGCGGCTCTCCTGGCCCTCACCCTGGGGCTGGCGGGTTGCCGGACCCACACCGTCCACCACGTACGGGGCGGCCCGGCGCCGCCCCCGGCGACCCGGGTGGTGATCGCCAAGGGGCACGTTCACACGGCCCACTGCGGGCACTATCGCCGCGGGAGTCACTGGTACCTCGTCAAGGGCCACCGGCACGGTCCGGGCTGCGGGCACGTCCGGGTCAAGGGCGTGTGGATCGTGAAGCTCTGAGGTTGGGAGCGAGCTCGGGCTTCGATCCCCGAGGATCCGGACTGGGGAGGCGGTACACTGCGGGCCCCCGGCCTTCGTCGCCGGGTCCCCTCCCCGCCGGATGCTCTGAGGATCCCCATGCCGATCCACGCCTTCGAGGGCAAGCGGCCCAGCATCGCGCGCTCCGCCTACGTGTCGCCGACGGCGATGATCGTCGGCGAGGTGGCCATCGGCGAGCGGTGCTACGTCGGCCACGGCGCCATCCTGAGGGGGGACTACGGTACGATCGAGATCGGCGACGAGACGGCGGTGGAGGAGGGCGTGATCGTGCACGCCCGGCCGGGGGATCGGACCCGTATCGGGAAGCGGGTGACGCTGGGGCACGGGGCGATGGTGCACAACGCGGTCATCCTGGACGGCGCGGTCATCGGGATGCGGGCGGTGATCAGCGACTACTCCGAGGTGGGGGAGGGCGCGATCATCGGCGAGATGGGCCTGGTGAGGAACGGCCAGAAGGTGCCCCCCGAGGCGGTGGCCCTGGGGCAGCCGGTGCGGGTCGTCGGCAAGGTGGGGGAGCGGCACGAGATGATGGCGAAGCGAGCCAAGGAGATCTACGTGGACCTGGCGCGGCGTTATTCGGAGGACGGCCTGGTCGAGCTCCCGCCGCATTCCCCGGCGCCGCAGGCCATCGGCTCCCTGATCCCCATCGGGACCATCCACACGCCCTTCCAGGAGCCCGAGGGGACGCCGATCCAGGGGGCGCTCGCCGGCGACGCGGAGGGTGAGGTCCGGCTCTTCCCGGCCTACGAGCGGGGGCTCGCCGATCTGGAGGGTTTCAGCCACCTGGTCCTGCTGTATGCCTTCCACCGCTCGCCCGGCTTCGAGCTCGAGGTGACGCCCTACCTGGACGATCGACCGCGGGGCCTCTTCTCCACCCGCGCCCCGCGGCGCCCGAATCCCATCGGGATGACGGTGGTGCGCCTGCTCGGGGTGGACGGTCCGCGCCTCTCGATCCGCGGGGTGGACGTGCTCGACGGGACCCCGCTCCTGGACATCAAGCCCAGCGTTCCGGCCTTCGACCATCGCACGTGCGAGCGGTGCGGGTGGATGGAGCCGCACCTCGAGGAGATCTCGGGGGGTGGGGACGCGCCGGTGGCGGACGATCGCTTCCACGGGGAGGGGCGGGAGGAGTCCTGAGTGGGCTCCGACCGGGGAGTGGGTCACGGGGAGACGCGGCCGGAGGGCGAGCTCGCGGACGATTCCGTCCTGCGCGGAGTTCCGGAGGTCGGCGGATGCAAGGTCCTGCCGCCCTGCGCCCTGTGGTCGCGCATCGGCGAGGGCGGGATGGGGATGGTCTACCGCGGGCGTCACCTGAACCTCGACATCGACGTGGCGGTGAAGTGCCTGCGGCCCTCCCTGGCCCTCGAGGGCGGGAGCTTCGTGGCGCGCTTCCAGCGGGAGGCCCGGCTGGCCGCCGGCGTCCACCACGAGAACCTGGTGCACGTCTACGACGTGTCCGAGGCGAGCGGCGTGCACTATCTGGTGATGGAGCACGTGGCCGGGGAGAGCGCGCGGGAGCGGGTCGAGCGCAAGGGAGCCCTGGCGGAGGCCGAGGCCGCGCGGATCGTGCTCGGGGCCGCGCGCGGGCTGGCGGCGGCTCACCGCAAGAAGATCGTCCACCGCGACGTGAAGCCCGAGAACGTGCTGATCTCCCACGAGGGCGAGGTGAAGGTCGCGGATCTGGGGATCGCCAAGGCGCTGGAGGCGCAGGGCACGGCCACCTTGACGCAGGGGATGATCGGGACTCCTCAGTACATGTCCCCGGAGCAGTGGGAGGAGGGCTCGGCGGTCGGCCCGGCGGCGGACGTCTGGGCCCTCGGAGCGACGCTCTACTACCTGCTGGCGGGCGAGAACGCGATCCCCGGCGGGGCGATGCAGCAGGTCTTTCGGCGCGTGTGCGTCGACGCGTTCCCGGACGTGGGCGACGCGCGGACCGACCTCTCGCCGGAGCTCGCGGAGATCCTGGCGCGGTGCACGGCGCGCGATCCCGGCGATCGATACGAGCACGCGGGTGAGCTGGCGCGCGATCTCCAGAGCCTGCTGGAGGACGACGAGGCGTCCATCCTGGATCCCGAGAGCGGGCGCGGCCGGCCCGTGAGGACGCTGGTCTCCCCTCCGCCGGCGGCCACGCTGGCGACGATCAGGGCGCGGCTGGCATCGCCCGCAGGGCTCGGCGCCGACCCGTCAGGAGGGACCGCGACCATCGGGCTCGATGAGAGCACGGGGCCCCGTCTCGCGACCCGTCCTCCGAGGTCGTGGCGACGAGCGGGGATCGCCCTCTCGGTCCTGCTCCTCGCCGCGGCGGGCCTCGTCGCCGGGCGGTGGATCGACGGCTGGGCCCCGGTCCCGGACGAGGCCGGCTCCGGGGAGGAGGGCGTCCTGCCAGGCGAGCGCGTCTCCGACGCGGAAGGACCCGAAGGGGAGCCCGCGGGCGGGGCCGGCGTGGTGGGGGAGACGGCCCCGATGAGCGAGGGCGACCGGGATCCGGAGGGAAGCGGAGAGGATCCCGCGATCGATGCCGGGACGGAGGGGGGAATCGAGGCGGCAGCGGTCCCCGCAGCACCTCCCCGGATCCTCCTGGACTCCCCGCCGGAGACCGCGCGGCCGTACTACACGCTCGTGGACGAGCTACTGATCTCGGGCCGCATCGAGACGCCGCGGCAAGGCATCGTGCGTCTGAGCCACGACGGCGACGAGCCCGTCGACTACCCCCTCGACGAGGACGGAGGATTCGAGATCTCCCGTGGCCTCGGGAGGAATCGCACTCAGGTGTTCGAGCTGTCCGCCGACGGGCTCGCGGAGCCCACGCGGATCGTGGTCGTTCACGATTCGACCGACCCCGAGGTGACGATCCTGTCGCCGCGGGCGGGAGAGCGCACGAGGGACTCGAGCTTCGACGTCGTCGCTCGCGTCGCGGAGGATCATCCCGATTCCGTCCTGATCGGTCCCACCCCCCTGGCCCGGAACGAGGATGGAAGCTGGTCGCTCGGAGGGGTCGCCCTCACGGAGGAAGGGGGCAGCGAGTTCGAGATCGTGGCCACCGACTGCGCGGGCAACTTCGATCGAGCCTCTTTCACGATCACGCGAGATTCGGGGGGCCCGGTCCTCGAGGCGGCGGATCCGCCCGACGGAGCCGAGGTCCTCGCCGGTTCGCCGCTGGAGCTCGGCCTGACCTTCGACGAGGAGATCCGCCTGGCCTCGGTGGAGGAGAGCGTGCTGGAGCCCAGCGGCCGGACGGCGGTGGGGCAGGTCCCGGTACCCTCCTCGAGGGGCCCATGGGTTCTCGAGGGCGTCGCCGAGGACGCCCTGGGAAACCCCACCCCCGTGTCGTTGAGGTACCTCCTGGTCGTCCCCGATTCGTCGGGTCCGTACCTCTCGGAGGTCCATCCGCGGGAGGGGGTGGCGCTGCGTCCGGGTGAATCCTACGCGATCGAGCTTCTCTTCGACGAGCCGATCCAGTCGGTCACGGTGAGCAGCACGGCCCTCCAGATACAGGATCGGCGGGCCACGGGTCTCCTCGCCGTGCCGGAGCATCCCGGCCCCTGGCATCCGCTGGTGGAGGCGCGGGACCTGGCGGGGAACCCGTTCTCGAAGAGGCTCCGCTACCGCGTGGCGCGCCCGCGCTTCCCCGACGGCTGGGTCGCGGAGCGCGAGGCGGGGGCCGGCTACGCCGGTCTGCCGAAGGTGGCCAGGGATCCCCGAACCGGCCTGACCTTCGTCCTGGTGGCGCCGGGGAGCTTCCTGATGGGCTCTCCCGAGACCGAAGAGGGCCGTGAGGACGACGAGGGTCCCCAGCATCGGGTCGTCTTGTCGGGCTTCTACCTGAGCAAGCACCCGGTGACGAACGAGCAGTACGGGCGCTACCTGAAGGCCAATCCGGGGGTGAGCGAGCCCCGGCTGTGGTCGTGGAAGGACCCCAAGCGCGGCAAGAAGAGATACGTCGATCCGAAGCAGCCCGTGGTCAGCGTGACCTGGGGCGAGGCGACGGCGTACTGCGAGTGGGCCAACCTGGTGCTGCCGACGGAGGCCCAGTGGGAGTACGCGTGTCGGGCGGGCACGACGACCCGCTTCTGGTCCGGGGACCAGGTGTCCGACCTGGATGCGGTGTGCTGGTACGAGGGCAACTCGGGCGACTGGCCCTACCCGGTGGGACGGAAGCCGCCGAATCCCCTGGGGCTCTGCGACATGAACGGGAACGTGGTCGTGTGGTGCCGGGATCTGTTCGGGAGCTACGAGCGGCCGGTCCGGGAGGGAGATGGCGAGCGCCTGGTGCCGGGCACCGGGAATCCGGAGGCATTGCGCGCGGCCCGCGGCGCGGGGGTCTCGTATCCAGCCGAGCGTGCGCGCTCGGCCAGCCGCGACAACAACCAGCAGGGGTCCTTCGGCACCTATCGCAGTTTCGGCATTCGCCCCGCGAGGGCGCTCGAGATCGAATGATACGTCGCGGCGCGTCCTGCCAGCCCCCGAAGGGGGCGTCTCGTTCCTGGTGGGGATGCCGGGATTCGAACCCGGATGCCCTTGCGGGCCTCGGATTTTAAGTCCGATGCGTATGCCGGTTCCGCCACATCCCCTTCTGCGCGCAACCCTAGTCCCTGGGAGGGTCTGGATCAACCGAGGCGAGGAGGCGACCTCCCTAGGGCATCACCACGAACATCAGCCCGGCCGTGGAGCTCACGCAGTCGGGAGGCTGGAGGCCGGAGTCGCGGATCCAGTACTGCGCGTAGAGCCCGGTGCCGGCGGGGACCTGATGGCTGGCCATGTACGCCTGCGATAAGTGGAAGCCGCACGAGCCCGCGCGATCCTCCTCACCAGGAGGATGCCGCCGCCGATGATCAGCGCGCCGATGACGAGGACGATCGCGGTGATGAGCCCATCCATGCGGAGCCCTCTCTTGGCCGGGAGCCACCCCGATCCGCCGCGCGACCTCGCCGCTCAGTCGTCCCCGCCCCCGAGGTACCCCAGGGTCTCGAGCTGACGGCGCTGCTGCTCGGAGAGCTGGACCGCCTGGCCCTCCAGCAGCACCTCACCCAGGGCGATCTGGCGCTCCGCCATGGCCCCGCGGAGCTGCTGAACGAGCTCGGGGTGCGTCGCCGCCAGGTCGTTCGCCTCCTGGGGATCCTCGCGCCAGCGGTAGAGCTGGGGGGCGCCGTCCGGGGCCCCACCGTTGAGGATCAGCTTGTACTCCGCCGTGCGCAGGCTGGTCAGCGGCGGACCCCAGAAGTTGCCGTGCGCGAGCAGCGGCACCTCCTCGGCTTCGCCCGACTCCAGGAGATCCCGGCCGGAGAAGTACCGTCCGGTCCTCACGTCCGCCAGCCGACAGAGGGTGGGCGCCACGTCCACGTGCCCCACCCCGCGAGCCACCCGCCCCGGCTCGATCACCCCGGGCAGGCGCAGGATGAGCGGCACGTGGGTGAGCTCCGAGTACAGCGTGTGGCCGTGCTCGAAGCCGCCGTGATCCAGGAACTCCTCCCCGTGGTCGCTGGTGAAGACGACCAGGGTCGACCCCTCGAGCCCCAGATCCGCCAGGCCCTCGAGGAGCCGTCCGATCTGCTCGTCGGTGTAGGCGATCTCGCCGTCGTGCAGGAGCTCCGCGCGCCGGACCAGGGGCTCGGTCAACCGCAGCTCGCCCCGACGCATGGCGCTCATGTGGGCCCGGGTGCCGAAGATCCAGGTATCGTCCTCCCGATCCAGCTGACCCGCGAAGCGCCGGCGAAAGGGCTGCGGCGGATCGAAGACCGCGTGCGGGTCGAAGTAGTGGACCATCAGCAGGAAGGGATCCTCGCGATCCGCCAGCCACTCGAGGGCGGCCTCCGTCGTCCTGCCCGCGGCGCGCACCTCCCGGTTGTTCTGGTAGTGCTCCTCGTCCAGGTGCTCGAAGTGCTGGGTGGCTCCGAACTTCCGGCCCAGGAAGGCCACGTTGACGATGGCCGCGGTCGAGTAGCCCGCCCGACGGAAGAGGCCGGGCAGGGTCTCCACCGAGGGGTCCAGGGAGCGGAAGGTGGGGAGCCGACCGCCGGTGCCGTGCTGCTGGGGATACAGAGAGGTGAGCAGACTGGTCATCGAGGGCAGGGTCCAGGGCGCGTGGCTGGACGCCTGCTCGAAGAGCAGCCCCTCGGACGCCAGTCGATCCAGCTCGGGCGTCAGCCCCCGCTCGCCCCCGTAGCAGCCGAGCTTGTCCGCGCGCAGGGTGTCGACCACCACCAGGAGGACGTTGAGCCGCTCCGGAGGCCGCGAGCAGGCGGCGGCGAGCAGGGCCAGGAGCAGGCCGAGGGACCAGGTCCGCGGGTGGAGGCCGGAATTGCGCATGGGGTGCTCTCGTTCGATGGATCGGATTCTACCCGATCACCACCGGCTAGGGGTCGCGCTCGCCGGCCCGGGCGCGCTCCAGCTGCTGGCGGGAGACCGCGTCCGCCGGGTCGACGGCGATCGCCCGCTCCAGCGACCGGATGGCCTCGGGGAAGCGGCCCAGGCGCCGCAGCACGTAGCCGTGCATGGACCAGGCCCGGCCGTGGTCCGGGGCCTCGTCGACGAGGCTGGCCAGCAGCCGCCGGGACTCCTCCAGCCGATCCGTGCGCATCAGGAGCAGCGCCAGGTCGAGCCGGAACTTCGGCCTCTGGGGATCGAGACGGATGGCCTCGCGGAAGGCCGCCTCGGCCCGGCCGGGATCTCCCTCCGACTGCACCACCAGCAGGCCTTCCAGGTCGTGGGTCATGGGGGTCGCGCCCGCCTCCTTCGCCAGCGCGATCTGGCGCGCGGCCTGCTCGAGGCGTCCCTCCTGCATCGACATCTCGGCCAGGATGTTGCGACTGCGCGCGTGGCTGAAGTCCAGCGCGGGCAGGTGCAACAGCGCTGCCGCGACCGCGCCCGATCCGACCGCCCAGAGCCTCAGGGAGCGGGCCGCCCCGGCCCAGGCGGCGAAGGACCCGCACCCCAGGATGACCAGGGGGACGACCGCGAGGAGGCGGAATCGGTCGGCCGTGAAGAAGACCACGCTGGGGGACAGGAGCAGGACCGGCAGCCCCCACCACAGGAGCTCGCTGGCCCGCCGCGGCGGGCGCAGCACCAGGGCGGCCAGGGCCAGGCCCACGAGCAGGGCGAAGTCCGCGGGCAGCCCGAATTCGACCGGTGTGCCGAGGTCCAGCCCCGCGCCGAGCAGCGCGCTCTCCTGCCGGATCACCTCGAAGTTGAAGTGGTTGGAGATCTCCTGGGCACCCAGGGTCAGGAGCCCCTTCCAGCCGAGCTTGCCGGCGGCCTCGAGGGGATGACTCCCCATGTGGGCCAGTCCCTGGCCCCACCAGTACCGCGAGGCCTCGCCCGCGTCGAGCGGCCGTCCGGCCTCGCGCGAGGCCACCTCGATGCAGGCCTCCTCCAGGCCGGTCAGCCCGAAGGCGTCGGGCAGCACCGGCCGCAGCGGCTCGGGCGTCCAGTAGGTGCCCGTGGCCCCGGGACCGTTCCCGATGTAGAAGTTGATGCCCGAGCTCGTGGGCAGACCCGGGGCCAGGGCCAGCAGGACCGCGGCCAGCCCGATGAACGCCGAGACGGTCGCCGCCCGGCACCGGGCCGCGAGGGGCCACAGCGCGAGGAGCACGGCCGTCGGCAGGAGCTGCATCCGCATGAGGCAGGCCAGGCCGAGGGCCAGCCCTCCGGCGAGGGTCCAGGGGATGCGCTGGCACCAGGAGCTCAGGAGCCACATCCCGGCGAAGAGGAACAGCCCCGCCCAGGTCGTCGCCAGGTGGAAGCAGCCGGCGAAGACCAGGGGCGGATACACCGCCAGCATGACGCCCGCCGCCAGGCCCGCCCGCGGCCCCACGACCCTGCGCGCGATCAGGGTCGCGAACAGGACCGTCAGCGCCCCGGCGATCGCCTGCACCACCACCAGCCCCCGGGGAGACTCCCCCAGGATCCGGATCCAGATCGCCAGCAGATCCGGGTAGCGCGGCGCGTTCAGGGAGCGAGCCTCCGCGGCCGGCTCGCCGGCGGCGATGGCCACGGCTGCCTGGTGGTACTCCCGCGCGTCGCCGAAGGGGCTGGTCAGGACCGGCAGGTGGTCCAGCTCGGCGAGCGCGCCCAGCCGCATCGCGAGCGCGAGCACGGCCACGCCCGAGAGCCACCACCATCGCCCGCGCGGCGTGGCCGGCGGCGCCGATGACGCCCCACCCGCGCCCTCTGTCGAGCCCGGCGGCTCAACCATCGTCGTCCTCTCCGAAGTACCCCAGGCTTCGCAGCCGCTCGAGGGATTCCTCGCTCGCATCCGGCTCGAAGAGCGAGGGGAGCGGGCTCCCGGACTCGCTCCAGGCCTCCAGGGCCACCCGCAGGCGCGCGGCCGCCTCCCGCGCCTCCGGGGTGGGGTTGGCCAGCAGGTCGTTCTGCTCGAGGGGATCGGCCACCACGTCGTAGAGCTCCTCGCTCCCCTCGTAGGGCGTCTGGATGAGCTTCATGCGGCCCCGGCGAACGAAGCGCGCCTTGAAGAGGTTCGTCCAGCGCTCGTCGGTCTCGACGCGGTCCCAGGGCTTGGTGGCCTGGCCGAAGCGCGTGCGAGACGCCATGAGGTGCGCTCCTCCCCGCAGCGGCACGCGCTCGCCCTCCGTCCCGGGCGGCGGCTCGAGCCCCAGGAGGTCGAGCAGGGTCGGCAGGACGTCGATGCTGGCGACCGTCTGCTGGATCCGCGTCCCGCCGAGCTCGCCGCCGGGGAGGCGGATGAGGCACACCGCGCCCATGGTGGTCTGGTACACGTTGAGCCCGTGCTCGAAGCCGGGCATGTGCTCCAGGAAGTCCTCGCCGTGGTCGCTGGTCACGACCACCACCGCCTCCTCCAGGATCCCCCGCTGGCGCAGCTCGTCCAGCAGCCGCCCGACGTGGTGGTCCATGTACGACACCTCGGAGGCGTACTGCAGCATCTGGCGCCGGGCGACCTGTCCCTTCTCGGTCGGCGTCAGGGTCGAGGCTCCCCTCAGGGCGTCGACCGGCGGCAGCTCGCTGGCGCCCCTGGGATCGTAGGCCGTGTCGAAGGGCGCGGGTGCGGCGTGGGGGTGGTGGGGATCGAAGTAGTGGGCGAAGAGGAACAACCGCTCGGGGACCCCGCGCGCTTCCAGGTACTCGATGGCGGCGTCGGTGACGTCGGCGGCGGAGCGCTGGTTCTGATCGGCCCCCTCCTGGCCCGCCTGCACGTCGAAGCGCTCGTCGTAGTGATCGAAGCCCTGGGCGAAGTCGAAGCGGCTGTGCAGCGCGAAGGAGGCCGCGAAGCCGGCGGTGTGGAAGCCCGCGCGCTGCAGGATCTCGGGGAGCATCTCGTTCTCGCGGTTCACCATGAACCCGTTGCGCGGCGTGCCGTGGGAGTGGGGGTACTTGCCCGTGAAGAGGGAGCAGTGGGAGGGCAGGGTGGTGGGCACCACCGTGAGGAAGTCGGTGAAGACGACGGACTCGGCCGCCAGGGCGTCGAGCCGTGGGGTGCGGACCCAGGGGTGGCCGAGGAAGCCGAAGTGGTCGGCGCGGGTCGTGTCCAGCGAGATGAGGACGACGTGTCGCGGGGAGGGAGCCTCGCCCTCCGGGCCGGAGCAGGCTCCCAGCGCCGCGAGCAGCGCTGCGGTGGCGAGCCGCGGCCCTCTCCCCGCCGCTCCTCGCCCGAGACCACCCGCGGCGGCTCGGCCCGGATGGCGGGCGACCCACGTCGCGCCGCGGGGCCTGGGGGGGGGATCGTTCGGGGGTCGCGCCATGGGCCTCTCCGGGCGTGAGTCTACCGCCCCCGGTCGCGCTTGACGCCCGCCGGCCGCGGGGTATGCTCTGGCCTCCGTACTCCACGCGGAGCTGGGCGGCATAGCCAAGTGGCTAAGGCGACGGATTGCAAATCCGTGATTCCCCGGTTCGAGTCCGGGTGCCGCCTCCAACGGCAGGTTCCAGCAGGGAGTCGCAAGTACCCGCAGCAGGGCGGACTTACCGCGTTCCGCACCCCCGGCTGGGTCTCGCATCAGCTCGCACGCGATCGCGCCGTCTCGTCCCCTGACTGGTGGGAGCTGTGGTGGGGGCTCGTTTCGGCCTTTTCGTCCACCGAGGGCAGGCCCTGGACGGCGGCGGCTGTGTCGTCCAGTCCGAGGCGGGTGTAGAACCGGATCGTCGTCCGGTAGTCGCTGTGCCGCATGATGCGCTGGGCCACCTGGGGCGCCACACCGGCCCGCGCCAGCATCGTCCCCAGGGTCGTCCGCAGGCTGTGCAGGTCCGCGTGCCGGCCGTCCTCGTTCACGAGGTCGATCTCGGCCTCCCGGAAGTCCTCCTGGCGGGTCGCGTTCGGGACCGGGCTGGGGAAGACCCTGGCGGTGGGCAGGGCCGCCTGGGGGCGCGCCTGGGCCAGCTCGGCCGCCAGCTCGGGCCGGAGGGGGACCTCGTCGATCCGGTGCGCCTTGCCCTTGCGCACCACCAGGACGCCGCGATCCAGGTCGATGTCGCCCCAGGTGATCCGCTTCAGCTCCGAGAGCCGCAGGCCGGCCCACAGGGCCATCAGGTACCAGAGCTTCCGCCCGTGGCGCTCGGCCACGGCGAGCAGCCTGCCGACCTCCTCCGGGTCGAGGGCGCGCCGCTCCCGCCTCCGATCGATGGACTCGACTTGCTTCGGAAGGAACCGCAGGGGGTTCGAGGCAAGCCGGACCGACTTCACGCACCAGTTCAGGAAGGCCGAGACCGACCCGCCCCTGTGGTTGACCGTCCGGGCCGACAGCCCCTTCGACTGCAGCAGGCTCAGGGCACGCTCCACGCTGTCGAGGGTTAGGTCCGACAGCCGGGCCGCCCGAATGGCTTCGACGATCCAGTCGAGGTGCGAGCGCGCGTCACCGATGGTTCGCGGGCTCCGCTTGGCGTGCTCCAGGTGGTGGATGTAGGCGTCGATATGGGTCTGGATCGGCCTCGCGTTCTCCTCGGC
>CAZTTG010000048.1:0-48963 GCA_964615935.1 uncultured Planctomycetaceae bacterium | reverse complement strand
CCCCCCCCCCCCCCCCCCCCCCCTTTTTTTTTTCAAGCAGAAGACGGCATACGACATTCAAGTGTGACTGGAGTTCAGACGTGGCTCTTCCGATCTCCACGCGCTACTCTGACCCCGTCACTGGTTACCAGAGACAGCGAGCCGTACCTCGCTTTTGGCACGCCCGGCGGCGACTGCCAGGACCAGTGGACGCTGCAATTCTTCCTGAACTACGTGGAATTCGGGATGAACATTCAGGAGGCCCTGGACGCCCCAACCGTGCATTCCACCCACTTCCCCTCCTCGTTCTATCCACGTAGCGCTCATCCCGGAGTAATGGTTGCGGAGTCAGGTATCTCGCCGCTTGGATTCCACTTTCCACTGCCATCCGGCGGGGTGGCCCCCCCGGCCCCTCCCCCCCCCCCCCCCCCCACCCCGGTACGGTTCCTCGCGGTCACCAGCTTCCGGTGGAGCCGTCTCGAGCGGCTGGTCGTCCTCCCCAGCTTCCCAACCGAGGTCAACCATGACATCGAACACGCTCGCGCGCAGGGCGCTCGCCGTCGTACTGCCCGCCCTGTTCTGGTTCGCTGTACCGGCGATGGCGGTACCAGCAATGGGCTTGGATTGGCCTCCTCCCGGAGGAGGCACGTACGGATGGCCTGGTCCAGGGGAAGGTAACGGGTCCCTGGGCGGCCTCAAGGTCAAGCCAATGGAGTCGGACCCGAACAAGCAGGGGAAGTTCGAAGAAGCCATGGACCTCCTGAAGCAAGGCGGAGCCGACGAGCAGCAGGTGGCCAACACACTGGAAGCCGGCATGGCCGTGGGTGCTATCGATGTCGTAGAGATCGACAACTCCGAGGCTGGTAAACCGGCACTGGGGGCTTCCGACCCCTCCACTCTCGGGCTAGAAATCGACGGGAGGACCGCTGCTGAGATCGCCGCGACCATCGTACACGAGATGACTCACATTAGGCACATGGCTGAACATGTTGAGTTCCAGGGGCAGGACCCTGCGAGCCCCTGCATGCACGCAGACGCCTGGGCACGGGAGGTGAACACGCTCTGTTTTCTGTCCTGTCTGACCGAAGAAGAGCAACTGGTCACATGCTATGCATATCGGCATGCCAGGACCCAGTTCGAGCTGGCGGTCGAGGGCTGCCTCCTGCTGGGCGGCACCCCCGTTCATCCTCCCCTCGTATGCAATCCTCCCAACTTCGAGCCGACCTGTGGATGTGCCGGAGACTGACCATGAATCCGAAACCGATGTACTGGCTGACCTCGTGCGTGTGCGTTCTCCTGGCGTTCGTGGCCCTTGCGAAGGCCGTGCCCTCGGGGGTTCACCAGTCTTCGTCCATCCCGCCTCGTGAGCTATGGTGGGCGGGGCTCGCGGTGATGAAGACCTCCGAGACGACATCGACAAACGTCCGAATCTACACGGACAGGAAGAAGGTGTCCCTCCAATGGCGCTGGTTCCCCGATGAAGCGGAGGAGATACTCGTCACCGATGTCCAGACGTTCGACGTCAGTTACTGGCCCACCCATGTCGCAGTCTTCCACCCAAACTCGATCTGTGTCGCGGGGAAGCGTCGAACGGGCGAGACGGTGATCGAGCACTGGGAGTTCGCCCCGCCTCTCACCGAAACGACACCTCCCATTCCCGAGCCCGGTGGCGGGCAAGGCGAGCCCGGGTACAGCATCCAGGCAGGAGAGCGTACGGCGGTGAGCGTCGTGTACAACGCCCAGAACCTGGGCCTGGACACCGTCGTCCAGATGGAGCGCCTTCGCGGAGTTCAGGAGGATTCCCTTATGGTCAGGTTCTGGGACAGCAGGGACCTGTACGCGGTTCGAATGAGCGACGGCTTCGCCAGCCTGATCGCGAGTTGTTCCACTTCCCCGCCCCCGGGCGTGCTGTCCGTTCCGGCTCTGGGCAGCGACTCGCTCTTCGGGCTCAGGGCGGATACGCACGTCGAGCACGGTCACATCTATGTCTTCGGGACCGGGCAGGAAGCACAGGGATTCATGAAGCGCGGCTACGAGTTCCCAGTGATATGTGATACGGACCGGAACGGCACGCTGGACACGTACTACATCGTGGATGAGGAGCTGTGGGTCGCGATGGGCTTCTCGGACCCGGACAACTACGAGTAGCCCCGAGTTTTCGCCGCGGAATCCAACGACGCGAACCGCCGCAGGGCGTGCTCACGGCTCGTTCCGGCGTAGCCACCTGACCTCGATCACCACCATGCTGGGGCTCTCCCCCCTGACCTTCTTCGCGGAGGGCCAGGCGCGCTTCCTGCAGCCGATGGCCATCAGCCTGTTCTTCGGGCTGGTGATGGCCACCGGCCTGATCCTGGTGCTGGTGCCCTGCGCCTACGCCGCGCTGGAGGACCTCGTTGTGCTGGTGCGGCGGCCGGAGTGGGCCCTGCGCCAGATGGCGCGGGGGAGGGAGCTGCACTCCGACGCGTCGACCCCGCCGGGCTGATCCCGAGTCGCGCCGCCGGGGGTCGGACGCGTCCCAGGGGCGTGAGCCGGGTCGTCGTGTCCCGGGATGAGACGAGCGGGATGGGGCCAGCCCGTGCGAGTTGCCAGCTCGCCGCACCGTGATAGGGTCACATTGCAGGGCTCCTGACATAGGTGCGTGGAGTGGCGGCATTGGCCGAATGCCGTTCATTCACGATGAGGGGGTGCGTCATAAGGTATGCAACGCTTTGACGGGGGCCGCGATCGACACCGACCAGGGAGCGAGCCCGACACGCCGTTTCCCTGCTGAGCCATGAGCGGATGGTTGCATGAATCGGGGCGCATGTGTCAGGAGCCCTGCATTGGCGGCCCGTCCTCGTCCCAAGGCGGCAATCCATGTCCCAGGGCGGCAGTCCACACCGTCTGTCTGGAGATCCCACCATGATCCGCATCGGTCTCGCTGTCCTCACCCTCGTGTTCCTCCTCGCGGCAGCGACTGCCGTTCGCAGCAGCGAGCCGGGAACGCCCTACTGCTTCGGCGTCGGCTGCCCGTGCGGCAACGACGATCCCAACGCCGGCTGCGTCAACTCCACCGGTCAGGGTGCCCTGCTGACCGGGAGCGGAACCACCAGCGTGGCGGCGGACGACATCGCCTTCCACGCCACCCAGCTCCCCACGACCTCGGTCACCCTCCTGGTCATGGGCAGCGATCAGCGTGTACTTTCCTTCTACGACGGCCTGCTGTGCATCGGCGGCGACATCCGGCGCTTCCGGACCCACCTGAACAGTGGGCACCTGGGGGCGGTGACCTTCACGGGCATCATCGCCACCTACGCCGAGCACGGCACCGTCATCGAGGCGGGCCAGACCTGGCACTACCAGATCTGGTCGCGGGACTCCGGGCCTCCGCAGAGCCCCTGCGGGAAGAAGGCCAACCTGACCAACGCCTACACGGTGAGCTACACGCCCTGACGGCCCCCGGCCCTCAGCTCCTGTTCCGGCGGAGCCACTCGAGCAGCATCGAGAGGTCCGCCGGCAGGGGTGACTCGAAGGAGAGCGGCCGGCGCTCGGTGGGGTGCTCGAGCTCCAGGCCGTGGGCGTGGAGGGCCTGGCGGATGGGCATGGGCGCGCCGTCGGGGATCCGCACCCAGGCGGGCTGGTAGAGGCGGTCGGTCACCATGGGAAGCCCCCGCGAGGCGAGGTGCACCCGGAGCTGGTGGCGCCGGCCGGTCTTGGGACGGCAGGCGAGGTAGGCGAAGCCGTCGAAGGCCTCGAGCACCTCCACCTTGGTCACGGCCCGCAGCCCCAGGCCGGGAGGGGAGAGGCGCTGGCGGTCGGGGTGGCCGCCGTCGGGGCCGATGGACTCGTCGACCTCGAAGCGCTCGGCCCGGGGCTCGCCGTGCACCAGGCTGAGGTAGGTCTTCTGGATCCGGCGGCCCATGAACTGCCGCTGCAGCTCGAGCATGGCCTCGCGCGTGCGCGCCAGGATCATCAGGCCGCTGGTCTCGCGGTCCAGACGGTGCACGATGCCCGGCCGATGCTCGCCCAGGGCCGTGGGCAGGGGGCCGTATCGCTGCTCGGCCAGGTCGGCCACGGTGCCCGCGGGAAAGCGCTCGTTGGGGTGGGAGATCAGCCCGGCGGGCTTGTCGATCACCGCCAGGTCGGCGTCCTCGTAGACCACCCGCAGCTCCTCGGCCGGGTCGGCGTCCCCCCGGGCGGGCTCGTCCAGCGCCAGCTCCAGGACCTCGCCCCGGCGGATGGGCAGGTTCGAGCGCACCCGCACGCGCCCGGAGATCCGCACGCAGCCGCGGCGCACCATCTTCTGCAGGCGCGCGCGGGAGGTCCCCTCCACCAGGATCTCCAGGGCGCGGTCGAGGCGCTCGCCGTCCAGCTCGGCGGGCACCAGGATGCGGCAGGTGCAGGCGAGCTCTGACACGCGGCGGTGGGAGGAGGGGTCGCTGGACATGGGGGGATCTTCAGGTCCGCCTCCTGAGGAGTCAAAGCCCGAACTGCCGCCCGAACCAGCCCGGGGGGCTGTAGGCCCAAGCCCGCTCGGCCACGCTGCCGACGAACACCGGGTAGAGGTGCTCCAGGATCCGGGCGGCCCGCTGGTCCAGGCCGGTCCGGCGCCGGTAGAGCTCCAGGGCGCCGAGCTCGCCGGCCCGCAGGCCCTCGCGCTGCGCGAGCCGCCGCCAGATCCCCCCCTCGTCCTGGCGGGCGGACTGCTTGCGGTTGTGCACCAGGAGGCGCAGGAGGTCCCAGTAGGAGAGGTCCTCGCGCGCGGCCGCGTTCCAGTCCAGGTAGCCCAGGACGCGGCCGCGCCCGTCGACCTGCACGTGCTTGGCGCGCAGGTCGCCGTGGCTCAGGCCGAGCGGGATCGCCAGGCCGGGGAGCTCCTCGCGCGCGCGCAGGCGCATGCCCTCCAGGGCGGCGCGGGAGGCCGGCTCGCGAACGGCGCCGAGCAGGAGCTCGAAGCGGGGCTCGAGGTACTCGTCGAGCTCGGCCTGGCCGAAGGGGGCCGCGGGCCGCTCGACCAGGCTGGCCAGGTGGGCGGCGGCCTGCTCCAGGACGCGGTCGGCGAGGATCGCGTCGCCCGCGAGGTGGTGGGCTGCGCAGCCCGGAAGGCGGCGTTCGCAGGTGATCTGCACGCCCTCGACCTCGCCCTGGAACAGGGGCTCGGGCGCGGGCACCTCCGGGTGGCGATCGCGCAGGAGCTCGAGGAAGCCGAAGTGCCGCGCGAGCCCCTTCGCGCGCCGGGCGCACATGGGCACGTGCAGGGTCCAGCCGTCGCCCGGCTCCTCGGCGCGCGCGTGCACCACGCAGGCGTTGCCGCGGGTGCCCATGACGTGCTCCAGGCGCGGGACGGGCTGGCCCAGGCGCTCGGCCAGGCCCGCCAGGATGCGCTCGATCCACATCGGCCGGCCGGCGAGCGCCTCGCGGGCCGAGACCAGGCCGAAGGAGGGAGCCAGCACCGGGAAGAACCCCAGGGCCCGGCCGACCATCTTGAGCCAGTTGCGCCGCTCGGCCGGACCCAGGGCGTGGCCGGGGGCTCCGCCCTCCAGGGAGACGATCTGGGCGAAGTCGCGGCGGTCGGGGTAGAGGGCGAAGGCGCGGGCGGGCGCGAAGCCGTCGCCGCGAAGGGCCCGCCGATAGCCGAGCAGTGTCCGCTCAGCGCGCGGCGGCCGCGCGACCGCTCGCATCCAGGCCAGGGGGGAGGGAACGCGAAAGTCGCGATAGCGGCCGCTGGAGCGCTTGTAGGCCAGGCGGTTGTCGACCGCGGCAAAGAGCTCGCCCCCGCACACCCGTCGGAGCTCGGCGAGCGGAGGACCGCCCCTCCCCGAGTCGCCCTCGATCGGCAGGCCCTCCTCGAGCACCACCAGGTCGAAGGCGCCGTCCTCGAAGGGCAGCTCGGGGCTGTCGCCCCCTATCAGACCGCGGGTCCGGCCGGGGAAGCCCTCCTCGGCCGAGGCCCAGGCGAGGCTGAGCCGCTCGGGCGAGGGATCGAGGAGGGTGATCCGGAATCCGACCGAGGCCAGGGGAACCACCGAGCCCGAGAGCGAGTTGCGCAGGACCAGCGCCTGGCCGCCGTTGCCGGCGAGCACCGCGAACCAGGCGCCGCGGCCCTCCTTGCGGATCTGGATGAGCCGGTCGAGCCGGTCCTCGGGGAGGGCGCGCAGGAGCTCCTCCAGGGCGGGACGGAAGGGGAGCCCGCGCTCGCGGGCCGCCAGGAAGGCCCCGGCGTCGCCCGGGGCGAGGGGAGCGGGAGACGCCGCGCGACCGGGATCGGCGCGCAGGTCGGGGAAGCCCAGCCGGCTGGCGCGGCCCTCTCGCCGGAGCGCGGGCCAGGGGGGATCCCCGCCGGGAGCCGTGACAGGAGCCGGGGCGGGATTCTCTAGGGGTCGGGGGATCACGGGGCGCTCCAGGGGAGCGGGCATGGTAGCCCCTGGGCCGGCGGAAGCGATGCGGCGTGGGCCGCGCCGGTGTTAGGATCGGGCCCATGACACGAGCGGAAGGCGAAGGAAGGCTCGCCGTGGTCGTCCTGACGGGCGCGGGCATCTCGGCCGACTCGGGGGTGGCGACCTTCCGGGGGGCCGGGGGCCTGTGGGAGGGACACCGCGTCGAGGAGGTAGCGACCCCCGAGGCCTGGGACCGCGACCCCAGGATGGTGTGGCGCTTCTACCAGATGCGGCGCGCCAGCCTGGACGGGGTGGAGCCCAACGCCGCCCACCGCTCCCTGGTCCAGCTCGCGGAGGCCCTCGACGGCGCCGGCTGCTCCTTCACCCTGGTCACCCAGAACGTGGACGACCTGCACCAGCGCGCGGGCTCTCAGGTGCTGCCCATGCACGGCGAGCTCTCGGTCCTGCGCTGCGAGGCCTGCGGCGAGCGCCGGCGCGACCGCGAGAGCCTCGATCCCGAGACCTTCCTGCCCTGCCCCGCCTGCGGCCACCCCTGCCTGCGTCCCGACATCGTCTGGTTCGGCGAGATGCCCTACCACCTCGAGGAGATCGAGCAGGCCGTGCTCGCCTGCACCCACTTCCTGGCGATCGGCACCAGCGGCCTGGTGTACCCGGCGGCGGGCTACCTGCACCTCGCGCGCCAGATGGGGGCGGAGACCATCGTGCAGAGCCTGGACCAGCCGGAGAACGTCCACCCGGGCGACCGCTTCGTGCAGGGCCGCGCCGCCGAGGCGATGCCCGCCCTGGTCGACGAGCTGCTGGCCGGGTGGGGGATCGGGTGAGGCGCGCGGCGGCCACCGCCTGCCTGGCGGCGATCCTCGTCGCGGCCCCGGCTGGAGGGCAGGAGGCCCCGGTCACGGGCGAGCGGCTCCCCAACATCGTCGTGATCCTGGCCGACGACCTGGGGAGCGGCGACCTCTCCTGCGCCAACCCGGACTCGGCCATCTCCACCCCGCAGCTCGATCGCCTGGCGCGGGAGGGGATGCGGCTGACCGACGCGCACTCCCCCTCGGCGGTGTGCACGCCCACGCGCTACGGCCTGCTCACCGGGCGCTACGCCTGGCGCTCGCGGCTGAAGAGCGGCGTCCTGGTGGGCGACTCGACCAACCTGATCGATCCCGAGCGCCTGACCCTGCCGGACCTCCTGCGCGAGCGCGGCTACCGGACCGCCTGCGTGGGCAAGTGGCACCTGGGGCTGGGTGAGGGGAAGAGGACCGACTACGCGCAGCCGCTGCGCCCGGGCCCCCTGGACCACGGCTTCGACGCCTTCTTCGGCATCCCGGCTTCCCTGGACATGGCGCCCTACCTGTACGTGTTGGGCGACCGGCCGGTGCAGCCGGCCAGCGAGCGGGTGGAGAACAGCGCCCACCGCCGCCAGGGCGGGGGCGGCTTCTGGCGCGGGGGCGCGATGGCCCCCGACTTCCGGCACGCCGAGGTCCTGCCGCGCCTGACGCAGCGGGCGGTGGAGCTGGTCGAGCGCTTCCACCGCGAGGGCGGCGGGCGGCCCTTTTTCCTCTACCTGCCGCTCTCCGCCCCCCACACCCCCTGGCTGCCCACCGAGGCCTTCGCCGGCCGCAGCCGGGCGGGCCACTACGGCGACTTCGTCGCGCAGGTGGACTACTCGGTGGGGGAGGTGCTGGCGGCCCTCGACCGCCTGGGAATCGCCGAGGAGACCCTGGTGATCGCGACCAGCGACAACGGCGCGCACTGGCCCGTCAGCGACGTCGGGCGCTGGGGCCACGCCGCCAACCTCTCCTGGCGCGGGCAGAAGGCCGACGTCTGGGAGGGGGGGCACCGGGTGCCGTTCGTCGCGCGGTGGCCGGGGCGGATCCCGGCGGGGAAGGTGCGGGAGGGGCTGTTCTGCCTGACCGATCTGATGGCCACCCTCGCCGCGGTCACCGGCGCGATCCTGCCGAAGGACGCGGGGGAGGACAGTTTCGACCAGTGGCCGCTGCTGGCCGGCGAGAAGCTGGCCGAGCCGATCCGGTCGGATGTCGTGCACCACTCGCATGGGGGTCTCTTTGCCATTCGCCGGGGGCCCTGGAAGCTGATCGAGGGTTTGGGCTCGGGAGGGTTCACCGCTCCGCGGACGGCCGAGCCGGAGGAGGGCGGTGCTGTCGGGCAGCTCTATCACCTGGGACGGGACCCGGGGGAGGCGGAGAACCTCTACCTGGCGGAGCCCGAGGTGGTGGCCGAGCTCTCGGCGCTGCTCGCGCGGCAGCGGGAGAGCGGGCGGTCGCGGCCTCGTTGAGTCCGGGCGGGGAGCCGGGGGGGGGCCGGCGGGCGGCGTACTCGGCGAGCGCCCGCGGGCGATTGCCGTGACCGTGAGGCCGCGACCGACGCAACGGCAGACGTGAGCGGTCGACTCGGCGAGCGCCCGCGGAGCGGGCGCGGCCTCGTCACAGCCTGCCGGGACGCCCACGGGGTTCCTGCCCCCACGAGCGATTCCTGCTGCCGTGAGGCATGGCCTGCGCAACTACGGCGTCGGACGGTTCGACCGATGATCACGCCACATGCTCGGTGCGCTGCGCGCACCGAGCGTGGCGTTACGGCGCCACTCGGCGCCGGCGCGGCAAGCTTGCCGCGCGGGGAGGCGCCCCCTCCCTCCTACTCGCGCACGAGGCGGCGGTACTTGCCGGCCCGGGAGCCGGCGGGGATTCCGCGGGTCTGGCGGTCCCTCTCGCGCCACTCGCGGTAGGTCTCGAAGTCCCCGTGGTGGAAGTTGACCTCGGGGCGGCCCTGGACCTCGCCCTCGAAGGCCAGCATGTGGGTGGCCACCCGGTTCAGGAAGTAGCGGTCGTGGGAGACGATGATCATCGAGCCGGGGTACTCGCCGATGGCCTCCTCCAGGACCCGCAGGGTCTCGAGGTCGAGGTCGTTGGTGGGCTCGTCGAGGATGATCAGGTTGGCCGGCTGCTTGAGCATCTTGGCCAGCAGCACCCGGTTGCGCATCCCGCCCGAGCACTCGCCCAGGAGCTTCTGCTGGTCCTCGCCGCGGAAGTTGAAGCGCGCCACGAAGGCCCGACCGTCGATCGTGCGCCCGGCGAAGGGGAGCTGGTCGTTGCCCTCGGTGATGTTCTCGTAGACCGAGCGGGTGTCGTCCAGGATGGTGCGGGACTGGTCGAGGTAGACCATCTCCACGGTCGACCCCAGGGACACCCCGCCGGCGTCGGCCTCCTCCTGGCCCAGGATGATCCTCATCAGGGTGGTCTTGCCCAGGCCGTTGGCGCCGATCACCCCCAGGATCCCGCCCGGGGGGAGCTCGAAGGAGAGGTCCTGGAAGAGGACCCGCTCGCCGAAGCCCTTCTTCAGGTCGCGGATCTCCAGCACCCGGTCGCCCAGGCGGGGACCCGGGGGGATGCGCAGCTCGATCGACTCGAGCTGCTCGTCGGCCCGCTGCTGGATCAGCTCCTTGTAGCGCTGCAGGCGGGCCTTGGCGCGGGTGCCGCGGGCCTTGGGGGTCTTGCGGATCCACTCCAGCTCGCTGGAGATGAGCTTCGCGCGCTTGCTGTCCTGGTGGCGCCGCACGTCGAGCTTCTTCTGCTTGGCCTCCAGGTAGGCGGTGTAGTTGCCCCGGTAGGGGATGCCCAGGCCGCGCTCGATCTCCAGCATCCAGCCCACCACGTTGTCCAGGAAGTAGCGGTCGTGGGTGACCAGGATCACCAGGCCGGGGTACTCCTTGAGGTGCAGCTCGAGCCACTCGACCGTGTCGGCGTCCAGGTGGTTGGTGGGCTCGTCGAGCAGCAGGATGTCGGGCTGGGAGAGCAGCAGCTTGCAGAGGGCCACGCGGCGCCGCTCGCCGCCCGACAGGCGGTCCACGGCGGAGTCCGACGGCGGCAGGCTCAGGGCCGCGGCCGCCTGCTCCAGGCGGCTGTCGAGGTCCCAGACGTTCAGGTGGTCCATCTGCGCCTGGAGGCGCTCGAACTCCTCCTCCCGGCCCTCCATGTCCATGCAGACCTCGTTGTAGGCCCGCTCGAGGTCCAGCAGGGGCTGGACCGCCTCCTGGAGGTTGCCACCGACGTCGAGGTCCTCGGTGAGGGGGGGCTCCTGGGAGAGGTAGCCGATGGTGGTGCCGGCGGCGGCCTTGGCCACGCCCTCGAAGGCCCGATCCTCCCCCGCGATGATCCGCAAGAGGGTGGTCTTGCCCGAGCCGTTGGCGCCGATGACGCCGATCTTGGCGCCCTCGAGGAAGGAGAGGCTGATGCCCTTGAGGACCTCGACCTGTCCGTAGAACTTGTGCAGGTCCTGGAGCTGGAAGACGATGCGTTCGCTCATGGGGCGAAAAAGCATAGCGCCCCGGGGCCGGGACTCCAGTCCCGGGGCGGCAAAGGCTATGCTCTGGCCCCTTTGCGCCGGGCGTCGGCCCGGTGCGGACCCCCCCCAAGAGCGAGACGCGACCATGGAATTCCTGAAGGAACTGGGTATCTCCGACCAGAACTCGGGGGCCTACGACGGCCAGTGGATCGAGACCTCGGGCCAGGTCCTGGACAGCCTCGACCCGGCGACGGGGCGGCGCATCGCCTCGGTGCGGCAGGCCTCGGCCGAGGACTACGAGCGCTGCGCCGAATCCGCCCGGGAGGCGTTCTTGCGCTGGCGGAAGGTGCCGGCCCCCCAGCGCGGCGAGATCGTGCGCCGGATGGGCAACGCCATCCGCGAGAAGAAGGACCCCCTGGGACGGCTGATCACCCTGGAGATGGGCAAGATCCTCCAGGAGGGCTGGGGCGAGGTCCAGGAGGCCATCGACATCGCCGACTTCGCCGTGGGCCAGTCGCGCATGCTCTACGGCCTCTCCATGCACTCCGAGCGCCCGGGGCACGCCATGCGCGAGCAGTGGCACCCCCTGGGGATCTGCGGCACGGTGACGGCCTTCAACTTCCCCATGGCGGTGTGGGCCTGGAACGCGATGATCGCGCTGGCCTGCGGGGACGCCGTGCTGTGGAAGCCGTCCAGCCAGACCCCGCTGTGCGGCATCGGCCTGACCAACGTCGTGCGGCCGATCCTGGAGGAGGAGGGCTTCGGGGCCCTGGCCTCCCTGGTGGTCGGCTCGGGCCGCGAGGTGGGGCAGCGCATGCTGGAGGACCGGCGCCTGCCGCTGATCTCCTTCACCGGCTCCTGCGGCGTGGGCCGCACCGTGGCCTCCACCGTGGCCGAGCGCTTCGGCAACACCATCCTGGAGCTGGGGGGCAACAACGCGGTGATCTTGATGGAGGACGCCGACCTGGACATCGCCATCCCCTCGATCCTGTTCGGCGCGGTGGGCACGGCCGGGCAGCGCTGCACCTCCACGCGGCGGGTGCTGGTGCACGAGTCCATCGCCGAGGAGGTCGAGCGGCGCCTGCTGTCGGCCTACGCGCAGGTGCGCATCGGCAATCCCTCGAGCGAGGGTACCCTGTGCGGTCCCCTGGTCACCCCGGGCGCCATCGACGACATGATGGCGGCCCTGGAGCAGGCACGCGGCGTGGGGGGAGAGGTGATCTGGGGCGGCGAGCGGCCCCCCATGGAGGGCGCCGAGGCCGGCGGCAACTACGTCGTCCCGACCATCGTGCGCGCGCAGAACTCCTGGCCCATCGTGCAGGAGGAGACCTTCGCGCCCATCCTCTACCTGATCCGGGTGGGGAGCCTGGAGGAGGCCATCGAGGTCCACAACGACGTGCCCCAGGGCCTCTCCTCCTCCATGTTCACCCTGAACCTGCGCCACGCCGAGACCTTCCTCTCGGCGGCCGGCTCGGACTGCGGCATCGCCAACGTCAACATCGGGACCTCGGGGGCCGAGATCGGCGGGGCCTTCGGCGGGGAGAAGGACACCGGCGGCGGCCGGGAGTCGGGCTCCGACGCCTGGAAGGCCTACATGCGGCGGCAGACCAACACCATCAACTACTCCACCGAGCTGCTGCTGGCCCAGGGGATTCAGTTCGGGTAGTGGGGCCCATTCCCGTCGGTGGGTGGCTGGGCATCCGCCCGAAGGCCTCCCCGAGGAGACGGCGAGACGGACTCCGGGAACGAAAGACGCGGGCCGCCACTCAAAAGAGGGCGACCCGCGTCAGGAGGGGGGAGGGAGTTCTAGGGGCCCTGGAGCTGCTGCGCCAGGGCGATGAGCGCGGCCTTGTTCTCGATGTTGTAGTAGTACTTGGCCTGCAGGGCGGTGAGCAGGTCCTGCACCGAGCTGCCGGCGGCCTGGGCGGCCCGGCGCAGGAAGAGGTCGTCCCGCGTCAGGTGCCAGCCGTAGGCGTAGGAGCTCCAGACCTGGTACTTGTCCGGCCCCACCCCCACGCCGCTGTGGGGTACGCTGCCGCAGAAGGCCGGCTGCTGGAGGTCCAGCGGGCCCACCGCCAGGACTATCCAGGGACCGCCGGCGTCGTTCCAGGCGGGCGGGTTGACCATGGAGTAGAGGGAGCGGCGCAGCACCTCGCGCAGGCGCTCGAAGCGGTCGTCGTCGGCGGCCCGATAGACCCCCTCGGCCATCCCCAGGAGGGTGTTCTCGATGATGGCCTGCTCGAAGGCCTGGCGGGCCCGGAACTGGCCCCCCAGGAGCTTGTTGTTGACCACCGCCTCGATGGCGCCGGTGCAGTCGACCTGACCGACCTCGAGCATGTCCAGCACCAGGTCGAACCAGGGCCGTGACCGGCTCCGGAACTCGGCGTCGCCCAGGGAGTAGGCGGTGCTCATGACGTCCACGCACCAGGCCTCGCCGCGGCCGAAGGAGAAGCCCCGGCCCGGGTCCTGCGCGACCGACTGCATGTCGTGGTACAGGGTCGAGGGGATGTACGAGCCCGCCGCGTTGTTGGGCAGCTCGCAGTAGGAGAGGCGCGCCAGCTCGGCGTGCAGCAGCAGGTCGTCCTTGGCCAGGGCGTCGTTGCCCAGCCAGGCCAGGACCTTGGCCGAGCGCATGTAGCGCACCAGGTGCTGCAGGTCGATGGGGTTGTGGGCCACGAGCTCGTCCTCGTAGGCCGGATTCAGGCGCTGGCCGCGGACGTGGTCGACCTGGAAGGTGGGCGCCTGGTCGAAGCCGAAGGGATCGGGTCCCTTCATCAGGCGCAGGAAGAAGTTCATGGGGAGGTAGCGGACTCCCGCGCTCTGGGTGGCCCACTCCTCGAGGCGGGTGGGCCGGCCGTCCTTGTCGTAGAGGGCCACCGGCTGGCGGTCGGTGTACATGCGGTGGGTGAGCTGGGCCAGCCGGTAGCCGTCCAGCGAGGCGCCCTCCGCGGTGGTCAGCCCGTCGTAGAGGAAGATCTCGGCGCCCCCGGTCATGCCGCCGTACTTGGTCCCCCACGGGTGGGCCCAGCCCAGGCCCGTGGAGTGGATCGGATAGACCCCCTCCGAGTCGCCGGTCCTCAGGAGGCCGGCGTAGTGCTCGAGCCCGACCTTCAGCCGGCCGCGCATGTCCTCGTGGCCCAGGTACTCGAGGTCGGGGAGCGCCTGCCGCTGGGGGAAGTAGCCCGCGGTGGTGGGCTCCCACCAGGACCACAGGGGCTGCCCCAGGGCGTTCTCGCCGCGGCGGGCGAAGCCCTGGCCGTCCCCCCGCAGGATGATGCGGCCGCGGTCCTGGAAGCACTCGGGGACGATCACCAGGCGCCGGTGGAACTGGGCCTGCGAGGGCAGGATGTGCAGTTTGCCCTCCTCCAGGCCGCGCACCAGCGGGAAGGCGGTCGAGGTTCCGAAGGGCTCGGGCTTGCCCAGGAAGGGGTCGTTGAAGGCCTGCTGGACGGTCCACCCCTGGGGCAGCAGGACCGAGAGTTCGTCGAAGTAGAGGTCCGCCTGGGGATCGTCGACGGGGTCCGCGGGGTCGTGGCCGCTGGTGCCGTTGTGCACGCGCAGGTCGAGGCTGATCGCGTTCTCCTCGGACCAGTAGGTCGCGTAGGAGTGGACCCCCATGAAGCGGGGCAGGGCCCCGGTGGGGGGACCGACGGGGGCGCCCTGCGGCCGCATCATCTCGTAGCAGCGAAGCTGGGCGGCCTCGCTGCCCCCGCGCAGGAGCCGCTTGCCGTCCGCCCCACCGAGCAGATCGACCGTGTAGCGGTGCCCGAAGGCGTCCCGGGTGGTGAGCAGCACCTGGCCGGGCTGGGAGAGCAGGGCCCGCACCGCGGGGGTCAGCGTCGGCTGCTGCCGGGCGTGGGCTCGGCGAATCACGTCGTAGCGGATCCGATCGCCCGCCTGAACGCCCGGCGGCCGTCCCACCCGGGCCAGCACCTCGACCACCTGGGCGCCCTGGACCGGCTCATCGGCGAACCAGGTCACGACCTCGGTCTGCGCCAGGGAGATGCGGCCGATGGAGTCGCGGACCGCGAAGGGCTGCACTCCGCCGGGGAGGGGGTAGGTGCCCGGGGGGACCGGGAAGGTGCCGCGAAGGGTGAACTGCCCCGTGGCGGGGGCCGCCAGCTCCAGGACGGCCACCGCCGGATCGGCGCTGGCGCGGCCCCCGGTGGGGGACGGCGCCAGCGCCGCGACGAGGGGGATCAGCGGCAGCAGGAGTGCAGCGCTTACCGCTCTCCGCGTGAGTACACCGGTAGCTGCGGTGCTCTCGCACTTTCTCGATTGCATGGGGGCTCTTCCTTCGCGTCCTTCCCAGCGGACGGTCGAGCGGCGAGCAGGTGGGGATCCTGCGGCCTTCGGATCTCGATTGGCGCCGCGCTTAGCAAGCGTCGTACCCGAGCGCCTCCGAGGGCCGGCCGGGGTGCGCGCGGCAGAGGCGCCCCACGAGCGCTAAGCCATGCGATCGCTGGCGATTAGGACCGCCCGGTGGAGAGGTCGGGCGGGTCGGCGCTTTCTGGACGCAGGCGCATTCGCGTCGCGATGTGCGCAAGCGCACGGGGGAAGGGTGCGATCCGGCACATCCCGGCCACGAGGGAGCGGGGGCCGCCGAGGGTCCTGCGGACCGCCGGTTGCCCCCGCGAAGGTCGCGACGTGCGGGTCTGCCTTCTCAGTACAGATCCTGGACCAGGGCCAGCAGGGCGGCCTTGTTCTCCAGGTTGTTGAGATAGGAGGCGTGCACCAGGGCGTGGAGGTCCCCGCCCCCCAGGGCCTCGGCGGCCCGGTCCAGGAAGCGGGAATCCTGGGTCAGCTCGTAGCCGTAGGCGAAGGAGGACCAGACCTGGAACTTGTCCGCTCCATTGCCCCCCCCGCCGCTCGGGATGCCGCCGCAGTAGGTCCCCTGGCCCTTGTCCTTGGGTCCCACCGCCAGGTAGTTCCAGGGGCCCCGGATGCCCGAGTCCCAGGCCATCGGCCCGATCATCGCGCTGGTGGTCTGCTCCAGCACGTACTCGGTCTGCGCGGTCCGCCCGGTGTCGGCCCCGCGGAAGACCGTCTCCAGCATTCCCATCAGGGCGTTCTCGGTGATGGCCTGCTCGATCGACTGGCGGACGTGGAACTCCCCGTTCAGCATCTTGACCGAGATGATCGACTGGATGAAGCCGCTGCAGGAGGCCTGCCCCTGGCACACCAGGTCCGCGATGTCCTCGTACCAGGGCCGGATCCCGTCGCGCCACTCCGGATCGCCCATGGCGTAGGCGCAGTTGACCGCGTCCAGGCCCCAGGCCTCGCCCCGGCCGAAGGCGAAGCCCATGCCGGGGTACTCCTGCACCTTGTCGTAGTCGGCCCGCATGCCCGACACGATGACCCCGCCACCGGGGCCGTTGGGCAGCATGTGGTAGGAGAGCCGCAGGAGCTCGGCGCGCATGAGCAGGTCGTCCCGCGACAGGGCGTCGTTGCCCAGCCAGGCGAGCACCTTGGCCGAGCGCGTGGCCCGCGTGTAGTGCTGGAAGTCGATGGGCATGAAACCGGCCAGGGCGGCCTGGTAGTCGGGCTTCAGACCCTTGGAGGCCACCCAGTCCCGCTGGAAGGAGGGAGACTGGTCGAAGCCGAAGGGGTCGTGGCTGTTCTTGATCAGCACCTGGAAGAAGAGCATGTGCACGTAATCGAAGCTGGGACCGTCGATGATCCACTGCTTCAGCTGCGTGGGCTCCCCGTCCTTGTTGAACAGCACGTCCGGCTGGCGGTCGGTGTACATGCTGTGGACCAGCTGGTAGTGCCGGTAGCCGTCCCGCGACGCCGCCCAGGCGGTGGGAATGCCGTCGAAGATGTAGATCTCCGACCCGCCGGTCATGCCCTGGTAGGAGGAGCCCCAGGGATGGGCCCAGCCCATGGCCGGGTTGATCATGGGGAAGTTCCCCACCTCGCCGCTCTCCATGAGGTGCGACAGGTAGGCCAGGTCGCTGGCGTGCTTGTCGCGGATGTAGTCCGCACCCACGTGGTCGAGGTCCGGCAGACGGTGGTTCTGCGGGAAGAACCGCGGCGTGTGGCGGCTGAACCAGGAGCAGTAGTCGTTGCCGGTGCGCGGGGCGATGCCGGGCTGGCAGAAGGCCAGGCCCTCCTGGTCGGCGACCCGCCGCCCCTCGGCCGTCTGGCCCTTGGGGACGACCACCAGCCGGCGGTGGAACTGCGCCTGCTCGGGCATGTAGTGCATCTTCCCGTCGGTGCGCTTCTTCACCAGCGGCAGGGCGGTCCAGGAGGAGACGGTGTGGGGCTGGCCCACCGCCGGATCGCTGACCTGGTGCAGCACCTGCCAGGCCTTGGGCACCCACAGCTCGATGGACTCGAAGTACAGGTCGCCCAGGGGGTCGTCCACCGGGTCGGACTTGTCCAGGCCGCTGTGGCCGTTGTGGATGCGCAGGTCGAGCGAGAGGGCGTCCTCTCCCGCCCAGGCGGTGAGGTAGGCGTGCACGCCCATCAGGTGGGGCAGGGCGCCGCTGGGCGGGCCCACGCTGGCGCTCTGCGGCGTGAGCGAGCCGTGGGTGCGCACGGTCCGGGCCACCTCCCCGTTGCGGGAGGTCCTCCACCAGGCCCGGGTCTGGGCGTTCTGGAAGTCGTAGAGGTCCAGCCCGTACTGGTGGCCGAACACGTCCCGGGCCACCAGGAGCAGGCTGCCGGGGGTGTCCATCAGCTCCTTGATGGCGCTGGTCGGCTTCAGCTCGAAGCGGTCGTGGGGGTTGTCGACGACCAGGTACCGCACCCGATCCCCGACCGCCGCCCCGGGCGGTCGGTGCACGTGGGCCAGGAGCTCCACCACGTCGGCCCCGTCCTCGGCGCGGGGGTAGCGGCTGACCACCTCCATCTGGGTGGGCGCCACCATGCCGTCGTGATCGAGCACCGAGAGGGCCACCTGGCCGTCGTCGCGCGGGAAGATCCCGGGCGGGACCGGCATGGTGCCGCGCAGCACGAAGCCCGACGCCCCGGGCGGGGCAGCGGTCTCGAGCACCCCGAAGGTCTCGCCGCTGCCGGCTCCGGGGGGGCCGCCCCCCGAGCCTCCGGCGCCGCCGGCGCTGCCTCCCTCCCCCGTCTCGGGGGAGACCCAGCAGCCCGCCAGCCCGGCCAGCCCCAGGAGGGCGATGGCCGGGCGGCCCAGCCTGCGCCTGATCCGAGCGATCCCCGTGTGCGCGCCGGTGCTTCCGGCGGCCGTCGAAGCCGGGGGAGTCCCCGTCCCCCGCGAGAGTTCCCTTGTCATGACCGAATGCCCCTCGTCCCATGCCGGTCGCCGTCTGCGCCCGGCTGCCGTGCTTCCGGGGCAGTGGATCGGGCGCGGCCCGGGCGCTTCTGAACGGAAACCGGGCCAATCGTCGAGATCCCGCGCCGCCGCGGGGGGGGGCCGCCGCGGGGGGGGGCCGCGGCGCGAGGGGGCCGGGGAAGGCGCGTCCCGCCCGGCCCCGGGGGGCTCAGCGGGGATCCGCCCGCGCAGCGGCCAGGAGCTCTCCCAGGTGCGCCTCGACCGAGGACGCCAGCGCCTCCAGGTCGTAGCCGCCCTCCAGCACCGAGATCAGGCGCCCCCCGCAGGTCCGGGCGGCCGCCTCCAGGGCCAGGGCGCTCATCCCCCGGAAGCCCTCCTCGGTGAGCCGGGTGCCGGACAGCGGATCGGCGCGGTGGGCGTCGAAGCCGGCCGAGACCAGCAGGGCCTGGGGCGCGAAGGACTCCAGGGCCGGGAGCACCTCCCGCTCGAGAGCCGCCAGCCACTCCGCGTCGCCGGTGCCGGCGTCCATGGGCCGGTTCAGGGTGGCGCCCTCGCCCGCCCCGATCCCGCGCTCCCGCTCGGCGCCCGTCCCGGGGTAGTGGGGCCACTGGTGGAGGCTGGCGAAGAGCACCGAGGGATCGGACTCGAACAGGTGCTGGGTGCCGTTGCCGTGATGCACGTCCCAGTCGAGGATGGCGACCCGCCCCAGGCCGTGGCGGCGCTGCAGGTAGCGGGCGGCGATGGCGACGGTGTTGAAGAGGCAGAAGCCCATGGAGCGCACGCGCTCGGCGTGGTGGCCGGGGGGGCGGACCAGGGCGAAGGCGTTGGCCCACTCGCCCGCCAGGACCCGGTCGACGGCGTCCAGGGCGGCGCCGGCCGCGAGCCGGGCCGCCCGGTGGGACCCGCTCGAGATGGCGGTGTCGCCCGCGTCGAGGAGACCGAAGCCCTCCGCCGCGCGCTCCTGGACGAAGCGGACGTGATCCGCGCCGTGGACCCCGGCGATCCACTCGGTGGCCGCCGGGGAGGCCTCCAGGAGGTCCAGCTCCCCGGCCAGGCCGGAGGACTCCAGGCGCCGGTGGACGGCCGCCAGCCGCTCCGGCCGCTCGGGGTGGCCGGGTCCGGTGAGGTGATCCAGGCAGCCGGGGTGGTGGACGAGTCCGGTCGGGGTCATGGCATCCTCCCGCCGCCCAGTATCGCGAGCCGGCGCCCCGCCCGCCTCCCCGGCCCGGGAATGTGCGTTCGGTGGGGGCCCGCCCGCCTCTTCTCTCCGTGGGGTCCGAGGTCCCATCCGCGCCCGCGGATCTCGCGCCGGGAAGCTCCCGAGGTGGAAGCCACTTGGGGGAGAGAGCCTCTCAGCCGGACCTTGGACCCCCCTTTCGCGGGGCGCCGGAGCCCCGCGCGGTTTCCGTCGCGGAGGTCCGCGCCGTACCATCTCGGCCATGCTGGGGGAGAAGATCGAGGATCGCTCCGCCCTGGTCGGGGTCCTGGGCCTGGGCTACGCGGGCCTGCCGCTGGCCAGCGCCTTCCTCGAGGCGGGCTTCCGGGTGATGGGTCTCGACACGGATCCGGAGAAGATCCGGCTCCTGGAGCGCGGCGAGAACTACGTGCGGCACCTGGGCCAGGAGATGGCCGCCGGCATGCGCGATTCGGGTCGCTTCGAGCCCACCGCCGACCTCTCGCGGCTCGACGAGCCCGACGCCGTGCTGATCTGCGTCCCGACCCCGCTGGGGCGGGACAAGGAGCCGGACCTGCGGTTCGTGGAGGGCTCGGCTCGCGCCCTGGCCCTGCGCCTGCGGCGGGGCCAGCTGGTGGTGCTGGGCTCGACGACCTGGCCCGGGACCACCCGCGGGGTGGTGGAGCCGATCCTGCGCGAGTCGGGCCTGCGCGCGGGCGAGGACTACCTCCTGGCCTACTCGCCCGAGCGCGAGGATCCCGGCCGCCGCGACCTCTCCTGCCGCACCATCCCCCGGCTCGTGGGGGGGACCTGCGAGCGCTCGGGCCGCGAGGTCCAGCGGCTGTACTCCGCGGCCGTGGGCGAGGTGCACCTGTGCGGCTCGGCCGAGGTGGCCGAGGCGGCCAAGCTCCTGGAGAACGTCTTCCGCTCGGTGAACATCGCCCTGGTCAACCAGCTCAAGGTGATCCTGGACGCCATGGGGATCGATCCGTGGGAGGTGATCGAGGCCGCGGCCACCAAGCCCTTCGGCTTCATGAAGTTCACCCCCGGCCCGGGGCTGGGGGGGCACTGCATCCCGATCGATCCCTACTACCTGAGCTGGGTGGCGAAGCGCGCGGGTCGCCCCGCCCGCTTCATCGAGCTGGCGGGCGAGATCAACACCCGGATGCCGCGCTACGTGATCGAGCGGACGGAGGAGGCCCTGGGACGGGCCGGGAAGGCCCTGGAGGGCGCGCGGATCCTGGTCCTCGGGCTGGCGTACAAGGCGGACGTGGACGACGTGCGCGAGTCGCCGGCCATCGCGCTGATCGAGCTCTTGGAGGAGGGGGGGGCCGAGGCGGCCTACTCCGATCCCCACGTTCCCCATCCGCCGCCGATGCGGGAGCACGACCTCTCGCACCTGCGCTCGATCGAGCTGGACGAGGGGACCCTCGCGGCCTTCGACGCGGTGATCGTCGCGACCGACCACGCGGCCTTCGACTGGGAGATGATCGCCGAGAACGCGCGGCTGGTGGTCGACACGCGTAACGCGCTGGCGGACCGCCTGGGGGGGCGGGAGGGGTACGTCAAGGCCTAGTGCCGCGCAGGGGGGAGCTCCCCCTAGTCGCGCCGGAACACCTTCCCGTACTTCGGGTGCTCCCTCAGCTCCGCGAAGGCCGGATCATCGGCCAGGGCCTGCAGCCTCTTGAGGGGCAGGGGCGCCTTGTCCAGGGTCTGGCTGGCGTCCTTGAACTTGTTCTGGCGGGCGAAGCAGCGGGCCAGGCCGACGTGGTTGTCCTCGCTCGGCAGCGGGTCGTTCTCGGAGAGCTTGATGGCCTTCTTGTAGTCCTTGATGGCGCTGCTGTACTCGCGGATCCGGTAGTAGATCGCCGCCCGCTTCGAGTAGGCGTTGGCCCAGTTCTCGTTCTTGTCGACGTAGTCGTCGCACTCGCGCAGGAGGGCCTTGCGGGCGTTGCGATCGCCCAGGATGGTCAGCGCGACCTGGGCGGCCACGTTGATCTCCTGATCGCGGTGCGAGACCAGGGGCTGCATGGCCGCCCGGAGGTCGGAGGAGGGGTGGACGTCGAAGTTCGAGAGGGCCTCCAGGATCTCGATGCGACGCGAGTCGGGGGTGTTGGGGTAGGCCGCGAGCTGCACCAAGGCCAGAGCCTCCTCCGAGCCGAGGGCGTCGGGGCAGGCCCGGTAGTAGGCCAGGATCCCGGCCGAGACGTTGGAGGCGCGACGGGGGTCCTCCAGGAGCTGCCGCACCTTGGCGGCCGCCCCCTGGTGGAGCGAGCTGGCCAGGGCCTCCAGCGCCATGGCCGCCATCTCGGTGTCCTCCTCGAAGAGGACCCGGTCCAGGAGCGCGTCGTCGATCTCGCCCGGGAGGTGGAAGAGCGCGCGCAGGGCGGCGGACTTGAGGCTGGCCTTGGACTTCTCGAAGACCTCGCGCAGGACCGGGCGCACGCGATCGGGCTGCGAGGTGTGACCCAGGACGCGCGCGGCGTTGCGGCGACCCTCCAGTGAGCCCGACCGCAGCATGGACAGGAGCTGGTCCACGATGGCGCCGTCGGGCATCTGGATCAGGGCCAGGCTCACTTGCAGGGCGCAGAAGCTCTCGACGTCGGAGGGCGCCACCCCGGGCTCGATGTGCGCGACCAGCAGCGGGGTGGCCTCGGACCCCAGGGCCACGATGTCGGCGACGATCTCCCTCACCCTGGCCGAACGCGTGCTGCGCTTGGCGGCCAGCTCCTGCAGCACCGTCAGGTGGCCCTCGACCCGTCCCCGCAGGTGCTCGCGCCTCTCGGCCCGGTGCGCGCGCGCCCGCTCCAGGTAGGCCTCGAGGGACTCCCGGTCCGACCCGTCCTGCCCCAGGGCGGCCGCTGGCGAGGCCGCCAGGGCGACGAGCAGGGCGGCCAGGAGGGTGGCGATTCGGCTGGGCTGCAGCATGGGTGCGCTCGCTGGGGGTGGAGCCGGTCGGGGCTGGAGGCGGAAGGTAGCCGGGCCTCGCGCCCCGGTCCACATCGACCGCCCTCCTCTCTCTATAGGCGGATCAGTCCCGGGTTTCGTCCCAGAGGAAGACCCGGGGCGGCATGGGGCGCACCACCGTCCAGCGGCGGCGGCGCACCAGCCGGCCGGGCTCGATGGGCTCCTCGCACGAGGCGCCCTCCTCCCCCGCCCCTCGGGCCCGTCGGTCCGGGTGAGGGGCGAAACGGAGGCCTGGGAGGGAGAGCTCCTCCGCGACGCCGTAGATGACCATCAGGCGCCGGCGGTTCCTGTAGACCCACGAGAGCACGAGGCGCGTTTCGGCCGGGGGACCGGCGGGATCTGAGCCCGCTCCCCCGGCATCTGGGGCGACGACGGAAGCCTCGATCCGACAGGGGGTTGGCCCCGGGGGACCGTGGAGCGGGGGGGCGCTTTCGGTCAGAATGAACGGTCGAGCCCGCCCCGAAGGGGGCGGCCGATGCCCACCCCGAGCCCGACGTGAGCGCCCCCGATCCCGCCCGGAAGGCCCCCGCCCGCAGCCACCCGCACCCGCCCCCCGGGCGCGGCGGGGCGCTCGACGTCGTGGTGGTCGGCGGAGGGCACGCCGGCATCGAGGCCTGCCTGGCGGCCGCCCGCCTGGGAGCCCGGGTGGCCCTGGTCACCCTGAGGGCCGACCGCATCGGGGAGATGAGCTGCAACCCGGCCGTGGGCGGCCTGGGCAAGGGGCAGCTCGTACGCGAGGTGGACGCTCTCGGCGGCCTGATGGGCCGGGCGGCGGACGCGACCGGCATCCAGTTCCGGATGCTGAACACCCGCAAGGGCGCGGCCGTGCAGGCGCCCCGCTGCCAGTCCGACCGGCACCTCTACCGCGAGGCGGTCACCCGCGCGGTGCTCGCGACCCCGGGGGTGGAGGTGGTCGAGGGTGCGGCCGCGGGGCTGATCGCCGCGGCCGGGCCCCGGGGCCCCGAGGTGCGCGGAGTGCGGCTCGGGGACGGCCGGGAGCTCCCCGCCCCGGCCGTGGTCCTGGCCACCGGCACCTTCCTCCGGGCGGTCATGCACACCGGGGAGGATCGCTCCGCGGGCGGGCGCGCGGGCGAGGCGAGCTCGGAGTCCATGGCGGATGACGTGCGTCGGCTGGGCCTGGAGCTCGGCCGCCTGAAGACCGGCACGCCCCCGCGCCTCTCGCGCGAGGGGATCCGCTTCGCGGAGCTCGAGGAGCAGCGCGGCGACGACGAGCCCCAGCCCTTCTCCTTCGCCACGCCGCGGGAGGGCTTCCCGGCCCTCGAGCAGGTGGCCTGCCACATCACCTGGACCCGACCCGCGACCCACGAGATCATCCGCGCCAACGTCCACCGCTCGCCCATGTACGCCGGCCGGATCCAGGGCGTGGGGCCGCGCTACTGCCCCTCGATCGAGGACAAGGTGGTGCGCTTCCCGGAGCGGGACCGCCACCAGGTCTTCCTGGAGCCGGAGGGCCTGGAGAGCGACTCGATCTACGCCAACGGCGTGTCCACCTCGCTGCCGGGAGAGGTCCAGGAGGCCTTCGTCCGCACCATCCCCGGCCTGGAGGGGGCGCGCCTCCTGCGGCGGGGCTACGCGGTCGAGTACGACTTCGCCCTGCCCTCCCAGCTGGCCGACACCCTGGCCCTGCACCGCGTGCCGGGGCTCTTCCTCGCGGGCCAGATCAACGGCACCTCGGGCTACGAAGAGGCCGCCGCCCAGGGGCTCCTGGCCGGGGCCAACGCCGCCCTCTGGGTGGCCGACCGCGAGCCGCTGATCCTGGGCCGCGACGAGGCCTACGCCGGCGTGCTGATCGACGACCTGGTCGTGTCGCAGCCGGCCGAGCCCTACCGGATGTTCACCAGCCGGGCCGAGTTCCGCCTGCTCCTGCGCCAGGACGACGCCGACCGCCGCCTCACGCCCCGCGCGGCCGCCATCGGCCTGGTGGGGGGCGGGGTCCTGGCGCGGCTGGAGCGCAAGCAGGAGCGCATCGAGCGGGCCGGCGAGCTGCTCGCCTCGACCCGCAGCCCCCAGGACGGTCACAAGAGCCTGGCCCTGATCCTGCGCCGCCCGGAGGTGAGCCTGCGCGAGCTGGAGCGCCGCTTCCCCGAGGTGGCGGCCCTGGAGCTCGACCCCGACGAGCGCATCACGGTGGAGTGCGAGGTCAAGTACGCCGGCTACGTGGAGCGCGAGCTCGAGCGGGTGGAGCGCCTGCGCCGCCAGGAGCACGTCGAGATCCCCGAGGAGCTCGACTACGCCGCCCTGCGGGGCATCGCCAACGAGGCTCGGGAGAAGCTATCGCGGCTCCGACCCCGTACCCTGGGGGCCGCCTCGCGGATCGACGGCGTGCGGCCGCCCGACCTGGCCCTCCTGGCCATCCAGGTGGAGAAGCACCGGCGGACGGCCGCCGGCGATTGAAACGGAGAGGGAGCCCTCCGGAACAAGGAAGGAGCCCCCGTCCCACTCGAGGCGAGCGGGATCGAACGATGGAAGCCAGTCAGCTCGACGGCGCGCGCGAAGCCTGCCAGCGGCTCGAGGGTCTCTTCGAGCGCGCCCGGGAGCTGGAGGAGCGCCGCCAGGGCCGGGCCCCCGCGGACCACCTCCCCGAGCCCCTGATCGCCTTCGCCCTGGCGCTCCTGCGCATGCGCGTGCGGCCCGCGCTCGAATCGGGCTGGCTCGAGCGCGACCCCCTGCACGCGGCGGTCCTGGGCGGCACCAACACCGGCAAGTCCACCGCCGTCAACCTGCTCCTGGGGCGGGCGGCCGGGGGGATGCGCGCCACGGCCCGCTACAGCCAGCACCCCGAGGCCTTCCGCCCCGCCGCCCTGGGCGACGCCTGGTGCGAGGACTTCCCCTCGCGCTTCTCGGGCTACGAGCGCTACCGCGGGGAGCACCCGCCGCGCCAGTCCGACGAGGAGATGGTCGCGGCGGGCTGGCGCCGGGCCCTGGGCGTGATCGATCCCCGCGCCGCGGCGTCCGAGGAGCTGGCCCCCGCGGCCTGCGACTCGGCGGTCCTGTGGGACGCGCCCGACTTCTCGACCGAGCAGGCCCAGGGGTGGCTCGACGGCGTGCTCGACGCGGTGGCCCTGGCCGAGGTCGTGCTGCTGGTCGTGACCGACGAGTCCTACGCCGACGACCGCGGATTGATCCTCCTGCGCCTGGTCTCCGGCGCCGGGGTGGCGGTGCACGTGGTCGCCAACCGAATCGGCTCGACCGCGCTCTTCGCGGACCTCGAGGCGAAGCTGGCGAAGGGGCGCGCGGGCGGGGCCGAGCTCGAGGCCGCGCGCTTCCACCGGCTGCCCGCGGTGGAGGGGCCGGACCCCGAGGCGCGGCTGGCCGCGCTCATGGCGACCGAGGAGGCGGCCGAGCTGCGCGAGGCGGTCGGCCAGCGGCTGGCGGAGGGACGCGCGCGCAAGCGGCGCGCCCTGGCGGGCTCGATGCGCTTCCTGGAGGCGCGGCTGGAGCGGGCCCTCTCCCCCCTGCGCGAGGAGGCCCGGGTGGCCGAGCGCTGGCGGGCGGTGGTCGATCGGGTAGGCCGGACCGAGCTGATGGAGGCCTACCGCGCCGAGTACCTGGCGGTCAAGCGGCACCCCGAGTTCGGGCAGGCGCTGGAGGAGCTGGCGCGCCTCCTGCGGGTGCCCTACATCGGAGGGGTGCTGGGGGGCATCAGCCGCGGCCTGCGGGCGCCGCTGCGCTGGCTGGGCGGGAAGATCGGCCGGCTGATCACGGGCGCGCCGGAGGGCGACGAGGCCCTGCAGCCGCCGGAGCGGCGCATCCTGGCGAGGCTCTTCAAGGCCTGGCTGGCGGCCCTGCGCTCGGAGGCCCAGACCCTGGCGCGGGCCGAGGACCACCCCTCCTGGGTCCGGATCGCCGAGCAGATCGAGAGCGACGCCTTCCAGGGCCCCATCGTGGACGAGTTCCAGGGGGCCTACCTGGCCTACCGCGAGCGGGTCGACGCCCGGGTGGTGGAGGCTGCCCGCCGCCTGTACGAGCGGATCCAGGAGAGCCCCGCCCTGCTGAACGGCCTGCGCGGGGCCCGGCTGGCGACCGACGCGGCGGTGACCCTGACGGCGGTGGCCTCCTACGGGCTGGCCCCCGCGGACCTGATCTGGGGCCCGCTGGCCTACGCCCTGTGGGACGAGCTGGCCGAGCGGGGGATGGGCGTCTACGTCGGGCGCCAGGAGGACGAGCTCAAGCGGGCCCAGCTCGCCATGCTCTCGGAGCTCTGCGAGGAGCACTTCCAGGTCCCCGCCCGGGCGCTCTTCGCGGGGACCCTGGACGCCTCGCAGCTCGAGCGCGCGCGCACGGATCTGGATACCCTGGGCCGGGCGACCCGGACGATCGCCGAGGAGGAGAGGCAGTGAAGGAACGCACCCGGGTCAGGGAGGCCCTCGATCGCCTGGAGTCGCGGCTGGAGGAGCCGCGCGCCCTCGAGCCCTCGGCCGAGGAGCGCGCCGGGCTGGTCCGGGCGCTGGAGCGGGCCCGGACCCAGCTCTGCGAGGAGCTGCCGCCGGTGCTGATCACCGCCCTGGCGGGCGGGACCGGGGTGGGCAAGAGCACCCTGATCAACGCCCTCGCCGGCGCGGACATCGCCGAGACCTCCGAGGAGCGGCCGACCACCACCAGCGTGCGCGTGTACCACCACCGCGACGTGCCCGATGGCGGGCTGCCCGGCGACCTGGAGGCCGAGTCGCGGCGCGTCGAGCACGGCCGCGAGGAGCTGCGCTGGAAGGTCCTGGTGGACACCCCCGACCTGGACAGCTTCGTGCGCGACCACCGAGCCCGCACCCGGCGACTCCTGCGGGCCTCGGGGCTGGTGCTCTACGTGTTCAGCCCCGAGAAGTACATGGAGGAGCGGCTGTGGTCGGTGCTGCGCGAGGAGCGCTGCTTCAGCGCCGCGGCCGCGGTCCTCAACAAGGCCGACAGCCTGCCGGCGGTGGAGCTCGATCAGATCACCGAGGACCTACGGGCCAAGCTCGCCAGCGTCGGGCTGGCGGGGGTCCGCGTCTTTCGCACCTGCGCCCGGGCCCACGTGCCCGGGGCCGAGCCCCCGCGGACGGCCCCGCCGGGCATCGACGAGCCAATGCACGCGGTCTCGTCTGTCGACGAGACCGGGGAGCTGCGCGCCTACCTGGAGCGCGAGCTGCGCCAGGGGGAGGCCACCCGCATCGTGCGCGAGCAGCGCTCGCGCACCCTGCGCAACCTGCGCGTCGCCGTCGAGCGGCTGGCGCCCGAGGAGCTCTCCGGACGCCTGGAGCGGCTTGAGGTGCGCATCGCCGAGAGCGCGCGGGAGGGCGGGCTGCTCCTGGCGGACGTCGTGGGCAGCGAGCTGCGGGCGGTGGAGGAGGACCTGGCGCCCCTGGCCACCCTGCGGCAGCACGAGCGCTTCCACGGCCCCTTCCGCGCCTGGCTGGCCTTCGCCGACTTCCTGAGCATCGGGCTGCGCGGCATCGTCGATCGCCTGGTCGGCCGCCCTCCGCGCGGGACGGTGGACGCGCTCGAGCGGGTCCTCTCGGGCGGGCGCGACCGCGAGGTGGAGGGCCTCCTGCGCGCGCAGGAGCGCGGCGCCCAGGACCTGCTGTACGACGCCGGGCTGCCCGTGGCGCGCTGGCGCGAGGCCGCCGGCGGGACGGGCGCGCCCGAGCTCCTGGGGGAGCTGGCCCGCGAGGTCCGCGAGGGCTTCGAGGCCCGGGCGTCGCGCGGGGTAGGCCGCGGCGGAGCCCTGGTGTGGGCGGTGAGCGCGGTCGGAGCCCTGGTCCCGGCCGCCCTGGTCCTGGCCGGCCTGGGCGTCCTGATCCGCGACCTGGTGGCGGGATCGTACGGGGGGTGGGCCTTGATGGGGCACCTGCTCGCCCTCACCCTGCTCCTGTTCCTGGCCCTTCATGGCCTGGTCAGCCTGCTGCTCAGCGGCGGCCTGCGCCTGGGGCGCGGGCTGGGAGCGGAGGCCGCGCGGCGGATCCTGCCGCGGGCGGTCGAGCGCTGGCTGGCCGCCTACCGCGGCGAGCTGGAGGCGGACCTGGCCGGGCTGCGGGATCCCCTCGAGGTCCTCGAACGGGAGCTCGCGAGCGAGCTCGCCGAGCCCGAGGAGGACGAGCCCTCGGCGCGGGAGGGGGAGAGCCCGATCGCCTGGGCGGCCGCCGAGCCCGAGCCGCCGCCGGAGGATGAGGCGCGCCCCGGGGAGGGCGGGGAGGTGGAGCCCCGTGGCCCCTCGGTCGATCCCGAGGAGCGCATGCGGCGCGCGCTCGAGGGCGGGGAGGACTGATCCCCCACTAGAGCCCGGTCCCTTCGGCGAAGAGGCGGTCGAGGACCGCGAACATGGGCGCGTACTTGGCGTCGCCGTTGGCCAAGAGGACGACGCCCACCCGGTCCGAGGGCCGGAACCACATCTCGGTGTAGACCCCCTGGTCGCCGCCCCCGTGCCCCAGCCGCGGGCGGCCCCCGACGTTCCAGTAGTAGAAGGCCAGCCCCTGGCGCGGATCCAGGGCGGGGAACTGCACCCGGTGCATCTCGTCCACCGCGACCGGGGACAGGACCCGCCCACCGGCGAAGGCCCCGCCGTTCATGTGGGCCAGGAGGAAGCGCGCGAGCTGGACGCTGCTGGTCCGCAGGGTGCCGTCGGGGTAGTCGGGGTAGCCGTAGTGGCCGTAGGCGAGGAAGCGGCCCTGGCCCGGGCTCCAGCGGTAGGGCATGGCCACGTGCGCAGGGTCGAGCTTGGCGAAGCGCCAGCTGGTCTCGTGCATGCCCAGGGGGGCGAAGATCCGGCGCTGGCAGTACTCCTCGAAGTCCATCCGCACCAGCTGCTCGACCAGGTGCCCGGTGAGGGCGAATCCGATGTTGGAGTAGGCGTTCTTGGCACCCGGCTGCCAGGAGTAGTAGCTCTTGGTGGGGTGGTACCAGGTGCCGCCGGGGGCCAGGTACTGCTCGCAGAAGGTCCCCAGCGGGATGGGAGAGTCTCCCGGCGAGTACAGCGCGCCCATCACGTTCCAGTTGTCCCGGATGCTGCCCACGTGGCTCAGCACCTCCCGGAAGGTGATGGGCACCCCGGGGTGCGTCGGGTTGACCACCGGGAAGGGGAGGTGGTCGTTGACGTCCTGGTCGAGCTGGAGGAGCCCGTGGTCCCAGAGCTGCATCAGGGCCGTGCCGGTGACCGTCTTGGAGATCGACGCCAGCATGAACAGCGTGTCGGGGGTGACCGGCCGGGGCGCGTCCACGTCGGCGTAGCCGTAGCCCTGGGCCCAGACGACCCGGTCCACCTTGACGATGCAGGCCGAGAGGCCCGGCACCTGGGCCTCGCGCATCTTCCCGGTGATGAAGGCGTCCAGATCGGCCGACTGGGCGGCGGCGGGAAGCGCGAGGAGGGCGGCCAGGAGGAGGCCGGCGCGGGCAGGGCTGGGGATCGATCTCATGGTGAGACGGGCGGTTCGGTGGGCAGGGGTCGAGGAGCGGACGATCCTCGAATCTTAGGGCGGATCGGACCGCAGCGGTGGGGACGGAGCCCGATTTCAGCGCGGAGGAGGGGCCGGCGCCCGGTGAGGAAGGCCCAGGACCCGCGCCGCGGTGGATCCCGGGCGCCGAGAATCCGCTGGTCGCCACCGAGATCTTCAGCGGCGGCGCCTGGGCGCCGGGCCTCACCCTGACCTCGATCCCGGCGGTCACCTGCGCCGCCCAGGTGAGCTGCCAGGGCTGCACCCCGGCCATCGCCTCCACGGGCACGCCCAGCCTGACCGACCCCGACCCCTTCGACATCAGCGTCAGCCAGCTCGTCAACGACAAGAACGGTCTGCTGCTCTGCGGCTTGGATCGCCTCGACATGGCCTTCCTGGGCGGACCCTGTGCGCCGGGCCGCCCATCAAGCGGACCGCGGTCCAGGGCTCCGGCGGCGACCCGCCTGCGGACGACTGCTCGGGCACCTCTGGCTGCGGCTTCCACCGGCCGCCGGTCCCCGGACCGGGCGGCCGGTCCCGTCCCGGCGAGCCGCCCGGACCGCGCCGGGGGCGCAATCGCCTGCACCGGTTGCCAGCGCACATCGGCCTCACTATCTTCGGCGGGATCGTCCACCCTCGCCGGGTCCAGAAGGGAAGCCCAACATGTCCACCACGACCACCTCCTCCCCCCCCTTCACCCTGGCCCCTCGCCGGGCCTATCACCTGGACATCGAGGAGGAGATCGCCGCCCGCCCAGTCCCGATCGACGCCGCGCGGGTCGAAGAGCTGCGCCGCTTCGACCTGATCTACCGCACGCTGTGCGGGATCCTGTTCAACTTCGTGCCCAGCTCGGGGCACCCCGGCGGCAGCATCTCCTCGGGCCGGATCGTGGCCTCGCTGCTCTTCTCCGGCATGGACTACGACTTCGCCCGGCCGGAGCGGCCGGACGCCGACATCCTGAGCTACGCCGCCGGGCACAAGGCCATGGGCCTGTACGCCATGTGGGCCCTGCGCGACGAGGTGGTGCGGGTCAGCCGGCCCGAGCTCCTGGCGCCGGACGATCGGAGGCTGCGCCTGGAGGACCTGCTGGGCTTCCGCCGCAATCCCACCACCGCCACCCCGCTCTTCCGCCAGCACCGCGCCCGGCCCCTCGACGGGCACCCCACGCCGGCGACCCCCTTCCTGCGGGTGGCCTCCGGACCTTCGGGGGTGGGGGTTCCCGCCTCGATCGGGCTGGCCATGGCGGCCATGGACGCCTACGGGCCCGATAAGGCGCCCCGGGTGCACATCCTGGAGGGCGAGGGCGGGATGACCGCCGGGCGGGTCTCCGAGGCCCTGGCCATCGCCGGCACGGCCCAGCTCCAGAACGCCATCCTGCACCTCGACTGGAACCAGGCCTCCATCGACTCGAACTGCGTGTGCCGGAGCGAGGAGGGGGCCGGGGACTACGTGCAGTGGGACCCCGCCGAGCTGGCCTACCTGAACGACTGGAACGTGATCCGCGTGCGCGACGGGAGCGACCTGACGCAGGTCCTGGCCGCCCAGAAGCTCGCGCTCGAGGAGCGCGGCCCCCAGCCGACCGCGATCGTCTACCGCACGGTCAAGGGCTGGCGCTACGGGATCGAGGGCTGCGCCTCCCACGGCGCGGGGCACAAGTACTGCTCGCCCGAGTTCTACGGGTTCCTCTCCGAGTTCGAGAAGGAGTTCGGGGTCACCTTCCCGCGCTTCGAGGGGGAGGCCACGCCCGAGGGGAACGAGGCCGGATTCTGGGACGCCCTGCAGGTGATCCGCGGCGTGGTGGAGTCCGACCCCGAGCTGACCGGCGCCCTGGCCGGGGCCCTCGGCGCCAGCCGCGAGCGGCTCGACGGCCGGGGGCGCGCGCCGCGCGCGGACGGGCCCGACCTCGAGGTCATCCACGGCGAGGGGGTCCGGGCCGAGGAGACCCCCGCCGAGCTCGCCCTCGAGCCCGGCAGCACGACCACCCTGCGCGGCGCCCTGGGCAGCGCCCTGGGCCACCTGAACCGCCTGAGCCGCGGCGGTATCCTGGGGGGCGCCGCCGACCTCCTGGGCTCCACCAGCACCAGCAACCTGAACAAGGGCTTCCCGGAGGGCTTCTACAACGCCTTCGACAACCCCGGCTCGCGCCTGGTCTCCTGCGGGGGGATCTGCGAGGACGCCATGGGGGCCTTCATGTCGGGCGTCTCGGCCTTCGGGTTGCACCTCGGGGTGGGCTCCTCCTACGGGGCCTTCATCGCCGCCCTCCAGCACGTGGCCGCGCGCCTGCACGCCATCGGTCAGCAGGGACGCGCCGAGCTCACCGGCGAGGCCAGCAAGCCCTTCCTGATCGTCTGCGCCCACGCCGGGCTCAAGACCGGGGAGGACGGCCCCACCCACGCCGACCCCCAGCCCCTGCAGATCGTGCAGGAGAACTTCCCCAGGGGGGCGGTCATCACCCTGACTCCCTGGGAGCCCCAGGAGCTCTGGCCCCTGGTGGTCGCCGGCCTCCAGGCGCGACCCGCGGTGCTGGTTCCCTTCGTGACGCGCCCCGGCGAGACGGTCCCCGATCGCGCGGCCCTGGGCTTCCCGCCGGCGGCCGCCGCCTGCCAGGGCCTGTACGCCCTGCGGACCGCCGACCCCGCCGCCTCCTCCTATGCCGGCACCGTCGTCCTGCAGGGGAGCGAGGTCACCTACGCCTTCGTGGACTCCGTCCTCCCCGAGCTCGACCGCCGCGGCCTCGCGATGAACGTCTACACCGTGGCCAGCGCCGAGCTCTTCGACCTCCTGCCGAAGGAGCGCCAGGACGCGATCTTCCCGCCCGAGCGCGCGGCGGAGGCCATGGGGATCACGGGCTTCACGCTGCCCACGCTCTTTCGCTGGGTCACCTCCCCGGAGGGCCGCGAGCGCAGCCTGCACGCCTTCCGCGGCGGGCGCTTCCTGGGCAGCGGCCCGGGCGCCAAGGTCATGGAGGAGGCCGGGATCGACGGGCCCCGCCAGCTCGAGGCGGTGCTCTCCTACGCCGAGGCGAGGGGGCGCTGAGCCGGGCTCAGGTCCCCTTCCGCAGGATGACCGTCTTGATCGTGTTGAACACGATCGAGAGGTCGAAGAGCAGCGACCGGTACTTGATGTAGAAGAGGTCGTACTGGAGCTTCTGCAGCGCGTCCTCGATCGTGTTCCCGTACCGGTAGTTGATCTGCGCCCAGCCGGTGAGCCCCGGCTTCACGATGTGCCGCTGGCCGAAGTAGGGGATCTGTGCCACCAGCTCCTCGACGAAGACCGGCCGCTCGGGGCGGGGTCCCACCAGGGCCATGTCGCCGGCCAGGATGTTGAAGAGCTGCGGCAGCTCGTCGAGGCGCGCGCGGCGGATGAAGCGGCCCACGCGGGTGATCCGGGGGTCGTCCGTGGCGGCCCACACCGGGCCCGAGCGCTGCTCGGCGTCGGCGCGCATGCTGCGGAACTTGAGCAGGGTGAAGCTCTCCCCGTCCCGGCCGATCCGCTCCTGGCGGAAGAGGGCCGGTCCGGCCGTGTCCAGGCGCACCGCGATGGCCACCGCCAGCATGATGGGCCAGGTCAGGGCGATGCCCACCAGGGAGAGCACCAAGTCGACCGCGCGCTTGGCGAGCTCCCCCCAGGGCGAGCGCACGAAGCCCTCGTTGAAGATCAGGTAGGAGGGCCGCAGGGCCTCCACCGCGATCTTGCCGGTCAGGCGCTCGTAGATTTCCTCGTGCTCGCGGACGCTGATCCCGGCCAGGCGGCAGCGCAGGAGCTCCTCGGTGGGCAGCCGGCCGCGGCGGTTCTCCAGCGCCACCACCACCAGATCGACCCGCATCCGCTGGACCAGCTCGAAGAGGGACTCCGGCTGGGGCTCGGGCCGCTCGGCGCGCTCGCGGGCGGTGAGGGGCTCGAGGACCGGCTCGACCACGATCCGCCGCGCGGGGGCCAGGAGCGCTCCCTTCGGCCCGGCCTCCGCGGGCTCTAGCGTCCCCGGGTGATCGGCGGTGCGGCCCTCGGGATCCTCCTCCTGGCCGGCGATCCGCAACCTGGGGCCCCGGGGTACGAGCGAGTCCTCGGGGACTAGGCCCACCGCCTCGTAGCCCGAGTAGGGCCGCTCGGCCATGTCCGCCGCCAGGGCCCGGGCCGGATCCCCGGCGCCCAGGATCAGTACCCGCTCGCTGTAGTGCCAGCGGCGCAGGACGAAGTGGAAGACGTTGCGCCAGAAGTACAGGACCCCGAAGCCGACCACCATGGTCAGGACCAGGGTCTGCACCACCTGTGAGACTCCCATGCCGGGGAAGTCCAGCACGGCCTCCATGTGCCAGGCGCGGGCGAGCAGGAAGGCGCCCAGCCCGAGGGCCACCGCGCTCCCGGCGGATCCCACGAAGCGGCCCGCCCGGTCGAAGCGCGAGCTCGAGATCCGGTAGTCGTAGAGCTCGTTGAAGGCGATCGCGAGCTGGGCGATGAGGGAGAGCAGGAAGGAGGAGATCAGGCAGCGCAGGACCGCCTCGTCCCGCATCATCCCCATGCCCGTGAGCCGGTTGAGGGTCACGATCTCCGGCCGGATCAGGTGGGCGGTCATCCCGGCCGCGATGACCACCGCCAGGAGCAGCGTCTCGCTGAAGACGAGGAGCGCCTTGCGCAGCGGCAGGTAGTGTCGGAGGACGCGGAGCATCTCGGGGGACCGTCGCGGGACGGGGGCCGGGTGGCGGGACGGGGCGCCGGGCCCGAACATAAGGATCGAGTGGGCCGGGGCGCGGGCTGAATCCGGATTGGATTCGCAGATCCCGGACCCGCATATCCCCTCGCCAGGCCCGCCTGCGACCGCCGCGCCAGCATCGCGCATTCTAGGCCGGGGTCGCCCCGCGACCAGGGCCTAGCGGCGGGACGCGCCCGTCGAGCGCCCGCAGACCGGGGTGGTGGATCAGGCGCACGCGTCCGCTGGCGGCCTCGACCCAGACCTCGACCAGGTCGACCCGGGCCCTGGGCGGGCGCCCGTCGGGGGTCCGGAGCCGGGCGGCGAGGTAGCGGGCCGCGCGCCCCTGCCGGCGCAGGCGGCGAGCGTTCAGCCTCCGGCCGGGCCGGAAGGCGGGACGCTCCAGGGCCCGCTCGAGCTCCGCGACGCGGGCGGTCTTGACCTCGACGCAGGCCAGGATCCCGGGCCGCCGGACCAGGACGTCGACCTCGCCGCAGGGCGTGCGCACGCGCCGGCCGAGCAGGCGCCACCCGCGCCGGCGCAGGTGGCGCGCGGCCAGCTCCTCGCCGAGCTCGCCCAGCTCCCGCGGGTCGGGTCGCCCCAGGCGCGCGAAGGTCCGCGGGAGGCTCCTCGCGAGGAGCCTCCGCAGGTGCGGCTGCGCGAAGAGGGCGAGGAGCAGGAGCCCGCGCGCACGGCGCGGGGCGGCGCCTAGGCGCCTCAGGACTTGGGCGGCTCGCCCCCGTCCTCCGAGATGATCGTCTGCACCGCCGCCCGGGAGAACTTCAGGCGCACGTTGTCGGCGGCCTGCAGCGTGACCACGTCGTCCTGGACGCTGATCACCACCGCGTACATGCCGCCGTTGGTCATCACCTTGTCGCCCTTCTTCATGGCGCCGAGCATCGCCTCGCGCTTCTGACGCTTGCGCTTCTCCGGCCGGATGAGCACGAAGTAGAAGATCGCGAACATCAGGACGGCCGGGAACAGGAAGCCGCCGAAGGGGCTGCCGCCGCCGCCGCCCTCCTGCTCGGCCGGGGCACCCCCCTCGCCCGCCGGCACCTGCGCCAGCCAGGCTTCCGGGGCGCTCGCTTCCGCGGGATCGGGTCGCAGATCGAAGGGGATGGGGGTCGACATGGCAGCTCCGGTTGGCGCCCTGGCGGGCGGGTCGCTCGGCGGCGGAGGCGGGTGGGGAGGGGTGAGGCCCCTGCCGCGAGGGCGAAGAAGCTACTAGAATCGCCCCGCGACCGGAAGCGCGCCCGCCGGAGGTCCGAACCGAATCCGCGGGAGCGCGTTGGAAGTCGGAAGGATCCCGCCCCGGACGCGAGCCACCTCGCGCGCCTCTCATGAGCCCTCCGCCGATCGTGTCCGTCCCGCCCTGCCCACGCCGGATCCCACCCCGGCAGGGGGACGCCGGCCGGGCCGGCGGGGTTGCGGAATCCTCCCCACTTCGGCGGCGAGCGGCAGGCGCGCGGGGCCCCTCGGGCGGCGCCGGGGAGCGGGGGGGGGCCTGAGCGGTGCGCGCGCCGACCGCCACGCTCCTCGGCGCGCTGCTCCTGGCGCTGGCCGCCTGGCTGCTGGCGCCGATCCACGGGACCCGCGCCTCGGGGCCCGGCCCCGCCGCCCTGCGCGCCGTGCTGCTCGACGCCTCGGCCAGCGCCGTGCGGCCGAGACCCGGGTGGCGGGAGCTCGCCCGGGAGCGGCTGGCCGCCGAGGCGAGCGAGGCGGAGGCGCTCGGGGAGGAGCTCGTCGCGGTGCTCCTCGGCTCGGAGCCGCGGCGGGTCTTCGGGCCCGCGCCGGCCGCCGAGCTGCGCCGGGTCCTGGAGGCCGACGAGGCCCTCCCGCGGCCGCCGCCCGAGATCGCCGCGGGCACCCGCGTGGACGCGGCCCTGGCCCTGCTGGAGCCGCTGGTGCTCGACCCGGAGCGCCCCGCCGGCCGGCTCTCGCTCTGGAGCGACGGCACCCTCACCGGCCCCGACCCGCGGGCGCGCCTGGCGCGCTGGCTGGCGCGCTCGGTGGACGTTCGGTCGATCCCCATGGACCCGCCCGAGCTGGGGGACGCCGTCGTCCGCGACCTCCGGCTGCCCCCCCGGATCGAGGAGGGAGCGCCCCTGGCGGCGAGGATCGGCCTGGGATGGCGGTCCGGCGGCCGGCAGGCCCGGCCGCCGGACCTGGAGGTCGAGGCCCGCGTCGAGGATCGCCTCGGGATCCGGACCCTGCGCGCCCCCGCGGCCTGTCCGACCGACGCCCTGCCCGACGCGCGGGGCGAGCTGGCGTGGGCCGTCTCCCTCGACCTGGGACCCGCGGCATCGGGCCACACGGCGGTCGAGGTGGTCCTGCGGTCCGCGCGGCCGGACCCCAGCCCCGAGAACGATCGGGCCAGCGCCACCTGCCGCTGCGGTGGGGACCTGCTGGTGGGCGTGGTGGCCTCGGAGGAGGCCCGTGTCGGCGCCCTGCTAGGGCTGGGTCTGGCCGGTGACCCCGGGGGCCTCGCCGGTCTGCAGGCGGGAGCGGTCGCCCTCGAGCGGCTGGATGCGCGCCTGCCGGGGCTCGACCTGCTGGTGACCCTCGACCTCCACCCCGATCGGCTGCCGGCTCCGGCCGTGGAGGCCTTCCTCCGCGCGGGTGGAGGCTGGCTGCACTCCTCCGGCTGGGACGACCTGGCCCGGCCGGGGTGGGGGGGGGCGGGCCAGCTCCTGCCCCTGGAGCCGGATCCCTCCCCGGGCCCCGAGCGCGACGTCCTGCTGTTCGTCGATGGATCGGGGAGCATGGCGGGGGAGCCCTTCGATCGCCTGCGCGGCGCGGCCCGCGAGCTGTGCCGGGCGTCACCGGCGGGCGACCGGGTGGTGCTCGAGGTGTTCACCGATCGCCTCCACGGGGCGCGCGTCCTGCGGGAGCCGGGGGCCCCCCTCGCAGGGGCGGCGCTGGAGGCCCTGGCCGCGCACGCCCCGGGGGGACCGACCGACCTGCTGGGCAGCCTCGAGGCCCTGGCCGGCGCGCGCGAGGCGGCCGGCCGCCCGGCCCTCGTGCTGCTGCTCAGCGACGGCCGCGACGAGTCCGGCCGCGACCCCGGTCCGGACGGGCCCGAGCGCCTGGCGGAGCGCCTCCGGGCGGCCGGCGCTCGCCTGGTGCCCATCGCGGTGGGTCCGGACGAGGACCCGAGCCTCCTGGAGCGGCTGACGGCGCCGGGAGAGGCGATCCGCACGGCCGCCGCCCTGGGCGAGCTCGAGCGCGTCTTCCGCCGCGAGGTCCACCGGGACCGGGTTCTCGAGGGGGTGCTGATCCCGCGAGTCGCCCCCGGAGGGGCCCTCGGGTTCGACGCGGAGGGGCTTCGGGACGCCTGGCGAGGGGCGCGGCTCGACCCGATCCGGCGGGCCGTGCGCTGCCGCGTGCGGGAGGGGGCCGAGGCGGTGCTCGCGGTCGAGGCCGGGGAGCCGCTCCTGGCCCTGGGGCGGGTGGGCGCGGGCCGGGTCGCCTCGCTCGCCACGGCGCCCCGGCCCGGGGGGGCGCCGCTGTGGACGGGATCGGAGGCCGTGTTCGGTCCCCTCCTGCGCACCCTGGGGAGGGGGGCTCGGGCGGAGGGCGCGCGCCTCTCGATCTCCGGGGCCGGCCTAGCGATCGAGGGGCTGGCCGAGGGCTGGTCCGAGGTCGTGGAGGTCCGCATCCGGCCCCTGGTGGGCGGCTGGCCCGCGGCCACGAGCCGGCTCGGACTCCCCCTGGGTCGGGTCGGCCTCGACCCCCGGTCCCGCCGCGAGGGTCCCTGGCCCGGCGAGCTCGCCGGACTGTCGGGGCTGGTCCGGGTGGAGGTCCTCGCGGGAGGCCCGGGAGAGGGGGCGGGGCGCGTGTTCCTGGCCGCCGTCCCCGGGGTGGGGGAGCTCGCCGAGCCGCCGCGTCGCCTGTCCGTCCCGGCCGGCGTGCCGGGGTGGAGCGGGCCGGGGACCGACCGACGGGCCTCGCACCCCCTGGGGGTGCCCGCCCTGATCCTGGCCCTCGCGATGCTCGCGATCGCAGCGCTCCCCCGGCGTCGGGCCCGGCCGGCGGATCAAGGATCGAGCCCGGGAGGTCGATAGCTGCCGCGGCCCGAGGAGCCACCCCCGCGGGCCGGCCAGCCATGAGAACGACCACCACTCGCCGAATCGCCGCCGTCCTGCTCCCCCTCGCCCTCCTGACCGCCGCCTGCGAGACCACCCGGGTCGGGGGTACGCTCCACACCCGGGACGCCCCCGAGGGGCCGTGGCTCACGCCCTCTCCCCTCCTGGAGGCCCAGATCGAGGACCAGGTCGCGCAGCTGCCCTGGACCCACGGGGCCGAGCGGGTCGAGCAGATCCGGTGGTTCGCCTCGGTCGGCGAGCCCGCCTACCCGGTGCTGCTCGGCCTGTGCATCGATCCCCGGCCCGACGTGGCGGGCAGCGCCCTGGCGGCCCTGGGGGCCACCGGGGACAGCCGGCTGGTCGAGCACCTGCACCGGCTCCGCTGGCCGGCCGACGGCCACCCGACCCTGGCCCTGGAGCGGGCCCGGACCTACCTGCAGCTCGGCGACTGGAGCGAGGTGCCCGTCCTGATCGAGGGGCTCTCCTCGGAGGACCTCTACACCCGGGCGCTGTGCGGCCACGCCCTCTCGCAGGTCACCGGCGAGGGTCTGGGCTACGACCCCCAGGCCGAGGCCGCGGCGCGGCAGGCGGCGGTGGAGCGCTGGCAGCGGTGGTGGCAGGAGCGCCTGGACGAGGGGCTCCTGGTCGGCCGGGGGTGAGGCCCCGGTCAGGCCGGTCCCTGCCCGGCGCGGCGCAGGTCGCGCAGCAGCAGTCGGAAGCGGGGCTCCTCCCGGAGCCGGGTGAGATCCTCGTCCCGCTCCATGAAGTCGGGGTTGTCGTATCCCAGCTCGACCGCCTTCTCGAGGGTGAGCAGGGCGTCCTCGATCCCGCCCACCAGGGCGAGGGAGCAGGCCAGGTTGTACTGCACGGTGGGATCGGTGGGCACCAGGCGCGCCAGCCGTCGATCGACCTCCAGGCCGTCCTGGAAGCGTCCCTGGTGCGTGTAGACGTGGCCCAGCTCGGCCATGGCCGCCAGGTTGTCGGGGTGCTGGCGGACCTCGATCTCGAGGATGTCCGCCAGGAAGCGCATTCCCTCGTTCTCGAGGCTCCGGCGCAGCCCGTCGGGGATGCTAATGGACTGATGGGTCAAAACGGACGCGGTGCGAGGTTCGCTCCGAGGCGGAGTCCGGCCGGGGGCCGGGCGGGTGGGCGGATCTCCCGCCTGGGGTCGAGATCCGGGGGATTCGGGGATCGCTTTTCGCTCTGGGGTGGCCCAGTATACCCATCGGGAGTCCTCTTTCTCCGCTCTGCGGGCGGCTCCTTCCACTGGGGTCGTCCGGGAACCGGAGCGGCAGGCTCGCGGCTCCCGCCCACCGATCGGCGTTCCGGTGCGACCTCGGCTCGGGATGCTGCCCCCACCCACCGAAGAACCGCGCTCCGCGGGTCGCTCGCTGGCCCGCCCGGATGCCGTGCCGGCCGCCACACCCGATGATGAGGGCTCCCATGACGACGACCGTCTTCTTCTGCGATCTGTGCAACGAGTCGGTGCCTCACACGGACCTCGACACGGGGAACGCATTCATCCGCAAGGGCCGCGTCGTCTGCGCGACCTGCGACCGGCTGATGGGGGGGGTCGCGACTCGCGGGGTGGGGATCGAGGGTGCGGCGGCAACGGGGGGAGCGAGCCCCGCGGACTTCGGCGGATCCTCGCCCCCGATCGGGCGCCGGGCCTCCAGGCAGGGATCCCTGGGGGGGGCGGCGGTCGGTTTCCTGGCGGTGGTGATCGCCGTGGGGGTGTACTGGAAGCTCAACGGGGACATCGGGGCCCTCGGCAAGGACGTGGACGACGATCTGGACCAGCAGGCGTGGGCCATTCAGCTGGCGACCGACGACGCCTCGGTGGGGATCAGCGAGCTCTCCAAGGGCTACGACGCGCTGCGCTCGGAGCTGATCGAGCGGATGGATGCCCGCGAGAGGGCCGCCGAGAAGGCCGGCGATGCCGCCCGGCAGGAGCGGGCCGACATGCTGGGCGAGCTGGGGGCCTTCCGGGTCGAGCTCGAGAACATGGGCGAGCACGTGGGCCTGATCCGGCGCCACGATGCCGAGATGATCGGGCTCCAGGCCAAGATCACCGAGCTCTCCGGGGACCTGCACGCCATGGTCGACCGGCTGGCCGAGCTCGAGGCGCGGCCCATCGCCGTGGTGTCCGAGGCGGGCGGCGGCGTGCTGGAGGAGGAGCTCGGGGGAAACCAGCCGGCCTGGGCGAACCTGCTCAAGGGGCTCACCAGCCCCAATCCGGACGAGCGCTGGATGGCGGTCGACGAGCTGGGCCAGACGGGGGACGCTCGGGTCGCCCCGCACATCGTGCCGCTGCTCGCGGACGAGGACACCTTCGTCCGGATGGCCACGGCCCGCATCCTGGGCGATCTCCAGGCGGCGGAGGGCGTCGGAGCGCTGATCGACGCCCTGGAGGACCGCGAGCCGGCGGTGCGCGAGGCGGCCATGGTGGCCCTGCACTCCATCACCGGGCGCGACTTCAAGTTCGATCCCTACGGCACCCCGGCCGAGCGGACCAAGAAGGTCAAGGCCTGGCGGCAGTGGTGGCTGAAGGCCGAGGCGGACTTCGAGGGCTAGCTAGGCTTCGCCTCAGACCGAGCGGGCGTGCCGGAGAATCCTCGTCGGCGCGCCTGCTCCGCAGGCGGCGCCTCCGCCCGGGGATGGACGAGCCAGGGGGGCCGGGGCAGGCCGGTGATCGCGCCGCGCGCTCCTGCGCACGGCTGCGCCACATGCTCGCTGCGCTCTGGCGGCGGACCGCGCGCCCGAGGGCCCCGCCGGATCGGGCCCCCCGGGGGGAGGGTTGGGTGCTTGTGCGCCCCGAGGCCGCGGCCTACCTTGGTCGCCCCTTCGTAGCGCCCCAACCCCCCGAAACCCCACGCACCGCCATGAGCACCCGCACCGAAAGCGACTCCCTGGGCCCGGTCGAAGTTCCCTCCGAAGCCATGTGGGGGGCCCAGACCCAGCGCTCCTTCCAGAACTTCAAGATCGGGGGGCACCGCTTCCCGCGCGAGATGATCCGCGCCCTGGGGATCGTCAAGAAGTGCGCTGCCGAGGCCAATGTCGAGCTGGGCGAGCTCGACGCGTTGGGGGAGGAGGAGCGCAAGGCCCTGCTGCAGGCCGCCGACGAGGTGATCGCCGGCCGCTGGGACGATCACTTCCCGCTGGTGGTGTGGCAGACCGGCTCGGGCACCCAGTCGAACATGAACGCCAACGAGGTGATCTCGAACCGGGCCATCCAGATCCTGGACGGAGAGCTGGGCTCCAAAACGCCCATCCACCCCAACGACCACGTCAACCGCTCGCAGTCCTCCAACGACTGCTTCCCGACCGCGATGCACATCGCCGCCGCGGAGATCACCACGATCCGCCTGCTGCCGGCCCTGGAGGCCCTGGGCGAGTCCCTGGAGCGCAAGTCCGAGGAGTGGTCGGAGGTGGTCAAGATCGGGCGCACCCACCTGCAGGACGCCACCCCCCTCACGGTGGGCCAGGAGTTCTCGGGCTACGTCCGCCAGCTGCGCGACGCGCGCCGGGCCATCGAGGCCGGCCTCGCGGCGGCCTACGAGCTGGCCCTGGGGGGCACCGCGGTGGGCACCGGCCTGAACACCCACCCCCGCTACGCCGAGCTGTCGGCGGCCCGCATCGCCCAGGAGACGGGCCTGCCCTTCGTGTCGGCGCCCAACAAGTTCTCGGCCCTGGCCGGCCACGACGCCCTGGTCTGGCTGCACGGGACCTTCCGGGTCGCGGCGGTGGCGCTGATGAAGATCGCCAACGACATCCGCTGGCTCGGCTCCGGTCCCCGCTGCGGCATCGGCGAGCTCAAGCTCCCGGCCAACGAGCCCGGCTCCTCGATCATGCCCGGCAAGGTGAACCCCACCCAGTGCGAGGCCATGACCATGGTCTGCGCGCAGGTGATGGGCAACGACGGCGCGGTGGGGGTGGCCGGCTCCATGGGCAACTTCGAGCTCAACGTCTTCAAGCCCGTGATCATCCACAACGTCCTCGAGTCGGCGCGGCTCCTCGGCGACGCCTGCGACTCCCTGCGGGAGAAGTGCGTGGACGGGCTGGAGCTGGACGCCGAGCGGGTGGACACCCTGATGAGGAAGTCGCTGATGCTGGTGACCGCCCTCAACCGCCACATCGGCTACGACAACGCGGCCAAGGTGGCCAAGAAGGCCTACGCCGACGGCAGCACCCTGTGCGAGACGGTGGTCGAGCTGGGCCTGATGACCGCCGAGGAGTTCGAGGCGGCGGTGGTGCCCGGCGAGATGGTCGGCCCCAAGGAGCAGGCCTGAGAGCCGGTCGCCGGCGCTGAGGGGGTCTCCCGGGGCCCCGGGGAGGGCCTCGACCCACCCGCCACCCCCCGCCCGCCCAGGGGACCGTGCGGGTGGCCCTCGGGTTGCGTCCCGGTCCGATGCGGATGCGGCACCGGCCTGCGCGGGCACGGTGCGCCCCACAGCCTGCAACAATCGCCGACGGGGCTGCCCTCAGGAGGCGAATGGGGGCACGATTCAGGAGAAGTGCCATCGATTCCGTGCCGAATATGCACGATTCCTGGAACATCAGCCGATAGAACCCTGGGCGGGGACAGGGTGAATCGGCCCTCCGTCCCCGAGATGCCGCTCCCGAAGCCCGCGGGCCCGACCCGCTCCAGAGAGGACCCCGACGCCATGACGACCCGCACCCAGGACGAGCCGAGCACCTCCGAGGACTCCGACCGGGGCGACGCGAGCGGGAGCCCGGTGCCCGCCACCTATCCGGCCAGCGCCGAGGAGGTCCGCGCCACCCTCGAGAAGAACCGGGTCGAGTTCCTCCGCCTGCAGTTCACGGACATCACCGGCATCAACAAGAACGTGGAGGTGCCCCGCAGCCAGTTCGACAAGGCCCTGGCCGGCGAGGTGCTCTTCGACGGCTCCTCGATCGAGGGCTTCGTGCGGATCGAGGAGAGCGACATGGTCCTGGTCCCCGACTTCGAGACCTTTCGGGTGCTGCCCTGGACCGAGGCCCGCCACGGCCACGTGGCGCGCCTGATCTGCGACGTCCACCAGCCCGACGGCAGCCCCTTCGGAGGCTGCCCGCGGCTGACCCTCAAGCGCCAGGTCGAGCGGGCCCGCAAGCTGGGCTACACCATGGTCGTGGGCCCGGAGGCCGAGTTCTTCCTGTTCCACCGCAACCCACACGGCGACGCCACCACCGAGACCCAGGACGCGGCCGGCTACTTCGACCTGGCCCCGGTGGACGAGGGCGAGGAGTGCCGGCGCGACATCGTGCTGGCCCTGATCTCCCTGGGTTTCGAGGTCGAGGCGGCCCACCACGAGGTGGCCCCCGGCCAGCACGAGATCGACTTCCGCTACGCCGACGCGGTGACCACCGCCGACAACCTGGCGACCTTCCGCTTCGTGGTGCGCAAGGTGGCCAAGGACCGCGGGCTGCACGCCACCTTCATGCCCAAGCCCATCTTCGGCATCAACGGCTCGGGCATGCACTGCCACCAGTCGCTCTTCAAGGACGGGCAGCCGGCCTTCTTCGATCCCGACGGGCCCCACGAGGGGATCAGCGAGGTGATGCAGCAGTACCTCGCGGGCATCCTCAAGCACGCCCGGGGCATGTGCGCGATCACCAACCCGCTGGTGAACTCGTACAAGCGCCTGGTGCCCGGCTTCGAGGCCCCCACCCACGTGGCCTGGAGCGCCCGCAACCGCAGCCCCCTGGTGAGGGTGCCCGCCCGGCGGGGGGTGGGGACGCGCCTGGAGCTGCGCATGCCCGACCCCTCCTGCAACCCCTACCTGGCCTTTGCCGTCATGCTGGCGGCCGGGCTGGACGGCGTCGAGAACGGCCTGGAGCCGCCCGAGCCGGTCAACAAGAACATCTACGAGATGAGCGCGCGGGAGCGCGGCCGCCACCGGATCGGACAGCTCCCCGGGAACCTGCACCGGGCCATCGAGGCGCTCGAGAAGGACGCCGTCATCAAGGGGGCCCTGGGACAGCACATCCTGACGTACTTCTGCGCCGCCAAGCGCGCCGAATGGACCGAGTACATCGCCCAGGTGCACTCCTGGGAGGTGGACCGCTACCTGACCCTGTATTGAGGCCGACGGGCCGCGGAAGCGGCCGCGGGGGGGGGCGCCGGCTCCCCGCGGCCCGGAACCCCCCCCGGGGGCTTGCCGCGGGGCCCTCCGGACCCTAGCCTCTCGCCCTCGAACTCCGGCCGGCAGGGTGGTGCACCATGAAGATGAAGATCCGCAACAGCACGAGGAAGAGGATCAGGAGGCTCGGCTTCCGGGCCCGCCAGAAGACGGCGGGGGGCCGCAAGGTCAACCGGCGCCGGCGGGCGCGGCACGGCAGCCCCTGAGCGGTCCCCCTCGGTGATGGCCGACGGATCGGGAGTCGGCCGGATCCCCTCCGGGGATCTCCCCCCCGCGCGGGGGGCCCGTCCGGTGGAGCCCTCATGAGCGCCCGGGGAGCAGCTGGCGAGGCGAGCCCCTTCCTGCCCCGGAGCCGGCGGGAGATGGCGCGGCGCGGGTGGGACGCGCTCGACGTCCTCCTCGTCACGGGCGACGCCTACGTGGACCACCCCTCCTTCGGCGCCGCCATCGTGGGCCGCGCGCTCGAGGCGGCCGGCCTGAGGGTGGGCGTCCTGGACGTCCCCGAGCTGGAGGCGGACGGCTCGGGCTGGCAGCGCCTGCCGGCTCCGCGGCTCTTCGCGGGGGTCACCGCCGGGACCGTCGACTCGATGGTCACGAACTACACCGCCGCCCGACATCGGCGCAAGCGCGACGTCTACCGGCCGGGTGGGGCCGTGGGACGCCCCAACCGGGCGACCATCGCCTACACCGCCGCGACCCGCCACCACTTCCCGGGCGTGCCGGTGATCGTCGGCGGGCTGGAGGCGGGGCCCCGGCGGCTGGCCCACTACGACTACTGGGAGGATCGGCTGCGCCGCTCGATCCTGGTCGACAGCAAGGCCGACCTCCTGGTGTGGGGCATGGGGGAGCGGCAGGTGGTCGAGGTCGCCCGCCGCCGGGAGCGGGGCGAGCCCCTGTCCGGCCTGCGCGGGACGTGTGAGCTGGTGCGGGCGGGGGAGCTTCCCGAGCGCGCGCGCCGGGTGCCCTCCTTCGAGGCGCTCTCCGAGGACCCCTCGCTCCTGATCGAGCTCTTCCGGGCCGCGCGCGAGGAGAACCACCCCGAGGGACGGCCCCTGGCCCAGGCGCACGGCGAGCGCTTCGTGCTCCAGCACCCGCCCCTCCCGCCGGCCGAGACCGACCACCTCGACCGCGTGTACGGGCTGCCCTTCCGGCGCGAGGTCCACCCCGACCACCGGGCCGCGGGCGTGCCGGCCCTCGAGCCGGTGCGCTGGAGCATCCAGACCCACCGCGGTTGCCTGGCGGACTGCTCCTTCTGCTCGATCGCCTTCCACCAGGGCAAGACCATCCAGGGCCGCAGCCCGGCCTCGATCCGGTCGGAGGCCGAGGCCCTCGCGGGCCGGCCCGACTTCCGCGGGACGATCACCGACGTCGGCGGGCCCACGGCCAACATGTACGGCCTGGGCTGCCGGTTGCTCGAGGCCGGCCGGCCGTGCCTCGACCGCGACTGCCTGGTCCCCGAGCCCTGCCCGGCCCTGCGCCTGGGGAGGGCCACCGAGGTGTACCGCCGGCTGCTGGAGCGGGTGCGGCAGACCCCCGGAGTGCGCCACGCCTTCGTCGGCTCCGGCATCCGCCACGACCTCCTGCGCGACCGCCGAGGCCGGCTCCTGCCGATCCACCGCGACCTCCTGGAGCACTGCGTTTCGGGGCGCATGAAGCTGGCCCCCGAGCACGCGGCGGAGTCGGCCCTGGAGGCCATGAACAAGCCCGCTTGGCGGGTCTACGCCGTCTACGAGGCGGCCTTCCGGGCGGAGTGCCGTCGCACGGGGCGCGACCAGCACATGGTCGAGTACTTCATCGTCGGCCACCCGGGCACCGGCCTCGACGAGGCGATCGAGCTCTTCGAGCGGCTGCTCGAGCGCGATCACTCGCCCGAGCAGGTCCAGGAGTTCATCCCCCTGCCGATGACCCGCTCCTGCGTGCAGTACGCCACCGGTCGGGACCCGATCACGGGCGAGGAGCTCGAGGTTCCGCACGGCGACCGGGCGCGGCGGATGCAGAAGGCCCTGGTGCGCTGGAAGGCCCCGGAGTCCCGGCGGCTGGTGGAGGAGGCCCTGAGCGTGGGGGGCCGGCGCGACCTGCTCGCGCCCTGGCGAGCGGCGCTGGAGCGTGCGCGCCGCCGGCGCCGCGGCGCTCCGGAGGGGCCCGAGCTCGATCCCTGCGGCTGAGCGCTACAGGAGCGGCGACAGGAGCCGCGCCGCGGAGCAGACCAGCCGCTCGGGGAGCGCCGCCCGCTCGTCGGCGGCGACCTCCCAGGCCTTCTCCAGGTCCTCCCGGAAGAGCTCCGCCATCTCGTCGGCGAAGCGCGCGCCGTGCACGAAGGCGTTCAGCTCGAAGTTGAGGTGGAAGGAGCGCATGTCCAGGTTGGCCGAGCCGATGGACCCCAGCCAGGAGTCGACGACCAGGGTCTTGGAGTGCAGGAATCCCTGGCCGTAGCGGAAGATGCGCGCGCCCGCCTCGAGCAGGGCCGGGAAGTACGAGTGGGAGGCCAGGGTCACCAGCAGGTGGTCGGCGCGGCCCGGCAGCAGCAGGCGGACGTCCACCCCCCGCAGGGCCGCCAGGACCAGGGCGTTCTCGATGGCCGGGCTGGGGACGAAGTAGGGGGTGGTGATCCAGATGCGCTCCCGCGCGCAGTGCAGGGCCTGGGCGTAGATGTGCGCGATGGGGGACCACTTGCGGTCCGGCCCGGAGTCGACCACCTGGACCACGCAGGGTCCGACCGGCTGGGGGGGCGGCTCGGGGAAGTAGGCGGCCTCCTCCAGGGTCCGGCCGGTGGCGCCGAGCCAGTCCCGGGCGAAGGTCGCCTGGAGCGAGAGGACCGCGGGGCCCTCGAGCCGCACGTGGGTGTCGCGCCAGTGCCCCATCTGGGGGTCGAGGCCCAGGTATTCCCGTCCGACGTTGATGCCGCCGGTGAAGCCCACCTCGCCGTCGACCACCACGATCTTGCGGTGGTTGCGGAAGTCGACCCGGTCGCTGCGACGTCGCCAGCGCAGGAAGCGGGACACCGGGTTGAAGCGGGCCGCCTGGCCGCCGACCTCGCGCAGGGGGGCCCAGAAGCCGGAGGGGAGGCCCTTGCTGCCCACGGCGTCCACCAGCACGCGCACCTCGACGCCCTCGCGCGCCCGCCGCACGAGGTGCTCCCGCAGGGCCAGGCCGGTGGCGTCGGGCCGGACGATGAAGAACTCGACGTGGACGTGGTGCTGCGCGGCCTCGACGGCCTCGATCATCGACCGGTAGGTGGCCTCGGCGTCCACGAGGATGCAGGCGTCGTTCCCGCCGCGGGTGGGGGTCCCGGTCAGGCGCTCGCCGAGCTGGATCAGGGAGGCGGTGCGGGGATCGAGCTCGCCCCGCGCCTCCTCCCCGAGCGAGGCCGCGAGGTCCTGTCGCTCGAGGACGGCCGCGATCCGAGCGGAGTCCTGAGCCGTGCGGCGGGCGAGTCTCCGCGCGCGGGTGGTCCCGATCAGCAGGTAGAGCACGGCGCCCACGCCCGGGAGGAGGCCCACCGCCAGCAGCCAGGCCAGGGTGGCGCTGGGCGCGCGCCTCTCGGCGGAGAGCACGCTGAGCAGGATCGCGACGTGCGCAATGGGCAGGGCGATGCCGAGGAGGGTGTTCAGCACGGCTGGGGGGGAGTCTTCCCGATGGGGGGGCGGAGGGTCAATCTCCGTCCTCGGGCTCGGGGGGCTCGCCCTCGAGGGTGAAGCGCCTCCAGGCGGCCTCGAAGGCCTGCCAGTCCACCCCGGCGAAGCCGCGGGCGGCGGCGAGGTCGAGGTCGCGGGTATCGAGCCAGGCGGCCCACCAGCGGTCGAGGATCGGGGTCCAGGCGGGGTCCCAGTGCTCGGGGGACTCGGGGCCGACGCGGAGGAACCAGACCAGGGACCAGCCCTGGGCGTAGAGGTGGCCTCCGGAGAGGTCGTGGCTGTTGTTCCCGTAGTACTCGCTCTTCGACATGCGCACGAGCTCGGGAAGGGGGGCGGGCCCCTCCTCGAGGATCATCTCGCGGATCAGGGGATGCCGCCACTCGAACGGGCAACGACGGAGTTCGCCGTCCCTCAGCCGGAAGCCGCAGTAGTAGTCGGAGTGGCCGTAGAGGAACCAGGGCGCGACGCGGCCGTGCAGCACCGTGAGGTACTCGAGGAACACCATGCTGTTCAGGAGCATCCAGGTGTGCTCACGTTCGGCCACATCGAGGCGGCCGTACAGGACGATCTCCCCGTCGGCGGAGTTGAAATAGCCCGGGCTTCCGCCCGGTCCGCCATAGCCGTGGTACTGGCTCGCGTCCCGGAATACGCGGATCGTGCTGGGCGCGATCCTCACCGGGTTCGGGTCGGCCTTGGGGTGGGGAAAGTCGAGTCGGATGGCGCGCCGGATGGCCTCGGCGCGGCGGGCGAGCTCGGCCGCGAGGCGCTGGTGCTTCTCGAGGCGAGTCTCGGGAGTGGGCTCGGGGATGGTGACCCGGGCCGGGCCCTGGGGCCAGCCGGCGGGGAGCAGGGCCGGCAGGCAGGCGATGGCTCCTCGGAGGAGGGAGCGCACGCTGATCGTGATACCCGGTGGGGGGGTGGAGTCACCTTTCTGCCGGCGAAGCGTATCGCTGGCAGGGGCA
>CAZTTG010000047.1:2938-50028 GCA_964615935.1 uncultured Planctomycetaceae bacterium | reverse complement strand
CGCTCCGGCGCCCGCGGCCCCGGCCGCCGGGGGCGCCGGGGGGCCGGTCCAGAGGCCCCGCGCGCAACGGGGCCCCGGAAAGCCCGATCATGGGTCAAAAAACCCTCACTTCCAGCCTTGTCCAGTAATGAGTATATGCTCACAATACCCCCACGAGGCCACCCCGAATGCCCAGACCCCCCTGCTGCCGCCTGGTGAGAGGCAAACCCACCGCCGCCGTCTTCAAGCCGGCGGGGATCCCGGCTCGCGAGGCCGAGCTGGTGGAGATGACCCTGGACGAGTTCGAGGCCCTGCGCCTGGCCGACCACGAGGGCCTGTACCACGAGGCGGCGGCAGAGGGCATGGAGGTGTCGCGGGCCACCTTCGGTCGAATCCTGGAGCGGGCCCGGCACAAGGTGGCCGACGCCCTTGTAGGCGGCAAGGCGCTGCGCATCGAGGGCGGCCCGGTGAGGCGGGGGCGTAGACGAATCCCCTGCTGCAAGAAACGAGGGCCCAGGCGCCGGAGGCGCCAGGCCGGACGCTGTAGGGACGAGTGATTATTCCCTCAACAACTGGAGACCAAGAGATGAACGTCTGCATCCCGGTGGAAGAGGACCAGGGGCTGGAGAGCCCTGTCTGCGCGCACTTCGGGTCGGCACCGATCTTCCTGATCGTGGACACCGACACCCAGACCTGCCGCGCCGTTGCCAACGCGAACAAGCACCACGCCCACGGCATGTGTCAGCCCCTGGCCTCGCTGGCCAGCGAGAATCTGGACGCGATCGTCGTGGGCGGAATCGGCAGGGGCGCCATAGGCAAGCTGAAGGCCGCCAACATCCAGGTGTTCCTGTCGCAGTTCCCGACCGTGAAGGAGACGATCGAGGCTCTCGCCAGCGGCGGCCTGCGTCCGGTCACGCCGGACATGGCCTGCGGCGGACACGGCCACGGCCACGGACACGGCGGAGGAATGGGCGGAGGAGGCGGACGGGGCAGTCGCGGTCAAGGTCAGGGCCGCACTTGATCGCATCCGGCGCCGGCGCGGCGGTGCGAGCCCGTGCCGGCTGCGTGCCCCAATCGATCGAGCTTCCGCCCTGGATGCGGATCGAGCAACATCTGCACCACCTCTCGGCCTTCCACCGGCGCTGGGACGCCGCCGAGGCGCGCCGGCTCCTGGCTCGCTTCGGCCTCGACCCCGAGTCCCGCTGGCGAGTTCTCTCCCGCGGCCAGCGGGCGGCCGAGCTCCTGGTCGCCGCTCTGGCCCAGCGCCCGCGGCTCCTGCTCCTGGACGAGCCCTTCGACGGCCTCGATCCCTTCGTGCGGCGCCGGGCGCTGGAGGCCCTGATCGATTTCCTCGGCGAGGACGGCGGCACGGTGGTCTTCGCCGGCCAGTCGCTCCCCGAGGTCGAGGCCCTGGCCGACCGCGTGGTGTGGATCGAGAACCGCGGCATCGGCTTCGCGGGCGAGCTGGAGGAGCTGCGCCGCCGCACGGCTCGGGTGGCGGTCGAGCTCACGGGCGATCCCGCGAGCTGGCGCCCTCCCGGCCGCCCCATGGTCGAGCGCGGCGAGGGCGCGCTGGTCCTGACCTACCTCGACTGGAGCGAGGAGTTCGAGGCGCGAATCTCCGGCGATCCGCGGGTCTCCGCCCTGCGGCCCCTGGCGCGCGACCTCGCCGACCTCTTCGCCTCTCGCCTGGACCCGGAGATCGACAAATGGGCGAGCTGAGAGCCCTCCTCGCCCGCGAGTGGCGCGACCTGCGTGCGCTGGTGCTGGTCCTGGCCGCGATCCCGGTCCTGCTGACGGCCTTCGAGTGCGCGTTTCCCTCGGCGGCGCCCCTGCCCTGGATCGCCGCGGGGGTCGTCCAGCCCACCCTGACGGGGATCTTCCTGGTGGTCGTCGGCTCGGCCTCCTTCGCGGGGATGCCCGGTTCCTCGCTCGATGGCCTGCTGCTCTCGCCGGTCGGGACAACGAGGGTCTGGTGCGTCAAGCTCCTCTGCGTCGCGCTGGTCACGGCCCTGCTCAGCGCCTGGTCGCTGGGCCTGCAGATGGGCGGCTTCCAAGCGCGAGACGCCCTCCTGGTTCACGTCTTCCAGGATTGGCTGGTGATGGCGGGCTCGGCCTACATGCTGGCCATTGCCGCCGGCTGCTGCGCCCTGTGGCTCGCGGCCGCACTGCGCTCCAGCTTCCACGCGGTGATGATGTCCACCGTGCTGGTCGTTCTCTTCCTCTGGCTCGCCAGGAGCGATGGCCTCGACCAGTATTTCTGGATAGGCGCGGAGTCTCATCAGGAGGTGCGCACGGCCCTGGCGGTTGCGGCAGCGTTCTTCGCTGTCGCCTCGCGACTCTCCTTCTCCCCCTGGTGGCAGAACGCCTCGCTGCAGCGGCGGCGTGTGCTCCGCGGCGTGGTCCTGCCGGCCGCCGTGCTCCTGGGTGCGACCGGAGCCTTCGCGGCCGAGCGCGCATCCTGGGCCTGGATGACGATCGAGCCCACCGATGAGCGCGTCCAGGACTGGGCGATATTCCCGTGTGCCGGCGGCAAGCGGGTGGTCATCACCTACTGGATCACCGAGCCATGTCTCTCGTTCGGCACGCGCTTCCTCGATCTGGAGACGGGAGAGGCGAGCGAGGTGCCCGGCCTGCCGACGTCGTGCCAGTGCCTCGGCGAGGGACTCGACGGAAGCGCGCTCATCATCGGCCACAAGCCGTGGCCTTGGGTGACACGCGTCTATCTCGTCGACCCCGAGACCCTCGAGATCAGGCGAAGCGGGCCCCTGGACGGGGAATCCTGGTGGAAGAGCCACCTCACTCCGCCACGGGCAGGCGACTGGGGGGAGGCCCATCGGTATAGGAGAAGCGGGGATCGCGTGCGGGTGCGCTGGAACGATCGGTCATTCGAGCTCAACGTGCCGGCAGACGCGTACTGCCGATGCTCGGCCGAGCCCGGGGTGCTGCTCTACGGTGCCAAGCGGGAGGGCCTGGTGCGCGTCGATCTCGAGACGGGGGAGCGGCGCACCATCCTGCCGGCCGGGGACGAGCCCATGCACATCGGAAGCTACTCCCACGACCGGGAGCACGTCATCGTGCGGCGGCTTCCCTTGACCACGAGCGTCCACCGGACCTCGGACGGCTCGCTGGTGGCAGGACCGTGGGTGGACACCACCGCCGTGTGGGCCGATGCCCGGGGGGAGAGCCGGTACCTCCAGCTGCTGGGAGACCGCAGGATGCGGATTCACGACCTCGCCACGGGTCGGACCATCCCGCTGGAGCGGGAGCCGGGGAAGGGCGGGTTCCCGAGAATCCTGGAGGGCGGCCGCATGCTGGTCCAATCCGGAAAGCGCCTCGAACTCTTCGGCGCCGACGGCCACTTCCTGCGCACGGTCTGGCCGATCGAGGAGTGAACGATGAGGGTAGCCATCGAAGTCCGCGCTCTCACCGCCATGCTCCGCCGGGAATGGCGAGACCTGCGCGGCCTGCTGCTGGTCCTTGCGGCCATTCCTGTCCTGATGACGGCCTTCGAGTGCGCCTTTCCGTCGCTCGCCCCGCTGCCGGCCGGATCCGCGCGGATCGTGCTGCCGGCGATGTTGGGCCTCTTCCTGGTGGTCGTCGGCTCGGCCTCCTTCGCGGGCATGCCCGGCCGCGCCCTCGACGGGCGGCTGCTCGCGCCCGTGGGCTCGACGCGGCTCTGGCTGGCCAAGCTCGCCAACCTCGCGCTGCTGGGAGCGCTCTTCGCGATCTGGTCCGTGGGGCTCGAGGCTGCCAGCACGGCCTGGCGCGAGGGATACGCAGTCCTGCGCGAGTTCCTGGGCTGGATCCCCGGGGCGCAGGGGGCCTACCTGCTCGCCATTGCGGCCGGCTGCGGCGCCGCGTGGCTCGCGGCCGCACTGCGCAGCAGCTTTCAGGCCGCGCTGATCTCCCTGATACCCATCGGCCTCCTCGCGTGGCTCGCGGTGGGCGCGAGGTTCGACGAGGCCTTCTGGCTGGACCTGCGTTGGGCGCCGCCGGAGAAGACGTTCACGGGCGGTGAGGTGCACCTGGTGCTGGTGGGGGCCTGCGCGGTCTTCCTCGCGGCCTCGCGCATCTCCTTCTCGCCCTGGCGGCACAACGCCTCGCTGCGGCGATGGCGGATGGCGCGCGGGCTGGTCCTGCCCGCGCTCTTCCTGGGGAGCACCGCGACCTGGGCCGACGTTCGCCTGTCCTGGGCCTGGAGCGACTTCGGATTCTCCGATCCGCGGGTCAAGGTGATGAGTGCCGATCCTTGCCCCGACGGCCGCCAGGTGGTCATCACCTTCGGGGTTCGCTCGCCCATCGAGTCATACCGCGTGCGCTTCCTCGATCTGGAAACGGGGGAGGTGCGCGCCCAGCCAAGGCTGCCCGTACCGTGCAACTGGTACGGGGACGGGCCCGACGGCAGCGTGCTCATCCTGGGGCGGGATCAGATATACCAGGTCGATCCGGACACGCTCGAAATGAGCCCCGTGGAGAGTCGGTTGCCATCCGAGGATCGGAAGGCGTGGCGGGAGCGCCTGGGGCTCCCGCCGCTGGTGGGAAGCTGGGGAGAGGTCGAGCGCCCTTTCGGCGTCGGAACGGGGCGGTTTCTCGTACGTTGGGGCGATCGGGAGTACGAGCTCGATGTGGTGCCCGGCACCATGAGCCGCTGTCGTTGCGGATCCGAGCCCGGAATCGTGTTCTACAGCTCGACGGACCAGGGACTCGTGCGCCTGGATCTCGAGACGGGAGAGCGCCGGATCCTGGTACCGGCCGAGACGGATCCCCCCCTATGGTCGCTCTCCCGCGAAGGGCGCTACGTGGCGGTCACTCGCATGTCGTGGACCTCGAGCATCCACAGGGCCGAAGACGGATCGCTCGTAGCCGGGCCGTGGGACGACTGCATGGCGGGCTGGGCCCATGCCCAGGAGGAGGACCGCTATGTCCAGCTGAATGCCAAGGACCGCAGCAGTACGCGGATACTCGACCTGATGGAGGGCCGAACGGCAGCCCTCGAGGCGAGCATCGAGCACTCGTTCACGACGGTGCTGAGAGACGGCCGAGTGCTGGTCTCATCCGGAAGGCACGTCGACCTCCTCGACCGCGACGGCCGCTTCCTCCGCACGATCTGGCCGCCGCAGGAGTGAGGCGCGGGCGCGCGAGGAGAGGGGCTCGCCGCCCGGTGCTCCTACAAGTCCCTTACGCTCGGGCCCGGAGCGCCCCACGAAGGCTGGAACACGCTCCGGTCCCGCTCCGTCGATAGTCTTGCATGAGGTCGACGAGATCCGGGTGGACTGCGAGCCGCCAGCGGGCGTCCGCCGGAATCCCGGCTCCCCGGTCCCGGGCCGCGGGTAGCTCCCCTGGCGGCCCCCGTGGGCCGCGACGGCTGCCCGCGGGCTCATTCGGGGCCCTTCCCCAAGCCCCTCCCCCGCGCCGGCCCTATCCTTAGAGAAGAGAGCTCTCCCCCAAGCCTCTGGATCCCCCCTAGAGCGAGGTCCCCCCACATGTTCACCGCGATCCTCCTCGGCGCGCTGGCCGCGCCGTCCCCCGCCCCGTCGGCCGAGATCACCCCCCCCCGCACCCACGAGGTGGTGATCGAGCACGCCGGCGACCTCGGCCTGCGCGACAAGCTGATCGGCTCCATGGACCTGTGGTTCGACGCCGGCGACTTCCTGGTGGGGGCCGCCGACCGCGGCCTGGTCCGGACCCTGCGGGAGCGGAAGATCGTCGTGATCGAGCTTTCCGCCCTGCAGAGGGGAGAGGGGCTCTTCCTGTACGACGCGCGGGCCTTCGAGGCCCCCGGCCCACCGAGCGCCCGCCCCCTGTATCGCCACGGGCGGCAGGTGCTGGCGGCGACGCCCCCCTCGGCGGTCACCCCCCAGGTCGGCCTCCTGGGCCCCGTCGCCATCGAGCGCCGGGCCATCCAGCCCCAGCGGCCGCTGGCGGTGGACCAGCCCGCCGCGGGCGGGGCCAAGGCTGTGCGGGCGACCGACCCGCGCATCCAGGCCATGGTCGACCAGGTGAGCAAGGCCCAGATCGAGAGCACCAACGCCTCCCTGGCCGCCAACTTCAGCCGCAACTCGACCGTTCCCTCCTACATCGACGCGGCGCGCGACCAGCTCATCGCCCAGCTCCAGGGCTATGGCCTCAGCCCCACCACCCAGTTCTTCTCCTCCAACCACGGCGACAACGTGCTGGTGGAGATCCCGGGGGCGCGCCTCCCCAACGAGTGGGTGGTGATGGGCGCCCACTACGACTCGATCAACAGCTCGGGCTCCGGTTCGCCGGCGCCCGGCGCGGACGACAACGCCTCGGGCAGCGCGGCCATCATGGAGCTGGCGCGGGTGCTTCCCGGCGGCGGGCCCTACGAGCGCAGCCTGCGCTTCATCTGGTTCGCGGGCGAGGAGTACGGCCTGCACGGATCGGCCGCCAACGCCGCCTCCTCCAAGGCCGCCGGCCAGGACATCGTGGGCATGCTCAACATGGACATGTGCGCCTACCGCGAGGCGGGCGACGTGCGCGACTGCGACTGGGCCACCAACAACACTTCCGGCGCCCTGACGGCCTTCTGCGACGCCACCGCGGCGGCCTACGTCGCGAACTGGGCCTCCACCTCGGGGACGCTGACCGCCGGCTCCTCCGACCACGCCTCCTACACGGCGGAGGGCTACCCGGCGGTCTTCCCCTTCGAGGATCTCAGCCAGTACTGCCCCTACATCCACTCGTCCAACGACTCCTACCCCCAGGCCACCAACGACTTCGACCTGTCCCAGATGATCACCCGCGGGGTGCTGGCCAGCGCGGCGGTCCTGGCCGATCCGCTGGACCTCGAGATCCTGCACACGCCGCTCTCCGACACCCAGACCGACCCCGGTCCCTACGACGTGGTCTGCCAGGTGAACAGCCTGACCGCCGCCACCGTGAGCGCGGTGGACCTCCACTACACGGGTGACGGGGGCCAGAACTGGTACAGCACCGCCATGAGCGGCGCGGGCAACACCTACACCGGCCAGATCCCGGGCTACGGCTCGCCGGTCTCCATCCAGTACTACATCACCGCCACCGACAGCCAGGGTGGCTACGAGGTCCTCCCCGAGGGGGCCGACAGCGGCGCGCCGCCCTTCGAGTTCATGGTGGGCGTGCGCACCGAGATCTACTTCGACGATTTCGAGGGCGGCGGCGCGGGCGGCTGGACCCACGGCCAGGTGGCCACGCAGGACGACTGGCAGAAGGGCGCCCCTCAGGGACAGTCCGGGGACCCGGGCTCGGCCTGGTCCGGCTCGCAGTGCTGGGGCAACGACCTGGGGCCCTCGGGCTGGAACGGCGCCTACCAGAACAACGTCAACAACTGGCTGCGCTCGCCCGTCGTCGACTGCTCGGCGGCCTCCAACGTGCACCTGGACTTCCGGCGCTGGCTGACGGTCGAGGCGGGGGTCTACGACCAGGCCCAGGTGAAGGTGAACGGCCAGGTGGTCTGGCAGAACGCCACCGGCCAGGACCACGTCGACGGCTCCTGGACCAAGTTCACGCTGGACGTCTCCACCATCGCCGCGGGCAACTCCAGCGTGCAGGTCGAGTACCGGCTCCTCAGCGACGGCGGCGTGGTCTTCGGAGGCTGGAACCTGGACGACTTCGGCCTGATCTCCCTGGACCCGATCTCCACCAGTTGCCCGACGCCGGTCGTCTACTGCACCGCCAAGCTGAACTCCCAGATGTGCATGCCGGCCATCGGCTTCAGCGGAGAGCCGAGCGTCACCAGCCCCTCGCCCTTCGACATCAGCGCCAGCGAGATCATCAACAACAAGAACGGCATCCTGTTCTACGGCTTCGCCCCCAACAACCTGCCGTTCCAGGGCGGCACCCTCTGCGTGCTGCCTCCGACCAAGCGCACGCCGGTGCAGAACTCCGGCGGCAACCCGCCCCCGAACGACTGCTCGGGCACCTTCAGCTACGACTTCAACGCCCTGATCCAGTCCGGAACCGATCCGGGGCTGGTCCTGGCGGCCCAGGTCTTCGCGCAGTACTGGTTCCGCGATCCGGGCGACCTCTCCGGCTTCGGCACGGGTCTCACCGACGCGCTGGAGTTCGAGATCTGCCCGTAGCGGCGCGAAGGTGGACCAGGAGGAGGAACCGGCGCCCGGGCGGGGAGGACCCCGCTCGGGCTCTTCCTTCGGCGGCGGGCGCGGCGCCCAGGGCCCTGGGGCGGGATCTCCTCTGCGGATGGAGCCAAATGGACCGCGAAGGACATGCATTCGGCAGGGCTGGATACACTGCTCTAACAGACGCCCCAGCTCTGGTGACCCGACCACCCGTCTCGCTGAAGGACCTGATCATGACCTCGGAACACGCCCTGACACGATCCGGTCGGCGACCTCGATCGAGCGCATTCGGCCTCGAGAGGAGCTCATCCGCCAGCGCCGGCCCCCGTGGCCGCCGGCTGCTGCGCGCGGGCCTGCCGGCGCTCGCGGTGCTCGGCCTGGTCCACGGGCCCATGGCCCTGGCCCAGGGCGGCACCACCACTCGCGTGAGCGTCGATTCCGCGGGGATCCAGGGGAACCACCACGCCTACAGGCGCCCGTCGATCTCAGGCGACGGGCGTTGGGTGGCATTCGACAGCTATGCCGACAATCTGGTGCCAGGAGACACCAACGGGGAGCTCGACATCTTCCTGCGCGACCGCGACAGGGGCAAGACTGCTCGTGTGAGCATCGACTCGGCGGGCAATCAGGGCGATTCCTTCAGCCACATGCCCTCGATCTCCTCGGATGGCAACTGCATCGCCTTCGGCAGCGACGCAGGCAACCTGGTGCCGGGTGATACCAACTACCTGATGGACGTCTTCGTGCACGACCGCCAGACGGCTCAGACGACGCGCGTCAGCGTGGACTCGGCGGGGCTTCAGGCGAACTGGCCCAGCTACTATCCCTCGATCTCCGCGGATGGCCGCTGCGTGGCGTTCCGCAGCAGCGCCTACAACCTGGTGCCCGGAGACACGAACGGGGTCGTCGATACCTTCGTGCATGACCTTCAGACCGGCCAGACCACCAGGGTCAGCGTCGACTCGGCGGGGAATCAGGCGAACGACCACAGCTTCTGGCTCTGCTCGATGTCCATGGATGGCCACCACGTGGCCTTCCTCAGCGACGCCACGAACCTCGTTCCGGGCGACACCAACCATGCAATGGACGTCTTCGTCCACGATCGCCAGGACTGCGCCAGCAGCACTTACGCCTACTGCACCGCGAAGACGACCTCCTCGGGCTGTACTCCCACCATGGGCTTCTCCGGAGTGCCCAGCGCGACGGCCCCCAGCGGTTTCGTGCTCACCGCCAGCCAGGTCGAGCCAAGCCGGCCGGGCATCCTCATCTACAGCGCAAGCGGCCCCTATGCCCTGCCCTTCTACGGGGGCCTGCTGTGCATCCGGCCGCCGCTCAAGCGGACCGGGGTGCAGAGCACCGGATCGGCGGGCTCGCCGCCCTGCACCGGCCTCCTGAGCACGGATCTGAACGCGGCCGGGATCTGCGCCACGATCGGCACGGGCTACCGCGGCTGGGTGCAGGTCTGGTTCCGGGACCCCCCGAGCGCCACTGGCTACGGTCTGACCGACGCCGTCGGCTTCACCGTGTGCCCGTGATGCACGCGGCGAAGTCCAGGACAAGGAGCCTGATCATGAGCATCGTCACCACTTTGGCTCGATCCCCCCGGAGCGCTCGATCGAGCGCGCCCGGCCTCGAGAGGAGCTCATCCGCCAGCGCCCGGTCCGGCGGGCTCAGACTGCTGCGCGCGGGTCTGCAGGCGCTCGTGATGCTCGGCCTGCTCCATGGAGCCGTGGCCCTGGCCCAGGGCGGTACGACCACGCGCGTGAGCGTCGATTCGGCGGGAGCTCAGGGCAACTGGTTCAGCCTCAGGAGCTCGATCTCCGCCGACGGACGCTACGTGGCGTTCGCAAGCGCCTCCGACAACCTGGTCCCGGGGGACACCAACGGGCAAGTGGACGTCTTCGTGCACGATCAACACCTGGGGCTGACGAGCCGCGTGAGCGTGGACTCCGGGGGAGGCCAGGCCTCGAAGGCCTGCGACTACCCCTCGATCTCGGCAGACGGCCGCTTCGTGGCCTTCCACAGCCTAGCGGACAACCTGGTGGCGGGGGACACCAACGGTTGCTCGGACGTCTTCCTTCGCGACCGCCAGACGGGGTCGACCACCCGGGTGAGCGTGGATTCCTCGGGGGGCCAGGGTTCGGGGTCCAGCTCGATCGCCTCGATATCCGCGGATGGTCGCCACGTGGCGTTCGTGAGCATGGCCAGCAACTTGGTTCAGGGCGACACCAACGGGACATGGGACATCTTCGTCCACGACCGAACGACGGGGCCGACCATCCGTGCCAGCGTCGACTCGGCAGGGAATCAGGCCAACGACTTCAGCTCCGATGCCTCGATCTCCGCCGACGGCCGCTACGTGGCATTCGCCAGCCTCGCGACCAACCTGGTTGCCGGCGACACCAACGGGCGAGAGGACATCTTCGTGCGCGATCTGCAGATGGGGGTGACATCCCGGGTCAGCGTCTCCTCGACGGGGGGAGAGGGGAACCACAACAGCTACGTCCCCTCCATCTCCGCGGATGGCCGTCACGTGGCGTTCGACAGCTGGGCCTCGAACCTCGTCTCCGGCGACACCAACACTACGGGTGACATCTTCGTGCACGATCGAGCCAGCGGGAGGACCACCCGGGTCAGCGTCGATTCGAGCGGGATCCAGGGGAACGGGTATTGCCAGGATCCCTCGATCTCCGCCGACGGCCGCTTCGTCGCGTTCGAAAGCGAGGCCGACAACCTGGTCCCGGGCGACATCTGGGGGTTGATGGACGTCTTCGTGCACGACCGACTGCAAGGCCTGACCCAGCGGGTCAGCGTCTCCTCGACGGGGCAGGGGGGCAAGAAGGACAGCACGTGGGCCTCGATCTCCGGGGACGGCCGCTACGTGTCGTTCCAGAGCAGGGCCAACAACCTCGTTCCCGGCGACACCAACGAATCGCTGGACATCTTCGTCCGCGATCGCTGGCACTGCGACGACCGGGTGGAGATCTACTGCACCGCAAAGGTGAGCTCCTCGGGTTGCGTGCCCGCCATGGGCTTCTCCGGCGTCCCGAGCGCCACCGCTCCGAGCGGCTTCACGGTGAAAGCGAGCCAGGTCGAGCCCGGCAAGCCCGGGATTCTGTTCTACTCCGTGACGGGGCCCCGGGCGCTTCCGTTCCAGGGCGGCTTCCTGTGCATGGAGACCCCCATCCAGCGCCTGCCGCCGCAGAGCTCTGGCTCGGGCGGCCTGCCACCCTGCACCGGAGTTCTGTCGCTGGACCTGAACGCTGCGGGGATTTGCGCCTCGATTGGCCAAGGCAACCTCGGCTGGATCCAGGGGTGGTTCCGCGACCCGCCGAGCCCTGGCGGGACGGGGCTGACCGACGCGATCGAGTTCACCGTGTGCCAGTGAGCCGGACGTCGCGGCCGCTCTGGACGAGGGTCCAGCCCCCGGCGGCGATCGCCGGGGCGCCCTCGAGCTGGAAGCGGCGGGCCGCGGCCTCGCTCTCGAAGCGCAGGTCCCAGCAGTCCGCGTGGCCCGTGTCGGTGAAGACCAGGCAGTGGCGGTCCGCGGTCAGGGTCCGAGCCAGATCCCCGGCCGCGGAGCGGGTCTCCTGGCATTCGCTGAGGAGCCAGAGCAGGCCGTACTCGCCCCATCGCGTCTGCTCGCGCGCAATGCGATCGGGCAGCTCGACGTCGTCCAGGGCCTCGGGAGGCGCGGCCGGGTAACGCTCGGGGTGCAGGATCTCGGCGGTGCTGCGCGGCGGCCGGCGGTAGAGCTCGGCCACCGCCTTCCAGCCGCCCCGCTCCCGCGCTGCCCGCACGAAGCGCATGCCCGCCCCCAGGTGGAAGGCCTCCTCGAAGCGGTACTCGTCGACGGCGCCGACGGCGGGGATCCGCCCGTGCGGCTCGAGGTCGTAGCCCGTGATCTCGGACACCGCCAGGATCGCCTCGCCCTCGATCAGGGCGCTCAGGGCGCGGCCGGCGTCCTCGTCCTCGCCGGCCGCCTGGCGCAGCGCAGCGACGTCGAAGTGCTGGTCCTGCAGGGCGTGGAAGCAGGCTTCCAGCAGCGCGCTGCGGCGCAGGTCATCGCCGTCTGCGATCGAGAGGCCGAGCTTCCCGCTCTCCCATTCGTACCAGCACGCCGTTCCGACGGCGGGGTCCGACGCGAGCTCCAGCTCGATGGGCACGCGGAACTCGAGCCCGCGCCAGGCCTCGAGCTCCCGCTGCACCGAGGCGATGCGCGCGAGCAGCTCGGCCGGCGGCTCGGGCTCGTCGCTCTCCTCGATGGGAGCCCCGCCGTACTGCAGCTCGCGCGCCTCCTGCAGGAGGTCCCGCACCGCCGGGTAGTCGATCACCGCCAGGGCCTCCTCGAAGTCGGCGATGGCGGAGAGGTAGTCCCGCTGCTCCATCCGCACCTGGCCGCGCTCGGCGTGGTAGATCACCGTGAACATCTTGTTCGGCTTCTGCTCGAGCAGGCGCGTGTAGGCGGCCACGGCTCGCTCCAGGTCGCCCGAGGCGCGGGCGTCCTGGGCGACCTGGGAGAGCTCCTTGGGGTCTTCGGGCAGGGGCGGGGGCGGCTCGCCGCTGCCCTCGAAGACGATCTCGAAGCGCCGCTCGGCCGTCAGGTGACGGCGCGCGGCCTCCCGCAGGTCCTCGGGGGTCACGGCGTCGATGGCCTCGGCGTAGCGGACGGGATACTCGGGGTGCCCCAGGACCTCGAAGACGCCCCAGGTGCCGGCCAGGGCGAGGTAGGGGCGGTCGCGCAACAGCGGCGCGGTGAAGTCGTCCCGCAGCAGCGCCTTGACCTCGTTCACCTCGTCCTCGGCGAGGAGCGCGGCGCGCAGCTCCTCCTCCAGGGCCTTCAGCTCGGCCGCGGCCCGCGGGCCGGTGCCGGCCAGGCGGAAGATCTCGCGGTCCACCCGGCCGCCCGAGGCGGCCTGCACCGGGGCTCCGTCGGACAGGGTCCGGCGGGAGAGCAGGCGCGCCAGGACGTCGAGGGCCGGACGGTCGGGGTGGTCGATCGCCGGGACCAGCCAGGCGTGCTCGAGGCGATCCTGGGAGAGCTCGGAGGCGAAGCGCGCGCTCCCGCCGCGAAGGCGGTCGGGCTCGATCGGGACCGGCGGCCGGGCCGGGCCGCGCGGGAGCTGGCCGAAGGCCGCCTGCACGGCGTCCAGGGCGACCGAGGGCTCCAGGCCTCCGACCACCACCACGGCGACGTTGTCGGGGTGGTAGTAGAGGTCGTAGAAGTGGCGGATCTGCGCCACCGAGAGCCGCGGCGCCAGGGTGTGACCCTCCTCGTCGAGGAGACCGGCGCCGTAGGGGTGGGAGCGGAAGAGCACCGACTCGAGCAGCTCCTCGCGCGCCATGGCGGGGGTGTGGGTCGCCGCCTCCTCCCTCTCCAGCCGGCCCCGCTCGTGCAGCACCGCCGCCTCGTCGAAGCTCAGGTTGCGCAGGCGGTCGGCCTCCATGGCCAGCACCTCGCCCAGGCGATCGATCGGGACGCCGTGGTCGTAGTAGAGCGTGTAGTCCTCGCGCGTGAAGGCGTTGGACTGGCCGCCCATCTCCTTCACGCGCCGATCGTGCTGGTCGGGACCGGTCGTGGGGGTGCCCGTATACATGGCGTGCTCGGTGAGGTGGGCCAGCCCGGTGGTGGTCGAGCCCTCCTGGCGCTTGCCGGCGCCGATGACCATGAAGACCGAGACCGAGTCCTCCTCGTCGGCCACCGCCGCGGCGCGCAGCCCGTTGGCCAGCTCCCGCCGGTGGAAGACGTGCTCGCCGAGGGTGAGGGGCTCGAGGTCCCGGGCGGACGGATCCCGCGCGCCCTCCTGGGCCCCGGCGGCCAGGGCCAAGAGGAGGAGGAGGGCGGTTCGGCGGAGCGAGCCGGGGCGGGCGGGGCGCGGGGCAGGGGGGTTGGTCGGGATCATGGTTTTGCGTGGGGACAGGGATCGGAGCCCGACAGGATAACGCGAGCGCGGCCCCTCGCGGCCATGCAGACTCCGCCGTAGCCTGTATGAGGACCGTGTGGAGGATCCTGGAGGCACGACCGGGGCTTTCGGCATCCACGGCGGGGATCCGACCGTCCCCGCCCGGAGCGGGAGCCCAGGGAGGGCAACCGACATGAATCGCGGCTCTGCGACGTGGATCCTGCTGCTGGCGCTGGCCTCCTGCGCGGCGCCGGAGCGGGACATCGAGCTCTCCTTCGCCTTCGGCAAGGCGCTCATCCCGGACAGCGACGTCCGCTTCGAGCAGCCGGGAGGGACCGACGTCACCTTCGAGGGAGTCTCGTGGGACGACAGGTCCTTCGTCAATCCGGCGTACTACGCAGGGCGTGTCACCTGGTGGTTCGGCCCGGAATCGCCGAGCGGGCTGAGCCTGGATTTCACCCACGCCAAGGGCATCGTGGACACCTCGGACGTCGCGCCGGTATCGGGGACCATCTCGGGGAATCCCGTGAGCGGTGAGCTTCCGATCAACAGCGTGCTGGACTCGTTCGAGCTGACCCACGGGCTGAACTTCCTGACCCTCAACTACATGCACCGCTGGCTTTGCGACGAGGGAAGGGACAGAGGAACGTGCGTCCTGCTGCGGCCCTACGTGGGCGCCGGCGCGGGCATCGCCGTCCCCCACGTGGACGCGACGGTGCAGGGCCAGCCGACGCTGGAGTACCAGATCACCGGCCCGGCCATCAACGTGCTGGCGGGACTCAGCGCGCCGCTCTGCGGCCGGGTCTCGATCTTCACCGAGTACAAGCTCACCTGGACCGACGTGGACGTGGACCTGGAGAAGGACAGCTCCCTGGAGACCGAGCTGTGGGTTCACCAGCTGCTGCTGGGGCTGTCGCTGCGGCTCTGAGGGCCGCGGAGGGCGCGCTCAGACCTCCCCGCCCCGGGAGAGGGGCGCGACGCGGCCGTCGACCAGGCGCACCTGCCGGTCGGCCAGGGCCGCGACCTCGCGATCGTGGGTCACCACCACCAGGGTGAGGTCGCGCTCGGCCCGCAGGCGGACGAGCAGCTCCATGATCTGGCGGCCGCTCGCCTGATCGAGATCTCCGGTGGGCTCGTCGGCCAGGATCACGGCCGGCCGGTTGGCGAGGGCCCGGGCCACCGTCACCCGCTGGCGCTCGCCACCGGAGAGCTGGCCGGGCCGGTGGTGGAGCCGGTCGGCCAGGCCCACGGCCTGGAGCAGGGAGCGCGCCCGCTCCCGGCGCTCGATCCGCCCCACGCCCAGGGCGTGCAGGGGGATCTCGACGTTGCGCAGGGCGGTCTGGGCCGGCAGGAGGTTGTGGAGCTGGAAGATGAAGCCGATCGAGCGGGCCCGGACGCGGTCCAGCCGCCTCTCGCGCGCGAGGTCACGGCCCTCCAGGAGCACCCGGCCCGCGCTCGGCCGGTCCAGCGCCCCGAGCATGTGCAGGAGCGTGCTCTTGCCGCTGCCCGAGGGCCCCACCACGCCCACCAGCTCGCCCCGCCGTACCTCGAGGTCGACGCCGTCCAGGGCGCGCACCCGTCCCCGGTCGTAGGTCTTGACCAGGCTCTCGGCGCACAGGACGTGAGGAGGCGTGCTCATTCGTAGCGCAAGGCCTGGATGGGGGTGATGCCCACGGCGCGCAGGGTGGGCCAGGTGGCTCCCAAGAGCCCCATGCCCACCGCCACCGCCATGGCCTGGAGGAAGACCGCGAGCCCGTACTCGCCCGACACCCAGGCGAGGTTCTCGTTGAGGCTGATGAGCTCGACCCCGCCGATGCCCAGCGCGATCCCCAGGGGGCCGCCCAGGAGGCCCAGGGCGGCGGCCTCGGCCAGGATCTGGCGCAGGATCATCCCCTTGCTCCAGCCGAGGGCCCGCAGGATGCCGATCTCGCGGGTGCGCTCGAACACGCTGGTGAGCATGGTGTTCATGACCCCGATGCCCCCGATCAGCATGGCCAGCAGCGAGAACACCCTCACCGCGTCGTCGGTCAGGTCGAACTCGTCGAAGGCGTTGGCGAACTCCGCCACGCGGGTGACCTCGACCTCGGGGAAGGCCTCCTCCAGGGCCTTCTCGATCCCGTCCAGCGCCCCCCGGTCGACGGAGTCGAGCTGGATCAGGGCCATGCTCATCTTGCCCTCCAGCCCGGCCACCTCCTGGGCAGCCTCGAAGGCCAGCAGGCCGCCCGACTCCAGGAGGGGCACGGAGGTCTCGAACAGGCCGGTGACCTCGAAGTCCTCCCCGTCCAGCTCCAGGGAGTCGCCGACCTCCTTGTCCAGGATCCGCGCCATCCTGCGACCCAGGCACAGCCGGCGTTCGCCGCCGGTGGCATCGAAGAGGTCCCGGCCGGCGATCGTGCGGAGCTGCGCCAGGAGCGGGCTGCCGGCGGTGGTGCCGAAGAAGAAGAAGAGCGGCTGGCCGGGGATCTGCACCGCGCCCAGGACCACCGGGTGGACCGCGGACACGGACTCGACTTCCTGGAGCTCTCCTGCCAGTCCGTCGGGGAGGTAGGAGATGAAGGGATCGGCGGCCGCCTTCTTGCTCGCCACGAGGTGCGCGTTGCCGCCCGCCAGGAAGGCGTTGAACTGGCTGCGCATGCCCCGGGCGGTCGAGACCATCGCCACCACGGCGGCCACGCCCACGCCGATGCCGACGATCGTCAGGAGCGATCGGGCCTTGCGGCGGTAGATGTTCTCGAGGGCCAGCACGGAGCGGTTCAGCGTCTCGTCACGGGGTGGATCGGGCCGGCGCTCGGCGGGGCAACCCGCGGCTCGAGGACTGGCACAAGTACCTATGGGACCGGGTAGTATGGGCAGTCCGCACCGCCAGGATACCCGCTCGGCCCCGGCCGGGGCCCGAGTCGCCGCGGGGACGGAGGATTGCAGCATTCCCGAGGGGCCGAGACAAGCCGGCTCGCTGCCTGTAGGATCCGAACTCGCGGCCCGCGCCGCTGGCAAAGCGTCCTCACCTTCCGCCCGCAGCGGGAGGGCCCCCCCGGCGATCTCCGCTTCATCGACGCGGGCTCGGGAGATCCGCACCGTCACGAGGGGGGGGACGCGATGAACGGCAACGAGGACGACTCCGAGTGCGTCGAGGCCGCGGGGCCCTTCGCTCGCACCCCAGGCAACGGCGGGACGGCCCGCGGGGATGAGCGAGGACCGGCTCCGATCGCGGAGGTGAAGCCGCGGGGCGGCGAGCGCCGGCGGATCGCCCTGCTCCTGCTGATCATGGTCGTGGCCACGCTGGGGGTCGCGGGGGTCGTGATCCACTTCCTCTACCGGGCGGCGACGGAGGAGGGGAGCCTGCACCTCGGCGCCATCCGCCTCGCGCTGCTGGTCGCCCTGGCGCTCGTCCTCGTGGCGTCGGTCCTGCTGCTGCGCACCGCGAATCCGCTGTTGGGGAGGCTCGAGGAGAGCGAGAGGAGGTACCGCGCCCTCTTCGATGCCGGGAGCGACGCCATCTTCCTGATGAGAAGCGAGGACATGCTCATCGAGGAGTGCAACGAGCAGGCCTGTCAGCTCCTGGGGTACGAGAAGGAGGAGATCGTCGGCCGGACCGCCTTCGATTTCTCGCCCCCCCTGCAGGACGGCGACCGCACTTCCGAGGACGTGGCCCGGGTGCACGTCGCGGCGGCCCTGGCCGGCGAGCTCCAGCGCCTCCCCTGGACGGTGGTGCGCAAGGACGGCGAGGCGGTCGAGGCGGACCTCTCGGGGGTGGCGATCGAGATCGGCGGGGCGCTCAAGATCCAGGTGAGCCTGCGCGACGTCACCGCGCAGAAGCAGGCCGAGCGGGACCGGGTCCGGCTGGCCACCGCCGTCGACCAGGCCTCCGAGTGCGTCGTGATCACCGATCCCGAGGGCGCCATCGAGTACGCCAACCCGGCCTTCGAGAAGACGACCGGCTACGCGGTCGAGGAGGTCATCGGCCAGAACCCGCGCGTCCTCAAGAGCGGCGAGCAGGACGAGTCCTTCTACCGGGAGCTGTGGGAGACCATCACCGAGGGGCGGGTGTGGAGGGGCCACTTCATCAACAAGCGCAAGGACGGCACCCTGTACGAGGAGGAGGCCTCGATCGCGCCCGTGCGCGACGAGAGCGGGCGCATCGCCCACTTCGTGGCGGTCAAGCGCGACGTGACCAACGAGGTCCAGCTCCAGAATCAGCTGGTCCAGGCGCAGAAGATGGAGATCATCGGCCAGCTCGCGGGCGGCATCGCCCACGACTTCAACAGCATCCTCACGCCGATCCGTGGATACGCCGAGATGGCCCTCCAGGACGCCTCCCCCGAGAGCCGGGCCTACCTGGAGCGGGTCCTGCAGGGGACGCAGCGGGCCGCCTCCCTGGCGCAGCACATCCTGGCCCTCAGCCGCAGGGAGGGAGTGACCCGCCGGCCGCTGCGCCTGCAGTCCATCATCGAGGAGGGGCTCAACCTGCTGCAGGCGACGCTGCCGTCCACCATCCAGCTCCAGCGGAGCCTGGAGGCCGACTGCCCGCCGGTGATGGCGGATCCCTCCCAGATGGTCCAGGTGCTCCTGAACCTGGGCTCCAACGGCCGGCACGCCATGCGCGAGCGGGGCGGGGTGCTGGAGGTCCGGCTGGAGAGCTACTGGGCCCCCGGCCGGACCCGGGCGTCGGGCACCCTGGCCCCCGGGGGACCCCGGATACTGCTCACCGTGCGCGACACCGGCCAGGGCATGGACGCCGCCACCGTGGAGCGGATCTTCGATCCCTTCTTCACCACCAAGGAGCCCCACGAGGGCACCGGGCTGGGGCTGGCGGTGGTCCGGGGGATCGTGAGCCGGCACGGGGGGGAGATCCACGCCGAGAGCCAGCCCGGAGCGGGCACCACCATCTGCGTCAGCCTCCCGGCGATCGACGAGGAGCCCGATCTCGAGGTCGCCCCGGACGAGGAGGACCTCGGGGGGCGGGAGCGGATCCTGCTGGTGGACGACGACGAGGACGTGGTGAGCGTGGCGTCGAGCATGCTGCGGCCGCTGGGCTACGAGGTCGACGGACGCACCCGTCCCGAGCTGGCCCTGGAGGCCTTCCGTGCCCGGCCGGACCACTACGACCTGGTCATCACCGATCAGATCATGCCCGGAATGAGCGGCACGGTGCTCTGCCGGAGCCTGCTGCGCGTGCGCTCCGATCTGCCGATCGTCCTGATCACCGGCTTCGGCGACATCATTACGGGGGACGACTGCCGGGAGGAGGGCATCCGCGAGCTGGTCCTCAAGCCCTTCTCCCGCCGCGAGCTGGGCGAGGCCATCCATCGGGCCTTGGGGTGAAGGGGAGCCGGGAGGGGCCTCGCGAGCCGACCCGCGGGGAGGGTGCCCCGGGGCCTCTCCGCGATTTTCTGGGGCCGCGGCCAGCCGACTTCCGGTACCCTGAGCCGCCGCCGCGCGCGGGCCGGACTTGGAGCAGGCAGACCACAAAGACGCCGCAGGGCGCGACTACCCTCCCTTCCCCGAGCGGCGGCCCACCCCCGTCATCGAGGGAGGGCGCTATCGCCTGCACTTCGCCGAGAGCCTGGAGCAGGTCCGGACCATCCAGGAGCTGCGCTTCCGGGTCTTCAACCTGGAGCTGGGCGAGGGACTGGAGTCCTCCTTCGAGACGGGGCTGGACCAGGACGAGTTCGATGCCACTTGCCATCACCTGATGGTCGAGCTGCAGGAGACCGGCGAGGTGGTGGGAACCTACCGGGTGCAGACCGCCGAGATGGCCGAGGCCGGGGTGGGCTTCTACACCGACGGGGAGTTCGAGCTCTCCGGTATGCCCGAGGATGTGATCCGCAACGGGATCGAGACCGGGCGCGCCTGCGTGGCCAGCGAGCACCGCAACGGGCGCGTGCTGAACCTGCTCTGGAGGGGGCTGGCGACCTATCTGAGCTGGAACCACAAGCACTACCTCTTCGGCTGCACCTCGCTCTCCAGCCAGAACCCCCATGAGGGCCGGGCTACCCTGGAGTTCCTGGAACGGGGCAACTTCCGGCACCCCTCGATCGGCTCGCGACCGCGGCCCGCGTGCGAGTGCTTCCCCGAAGACTTCGAGGCCGACGTCAACACGCCGGTCAACCTGCCGCCGCTCTTCCTCGGCTACCTGAAGCTGGGCGGCAAGATTACCGGACCTCCGGCCCTGGACCGTCACTTCAAGACCATCGACTTCCTGATGGTGCTCGACATCCGGGACCTGGACCCCAACGTCCGCCGCTTCTACTTCGGTTGAAGCCCGCCTTGGCGAATCGATCCCGTTCCGAGCCCGTGCAGCGCGCCCGGACCCGTGCCCCGACGAGCCGCCTGCGCGCGACGCTCAAGGGACTCCTGATCCTGGGCCTGACCCTGGTCTTCTACCTCATCTGGCTGCTGGGCGCCGTGCTGGTGCTGCCCTTCCGGAGGCTCTACTGCCGCTGGCGCTGGACCTTCTTTCGCACCTGGGGACGCAGCGTATGCCGGGCGATGGGCGTCTCGGTCGACGTGCGCGGGGCCCCCCCGCGGGCGCCCTGCTTCCTGGTCTGCAACCACCTCAGCTACCTCGACATCCCGCTGATCGCGGGCTACTTCGACGGCGTCTTCGTGGCCAAGGCGGAGGTCGCCGCCTGGCCGGTGATGGGCCCGCTGGCGCGCACCATGCGGACCATCTTCGTGAACCGCCAGAGCAAGCGCGACGTGCTGCGGGTCAACCGCCGGATCGAGCAGGCGCTGGAGCGGGGCGAGGGCGTGGTCGTCTTCCCCGAGGGGACCAGCTCGGGCGGCGAGGAGGTCCTGCCCTTCCGGCCGGCCCTGCTGGAGCCCGCCGCCGCCAGCCGTCACCCGGCCCACTACGCCAGCCTGGCCTACCGCACTCCCCCCGGTTGTCCGCCCGCCGCCACCGCCGTGTGCTGGTGGGGCGACATGACCTTCTTCGGGCACCTCTGGGGCATGCTCGCCCTGCCCGGCTTCGACGCCGTCCTGCACTTCGGGGGGGAGGCCCTGCACGAGTCCGACCGCAAGCTCCTGGCCGAGCGGCTCCACCGCGCCGTCTCCCGGCAGCGAGGGCCGGCGTGAGCGAGGGCGTCCGGGCGCCATGTGCACGCTGAGCTGGCTCTGGGAGGCGGAGGGCTACCAGGTCTTCTTCAACCGGGACGAGCTCCGGGAGCGGCTCCCGGCGCGGGGCCCCGCGCGCGGCCGGCGCGAGGGCGTCGACTACCTCGCGCCCCGCGACGGGGACGCGGGGGGAGCCTGGTTGGGGGTGAACGCCCTCGGCCTGACCCTGGCGGTGCACAACCGCAGCCCCCTGGAGTCGCTGCCCGAGGGGCGGGAATGGTGGAGCCGCGGGCAGCTCCTGCTCTCGCTCCTGGCGGCCGGCTCGGCCGACGACGTCCGCGCCGCCCTCCTGGCCGTCGACCTGGATCGCCTGAGGCCCTTCACCCTGCTGGTCTTCGCGCCCCGCCGCGCCCTCTTGTCGGCCGCCTGGGACCGCCGGGAGCTCTCCTTCGACCGGCCGGGGGAGGGGGCCATGCCTCTGTGCTCCTCGGCCTTCGACGAGGGCCGCGCGGCCGAGTCCAAGCGGGCCCTGTGGCGTCGGTGGGCGCGGCGCGGCCGACCCGGCCCCTCGGACCACCTGGCCTGGCACCAGAGCCACGAGCCCGAGCGCGGGCCCTACTCGGTGTGCATGCACCGGGAGGGGGCCTCCACGGTCAGCTTCAGCCGCGTCGTGGTCGGCCCCGAGCGGGTCGAGTTTCACTATCACGACGGTCCGCCCTGCCAGTCGCTACCCTGGCAGATCGAGCGCCTGGCGCGCGCCTAGACCGGACCCGTGGAAACCCTCCAGCAGATCACGAACTGGATCGCGGACCTGCCCCCCTGGGCGGGCGTGGTGGCGATCGTGCTGGCCACCTTCGTCAGCGAGGACCTCACCTGCATCGGCGCCGGGCTCCTGGCCGCGGCCGGGGAGCTGCCCGTCGCGCGGGCCGTGTGGGCCTCCGGCCTGGGGATCTTTCTGGGCGATCTCCTCCTGTACGGGGCCGGGCGCGCCGTCGGCCGCCCGGCCCTGCGCCGCGCCCCCATCTCCTGGCTGATCGACGACGCCGACGTCGAGCGCAGCCAGGACTGGTTCGCCCGGCGGGGCCCGATCGTCATCCTCCTGGGCCGCTTCGTGCCCGGGACCCGCCTGCCCACCTACTTCGCCGCCGGCCTCCTGGAGACCGGCTTCTGGCGCTTCTCGCTCTTCGCATTCATCGCCGTCCTCTTGTGGGCGCCGCTGCTCGTGGGTCTGGCCGCCTGGCTGGGCGGCGAGGTGGCCACCTGGTTCGTGCTCTACGAGCGCTGGGCCCTGCCGGTGCTCTTCGCCCTGGTCCTGTGCCTGCTCTTCGTGACCAAGGTGGTCGTGCCCTCCTTCACCTGGCGCGGCCGGCGCCTCCTGGCGGGCTCCTTCCGCCGCGTGTGGCGCTGGGAGTTCTGGCCGCCGTGGCTCTTCTACTTCCCGCTGGTGCTGAACTTCGCGTGGCTGGCGCTGCGCCACCGCAGCCTGTCGGTCTTCACCGCCGTCAACCCGGCCATGCCCGCCGGCGGCTTCATCGGCGAGTCGAAGAGCGAGATCCTGAAGGGCCTGGAGCACGCCCCCGAGTTCCTGGCCCACACGCTGCTCCTGCCGGGTCGCTGGGAGCTGGAGCGCAAGGTGGACGAGGCCGTGGCCTTCATGGAGCGGCACGGGCTCGACTGGCCGGTGGTGCTCAAGCCCGATGCGGGGCAGCGGGGATCGGGCGTGAGCATCGTGCGAGCGCGCGGCGAGCTGGCGGCCTGGCTGGCGGGCATGCCGCTGGACTCGATCCTCCAGGAGTACGTTGTCGGCGCGGAGTTCGGGGTCTTCTACTACCGCAAGCCGGGCGAGCCGGGGGGGCGGATCTTCTCGATCACGCGCAAGGAGTTCCCGGCCGTGATCGGAGACGGCGAGCGCACCCTGGAGGAGCTGATCCTGACCGACGAGCGCGCGGTCTGCATGGCCCCGGTGTACGCGGCCCAGCTCGTGGAGAGGCTGTTCGAGGTGCCGGCCGAAGACCAGAGGGTCCGCCTGGTGGAGGTGGGCAATCACGCCCGCGGCGCGATCTTCCTGGACGGCGGCGAGCTGGAGACGCCCGCCATGCTGGAGGTCTTCGACCGCATCTCCCGGGGCTACGAGGGCTTCTACTTCGGGCGCTACGACGTGCGCGCCACGTCCACCGCCGAGCTCCAGGCGGGTCGCGGCTTCAAGATCATGGAGCTCAACGGCGCCACCTCGGAGGCCACGCACATCTACGATCCGCGGGTCTCGCTCTGGAGGGCCTATGGCACGCTGTTCGAGCAGTGGCGGATCTTGTTCGACATCGGGATCCGCAACGCCGCCCGCGGGGCGCCGGTGGTCCACTGGACCCGGCTGGTGAAGGAGCTGGGGCGGTACCGCCGCGTGGCGCGCTCGCACCCGGCCTGAGGGCCGGGGGATGGGCGGACGAGGAGCTCTGCGCCGGGTTCGCCCGCGGCCCGACCCACCCACCGCCCCACCGCCCGCCCAGGGGACGGCCGGGCGCCGCCGCGGTTTCGGTCTTCCCGCCGCCCGATTCACCCCGGCCCCTCGCTCGAGGTCCGGGGTGACGACAGGCTGCTCTCCCGCCTCTAGCCTGGTGAGACATCCGGGCTGAGGTGCGCGGACGGACCCCGCACCTCGGCATGGACTCGCGGTGCGAGGGCCTTTCAGTTCCCGTACTTGACCCCGCAGCCGTAGTTGCGGGTCTTGGGCTCGCTCACCTTCTTGCCGGCCATGAGCTCGGCCAGGGTCTGGTCCACGTAGCTCTCGCCCTTGCGGTCGTCGTGAGCCCCGTGGTAGGCCAGTACGCCGCGGCGGTCGAGGATGAACACCTCCGGCGTGGTCGTGGCGCCGAAGGCCCGGCCCACCTTGCCCTTGGGGTCCAGCAGGACCGCGTGCGACAGCCCCCAGCGCCTCTTCGCGGCCTGGTTCTTCTCCAGGCCATGACCCGACTTGCCCGGAGCGCCGGAGTTGATCGCCAACCAGACGACGCCCTGCTTGGCGGCGCGATCGGCGCAGTCCTCGAGCGTGCCGCCCCGCTCGTGGGCGCCCTTCACCACGGGGCAGTCGGGGTTGAACCACTCGAGCACCACGATGTTCCCGCGGAGCGCGCCGAGAGAGACCTCCTGGCCGTCGAGGTTCCTCAGGCTGAAGTCCGGAGCCGCGAGGCCGAGGGCGGCCTCCGAGGCGTACTTGACGCCGCAGCCGAAGTTGCGCGTTCTGGGCGCGCTGACCTTCTTGCCCTCCCGGACCTCTCCCAGGGCCTTCGCGACCCCGTCATGGCCGCCCACGTAGAGGAGCTTTCCGCGCGGGCCGATGATGTACATGTGGGGCGTGGTTGTGGCGCCGTAGGCCCGGCCCACCCAGCCGCTCTGGTCGAGCAGGATGGGGTACTCCATGGCCATCTCGCGGCGCCCGGCGACGTTCTGCTCGGGCGCGGCGCCGGGCTTGCCGGGTGCGCCCGAGTTGATCGCCACCCACACGGCGTCCTCGCTCCGCGCCACGCGGTTGCCCAGGGTCTGGAGGGGGCCGCCTTCCGCGTGGGCCTTCTTCACTACCGGGCAGCCGGGGTGGAACCACTCGAGGACCACGGCCTTGCCGCGGTGAGCTTCCAGGCTCCAGCGCTTGCCGCCGAGGGTCGCGAGCCCGAAGAGCGGGGCGGGCTTGCCGATCTCGGCGTGCCACACCGGCGCCGGCTTCTTCTTCTCGGTCGTCTCGTCCTGCTCTTGGGCGAGGGCGGCCGTCGCTAGCAGCAGCGAGGCCAGGATCGTGAGTTGCTTCATGGAGCGGGTCTCTCGTCGGAAGGGTCATTTCGGGTGGATCGGATGCGGTTGCGGATCACCGTCGGTGGTCGGTCGGTATGACACAGTCGAGCCCGTAGAAGCGCACGGTCTCCCCGTGGAGCACGCGCAGGAGCCCGCGGGCTCGGACGTGCGGCTCCTCGCTTCCGGGCTCGTAGAAGATCAGCAGGATCGAGTCCGCGGAAGCGCCGGCCTCGACGCGGACGAGCTCGAGGGGGGAGTCCGTGCCCGGAAACCAGTCCAGGCCATCGGCGCCCGGGACCGCGATGCTCAGCGCGGGGAGTCGGGAGCCGTCCGGAAGGCGACTCCACGCCTGGCTGCAGTCGCGCGAGTTCTCCTCGAGCTCCTTCCACGGCCTCGGGAGTCTCTCGCGGTGGGGGGCCAGGAGCTCCTCGTTCGCGGGCCGCGGGGATCCCGGGCCCACCGGCAGGTCCAGCTCGGCCTTCTCGCCGCCGAGGAAGCAGGCCTCCTTGCAGATCAGCCAGCGCGCCTCGACGCCGAAGCTCAGGTGGGCGGGCTCGACCATGGGGTCGGGGGCCTTCACCGGCACGAAGACCACCAGCTCGCCCTCGTAGCCGTAGGAGACCAGTCCACCCGCGAGCTCCAGGCGCGCGGGGCCGGGGAAGACCGGCGCGCCGATCTCGAAGCCCGGGGGCGCGCTGAACTCGACCTCGGTGGGCATGCCGCTGTCGCCGGGGTTCTCCCAGTAGACGTGCCAGTGCGCGGGGAGCCGGATCCGCGCGGCGAGATGGAAGCTCGCCCCGGGGGTCAGGCGATCGACGTCGGCCAGGAGGTCCATCCGCACGGGCGGCGGCTCCTCCGGCTCGGACTCCTGCGGCGTGGCGGATGGCGCCATCGCCAGGAGCAGCGCCGCGCAGGGGACCTGGATTCTCGGGCTCATCTTCCTCGGGGCCGGCGACGGCCCGGAAGCATCCTATCTAGGCCAGATCCATCCCGCCTGCGATTCCCGCCTCGCGGTGCGGGGGCGATTTGCCCAGGGCTTACCCCGCTCCCGAGGTCCGGCAGGCGGCGCACGCGCGGTCGAGGACCTCGGCGGCACGCTCCGCCCCGAAGGGGACCGCGGCCTCGCGCCGGGCCGCGCGGCTCGCGGCCCGTCTCAGGGATTCCCGCTCGCGGGCCGAGTCGAGGAGGCGCTCGACCAGCTCCTCCTCCCCGCGGTAGAGGCAGGCGCCGTGCCAGGCCTCGGGCAGGAGCTCGGGGTAGCTCAGCCGGTGGGGCAGCAGGGGAGCACAGCCCGCCGCCATGGCCTCCAGCACCGCCATGCCGAAGAACTCGTGCCGCGCGGTCGACACCACCAGGTCGCAGCGGCCCAGCCAGTCGACGTAGTCGCTCCGGGCGGGGAGGAAGCCCGCGTGGCGCACCCGAGGTCCGAGGGCCTCCAGGAGCTCGGCGCACCCTCTGGGCGCCTGCGGGAACTCCTCGCCCAGGAGGACCAGCTCGAAGCCCTGCGCGGCCAGACCGAGGCGAGCGGCCCGCTGCACCCCCCGCAGGAAGGCCGCCGGGTCCTTGTCGTGCTCCCAGCGGTGGTTGAAGGCGATCCGCAGGGGCGAGTCCGTCTCGGGTCCCGGGCCCAGGGGGATCCGATCCAGCTCGATGCCCGGGTACGCGACCGCGGCGCGGGCCATGGCTCGCCGGAAGGGCTCGCCGGGGTTGGGGTGGGGCAGGAGGCGCAGCAGCTCCTGTGCGGCGCGCGAGAAGTCCTCGCGGTGCCAGGCCGAGTTGAACAGCACCCCGTCCGCGCGCGCGGCCGACAGCAGGTTGATGAAGCCGAAGGTGTGATCGCGATCGGCGAGCTTGACGCTCTCCTCGCGATCGGGATAGGTGAGCTGGTTCTCGTGGAAGTAGCAGAGCAGCGGAACCCGTGACCAGGCGGCCGGCATCCAGCCGTAGAAGGCCGGCACATCCAGGTAGTCCGAGGCGAAGAGCAGGTCGGGGGGGCGGCGTTTCCCCTCGCGCAGCTTCCGGGCCAGCTCCCAGCTCGCCGAGCGCATGCGCCACTTCCAGTGCCGCGCGGGGAGCCCCAGGATCTCGACCCGATGCGCCGAGCGCCTGACCCAGGCCTCCAGGAAGGCCCGGTGCGATCCCCCCAGCCAGGGCTCCAGCGCCAGGACGTCGAGGGCTTGCTCGTCGGATTCCATGTCAGGGGGGGAGCGGGCCGGGCCGCCCTCGCCGCTATACTGGGCCGGACCTTGGCCGCCCGCAAACGATACAGCGTGGTGCGCGACCCGGTCCACGGGGACGTGTACCTGACCCACGAGGAGTTCGCGGTCCTCGACGCGCGCGAGATGCAGCGCCTGCGCGGCATCAAGCAGCTGGGCACGGCTCACCTGGTCTTCCCCGGGGCCGTTCACACGCGCTTCGAGCACAGCATCGGCACCTGCTTCGCGGCCCAGCAGATGATCGACGCCATCAATCTCTCCGCCGAGCTCTCGCCGCGGGAGTGCCTGGGCATCGGCGAGGAGGAGGCGCGGGTGATTCGCATGGCGGCCCTGGTGCACGACGTCACCCACATCCCCTACGGCCACAACGTCGAGGATCAGGCGGGCCTGATGCACCGCCACGACTCGGCCTGGCGCTTCCGGGAGCGCCTGTCGCCGGACACCGAGGTGGGCCGGGTGCTGGACGGCCTGGGCCTGCGCCGCGACGTGCTGGCGGCTCTCCTGCCCGAGGTGGATCGGGAGGCCGGCGAGCCCCGCCCCGTCCCGGCCTACTGGAGCCAGATCGTCTCGGACACGATCTGCTGCGACCTGCTCGACTACCTCGCCCGCGACGCCTACTTCACGGGCCTGCGCTTCCACGTGGACCCGCGCATCGCCAGCTACTTCCGGATCGATCGCGCCAGCGGCAATCTCTACATCGATCTCGCCAAGCGCAGCCTGCTCCGGGAGGACATCCTCTCGGAGGTGGTGCGCCTGCTCGCGGCCCGCTACTACTTCTCCGAGCGCGTCTACTACCACCACGCCAAGGTGGCCGCCGGAGCCCTGGTGGCCCGCGCGGTGGAGCTGGCCCTCGAGGGAGAGATCCTCACCGAGGCCGACCTGCACGACGCCACCGAGGGAACGCTGCTGGATCTGCTGGAGCGCGGCGCGGCGGGAGCTCCGCCCGAAGTGGGCGAGGGCATCCGCTCCGCGGTGGAGCGCCTGCGCGGCCGGCGCCTTCCCAAGCGCGCCTGCGTCTTCCCGCTCTACGACAACGCCGAGGTCCAGAGCTCCCTGGTGGAGCGCTACTTCGCCCGCGAACGCCACGCCGAGCGCCGGGCGGCGGAGTCCCGCATCGCCGCGGCGGTGCGCTCCGCCACCGGCCGCCACGTGGACGTCCTGGTCGTCTGCCCGGCGGCGAGGATGCAGCTCAAGGAGGCCCACACCCACGTCCGCTGGCCGGGGGAGGGCGCCATCCGGCCCCTCTCGGCCTTCGCCGATCGCGTCCCCCGCCTAGCGGATCTGGAGCGGTCGTATCGGGGTCTGTGGAAGTTCTACGTCTTCGCCGACGCCTCCGATGCGGCTCTCCTGCGCAAGGTGCAGGACGTGGCCGAGGCGGAGTTCGAGGGGGCGAAGAACGCGTACGAGGTGGAGGGGTAGGGGCACACAGCGCCTCGACCCGCCCACCTCCCCCCGCCCGCCCGGGGGGACGGCCAGGCCCCTCCCCGGTTGCGGAGTTCTTGCCCTTTCCCCGACGCGGCGCGGACGTCGACCCGCTCAGTCCCGTCGCGGCCGGCCCGCCAGGAAGCGGCCCAGCCGCTCCACCGCCTGCTCGATGCGCGGGAGCTCGAGGACGTACGACAGCCTGACGTGGGTGTCGATCCCGAACACCCCGCCCGGGACGATGGCCAGGTGCTCGGCCTCCAGCAGGTCCTCGCAGAAGCCGGCCGAGCCGCGCTCGTCGAGCCAGGGGGAGACGTCCGGCAGGGCATAGAAGGCGCCCCGCGGGAGGGGCGTCTCGAGCCCCATCTCGCGCAGGGCCCCGACCAGGAATCGCCGGCGCTCATCGAAGGCCTGCACCATCCGCTCGACCTCGGCCGGCTCCTCGCGCAGGGCCGCGGCGAAGGCCATCTGGGAGATCGCGTTGGGACTGCCCGTCAGATGGCTGTGCAGGCGGGCGATCCCGGCCGCGATCTCGGGGCGGGCCGCGGCGTAGCCGATGCGGTAGCCGGTCATGGCGAAGGCCTTGCTGGCCCCGTCCACCACCACCGTGCGCGCGCGGGCCTCGGGATCCAGCGAGACCGGGCTGGGGTTGGGCTCGCCCTCGTAGACCAGGCGGCGGTAGATCTCGTCGGAGAGGATCCACAGGTCGGCCTCGGCGGCGAGGGCCGCCAGCTCGGCCATCTCCTCCCGGCTCCAGACGTAGCCCGAGGGGTTGCTCGGCGTATTGAGCATCAGTCCCCGGGTGCGCGGGCCCAGGGCCGCCCGCAGGGCCGCGAAGTCGGGGCCGTGGTCGGGGCGGCCGCGCACCTCCACCGGGACGCCCCCGGCGTAGCGGATCTGCTCGAAGTAGGAGACCCAGGCCGGGCGCAGCAGCAGGACCTCGTCGCCGGGCTCGACCAGGGAGAGGATCGTGCCCGAGAGGGCGTGCTTGGCGGAGTGGCAGACGGTGATTTCGGCCGCCTCGAAGGGCACCCCGCGCGTCTCGGTCAGGTGGCCGGCGATGATCTCCCGCAGCTCGACCGTGCCGGCCGCCGGCGTGTAGCGCACCCGGCCCGAGCCCACCGCGGCCACGGCCGCCTCCTGGACCGCGGCGGGGGCGTCGAAGTCGGGCTCCCCCACGGTCATGTTGATCACGTCCCGACCGGAGGCCGCCAGGGCCCGGGCCTGGGAGTTGAAGGCCAGAAGGACCGAGGTGGAGATGTCGGAGGTTCGGCGATTCAGCTGCATGGGGGCCCGTATCTACGCGCCCGGCCGGAAAACCGCCACCCCGCGGAGGGGTTTTGCGGAGCTTTGCCCCCGCCCCCTGGAAGCTTCCCGGCTCCCGGTCGTACCCCCAGGGGCAGCGCCCCGCGCCAGGGCGCTGGACTCCGGCCGCCCGTTAGGGCAACTTGCGCCCCCCCTACGACTCCGACCCGACCGCCCGAATCATGAGCCTCCGACGACGCATCCTGCGCATCTTCGCCATCCTGGTCCTGGTGGGGCTGTTCGCCGGCTACTTCGCCTTCTCCACCTTCCTCTTCAACCCGATGGAGAGCGACTTCGAGGCCGACGTCTCCACCCTGGTGCCCCGCAACGTGGACTTCTTCGTGGCCAAGGCCCGGCTGTCGCGGGACTTCGGGGAGTTCCCCACCCTCGAGGTGTACGAGGACCTGGAGGACACCCACGGCTGGCGCACCTTCCGCCGCTCACCCGAGTGCGAGGACCTGTTCGCGCGCTACGACATCCCCTCCGTCCTGCAGCAGCTCGAGGAGCTGCCCACGCGGCTGCGGGGGCTGGATCCGATCTCGCTCTTCGGGGGCCGGGACCTGGCGATCGCCGGCTTCTTCGAGGGGCAGGGGCGGGCCAGGGCCGAGTGGGCGGCCTACGGCCGGGTGAGCGGGCTGGGAAAGCTGGGGGTGAGCCTGCTGCGCTACCCCGGCCTCCTGGGCCTCGGCCAGCAGGGCCTGAGCGTGCTGGTCGAGGACGATCACCTGGCCCTGTCGGGAGGGCAGCTCCCCCAGCCCATCTACCTGACGCGCCACCGCGACGTGGTGGTGGCGGGGAACTCGCAAGCCCTGGTCCAGCAGGCGCTCGAGCTCCGGGTGCGCTCGGCCCAGGATTCGCTGGGCCAGAGCGCGGACTACAACGACCAGATCCAGGAATCGCGCCTGCGCCGGAGCGGGGACGAGCTGGAGCTGTTCGTGGACACCCGCGCGATGATGGAGGGCCTCCAGCTCTCGGGCCGCTGGCCGGACGTCCAGTCCCAGGACTTCTGGCCGGCCTTCTTCGGGCGCCTCTTCCAGCTCGGCTCCCTGAACAAGCTGATGGGCCTCCTGGCCTTCCAGGGCGGAATCCAGGCGGACCTGCACGGGGAGCTGTCGAGCGAGCTGATCACCGCCGTGCAGGCGAGGCTCTACGACCGCCCCGGGGTCGATCGCTACGACGTGGTCAAGTACGCCGGTCTGGCCGCCGAGGACAGCCACTTCTTCCTGCTGGTCAGCTCCGACGTGGGGACCCTGCTGCGAGAGATGGTGCAGTCCTTCGAGCCCGACCTGCGCGACAACCTCGACACGCTCCTGCGCGCCACCGGAGAGTTCCGGGGGTGGAGCCAGCTGGTGGACGAGCTGGAGCCGCTCTTCGAGGATCGCGTGGCGATCGTCATCCGGGACAACGACTACCAGTACGTCCTCGAGAAGGACCCCCCCAACGACGGCGCCACGGTCCAGGCCTGGGCGGTGGTCCTGTGGAAGGGCGGCGATCAGGATCGGGCCAAGCAGAAGATCCTCGACTACCACAACCTGGTCCACAGCAACTGGGAGGTCTTCGGCCTGAAGAGCCGCACCGAGGGCGAGCGCGGCGTCTATCGCAACGAGACCGCGGGGGGCTTCCTGGTCTGGGAGTTCTGGAACCCCCTGGTCCCCGGCACGGGCCACATCTCCACCGGGCAGAGCGGCAGGGTCTACGTGATCTCCAACACCTTCAAGCTGGTGGAGGACGTGCTGAACAACTACGGCCTCGACGAGCGCGATCGCCAGCCCCGGGTGGCCGACCGCCCCGACTTCCAGGCCCTGGTCCAGTCCTCGGGCGCCAGCGCCAACGCGGTGGCCTGGTTCAATCCGCGCGAGGCGTCGGAGTTCCTGCGCCTGCTCGCCGATCAGACCGCCGAGGCCGAGATCCTGTGGCGCATCGACTGGCGCGAGGAGCGGGGCAAGCAGGAGGCCAAGGCCCTGCGGGAGCACTTCCCGGGCCGCACCCGCGCCGAGCTGGGTCCGGAGCAGGTCGCCCGGCTGAACGAGATCGTCCAGCCGGTCCTCGACGAGATGGAGCGCCGCATCAAGGAGGAGCAGGTACCGGTCAAGCAGGCCGAGTACCGGCGCACCGTGACCTACCTGGAGATGTGCTCGGGAGCCCTGGCGATGCTCCGGCTCAACCCGCGCAAGTTCGACCTCTCGCTGCGGGCGATGATCCCGCTCGACGAGTAGCCTCGCGGTCCGTCTCCTCGAGGAGGCCGCCGCGAGGCCCACTCCGCGGCAGGGGAGACTGGTGCCCGGAACTGGAATCGAACCAGCACGGGGTGAAAGGCCCCACTAGATCCTTAGTCTAGCGCGTCTACCAATTCCGCCACCCGGGCACGAAGAGCATCCGCGCAGGCGAATCCGGGGCGATGCTCGGCCTTCACCTGGCCCCGGTCCGGGGGATCCCGGTCCGGGGGAGGGAATCTAGCAAGCGTGCCGCGATCCGCAAGGGGAGGCCCGGTTTTCGAGGGATTGGAGGGGGCGGATCCCCGGCTCGATCCCGGGATCAGGTCGCCTGGCCGCGGATCCTGTGGATCGCGGGCGCGGCGATGCGATCGCGCACGGCTAGGTCTCCGATCAGGGGGCGGGCGTAGCGGCGGAACTCCGAGGTGACCCCGTTGCCCGCCTCGTTGATGAGCTCGTCGGACATGGTCTTGGTCTTCGCCGCCACGTCCTCCAGGTCCAGGAGTTGATACTCGACGGCGTAGTCGCCGACCCTCTTGATCGCCACGGAGCCGTCCACGTCGTGCCAGACGGAGTACTGGACGGCCTTCTCCCCGACCTCTCGGGCCTCGTGGGCGTCGGTCTCGCTGGTGCAACCCAGGAAGGAGCGCTGGAGGTAGCCGAGGGTGTCCGCGCGGACGCGCTTGATGTCGGTCTCGCGCTTGATCAGGTTGGCCAGGACGTCGCCCAGGGCGCCGGTCCCGGAGAGCTGCACGTTGCCGTGGGCGTCCTTCTCGACATCCCCCTGGGAGAGCGTCGTCACGATCGGGCGGCCGTCGGCGCCGCAGATCCCCTCGGAGACGGCGATCACGCAGCGGCCGTACTCGCGCTTGGCCTCGCGGACGTCCTCGATGAACTTCTCCGGGTCGAAGGTGCGCTCGGGGAGATAGACCAGGTGCGGTCCGTCCTCGGGGAACTTCCTGGCCAGGGAGGCCGCCGCGGTCAGGAAGCCCGCGTGGCGTCCCATGACCACGCCGATGTACGCGCCCGGAATGGCGCTGTTGTCGAGGTTCACCCCGGCGAAGGCCTGGGCGACGAACTTGGCCGCGGAGCCGTAGCCGGGGCAGTGATCGGTCCCCACCAGGTCGTTGTCGATGGTCTTCGGGACGTGGACGGTCCGGAGCTCGTAGCCCACCTCCTGCGCCTGCTGGTTGACGATCCTGCAGGTGTCGGAGGAGTCGTTCCCGCCGATGTAGTAGAAGTAGCGGATCTCGTGCGCCAGCATCACCGAGAACATCTGCCGGCAGTACTCCTCGTCGGGTTTGTCCCGGGTCGAGCCGAGGGCCGAGGAGGGCGTCCTGGCCACCTGCTCGAGGTTGTGGGTCGTCGCCTGAGTCAGGTCGACGAACTCCTCGCCCCGGATTCCGCTCACGCCGTGCCGGGCGCCGTAGACCCGGCTGATCTCGGGGAACTTCCTGGCCTCGAGCACGATGCCGACGAGGCTCTGATTGATGACGGCGGTGGGGCCGCCGCCCTGGGCGACGAGGGCCTTTCCTGACAGCTTGGCCATGACGAATAGTGGTGGGGGGGAAAACGAGAGCGCGGGCCCCAGCGCCCGCTACAGTCCCTTGTACGACTCCGGCCGGCCTCGATCCAGCCGCTGTCAGGAGAGAATCCGCCCCGGGAGCCCGTACCCCGGGGCCCCGGGTCGAGGGTTGACCCATGCGGCCCGGCATGGCATGCAGACGCGATCGACGGGGCGCGCCCGATCCCCCTGGCCCGGGGCGGATGGCCCACCCCTGGACCGCACAGGAACGAGAGTCCATGCCCACCCAAGACGAGCTGAGAGTCAAGGTCCTCGGGGATCCCGGCGTCGCCTCCCCCCTGAAGCTGGGGACCGTCCCCGGCGACGAGGTCCTCGACTTCGTCCCCGACGACGCCCGCGTCTTGATGAACATCGAGTTCATCGAGGGGCAGTCGATCGACAGCGACACGGCCCTCGAGAAGGCGGGTCCCCGGCAGAGGCTGTTCTTCGATCCGACCCGAACCCGGGCGGGAATCGTCACGTGTGGAGGTCTCTGTCCCGGCCTCAACAACGTGATCCGCGCGCTGGTCCTGGAGCTCCATCACCACTACGGGGTGCAGGAGGTCCTCGGCTATCGCTACGGCTACGAGGGCCTGAACCGCGAGAAGGGCGTCGAGCCGATCGCCTTGGGCCTCGAGGACGTGACCGACGTCCACAAGCAAGGGGGTAGCTTCCTGGGCGTGTCGCGGAGCCGCGAAGACCCCGGCGTGATCGTCGACACTCTCGAGGCGCACGGCGTGCAGATCCTCTTCTGCGTCGGCGGCGACGGGACGCTGACGGGAGCCCACCGCATCCATCAGGAGATCGAGCGGAGGGGCGATGCCATCGCGGTCGTGTGCGTCCCCAAGACGATCGACAACGACATCGGCTGCGTGGACAGGACCTTCGGCTTCGACACCGCGGTGGAGATGGCCCAGCTCGCCATCGATGGCGCTCACTCCGAAGCGATGAGCGCGCGCAACGGCATCGGCCTGGTCAAGGTGATGGGGCGGGACGTCGGCTTCATCGCCGCCACGGCGACGCTGGCCAGCCTCGACGTCAACTTCTGCCTGATTCCCGAGGTGCCCTTCGAGCTCGAGGGCCCCCACGGGCTCCTGCGGGCGCTCGAGCGGCGCCTGCGCAAGCGCGGCCACGCGGTCATCGTGGTGGCCGAAGGGTGCGCGCAGTCGATCGCCGGCGAGGGCGCGGAGCCCGACATCGGACGCCATCTCCAGCGGAGAATCGTCGACCACCTCGAGGGGATCGGCATGCCGTGCACCCTCAAGTACATCGATCCCAGCTACATGATCCGCAGCGTCCCGGCCAACGCCAACGACTCGATCTTCTGCGACATCCTGGCCCGCCACGCGGTCCATGCCGGCCTGGCCGGCAAGACCGACCTGGTGATCGGCCGCGCGCACAACGTGTTCACCCACGTGCCGCTGGAGATCGCCGTCCGCACTAAGAAGCGAGTCGACCCCGAGGGCGCCTTGTGGCTGGCCGCTACCCAGAACACCGGGCAGCCCCCGCTGTCCAGCTCGCGAGAGGGCGTCGGGGGGTGAGCCGCGCCTACAGACTCTCGACCCGCCAGCCCTGACGGTACTCGCGGCGCAGCAGCCGGTTGGCCTCGGGCTGGTCGGGGAACTGCAGCCGCGCCGCGTCCCAGGAGAGGTCCTGACCGGGCCGGCGCAGGGCGATCGTGCCCAGGAGAATGGACTCGGTCAGGGGCCCGGAATGCTCGAAGCCGGCCTCGGTCGCGGGGCCTCCCAGGCAGGCGTCCACCCAGTGGTGGTAGTGATTGCGCGGCTCGAGCTCGGGTCGCGGGTGCTCCGCGTATTTCGCCGCCGGGTGCAGTGAGGGCTCGCTCCCGTGAGGCAGGAGCAGCGCTCCCCCCTCTCCCAGGAACAGGGCGCCCTGCTCGGGATAGCCCTGCTCCCCGGCCTCGAAGCGCTCCCGCAGCTCGTCGGGCGGGTACCGGCCGCCGTCGGACCAGGTGACCTCGATGGTGTCGCCGACCGTGTGCGGCGTGCCCGGGAAGACGTAGTGCACCACCTGCCAGGTGGGCCAGGTCTCGCCGAAGCGCCCGGGATCGTCGCGCCACTCGGCTTCCGCCTCGCCGCGCACGCGCAGGGGCGCCGTCAGCTCGAGGGACCGGAAGGCCGCGTCGGTGATGTGGCAGCCCATGTCGCCCAGCCACCCCACCCCGAAGTCCTGCCATCCCCGCCAGAAGGTGGGGTGGTAGACCTCGGGGACGAAGGGCCGCAGGGGCGCGGTGCCGATCCACTTGTCCCAGTCGAGCGTCTCGGGGGGGGGCGCCTCCTCCACCGGCCGGGGCCCCGTGGGCCGGTACTTCCAGGGGTCCTTGTTCGACCACAGCCACACGCGCTCGATCTTGCCGATGACGCCGTCGCGGATCATCTGGACGGCGCACCGCTCGCCGAGGGCCGAGGTGAACTGCACCCCCATCTGGGTGACCACCCCCGCCCGGGCCGCCGCCTCGCTCATCCGTCGGACCTCGACGAAGTCGTGGGCCATCGGCTTCTGGCAGTAGACGTGCTTGCCGGCCCCGAGGGCGGTCAGGGCGATGGCCGCGTGCATGTGATCGGGCGTGGTGATGTTCACCGAGTCGACCCGCTCGCCCTCCTTCTCGAAGAGCTCGCGCCAGTCCTGGTACAGGCGGGCCTCGGGGAACTTCTCGGCGGCCGCCTGGGCGCGGGCCAGGTCCACGTCGCACAGGGCGACGATCTCGACGCCCTCATGGGCCGCGATCTGCCTCAGGTCCGCCCCTCCCATGCCCCCCACGCCGATGGCGGCGTGCTGGAGCCTGGCGTTGGGCGACCACGCCCTGGCCCGCCGGGGCAGGATCAGCGAGCCCAAGCCCGCCGCCGCCGCGACCTCGATCAGCTCCCGCCGGGTGGTGCGCGAATCCATGGCTCCCTCCTTCGAGTCCTCGGGCCTCACGCGAGGGTAGCGGATCGGCTCGGAGAGCGCCCGCCCGAGGGTCGGGCGCCGGTCGAGGACATCTCGCCTTACACGGGCCTTGCCCAGGTCGAACGTCCCCGGGGGGGCGCCGGGGACTGGTGGGGTGGCGCGCCTTCCACACCCTGGGAAGTGGGCCGATTCCCGGATACATCCCCCCGGCTGGTGCGAATTCCTGTTCACTGATGGGACCGATCTACGTAGGTCCCCCATCAGCCAACGCCTCGACCCGAATCCAATCCAATGCACTCGAGGAGCATCCCGATGAAAGCAGTGAAAGGGGTCCTGACCCCGCTCCTGATGGCCGGCCTGGCCGCCGCCGCCGCGGCTCGCCCCGGGCAGGCGCCGGCGCCGCAGACGATCCGACTGCGCGCCGCCCCCCAAGAGACCCCCCTGACGGACCGGGGGTTCATCGGGGTGCAGCTCACCCAGGAGGGCCGCGCCCGGATCGAGGTGGTCGTTCCCGGCAGCCCGGCGGCCGAGGCCGGCCTGGCCGCGGGAGACCTGATCGTCTTCCTGAACGAGACCCGCATCCCGGACGCCGCCGGCGTGGGAGAGGCCCTGCAGGACCTCCCGGCCGGTGAGAAGATCAAGCTGACCATCCAGCGGGTCATCGAGCCCGTCCTGGGCGAGGCCCCCGACGACCCCGAGCGCGGCTTCCTGGGAGTCCACCTCGAGGAGGGCGAGGGGCCGGTCACCGTGACCGAGGTGATCGACGACACGCCCGCCGAGGCCGCCGGTCTCCAGGCGGGGGACCGGATCGTCGTCGTGGGCAAGAACGAGCTGGGAGGACTCGACGAGCTCCTGGCGTACCTGGGCGAGGTCGGCCCCGGCGAGGCGGCGCGCGTCATGGTGCAGCGCAAGGTGGGGATCACCCTCGCCTCCCGGCCGTCTGAGAACGTGCCCTTCGAGATCGAGGAGATCGAGGAGCTGGAGCCCGCCATCGAGCCCCAGGCGAAGAAGAAGGGCGGCGGCTTCCTGGGCGTCTACCTGGAGGGCGAGGGCAGCGTGACCTCGGTCATCGAGGGCACCGCTGCCCAGGGTATCGGCCTGCGTGCAGGCGACCGCATCACCCACGTCAACGGCGAGGAGGTGAGCTCCTCCGAGACGCTCATCGACGAGCTCCGCCGGCACAGCGCGGGCAGCACGATCAAGCTGAGCTTCCAGCGCACCAGCGGCAACGTCACCCAGAGCTTCCACGACATGAAGGTCACCCTGGGCGAGCGGCCCGCCGAGATGGCCCCGCCGCCGGAGGCCCTCCCCCTCCCGCCCCTGGAGAAGCCGGCTCCCCCGAAGCCGCCCAGGAAGCCGGCTCCCCCCGCGAAGCCCGACGCGCCCCGTGCCCCCGGCTTCCTGGGGATCACCCTCGGCGATGAGGCCGAGGTGACCTTCATCTTCCCCGGCAGCGCCGCCGAGAAGGCCGGGCTGCAGGTGGGCGATTGGATCACGCACGTGGGCACCACCAAGGTGGAGTCGGCGCAGGCCGTCATCGACGAGATCGGCGCGCACCAGGCCGGGGACGAGCTCCGGCTGAGGATCCGCCGCGGGGAAGGCCGAGAGTTCAAGACCAGCAAGCTCCGGGTCGAGCTGGGCGCCAGGCCGGAGGCGCTCGAGCTGCCCGAGGGCATCATGGTCCTGCCCGAGCCGCCCGAGCCGCCGGCGATGCCCCAGCTGAAGAAGAAGGCCTCCGCCAGCGATCGGCTGAAGCAGAAGATGGACAAGCTGGAGACGGAGCACCGCCGCAAGATGGAGGAGCTCGAGGCCCGGCATCGCAAGCAGATGGAGAAGCTGCACCGCGAGCTGGAGAAGCTGCACGAGGAGCACTCGGCCGAATCCGAGGCCCACGACTTCTTCCTCCATGACTCCGAGCGGGCCCGCATCGAGGAGCGCGTGCGCGAGCACGTCGAGAAGGACGCGGGCCACGCCCGCGATCTGGCCCTGAAGGCCCAGCACGAGGCCGAGCTCCAGGCGAAGAAGGCACGCAGTCAGGCCGCGAAGGACGCGCTCCTCACCAGGGAGCGGGCCCAGAAGGCCCGGCAGGCGGCCCTCGCCCAGGCGGAGAAGGCCCGCGCCATGGCCGGGAAGGCCCACCGGCTCGCGCCCGCCGCGAGCGACCCGGCCCTGGCCGAGGAGGTGCAGGCCCTGCGCGAGGAGCTCAAGGCCCTGCGCGAGGAGGTGCGCGAGCTCCTGAAGGAGCACGAGGAATAGCCGCGCTCCGACCCCGATGAAGACGGCGCCGCCCCCCCGAGGGGAGGCGGCGCCTCTCGTTCCGTCCGCTGCCTACACCACGATCTGGGGCAGCAGGTCCACCGCCTCGGCGATCGTCTCGCCCACGTCGGCCAGGCTGAGCCGCAGGATCCCACGGCTGGGCTCGTCGATGACCGAGAGGGCCCCCTCCTCCTCGCCGGCATGGATCCGGTGCACCAGGAGGTTGACGTTGGCGACCAGGCACACCACCGGGTGGCGCTGGAGGGCCTCTCGCGGCCCGTGGTGGTACTGGATCGCCTGCTTCACCGAGAGGGGCAGGTTCCAGCGGGTCGCCAGCATGGCGCCGATCTCGCAGTGGTTGAATCCCAGGGCGCGCTGCTCGCACAGGCTCAGGGGCTCGCCGCCGAGCTCGGAGGTCCGCAGGGTGTCCAGGTACTCGGTCCCCAGCGCCTCGAGCAGGACGAGCTTGCCCACGTCGTGCAGGAGCCCGACCACGTTGAACTCCTCCGGCTCCAGGCCGAGCTGACGCTGGGAGCGCCGGGCCAGGATCGCGCACACCTGGCCGGTGGCGATCGAGTGCCGCCACAGGCCGTCCAGGTCGAAGCCGGCCACGGCCCGCAGGCTGTCGAAGTGCTCGATGACCGCGGCCTGCGTGGCGATGTTCTTCAGCACCCGCGTGCCCAGCACCGTGGCGGCCTGACGGGTCGAGAGCACCGCCTCGTTCTGGCCGTAGAAGGCGCTGTTGGCGATCTTGAGGACCTTGGCCGTGATGGGCGCGTCCTCGGCCACGGCCGCCCCGATCTCCTCCGACCCCGCCTCGGGGTCGTCGGCCAGGGACGCGATCCGGGCCACGACCTGGGGCAGGGTGGGGATGCTCATGCGGCTCGCGATCCGCTTCTTCACGTCACTCATAGGGGACCTCGGCTTCCCTATCGGGCGGTCCGCCCACCCGACCTTGAGCCCGGAAGGGGCATCCCGAGCCCATTCGGCCCTCCGCGGGTCCGGGCTTCGGTCAAGAGCACCGCCGCCCCGGGCCGATGAGAGCCGGACGCTCTCCCCCGGATCGATCCCCTCCGGGGCTGGTATCCGTCCCATGCACACCAAGCGCTCTCTCCTGGCCGCGCTCGCGGCAGGAGCCCTCATCGCGGTCTGCTGGCTGCTGCCGAGCTCCCGCGACGCCGCCGCAGGCACCGCCCTGCGCCTCGACCTCCAGGGCCTGATCGACCGCGCCGGTCTCATCGTCGAGGGCCGGGTGCTCTCGAAGGAGGCCCGCGAGGGCCCCGGCGGGATCATCGAGACCGAATACCTGCTCGACGTCGACCGGACCCTCCTCGGGGAGGACCGGGGACAGCGGAGCATCCGCCTGCCCGGCGGCATCCTGCCGGACGGCCGGGGCCTGGTCCTGCCCGGGGTGCCCGCGCTGATGCCGGGCGAGGACGTGCTGCTGTTCCTCTCGATGGAGAGCCGCGCGGGCCTGCGCCTGCCCGTGGGCCTGGCCCAGGGCCGGTTCCGGGTGGTCGTCGATCCCGCCACCGGCGCCCGGGCGCTCCTGCGCCCCGCGGGCCACCTGAACCTGGTGGATCCCTCCTCGGGCCAAGTCCGGCCCACCGACACCCGATCCGAGCTGGACTACGCCGGCACCCTGGCCCGCATCCGGGTCGGCGTGGAGACGCGCCGGCGCCGCGAGCGGGCGGCCGACGGCGGGGAGGACGGCTGATGCGCCGCCCTCGGGGTCTCCTTCCCGGCCTGATCCTCGCCGCGCTCCTGGGCACCGCTACCGGGCTGGCCCACGTGCGGCTGCACAGCGGCAACCCCTCCACCCCGCTGAGCTGGACGACGCCCTCCGGCGTCTCGATCGTCATCAACTCGACGGGCTCCGACGACATCCTCGACGGCAGCCACCTGACGGCTCTGCGCACCGCGATCGACGCCTGGAACGACATCCCGGGGACCTCGGTGCACCTGGCCGAGAACGCCAGCCCGGCCCAGATGGCTCGCACGGACTGGCAGTCGGACAACATCCACCTGGTCTGGTTCGACGAGGACGACAGCTCGGGCTTCTTCCCGGCGGGATCGGCCACCGTGGCCCTCACCCCGGTCTGGTTCTACGTGTCCAGCGGCCAGATCATCGACGCCGACGTCCTCTTCAACGGCGACGGATTCCGGTTCACCACCAGCGACGTCCCCGGCCGCTTCGACGTGCAGGACGTGGGGACCCACGAGATCGGGCACCTCCTGGGCCTGGACCACACGGGATGGGCCGGCGCCAGCCTGTATCCGTACGTCAGCCCCTCGGTGATCCTGCACCGCTCCCCCTCCCTGGACGAGGTGGCCGGCATGCGCCATGCCTATCCCTCCAGCGCGCACGCCTCGATCCACGGCTCGGTGCGTCGCAGCGAGGGCGGCCAGGTGCGGGGGGCGCACGTGGTGGCTCGCGCCGCGAGCGGGCGCACGGCCGCAGCAGCGCTGTCCGACAGCTGGGGCTCCTTCGTCCTGCGCGGCCTGGATCCGGGCACCTACACCCTCTACGCCAACCCGCTGGCCGGCCCGGTGACCGCCGCCAACCTGCAGGCTGGCCACACCATCGAGACCGACTTCGACGCCACCATCGGAGGCTCCGTCTCGGTGGCCGCCGGCCAGTCCGCGAGCTTCGGGGACCTCACCGTCGATCCCCAGGGCGGGATCTACCTGGGTCGCCTGGGGGCCGCCGCGCCGCGGCGGGTGGTCGCCGGAGAGACCACGGTGGTGGCCCTGTCGGGCAGCGGTCTGGATGGGAGCGCGACGCTGAGCGTCCCGGATCCCTCCCTGACCGCGACCCCCATCGGGTGGAACGGCGCCTTCGTGGTCTTCTCGGTCGAGGTCCCCGCGCACGCGGCGCCGGGGCACGTCGACGTCGCGGTGCACGGTCCGGCTGGCCGGTCCATCCTGCCGGCGGCCCTGGAGGTCACGCCACCCGATCCGACCGTGACGCTGGTCTCGCCGGCCCTCGGCAGCCTCTCCGGGGGAACCCTCGTCACCCTTGGAGGAACCGGCTTCCGCCCCGGGGCGCGGGTCATCATCGGGGAGCGGATCTACCGCGACGGCGAGCCGCAGGGAGCGACGGTGCTCGACGAGAGCACCATCCAGCTCACCACCGCGGCCACCCCCGAGGGGGTCTTCGACGTGGTGGTGATGGACTCCACCGGGGTCGAGGGCCGCAAGACGAGCGGCTTCGAGTTCACCCCGGTCCCCGGGATCACGGCGGTCTTCCCCGCCGCGGGCAGCTTCAGCGGCGGCACCGAGATGGCGATCTCCGGGGTCGACCTCCTCGATGGGCTGACGGTGACGATCGACGGCGTGACCCAGCCGGGATTGACCTGGGTGGACTCCACCCTGGTCCGGGTGACCACCGAGCCCGGAGCGGTGGGCGGGCCCTACCTGCTGCGGGTGACCAACCCCGGCGGGCTGGTCGCCGACGCGGCCTTCAGCTATGCCCCTGGACCGGATCCGGCGCTCGCCGCAATCAGCCCCGCCGCGGGGCCCCAGGCCGGCGGGACCCAGGTGACCCTGACGGGCTCGGGCTTCCTTCCGACCACCACGGTGACATTCGGAGCCGATCCGCTCACCGGCGAGGGGGGCGTCGAGGCGGGGGGCATCACCCTGGTCGACTCGAGCACGATCGAGGCGGTCGCGCCGGCTCACGGCTCGGGGACGGTGGCGGTGATGGTGCGCGACGGGCTCAGCGGTCAGGCGAACGTGCTGGAGGCGGGGTTCACCTACCAGGGCTCGAGCGGGGGGGGAGGGGGCGGCGGTTGCCACACGGAGATCACCGGGGGACCCCTCGAGCTCGAGGCCCTCCTGCTCGGCTCCTGGTGGGTGCTGCTCTGTCTGCTGTTTCAGTACGGAACAGTGCTACGGACGCGCGGGCGGGCCCGGGTGGGCTGAGACCCCGCCCGGGGGGAGGCGCGGCCCGGACTCCGTCCGGAATCACAGCCACCACCCGCGACCGACGCAAGTGCCGGTCAGCGCCCGAGATGTGGGCGACTCGCCCCGAACGGCGCCCGACCCGCAGGCCAGCGGCCCACCTATGTGTGCGCCAGTCCATTCACCGGGGCCCCGAGCCTTGATAGCATCCTTCCCCAAATCCCGGGCGGTCGCATTCTCGGCCGTCCGTTTCAGGGAAGGATTCGTTTTGCGCCTACTCCGTAAGAAACCACTGCTTGCCCTCGTCGCGTTGCTCGCGGGGATCTACGCATCCCCGGCGCGCGCCGACGTCTATCCCGGGGGGGGATTGGGAGCAAGCGACTCCGGAGTCGCAGGGCATCGACGGCCAGAAGCTACTGGCCAACCTAAGCGCTCTCGGGGTGTCGCTCGAGCCACTGATGGTGGTGGCCAACGGCTACAGCGTCCTCGAGATCGGAGACGTGAGCCAGGAACAGTATCTCTGGTCCTGCAGCAAGGTGGTCACGGCCATGCTGGCCAGCCGCCTGATTCACGAAGGGCAGATCGCCGGCCTCGACGCGATCGTGCCCAACACCCACCCCAGCCACTGGTACGCCTACCCCGGCGGTGGGCCCTTCGCCACCTTCCGGCAGTTCATGGCCATGACCAGCGACTACGGGCTGGTCCCCTATCTGCCCAACACGCACTACGCCTACAACAACAACGCCGTGCACTTCTATGGCCGCTACATGGGCATGGAGTTCTTCGGCACCCAGGAGATGCACCGTCCCGCGCGGGACGGTCTCCTGAACCTCACCGGCTACGACGACACCATCAGCTTCTACGGTGAGTGGAGCGGCTGGGGAGGCGGCCTGCGCATCTCCACCCGAGACTTCGCTCGGCTGGGGTACCTGTTGATCAAAGGAGGGGAATGGTCAGGCCAGCGGGTCCTCGATGAGGAATTCGCAAACAGCCTCTTCGCCTGCCAGATCCCTCCGGGGGCGGGCGCCGCTCAGGGCGGCGGCCCCATCAACAAGTACAACCAGCAGCACATCACCGATCTGCTGGGCGGCAGCTGGTCGTTCGGCCTGTGGAACGTCGATCACTGGAGCGCTGCCGCCGCCGAGGGATACCGGGGCAAGAAGTGCCTCCTGATCCCCGACCGCGACATCGTGCTGGTCACCTTGCCGCACTACGACGACGAGGGCCCATCGAGCCTCGAGTACTACGAGGCGGTGATGAAGTCCGTCATCGCCCACCCCCGGCATGACCCCTGGGCGGTCACGGCGACCTTCGACCACGACAAGACCCTGCCCTTTCTTCTGAAGAAGGGTCCGGCGGCGGTCCGGGACGGCGCCGTGAAGCTCGGTCATCCGACGCGGCTGCTGCTGCCCGGCCGGCGCTACACCGACGGTACGGTCCTGTTCACCGTCGAGCCGGACATGGCGCCCGCCTCCTGGGTCGGCGCCCTGATCCGGGCCCGCACGGAGGACGACGAGTCCACCACGACGAACGGGACCCAGACGCTGGTCTACCTCCGCCGGGGCACCTCGGCGCCGGCCGTGCGCGTCGAGGTCCTGTACTACGACAGCTTCGGCCAGCCGGTGCACCAGGCCGGCCCGATGCTCCAGCACAGCACGGCGAACGATCGCCTGTCGGTGTTCGTCTCCTACAGCGGCGACAACGTCCGCTGTCGCGTCAACGGGGAGGAGGCCCTGGGGATCCACGGCTACTCTCCCATCCCCGATCCGCCCGAGGGCGGCTACCTGAGCCTGAGCGCGCACCTGAGCTCGGGCTCCACCAGCGTGGACTACCTCATGTCGCGGAGGCAGAACGGCCCCCGCACCGACGTCCACTTCGAGGGAGGCGTGGCCTACCTGTCGATCGTCGACCAGGATCTCCTGGCCCGCTTCGACCCCGGGAGCTTCTACATCCACCACGGCCAGTCGGTGTGGAGCTCCGCCGCCTGGCGCAGCCGGCTGATCCACATCCTCAAGCCCGCCCTCATCGGCGTGGGCGCCGACCATTTGCTCATTCGCAGCGAGGGCGGCTTCGGGCTGAAGGTCGGCGAGGCCCTGGGCCTCCAGTACGGGGGCTACCTCAAGGCGGAGTACGCGCCCTGATCGCCGGGCGCGGGCACTCCAAGCACGACTCGCGAGCTGCGGGGGCCGCCGGCGGTCCCCGCAGCGGCACTTCGGGGGAATCGGGGTCCTGGCCTCGGCCCCTCGCGTATACTCCCCCGGCTCCGCGCGCGCGGCCGGGGCCGGAATCGGCATGACCACCATCGCCTTCGACATCGAGGTGGCCGGCTTCCCCTGGGAGGAGGTCGACGAGATCACCCGCGGCTACCTCACCGAGCGCGCCGAGCGCGCCCGGCCCGAGGAGCGCGAGGCGGTGGCGGAGCGCACGGCCCTCTTCCCCGGGCTGGGCAAGGTGATCGCCATCGGCATGTGGCTGGTGGAGCAGGACCGCGGGATGATCCTCCTGGAGGGCGAGTCCGACTCCGAGGGCGAGCGCGACTGGGAGAAGGTGCCCCATTCGAAGATCTACCGCAGCGACGAGAAGGGGCTCCTGGCCAAGTTCTGGGAGCTGGTGGCGCCCTCCAAGGGCAAGCCCCGCCTGCGCCTGGTGACCTACAACGGGCGCGGCTACGACGGGCCCGTCCTGATGATCCGCTCGGCGCAGCTCGAGGTCGTCCCGAGCATCCAGCTCGTGCCCGGCCGCTGGGACATCTCGCAGCACTGCGATCTGATGGACGTGTTCTCCTTCATGGGGGCCCGCCGCGGCAACTACTCCCTGGACTACTGGTGCCGCCGCTTCGACGTGGAGAGCCCCAAGGGCTCGATCGACGGCAGCCAGGTCAGCCGGGTCTACCGCGAGGGCCGCATCGAGGAGATCGGCGAGTACTGCCTGCGCGACGTGCGCGCCACCGCCCAGCTCTACCGCAAGCTGGAGGGGACCCTGCTGCCGCTCTTCAAGGGGGGGCCGTCGGCCGCCTCCGCCCCGCGCTGAGGGGCGCTCCGCCGGAATTCCGGTCGGCGGGTGGTTTTTCGCCCTCCTCGCTGTCGCCCGCCCGGGTCCGTTCTCGCTCGGGGAGGTGAAGCCCGGAGCGCGCGGTGCCCATCCCGGGGGCCGGCGCCCGGGAAAGGCCCCTCCGAGGAGGAACCCCGATGATGACCCTCAGCGCCCCCGGGGCGATGCGTGCCCTGCTCGCCCCCACCCTCCTGTGCCTCTCAGTCGCGCTCGGCAGCGCGCAGGAGTCCCAGGCCCCCTGCAGCGACGGGCAGGTGCCGATGTGCTACGGAGAATGGGCCGACTGCTCGATTTCCCCGGCCACCGACGTGGACGTGTACCAGTTCATCGGCGTGATCGGCGAGCGGGTGCGGGTGACGATCGACGGCAAGACCAACAACTTCGATCCCCGAGTGGAGGTCTACCGGCCCGACAACACCTTCGACTCCGAGAAGAGCTGCACCGCGAGTGCGACCTGCAGCCTCATCCACACCTTCACCCTGACCATGGACGGGCTCTGGACTCTGGTCGTTTCCGATCTCGGGGGGGACAACCCCGGCGGCTACGCGCTGGACCTCCAGCGCCTCCCTCCCTCCTGGGGGGTGCCCACCATCGACTACGGTGAGACCAAGACCATCAGCCTCGGCCACGGCTCGGACCACGACTGGCTCCAGTTCGAGGGAACGATGGACACGAACATCCGGATCACCGTGAACGGGCTCACCAACAACCTCGATCCCCAGATCGAGGTCTGGGATCCCCTGGGCGGGACGAGCTCGAAGAACTGCTCCGCCTCCGGGACCTGCAGCTTCACCATGACCATCGATCCGGTCGTCGCTGACGGGACCCACTACATCGCCATCTCCGATGTCGGAAATGACAACACCGGCAGCCTCAACATCACGCTGACCTGCATCCTGGGCATCTGCCCGCCGCCCAGTCCGCCGGGCTCGATGGGTACCAACTACTGCCGACCCACGATCAACTCGACCGGCAATCCCGGCATCATGTCGGCCCTGGGCAGCCCGGTCGTCGCCGACAACGATGTCCACCTGGTGCTGACCGACGTCCCGGACGCGAAGGTGGGGCTCTTCTTCATGGGCATGGGCCCGACCAACATCCCGCTGATCAACTCGGTAGGCACCCTGTGCGTGGCCCCGCCCATCCTGCGGCAGCCGGTGATGTTCTCCTGCCACAACGGCCAGATGCACTACGACCTGGACCTGAACGGCTCGAGCGGGGGGGCGATGATCACGTCCGGCAGCACCTGGTACTTCCAGGCCTGGTTCCGCGACGAGAACCCCGGACCCTCCAACACCTCGGACGGCCTGTTCATCCAGTTCCAGTAGGCGGCTCGGAGACCTGGGCCGAGCCCGGTCATCGGGGGAGGGGGGGCCGGCGCGCCCCCCCGGGGGGCGGGGCCCCCCCCCCCCGCCCCCGCCCCCGGCGCGGGCGGCGGAGAAGCCGCCGAT
>CAZTTG010000047.1:0-2928 GCA_964615935.1 uncultured Planctomycetaceae bacterium | reverse complement strand
GGGTCATGGGGGTAGGGGGCCCCGGCGCGCCGCGTGGGGCGCCGGGACCCCCTCCATCAGCGCAGGCGCTCGGCGAGCGCCCGCACACTGTGCCAGAGCTCCTCCAGCGCGGCCCGGTCCTCTTCCTCGAGCACGCAGTCGGGGTGCTCCGGTCGCAGGGGATCGAGGTCGGCGTCGGCGAACCAGCGCTTCAGCTCCCAAGAGAGATCCGCGGCGGAGCGGGAGCCCTCTTCCAGCGCGCGCTCCATCCCTGCCGCCTCCTCGCGCAGCCAGGCCAGCGCCTGCCGACCCAGCCTCCGTCGCTCGGCGGGATCGAGCCCGGCCCCTTCCACGCCGCGACCCGCCGAGGCCAGGGCCGCGCAGCAGGCAGCGTTGTAGCGCGCAAAGGCGTAGGGGCTCATGGCCACCTCCGGATCCAGCTCGAGGGCGAGCCGGTAGTACTCGAGGGCTCGCAGGTAGCGCCCCTCCTCGAGGCAGAACTCGCCCATCTCGGCGGCGTGCACGGCGCTCTCCGGCGGGAGCCGACCCGCCCGGACGTCGTCCGCCCGCGCTTCGATGCGGGCCATCCGGCGGGCCGTGCCCTCCATCTCGACGACCCTCGGCTCCACCCGGCGACCCTCCCCGAGCAGCTCGCGGTGGCGCTGGAAAGCCTCCAGGGCACCGGTCCAGTCGTACCGGGTGATGCACAGGGCTCCGACCTGGCCGTGGAGCTCGGCCGACTCCGGGAATCGGTCGAGGGCCTCCTCGCACGTTCTCCAGGCGGCGTCCTCCTGGCCCTGCATCTGGAGCGCCATGGCGAGCAGACCCCAGGCGTGGATCCGTCCGGGGACCAGCCGCAGCTCCTCCCGCAGTGCCCGCTCGCAGCCGGCCCAATCCTCCAGCCGGGAGCTGGCGCTGCCCAGAATCCAGTGGACGCCGGGGCTCGAGGGGGAGAGTTCAACGGCCCGCTCGGCGTGTCGGAGCGCCCGCTCGAGCTCGTCCGTCAGGAGCAGCGTCGAGGCCATCAACTGGTGGGCGTCGGCCGAGTCCCCGCGCACCTCGAGCGCCCCCTCGAGCGCCCGCGCCGCCTCCGGGTAGCGGCCCAGGTTGTAGAGCGTCTTGCCCAGGTTGTAGTGACCCTCGTAGCGCCGAGGCTGCAGCCCGATCACGCGCGCGTGGCACTCGGCTGCTTCCTCGAGCCTCCCGAGCTTCGCCAGGGACAGCCCCAGGTTCCCGTGGGCCAGCACCAGGTCCGGGTTCAGCTCGATGGCGCGCTCGAAGAGCTCCACCGCGCCGCGGACGTCTCCGGCGACGTCCCGGCAGCAGGCCGCCCATTGCGCCGCCAGGGCCGAGTCGGGCCAGTGGCGCAGAAGGGCCACGGGCAGGGCCCGGGCCGCCTCCACGTCGCCCGCGCGCCACGCGGCCTGGGCGTACTCGTAGTGATATATGGCGCGCGGCTCCGGACAGCACAGGACCGCCCGACGCAGAGCCAGCGCCGCCTGGCGGAAGGCCTCGGGGTCGTCCCGCCGCCTCAACGCCCGGTCCAGGGCGATCACGCCCCACACGTAGTAGTCCAGGGGATCCGAGGGCCGAGCGAGCCGCGCCTCCAGCTCGCGGGCTTCCTCGCCGCGCATCAGGATCAGGAGCGCCTCACGGCGCAGCCAGCCCAACGCGCAGGCCGGGCCGCCGGCCGCCTCGCTCGCGGCGATCACATCCAGCGCCTGCTCGGCGCGGCCGTCGCGCATGAGGGCCAGGGCCAGGCCGGCCGAGGCCTCCGGAGAGCCGGCCTCCTCGCGCGCGATCTCCTCGAAGGCCTCCACCGCCTGCTGCGACAGCCGCCCGTTCACCGAGGCATCGCCGAGGATCAGGAAGGCCCCGCCCAGGCGCTCCTCCAGCTCCCGGCGGTGCACGTGCTCGCCCCAGGCTCGAACCGTGTGGCGTGCTTCGAGCCAGTCGGCGAGGAGGGGCGCGCCCACCAGGAACACGGCCGCCGCGACCGCCAGCAGGGTGAAGCGCACCGGGTGGCGCTGTGTCCACCGGCGCGCGCGGTAGGAGACGCTGGCCGGCCGGGCGCGGATGGGCCGCCGGTCGAGGTAGCGCTCGATGTCCTCGACCAGCGCCCGCGCGTCCGCATAGCGGCGCCGCTTCTCGATCGCCATCGCCCGCGCGACGATGGTCTGCACGTCACCCCTCCAGGCCCGGTCCACGGCGCCAAGGGGGGTGGGGGTCGTCCGGTCGAGCCGGCGCACGGCCTCCACCACGGAGCAGCCCCGCAGGTCGACCGGAAGCCGCCCGGCGATCAGCTCGTAGGTCATCACGCCCAGGGAGTAGACGTCCGAGCACACCTCCAGCTCCCGGGGATCGCCGCCGAGCTGCTCGGGGCTCATGTACGCCAGCGTTCCGAGAACCTGACCGGCCTGGGTCACGGCGGTCTCCTCCGATGCGTCGCTCAGGAGCCGGGCGATGCCGAAGTCGAGCACCTTGGGCCGCCCCTCCTCGTCCACCAGGACGTTGTCGGGCTTGAGGTCGCGGTGGATCGCTCCGCGCCGGTGCGCGTGGTCCACGGCCAGGCAGACCTCGCGCATCAGCCGCAGGCGCGCGCGGAGGTGGAGCCCGCGCCGCTCGGCGAAGGTGGTGAGCGGGAGGCCGGCCACGTACTCCATCGCGAAGTAGGGGCGGGGCCCACCGGGTCCCACGAAGCGCCCGGCGGCGAAGATACGCGCGATGTTGGGGTGGGAGAGGCTGGCCAGAATCCTTACCTCGCGCTCGAAGCGGGTGACCAGCCCGGCCGCGTCGCGGCCCGCCGGGAGCAGCTTGAGCGCGACCTTGCGGGGGGGGGGGTCCTCCACGTGGGCGGCGTACACCACGGCCATGCCCCCGCAGGCCACGTGCTCAATAACGGTGTAGCGTTCGACGCGCGTGCCCGCCGTCAGGGACGGGCCCGCCAGC
>CAZTTG010000046.1:36474-51054 GCA_964615935.1 uncultured Planctomycetaceae bacterium | reverse complement strand
TTGAGGCCCCGAGGTTGCATGAATGATCGTCCGTAGGTCAGGAGCCCTGCATTGGATGGGGGGGGAACGCCCTCCGCATCATGCCGTGGCTGCTCGCCGCGCTCCTCTTGCTTGCCCTGCCCGCGGCCGCCGGCGACCTCGAGAGCGCGCTGGAGAGGGCGGGGGAGAACCGCGCCGAGCTCGAAGCGGCGATCGCGGACGTGCCGGAGGAGGAGCGCGAGGGCATGCGCTGGCTCATCGCGCACATGTCCGAGGACGACCTCAGGACGCTCACCGCGGAGTATCTGCTGGAGAATCACAGGATCGCCTACGCGTCCTGGCGCAGCGCTCCGTGGGGCGACGCGGTGGACCCGGACATCTTCCTCGACGCCGTGCTGCCCTACGCCTGCGTCAACGAGAGGCGGGACGCCTGGCGCGCGAGGCTGCGGGCGCGCTGCCTGCCCCTGGTCGAAGGGGCTGAGTCGCCCGCCGAGGCCGCGGCCCTCCTGAACAACGCGATCTGGCGGGAGCTCGGCGTGAAGTACTCCACCCAGCGCCGCAAGCCCGACCAGAGCCCCCTGGAGACGATGGAGTCGGGGCTGGCGTCGTGCACCGGCCTCAGCGTGCTCCTGATCGACGCCTGTCGCTCGGTGGGCGTGCCCGCGCGCTTCGTCGGCACGCCGCGGTGGAGCGACGACAGCGGCAACCACTCGTGGGTCGAGATCTGGGACGACGGCTGGCACTTCACCGGCGCGGCCGAGCCGACGGGCAGCGAGCTGGACAAGGGCTGGTTCGTCGGGAGGGCGGCGGGCGCGAAGCGCGATGACCCGCAGTACGCGATCTACGCGGCGACCTGGCGCGACACGCCGATCTCGTTTCCGCTGGTCTGGCGGCCCGGAGACGAGAGCGTGGACGCGGTCAACGTGACGGACCGCTACACGCGGAGCGCTCCGGCGCTCGAGGAGGGGAAGGTGCGGGTGAGGTTCCGGGTGCTCGATCCCGGGACCGAGGAGAGGATCCCGGCGCGGATCAGCGTCGGGAGGCGGGCGGCCGGCGGGGGAGGCGAGCCCGCTTTCGAGGAGCGCTTCCGCGGGAGCACCAAGGACGAGCGCTTCGACGCCAACGATCACCTGACGGCGCACCTCGATCCAGGTGAGCCCTACACGCTGTTCGTCACCTGCGAGCGCGGCGCGACGCTGGTGGACTTCGAGGCGGAGGACGAACTGCTCGTCACCGTGGGCGATGGGGACCGGGGGGCCTGGCGCGACCGGCCGCTGACGAGGCGGGAAGCCGAGCTGGTGAGCGATCGACTGTGGTCCTTCTGCCTGGAGCGGACCCGCGCGGAGCGCTCGTCGGTCCTGTCGTCCCGCGTCCTCACGGAGGGCGATCTCGAGCTGCCCTTCTGGTACTTGGTCCACGGCGAGAAGCCGGAGAATGGCCGCAGCCTCTACATCTCCATGCACGGCGGCGGCGGCGCTCCCAAGGCGGTCAACGATCGGCAGTGGGAGAACCAGAAGAGGCTCTACACCGTGGAGGAGGGGGTCTACCTCGCCCCGCGCGCGGCCACCGACGCCTGGAACCTCTGGCACCAGGCGCACATCGACGTCTTCTTCGACCGGCTGATACGGGACCTGGTCGCGCTCGAGGACGTCGATCCGGACCGCGTCTACCTCACCGGCTACAGCGCTGGCGGCGACGGCGTGTACCAGCTCGCCCCGCGCATGGCCGACCGCTTCGCCGGGGCGGCGATGATGGCGGGTCACCCCAACGAGACCCGGCCCGATGGCCTGCGCAACCTGCCCTTCGCCCTGCACGTGGGCGGCGAGGACGCGGCCTACGACCGCAACCGGATCGGGCGCGAGTGGGTCCAGATGCTCGCCGAGCTGGCCGCCGCCGATGAAGGCGGATACGAGCACCAGGCCGAGGTCCACGAGGGCAAGGGGCACTGGATGGACCGCCAGGAGGCCGTGGCCCTGCCCTGGATGGCGGAGCACACCCGCAACCTGCGGCCCGAGCGGATCGTCTGGCTGCAGGACGACGTCACCCACCAGCGCTTCTACTGGCTTCGCAATCCTTCGCCCCGGGCGCGCGAGCGGATCGTCGTCGAGCGCGAGGGCCAGACGATCGCGATCGTCGAGGCTCCGCCGGGCACTACGCTCCAGATCCGCCTGGACGACTCGATGTGCGACCTGGACTCCGAGGTGATCGTTCGCTGCGGGGAGGTCGAGCTCTTCCGCGGCCTCGTTCCTCGGACCAGCGGGGTCCTCTCCAGGACTCTCGACGAGCGCGGGGATCCGCGCGGCGTGTTCTGCGCCGAGGTCTCGGTGACCGTACCCGGTCCCTGAGGGGCGCCCGGAGGGCAGCCAGCGGCCGCGCCGTCCGTGGGACGGGCCGCTTCCGGGACGATCCGCCGCGCCGGGGGGCGCGGTTTACCGGGATTGCACGGAGCGATTCTCCATCTTCACGGTCCAGACCCGCCGAGCCTGGTCTATGGGGGGGCCTGCGGCCCCCAGGCCACCTCGGCATCCCCGAATCATCCCGGGCTCGATGGGACCCGGCATGGGACGGGCGCTCCGCCCTCGGGCGCGCCCCCCCGCCCCGGCAGGTCAGCCGGTCCCTCCACGACCCACTTCCCAGCGGCAGGACCATGCTCCGGAACGCCCCGTTCTCCTCCCTCGCGGCTGCCCTGGCCGCGTTCGCCCTCGCAGCCGAGGTCACGCGCGCCCAGGTCCCGACGACCGTAGGCGTCGCCACCGGGCTCAACTCCCCGGTCGACGCCGTCTCGCCCCCCGGCGACGCCGCCCGCCTGTTCATCGTCGAGCAGGGGGGCCGGATCAGGATCCTGAAGGACGGCGGCATCCTCGCCGCGCCCTTCCTGGACATCACCTCCAAGGTCAACAGCAGCGGCAACGAGCGCGGACTCCTGGGCCTGACCTTCCACCCCGCCTACGACCAGAACGGCTTCTTCTACGTCGACTACACCGGCTCGGGCGGCGCGACCTTCGTCGAGCGCTACTCGGTCGATCCGTCCGACGCGAACCTGGCGCTGCCGAGCTCCGGCGTGACCGTCATCGGCCCGATCGCCCAGCCCCAGAGCAACCACAACGGCGGCTGCATCCGCTTCGGCCCGGACGGCGCGCTCTACATCGGCATGGGCGACGGCGGCAACTTCAACGACACCGGCACGGGGCACGCCGCGGGCGGCAATGCCCAGTCGGGGGCACGCTGCTCGGCAAGATGCTGCGGCTCGACGTCGACATCCCCTCTCCCCACGTTCCTCCGGGCAATCCGTTCGTCGGCGACCCGAACATCCTCGACGAGATCTGGGCCTTCGGCCTCCGCAACCCCTGGCGCTTCAGCTTCGACCGCGAGACCGGCGACGCGTACATCGCCGACGTCGGCCAGGGCGCGCGCGAGGAGATCGACCTCGAGCCCCCCGGCGCCGGCGGACGCAACTACGGTTGGCGCTGCATGGAGGGATTCAGCTGCACCGGCCTGTCGGGCTGCACCTGCAACGCGCCGTCCCTGACGCTGCCGGTGCACGAGTACACCCACTCGGGCGGCAACTGCTCGGTCACGGGGGGCTACGTCCACCGCGGCTGCGCGATTCCGGGCCTGTTCGGCGCCTATCTCTTCGCCGACTACTGTTCGGGCCAGATCTGGTCCTTCGAGTGGAACGGCGCGAGCGCCACCAATCTGACCAACCGCACCGCTCAGCTGGATCCGCCGGTCGGCAGCATCGACAGCATCACCTCCTTCGGCGAGGACGGCGCCGGAGAGCTGTACATCGTCGACCGCGACGGCGAGATCTACAAGATCGTCCCGGACTCGGGCGGCGGCATCTTCACCTACTGCCAGGCCAAGCTCAGCTCACAGCTGTGCCTCCCGAACATCGGCTTCCAGGGCGCGCCCACCGCCAGCGGCTCCACGCCCTTCGAGATCACGTCGGAGGACATCGACGCGGGCCGCATCGGCATCCTGTTCTACGGCTTCGGCCAGAACAACGCGCCCTTCCAGGGCGGCGTCCTGTGCGTGCAGCCGCCCCTCAAGCGCACCCCGCCCCAGAGCTCCGGAGGCACCCCGCCCCCTTCCACCTGCTCGGGCTCCTTCTCCTTCGACATGGGCGCCCTCATCCAGAGCGGCCTCGATCCGGGCCTCACCGCCGGCGCCTCGGCCAACGCCCAGTTCTGGTACCGCGATCCGCCCGATCCCTTCGGCACCGGCCTGACGGACGCGCTCGAGTTCCTGATCTGCTCCGGCTGAGAGCCGCGGGGCGGGATCAGGTCGGCCGCCGCTCCCCGCCCTCGAAGGGCAGGTCCAGCCCCCGCCGGCGCACGTCGGCCAGCATGTTCATGTGGGTCAGGGCCTCGTGCAGGCACTCGTCGGTCGGGGCCACCACCAGGCGCGAGCCGCCGGCCTCCCATTCGCTCTCCTCGCCGCGCTCGGCCAGGGGCAGCTCGCCCAGGAACACCCGGCCGGCGCCCTGCAGGATCCGGCGATCGAGGACGAAGACCACCCCGCGGTCGGACTCGCGGCGCATCAGGCGGCCGAAGCCCTGGCGGAACTTGGCCAGGGCCCGGGGCATGTAGATGCGGTGGCGCTGGTCGCCCGGTCCCAGCGCCGCGCTCTGGGCGTGGTGGTAGCGGTCGGGCACGCCGTAGGGGAGCTTGACGATCACCAGGTACTCGAGGGTCTCGCCCGGGAAGTCGGCGCCGAACCAGAAGGTGTCCACCCCCAGGAGGATCGAGTCGGCGCGCGCCCGAAAGCGCTCGGAGAGCTCCTCCTTGCGGCTGCCCTCCATGTTCTGGAACCAGAAGGGGATGCTGCGCGCCCGGAAGAAGCCGGCCAGCTCTTGGCCGGTGCGGGTGACCTCGCGGGCGTTGGTGAAGAGCACCAGCATGCGGCCGCGGGTGCGCTCGCCGAGGTGCGCCACGAAGCGCCGAACGTACTCCTGGAAGTCGCCTCGCCCCGGCTGGTAGCGCGGGGCGTCGTGCGGCACGCACACCAGCACGCGACCGTGGTCGAAGGGCGAGGGCGCGCGCAGGGTGCTGACCAGGCTGGGCTCGCGGTCCTCGTCCGGCAGCGGCTGGGCCGCCCGATCCAGGCCCAGGTAGCCCAGCGAGGCGTCGAAGCCGCCGCGCAGGCAGGTGGTGGCCGAGATGAAGACGGCGCTCTCCAGCGCGGGGTGGTAGCGCCGGCCCAGGTGCTCGTTGGGGAGCAGCAGTCGCGCCACCAGCGCCTTCTCGCCGCGCACCCCCTCCTCGACGTCGTAGAAGACGTCGGGCAGGAACTCGGCCCGCCCGTCCACCCGGGGGATCCAGCTCTCCAGGCCCTGGGAGAGCTCCTCGACGTCGCCGCGCATCAGCTCCAGGGCGCGACGCAGGCGGCGCATGCCGCGCGCGGGCACCTCGTCGAGGTGCTCGGCGAGCCGGGCCAGGGCCGACAGCAGGTCCTCAAGGGAGGCCACCAGGCGCTCGTGCGCCGTGTGCAGCCCCTCCGCCTGCTGCCCCCCCAGGTACTCGCGCAGCAGCGAGTGCTCGTCCGAGCGGGTTCGCTCACGACGCGCCTCCTCGCGCCAGTCCAGGAAGTCGTCGACCTCCATGGCCAGGCGCGCGATGCCCGCCAGGGCGCTCTCCTGCGCGCCGATCGCCTCCGCCAGGGCGGCGGCCGCCGCGCTCCCCTCCACCACCAGCCGCGCCAGCCGATCCAGCGGAGCTCCCGAGGTCGGACGGCCGGGATCGCGCAACCGCTCCAGCAGGCGCCTCGCCCCTCGCAGCCCCACCGAGGCGCTCCAGGCGCTCTCGGCCTGGTCGTGCAGGTGCTCGCACTCGTCGAAGATCACGTTGCGGAAGAACTCCGGTCGCAGCAGGGTGAAGGCGTGGTTGGTGACCACCACGTGGCTGCGCTCGGCGCGCCAGCGGGCGTTCTCGGCGGCGCAGCTCTCGCGGTCCCGCTTGTGCGTGCAGCAGCCGCTCCAGGCGCGCGTCAGGCGCGCCAGGCCTCCGATCTCGCGCGGCAGCCGGGAGTCCGACGTCGGCGCCAGGGGGACCGGCGGTCGCAGGGGGAAGCGATCGAGGTCGCCGGTCTCGTCGGTCAGGGCGAAGAGCGCCAGGAGGGTCCAGGCCAGCCACGCCTCGGGGCCGTCCTCGGGTCCCGGCAGGTTCAGGCAGAGGGTGCGCCAGCAGAGGTAGTTCTCGCGCCCCTTGAGCAGGCTCACGCGCGCGGGCTCGGCCGACGCGTCGGTGCGCCCGAGGGCTCGGCGGGCGAGCGGCAGGTCGCGGTCCACGGCCTGCTCCTGCAGGGCCCGCGTGTAGGTCGAGACGCCCACCCGCACCCCGTATCGGCTGGCCCAGAGCATGGCCGGGACGAGGTAGGCCAGGGTCTTGCCGGTCCCGGTGGGGGCGTGCACGACGAGCAGCTCGCGCTCGCCCAGGGTCCCGGCCACCCGCGCCGCGACCCGGTGCTGTCCCTCCCGGTAGGAGGGCGCGCTCGACGCGCCGCCGTCGGCGAACAGGGTCGGCAGGTGCACCTGGAAGACGTCGTCGACCGTGCGCCGGTCGTCGGAGTGGAAGGGGGCCGGCTCCTCGGAGCGGGTGGGAACCGGCTGCGTGGAGAGCCACGGTCCGCGCCCGCGCTGCCAGGCCGGCTGGAGCTCGTCGAGCAGGACGCCCAACGCCTCGGCGGCCTCGCCGGCGCTGCGATCCGAGCTGAGCTCGCCGAGGGCGCCGTCGCGCAGGGCCGGGTGCAGGTCGAAGAGCCCCTCCTCCCGACCCGCCCAGGCCGAGGGGTGCTCGACCAGGGAGAGGGCCAACGCCAGCCAGCTCGCGACCTCGGCTTGTCCCTCCCGGTGCAGGCCGGCCCAGGCCGCGAAGAAGCCCAGGGCGGCAACCTCGATCGCCTCCGGGTCCCGCTCCAGGAAGGCGCCGATCGCGGCGATGGTGGCTCGACGCAGGCCCTCGGGCTCCAGGGCCGCGGCCGAGGCCGGGCGCTCGCCGGGCTCGAGCCACTCCCAGGCCGCCAGCTCCCCCCTTCGGGCCCGGCGCCCGGGGAACAGGAGCCAGGTGAGCTCGTCGAGGCCGAGGATCGCCGGGGAGCGCTCGGGGCGGCCGGTGAGGTGGTCGCGCCAGGCGCGGAAGACCGAGGCGCAGGGCACGATCACCGGCCCTTCGCCCAGGAACCGGCGGACCTCGGGCCAGATCTCCGCGGCCGGGGGAGCCCCGGCCAGGTCCTCGCCGGTGACGCCGAACTCCCGCCGCATGCGCGCGGTCGCGGCCTCGCTGCCGCTCTCGGGGAAGGGGGCGGCGAAGCGGTCGAGGCGCTCCCATCCCTCCCCGGAGGGGCTCCGCCGCAGGCCCAGGAGCCGGAACGCTCCGTCCAGCGCCGGATCCGGCCCGGTGACCCACAGGGCGGCGAAGGCGGCGCGTGAGGGCAGCGCCGGATCGGTCCAGGGCGGACCCTCCGGGCCGCGATCGCGGCCATTGGGGGAGATCGGGACCATGGAGGCCGCCATTAGAGCAGCCCGCTCCCCCGCGCGCCCGGACGCGGCCGCCGGGCAGGGCCCGGCCGGGGGGGGAAACCGCCGTCAGGTGGCAGAGCCGTCGATGGGCGCTTCCAACTGCTTACTGGACAAGGAGTTAGGGGCTGTCCGGGTCCCGCCCCCGGCCCCGGGGCGGATGCCCTGCGCGGCGATAGCGTAACTGGTGCCCAAATAACGACTTATGGCAGCATTCCGGCCCCGTGGAGGAGGGATGGGGCTCCGAGGGCCTCCGACGGGAGCCTGCTTGACGTCGTCCCCGCCCAACCTATTTATGGCGCACCGATCCGGGCATCTTCGATCCGGATCCCCGAAACGGGTTCGCGACATCCATGAGTGACGCAGCCAAGAGTGACGCAGCCAAGGCCGACGACGGCCAGCGATCCAAGAAGAAGGGTGCCTCCTCCAAGAAGAGGCGCTCCCTGGTCATCGTCGAGAGCCCCGCCAAGGCCCGGACGATCAGCAAGTACCTGGGCCGCAACTACGTGGTCAGGGCCTCCATGGGGCACATCCGGGACCTGCCCAAGGGGCGCTTCGGGATCGACCTCGAGGACGGCTTCCGCCCCGACTACACCACCATCCGCGGCAAGGGCAAGGTGATCGCGGAGCTCAAGCGCCTGGCCAAGGATGCCGCGGCGGTCTACCTGGCGCCCGACCTGGACCGGGAGGGGGAGGCCATCGCCTGGCACCTGCAGGAGTCGCTGGGGGTGTCCGACGACAAGGTCTTCCGGGTGGTCTTCAACGAGATCACCAAGAGCGCCATCGCCGAGGCCTTCGAGAGCCCCGGCAAGCTCGACATGTCCAAGGTCGACGCCCAGCAGGCGCGCCGCGTGCTCGACCGCATCATGGGCTACCGGCTGAGCCCCCTCCTGTGGAAGAAGATCGCCAAGGGCCTCTCGGCCGGGCGGGTGCAGTCGGTGGCCGTGCGGCTGATCGTCGAGCGCGAGAAGGACATCCGGGCCTTCACCGCCGAGGAGTACTGGCGGGTCACGGCGCACTTCGAGGTGCCCACCGCCGACGACGCCCCCGAGGGCGACCTGCAGGCCTTCCGCGCCGAGCTCAAGCGGCTGGGCGAGACGCGCATCGAGAAGAACCTGGACGAGCGGCGCGCCCGGGAGCTGGTGGAGCAGCTCGATGGCAAGCCCCTGGAGCTGGCGGAGCTCGAGGAGAAGCCCAAGACCTGGCGGCCCACCCCGGCCTTCACCACCAGCCAGCTCCAGCAGAAGGCCTCGACCCGCCTGCGCTTCAGCGCGCGCAAGACGATGATGATCGCCCAGCAGCTCTACGAGGGGATCGACGTCTCCGGCGAGGGCTCGGCGGGCCTGATCACCTACATGCGCACGGACTCCACCCGAGTCTCGGCGGACGCCGTCGCCCAGGCGCGCGACCACATCGGCTCCCAGTTCGGCGCGGACTACCTGCCCGACAAGCCCAACCTGTACAAGACCCGCTCGAAGGGCGCGCAGGAGGCCCACGAGGCCATCCGGCCGACCATGGTCGAGCGCACGCCCGAGTCGCTCGAGGGCTCCCTCTCCAGGGATCAGTTCAGGCTGTACGACCTGATCTGGAGGAAGTTCGTCGCCAGCCAGATGAAGCCGGCCCTGTTCAGCATCACCACCGCCGTCTTCCAGCGCGACGAGGCGCGCTTCGTGTCTCAGGGCGAGGTGGAGCTCTTCGACGGGCACCTGCGGGTCTTCGACGTCCGGCGCCGGGAGCGGGACGAGCAGCGGCTGCCGAGGAGCCTGAAGCAGGGGAGGGACTACACCCCCAAGAGCATCGAGCCCACCCAGCACTTCACCCAGCCCCCCCCGCGCTACACCGAGGCCACCCTGGTGCGGGAGCTGGAGAAGAAGGGCATCGGTCGGCCCTCCACCTACGCCGCCATCATCTCGACCATCCAGGACCGCGGCTACGTCGAGCTCGAGCAGCGGCGCTTCCTGGCCACCGAGCTGGGGGAGATCGTCACCGATCAGCTGGTCGAGTGCTTCGACGACGTGATCAACACCGAGTTCACCGCCGGCATGGAGGAGAAGCTCGATCGCATCGAGGCCGGCGACGTCGACTGGCGCGAGGTCGTGGGGGGCTTCCACGAGGTCTTCAGCCGCGACCTGGAGCAGGCCCAGAGCAACATGCGGGACCTGCGCTCCCAGCCCGAGCTCACCGAGCGCCTGTGCGAGAAGTGCGGCTCGCCCATGGCGGTGCTCTACAACAAGCGCGGCAAGTTCCTGGGCTGCTCGGGCTACCCCGAGTGCCGCAACACCATGCCCGTGGACGGACCCCGGCCGCGGGCCGAGGTCGAGGAGACCGACTACGTCTGCGAGCAGTGCGGCAAGTCCATGGTGATCCGCACCGGCCGCCGCGGCCGCTTCCTGGCCTGCACCGGCTTCCCCAAGTGCCGCAGCACGGCCTCGGTGGACGATGAGGGCAAGAAAATCGAGCCCCGCTCCACCGGCATCGAGTGTGAGAAGTGCGGCTCGTCGATGCTGATCAAGAGCTCGCGGCGGGGCCCCTTCCTGGCCTGCTCCGGCTACCCCAAGTGCCGCAACGCCAAGCCCCTGCCGGAGGAGCTCCGGGAGAAGCCCAAGGAGACCGGTCAGGCCTGCGAGAAGTGCGGCTCACCGATGCTGCTCAAGACCAGCCGCTGGGGCAAGCAGTTCCTGGCCTGCTCGGACTACCCCAAGTGCAAGAACACGCGCTCCCCCGAGGAGGAGGCCGAGTAGCTGGTCGCCAGCTCGGCTGGCGACGCCGAGCTCATCGACGGGAGCGGGGCAGGACCACGCCCAGCAGGAACAGCAGGGCGATCGCGAGGCCGAGCAGCGGCGCGAAGGAGGAGGACTCCTTGTCCCGGGAGGCCGGCGGCGGCGCCGGGTTCTCACCGGGCTCGGATTCAGGAGGGCCATCAGGTCTCTCGGGCGCCTGCAGGGAGGCGATCAGATGGAGCTTGTGCTGCAACGCGCGGACCTCGTCCGCCGGCAGCTTCTCCAGCAAGGCCCGGACCTCCCGAAAGGCGGGATCCCTCTCGCCCCGCAGCTCGCGCATCCTCTCCAGCCACGGGCCGGGGCTCGGTGCCCCCTCCGGGGGAGAGAAGACCGCGGTCTCGCCTGTGAACTCGTACGCGCGGAGCTTGTCGAAGAACCCCCAGCGTCCGTCGACCAGCATGGGAGCCCGACCGATGACCGGACCCGGTTCCATGCCGTGCACCGCGCTCAGGAGTCCTTCGTCCTGGATCGCGGCGATCGGCTGGCTGAGGTAGGTCCCGGACTCGAAGCAGAGGATGCTGTCGGCATCCGACACCGCGACGTAGATCCCCTGGTCCCATTTGAGCAGGCCCGACGGAGGGCCCGCCCCGATGACCTGGATCAGGCTGGCGCGCGAGCAGGACATGTCGCCCAGATAGAAGCGCCTCACCGCCTGGTGTACACGATCCGCGACCAGGAGCGTGCCGGAGACGACCTCTCCCCCTGCGACCATGAAGGGGGAGTTCCAGGCCAGGCCAGCGATCTGCTTGGGCCGGCAGGGCATGTCGGAGTTCCTCAAGGTCTCCGGACCGCTGTAGTCGGAGACGGTCGTCAACGCGTGCGTCGAACCATCGATGCGCAGGATCTGGCTGGATCCCGGGCCGGCGACGTAGAAGTACCCCTTGGGATCGTCGTCGGGATGCCACTTGGGAGCGAAGATGATGGACTGGGGGTTGACGAAGCCCGTGTCGATTGCGCCCTTGAAGGCCCCCGTATCTCGCTTGAATACCTTGACCGCTCTGGCGGTGTAATCGGTGACGTAGAGATCACCGGTCGCATCGCTGAAGGCGATCCCGGTGGGACGCTCGAGCAGACCGCTCTCCTCCGAGACGAAGGTCCTGAGATACACACCCGCTGACCTCGAGTAGATCTTCACCTCCCTCGAGTCGTAGCACGACACGTACAGATCGCCCTGCCCGATGCATATCTCGTTGATGGGCGGGATGCGGGCGAAGGCGAGATCGAAGGGCGAGTTCAAACCTCCTTGCCGCCCCTCGTCCGGGCAGTGCGGCACGGCCGGCGCGGTGTATCCGTCGATCCGCAGGATCTGGTTGTCTCGTTTGCCGGCGACGTACAGCCTCCCGCTGGCGTCGAGCGCGAGTCCGTGCGGCGCGCGTATAGGGTCGCTGCTGTAGCTCCCGGTGAGCTGGCCGGCTGTGCCGTAGAACTTCAGCTCGTTTCCGACCTCGCTGCTCACGACCAGCTTTCCACCGGGCAGGAAGATGAGGCTCCGGGGCCGCAGGGGGCCCCCGGACTCCGCGGAGACAAAGGTGCCGTTGCCCACGGGCGTGCCGGGAGTGGCGTTCCCCGGGCCGTGGAAGACCTTGATCTCGTCCGTGTAGTAGCTGCTCACGTACAGGCGGCCATCCGGGCCGAAGGCCAGCCCGGTGGCGGCCCACATCCCCGCGTTGGCGTCGGAATCGACGAAGAAGCCCTTGAAGGAGCCGTCCAGACCGCACCGCATCACGCGAGACCCCCAGCCCGCCAGGTAGAGGTCTCCGTCCGGGCCGAAGGCCATCTCCATCGGGTTTCCCACCAGGTCCTCGGCGGAGATCAGGGTCGCGTCATCCGGCTCTCCGGACCCGCCCAGGGGTGCGCCCGACTCTCCATCGAAGCGCATCAACCGCCAGTCGCTGAGAACGTACAGGTGGCCGTCGGGGCCGAACTCGAGCGCGATCGGCCGGGTCAGGCCACCCCTGCCCGCGGGCACGAACAGCTCCACCACGGTTCCATCGGCGCGGTAGCGGCGGATCTCGTCGCTGCCGGTGCTGGCGACATACAGCCGGTGATCAGGGCCGATGGCCACGTCCCTGGGGGCACACAGATACCCGCCCCCCCGCGGGATGAAGACGCGCTTGACGGCCAGCGTGTCACTCTCCAGGACGACGACGTGGTCCTCGATGAAGTCGCAGACGTAGAGATCCTCCTCCGCCGAAGCGACCCCACCGGCCCATGCCCCCAGCACCACCACCAGGCAGGCTATCCTCATGACCGTACTCTCCCCTGGATAGGTGAGTACATTCACTGGGGGCAGTCAAGGGCGCAGCCGGCGGTTCGGCTACCGCCAACCGGAGGGCCACCCCGCAACCCGAGCGATGGAGCGGGCCGCGCCGCGCAGGAGCTAGTCCTTGCGCAGGAACTCGACCAGGTCCTTCTCCAGCTCCGGCAGCCCGTAGTCCGCGACCGTGAGGCAGCGGTAGATGATCTGCGCCAGGGGCTCGGGCGTGTTGGGGTTGAGGTCCTTGGGCGGCGGGTAGCTCATGAAGTAGGAGAGGCTCAACCGCTCCACCTCGCCACCCTGCTCGCGGCCGGCGAAGGCCCAGGGGACCTCGTCGAAGGGCAGCACCCCGGTCAGGATCTCGTACAGCATCACGCCGATGGCCATCACGTCGGCCTTGCTGTCCCGCAGCAGCAGCGGGTTGTAGTGCGGCGTGGTGGTGATGACGCCGGCGGCCTCGCGGCGCATGGCCGGATCGACCATGACGATGCTGCCGGAGGGCTTGACGATCAGGTTCTCGGGCTTCAGGTCCCCGTGGTAGCTCAGCGATCCGGCGCGGGCCAGCTTCTGCAGCGAGCGCACCAGCGTGAGGAACCAGTTCAGGCGGATGCCCTCCAGCGCCCGGATCTTCTCGCGCAGGGTCTTCCCCCGCAGGTGCTCGAAGGCGATGACCGGGCGGCCCTCGTGCTCGAAGACCTCCCGCACCGGCACCATGTTGGGGCTGTGCACGGTCCGCAGGAGCTGCCCCTCGGCGCGGATCATGTCGTCGATCTCGGCGGCGTCCATGAAGTCGATGCGGGCGCCGTCCTTGCGGAAGAAGACCGCCTCGGCGGGGGTCTCGTCGGGGCTGACCCCCTCGGCCCTCCGCTCGGTGGTGATCTCCAGGAAGCGCGTCACGTAGCGTCCGCCGCCGGCGACGTCGCCGACCTTCAGGGCAGCCCTCTCCCCCTTCTCGTTCTCGGCGAGGTAGACCAGGGCGAATCCGCCGCGAGCGAGGAACTCGACGACGCGCCAGACTCCCAGGGTCTCGCCTGCTTCCAGCTTGATCATGGAGGGGGTGCTCGGGGAGGAGCGGATGGGGGCGTTGGGGGGTGCGCGGCCCGGTGGCCGCAGTCGCCCTTTTCGGGTACGCCCGCCGCTCGACTGAGGTTTTTCCAGCCCTCCGGCACGGATTCCCGCCCCCCCGAGGCTCAGGAGTGGGCTGCGCCCGCGCTTCGCGCCCGCCGCGGGACGACGGCCGCCGGAGGGCCGCCGACCCGGATCCGGGGCGCCGCCGACCCCCGCCGGGGCGCCGCCGCCCCCCGCCAGGGGGCCGCCGGCCGGCTCCGCCTATCCGTCGCGGCGGCCCGCGCCCCCATCCCCGCGCAGCCCGTCGATCGGGATTTCGGCCAGCCGCGCGCCGGGAGCGGCGCCCAGGATGCGCCGGGCACCCTCGGCCAGGGTGCCCGATCCCAGCATCCGCGCATCCGGCTCGTGGGGGACGTAGAGCCAGATCCGGCCGTTGGCGTCGACCAGGCCGAGCTCCTGCTGGAGGGGGTTGCGAACGCTGAAGTGGCGCCCGCCAGCGGTGGCGGGCTCGTCGTACTGGATCACGTAGCCCGCGATCCCGCCCTCCTCCCGGACCTCCCAGGCGCGGGAGGCGACGCCCACCCGGACTCGGGCCTCGACCGGCGCAGCGAGCTGCTCGGACCTCGTGGTCCAGCAGCCCGCGCTGGGCAACATCGCCGCGGCCACGGCGAGCCCGGCGAGTCGAACGGTAATGCTCACGTTGTCCCTCGGTTGAGACCCGCTGCCGCGCCGGCCGACCCGGCTCGGGCCCGGATGCGGGATCCGGCCCTCCTATCGACGCGAGCCGCCGGCGGGCTGAGAGCCCGCGGCGGGCCCCCCTCCCAGGGTGGGCGTGGTAGGCTCGCGGCCGCTCGCGACCACCGCTGAGCCCCGCTCCGTCGCGGGGTCGGGAAGGGACCATGACCGCCTCCAGCCTCCAGGACCGCTACGCCCCCCAGAACGCCTGCTTCGGCTGCGGGCCGGCCAACCCCAAGGGTCTGCGC
>CAZTTG010000046.1:0-36374 GCA_964615935.1 uncultured Planctomycetaceae bacterium | reverse complement strand
CCACCACCAGGCCTTCCCCGGCATGTTGAACGGCGGGATCGCCGGAGCGCTGCTCGACTGCCACAGCAACTGGACGGCGGCCTGGCACCTGATGCGCGAGTCCGGCGCCGACCGCGCCCCCTGCACGGTGACCGCCGAGTACGCCGTCCGCTTCCGCCGGCCCATGCCCACCGCCGATCCCATCCTCCTGCGGGCCCGCGTGGCCGAGTCCAGCGGGGACCGCGCCACCATCGAGGCCACCCTGGAGGCGGGCGGCGAGATCTGCGCCACCTGCCGGGGCGTCTTCGTGGCGGTCCAGGAGGGGCACCCGGCCTACCACCGCTGGTAGGGGCACCGCGGGGTCAGGTGCGCCGGAGCTTGTCGCTGAAGGCGACCAGCAGGAAGGTCGCGATGGGACCCAGGAGCAGGGACAGCAGGAACCAGTTCAGCCCGCTGCGGTTCTTGCCCTGGGCCAGGCGCGCTCGACGGGGACCGCCTGCCGCACCAGCGCTTCGGCGCGCTCCCCGCGCCGGCCGGCGTCGAGCACGGCGCACAGGAAGAGCTCGGAGTCCTGCGCGCAGTGCTCGTCCAGGAGGCGTACGCCGCGCCCGCCGACCATCACGCCCCGGGCGCTTCCCGGCTCGCGGCGACGGGCGACCCGGTCCGGCCAGGCGAGCAGCAGCGAGCGCGCCAGGGCCTCCTCGCCGTCGGTCTCCGCGGACGAGCGCGGCAGCAGGGAGCGGAGCTGGTCCCGCGCGCGGAGCACGAAGCGCGCGGCCGCCGGGCGCAGCCAGGATGATGCCGCCGAACGCGAGCCGCGCGCCTCGAAGTCCTCCAGCGCGCGCAGGCGCTCGAAGGGATCGGAATGGAGCCGGCCCCCCCGCTCCGGATCCATGCGGACGAAGGGATCCCGCTCGGACAGGAGGGCGGCGAGCAGCGAGGCGCGCTCGAGGCATCCGCGGCGCGAGGCCTCGACCAGCAGCCGTCCGAGGCGCGGGTGGAGCGGCAGGCGGGCCAGCTCGGTCCCCAAGGTCGTCAGGCCGCGGCCGTCGAGGGCGCCGAGCCGGGCCAGCAGGGATTCGGCCCGCTCCAGGGCGGCCGGCTCCGGGGCCTCGAACCACGGGAAGGCCGCCGGATCGGCCTCGCCCCAGGCGCGCAGCTCCAGCACCGCGCGGGCGAGGTCGACGCGGCGGATCTCGGGCTCCTCGCGCTCGGCCAGGGAGCGGTGCTCGGCCCGCGACCACAGGCGGTAGCAGAGCCCCGGCGCCGTCCTGCCGGCGCGGCCCGCGCGCTGGTCGGCCGAGGCGCGCGAGATGCGCGAGAGCTCCAGGCGGTCGAGGCCCACCGAGCGGTCGCAGCGCAGCACGCGCGCCATGCCGGTGTCGACCACCGCTCCGATGCCCTCGATGGTCACCGAGGTCTCGGCCACGTTGGTCGAGAGCACCACCTTGCGGCGCGGGCCGCGGCGCAGGACCGCGTCCTGGCGCTCGGCGGGCAGGTCGGAGTAGAGCTCGAGCAGGTCGAGCCCGCGCCTGCGGGCCAGGCCCTCGAGCGCCGAGCGCGCGCGCCGGATCTCGGCCCGACCCGGGAGGAAGACCAGCACGTCGCCCTCGATCTCGGCGAGGGCGCGGTCCACGGCCCTCGCGCAGAGCTCCTCCTGTCTCTCTCGCGGTGGAGCGTCGAGATAGCGCGGCTCCACCTCGAAGGCGCGGCCATGGCTCTCGATCACCGGTGCGTCGCCGAGGAAGCGCGCCAGCGGCTCGGGCGCGAGGGTGGCCGACATTACGCAGATCGCGAGCTCGGGCCGCGCCTCGGCCTGCAGCCGCCGCACCATGGCCAGAGCCAGATCGCTGTCGAGGTTGCGCTCGTGGAACTCGTCGAAGACCACTGCCCCGAGGCGCTCCAGGTAGGGATCGGCCTGCAGCCGCCGCAGCAGGATGCCCTCGGTGACCACCTCGATGCGCGTGCGCGGCCCCGCGCGGCGGTCGAAGCGCACCGAGAAGCCCACCTCCTCACCCAGCCGCCCGCCCCGCTCGAAGGCCATGCGCCGCGCGGCCGCGCGGGCGGCCAGGCGCCGGGGCTCGAGCACCAGCACGGCCCCCTCGCCGGCGAGGCCACCGTCCAGGATCGCCGGCGGCACGCGGGTGGTCTTGCCGGCGCCGGTGGGGGCGCGCACCACGACGCCGCGCGAGTCGCGCAGGGCCTCGACCAGGCGGGGCAGGACGCGGTCGATCGGCAGCGGGGTGAGGCCCACGTGGCGGAGGCGGTCAGGCGGCGTCCACCGGCGGGCGGCGCCTCTTCCAGAAGGGCGGATCGCGCGACGGGCCGCTGGAGAGCAGCAGGGCGATGGGGCGGGTGGTCTCGCTGCTGGACAGGATGATCTGGATGGTGGCGGTGAGCGGCACCGCCAGGAAGGTGCCCACCACGCCCCACAGGCCGGCCCAGACCACGACCGAGATGATGATGACCAGCGGGGAGAGGTCGAGCTCGCGGCCCAGGATCTTGGGCTCCAGGAAGTTGCCCAGGGCGAAGTTCACCGCCAGGTAGGTGCCGGCCACGATCACCGAGCTCTCCCAGGAGCCCTTGACCGCGAAGACTGTGGCGGTCGCGAGGACGCCCGCGATGAGGCTGCCGAAGGTGGGGATGTAGTTGAGCAGGTAGGTGAGCACGCCGAAGAGCGCGGCGTACTGCATGTCCATGGCACGCAGCACCGCGAAGCACAGCAGGCCGGTCAGGAGCGAGATGACGGTCTTGACGCTCAGGTAGCGCTGGATGCCGCGGGCGATGTGGTCGAGCATGCCGGCCGCGTCATCGGAGCGCTCGCCGGCCGCGGACAGGATCTTCCGCCGGAAGATGGCCTGCTCGGCGAAGATGAAGAGCATGTAGATGACCACCAGCGACAGGCCCTTGAGGAAGCCCAGGCCGGTACCCACCAGGTTGGTGGCGAGCGCCACCCCGTCGATCTCGTACAGGGCCGACACCAGGTAGACCTGGACCGCCGGTGGCAGGTTGGAGGTCTGCAGGCGGGACACCAGGGCCCGGCGCACGGCCTCCAGGCCCTCGCGGTCGTTGGGCTCGGCCGGGGTTTCCCCGCTCGCCCCGACCTCCCCGGGCCCCGAGGGGGGCTCCGCCTCGGGGGGGGGATCGGGGAACTCCGCTCCCGGCTCGACGTGCTCGGCGGTGGCGCCGCTCACGTAGTCCATCACCTGGTTCTGGACCCAGACCCCCCCGCGTACGGCGCCCCAGAACAGGAGGGAGACCAGGGCGATGACCGTCACCGTGGGCGGGATGTGCCGCTTGGCCAGCCAGCTCACCACCGGGCCCAGCATGCTGCACAGGAACAGGGCGATCACCAGCGGCTGCAGGATGCCGGCGCCGACGTGAATCACCCAACCGAGCATCACGGTCGCCAGCAGTCCCACCAGGATCGTGATCGTACGGCCGGGAGCGGGCATGTTGTTGGGATTCTACGCAGGCGCCCGCCAACATGCGCGGGGGATCGCCCGATCCGGCGGAGGGGGCCGGGCCCCCGGCTCCTCCGACCGGCGGGCGGGCCGGCCGGGCCGCTCCCGGCCGCCTGGATCGTGGGAAGGGTGGGCGCGGGCCCCGAGCGCCGTTGCCTGCGGCCCACCCCCTCCGTATCCTCCCTGCCCCGTGGAAGCCTACGCCCTCGAATGCCACCGCAAGGCCGGACGGATCGCCGCCGAGTGCCGGGAGTGGGCCCGCCAGGCGGTCCGGCCGGGGGTGGAGATCCGGTACGTGCTCGAGACCATCGAGAGCATGATTCGCGAGGGCGGGGGAGCGCCCGCCTTCCCGGCTCAGTCGAGCCGCAACGCCATCGCCGCCCACTACTGCTCCTCACCCACCGATGCGAGCACCTATCAGGAGGGCGACTGCGTCAAGGTGGACCTGGGCGTGCACGTCGACGGTTACATCGCCGACACGGCCACCTCGATGGACCTGAGCACCGACGGCCGCTGGGGAAGCCTGATCGGCGCCTCGGCCGACGCCCTGGCGGCGGCCATGGCGCTGCTCGAGGACGGGCGAGCCGTGGGGGAGATCGGCGCCGCCATCGAGCGCACCATCACCGCCGCCGGCTACGAGCCGATCCGCAACCTGACCGGGCACGGCCTGGGCCGCTGGAAGGTGCACACCGCCCCCCAGATCCCGAACCGGGCCGAGCGCGGCGGCCCGCGCCTCCAGACCGGGATGGTCATCGCCATCGAGCCCTTCTCCTGCACGGGCGAGGGGATGATCCACGAGCGCGGCAAGGCGGAGGTCTTCATGATGAGGCGGCCGCCGAGGCGAGCCAAGGGGCTCGATCGCGCGCTCCTGAGTGCGATCGACTCCTGGCGCGGCCTGCCGATCGCCCGGCGCTACTTCGACGAATTCGATCCGGCGATCGTGGATGACACCCTGGGCAAGCTCGCGCGCCAGGGCGTCCTGGTGCGCTTCCCGCCGCTGGTGGAGCAGGAGGGCGTGATGGTTGCCCAGAGCGAGCACACCTACTACCTGGCGCCGGACGGGGTCGAGGTCATCACGGCTTGATGGGAATCTGGCCGGAGGTCGTTCCGGGAGGAGGAGGAGAGCGGAGGGGCGCGTCGTGAAGGTCGCACTGATCACCACCCCGGCCTCGTTGCGCTCCGGCATCGGGGACTACACCCGGCACCTCCTGCCCTTTCTGAGGGAGGAGTGCGACCTCCGTCTCTTCACGCGGCGGGGTGAGGAGGATGCCCCTCCGGGCCAGGAGTCGCGCCCGATCTCCGATCTCGACGCGCGCCACTTCGATCAGGTTCTCTACCAGCTCGGGAACGAGATCCACCACGCCTTCATGGTCCCCATGGTGCGCGCCATCGGCGGGACCGTGGTGCTGCACGACTGGGTGCTGTTCGACCTGGCGCTGGCGGCCTGGCCCGATCTCGCGCGGGGCGGCTTGCGGGCCGCGCGCCTGCTGCTGCGCGAGGGCGGGATGGCGGAGCTGCGCCGGTGGTGGCGGAACCGCCGGGCTCGGCCGGTCGAGCGGGACGCGGACCGGGCGGCGGCGTCCGGGGCCGCGCTCGTCGAGGGCTGGCACGGGCCGGAGGCGGAGGGGCGCTGGACGAGCCAGACGGCCCTCTTCCGCCTGCCGGGCCGAGGCGTCCGGAGGGCGCGCCTGGAGCTCATCGGCGAGCCGGGCCGCAGCGCGAGCCTCCTGCACCGGGGGTCTCGCCTGGGGAGTCGCGCCTTCACGGAGACGGAGCGCGAGATCGAGCTCGAGGTCGAGCTCCCGGCCCTGGACCGCCCGCTGCTGGCGCTGGAGTCGAGCGCCGCGCGGCGGACCGGCGGGCAGCGCCGGAGCGGGGACCGGCGCCGCCTGGGCGTGTTCGTGGCATCCATCCGGTACTGGGACGCGGCGGGCGAGCACGCGATCGACCTTCACGGGCCGGTGGTCGCGGCGCCCCGGCTACGCGATCCGGCGGGCCTTCGATTCGAGCTGAGCCTGAACCGCTCGATCGTCCGCCTGGCGGACGCCTTCCTGGTTCACTCCGAGCACGTGAAGCAGCTCATCCTGGACTCGCGCAACCAGCCCACGCCGATCGGGGTGGTGCCGCACGGTGGGGAGAGTCGCTGGCGCGAGGAGGACCGCGGTCCGGAGCGGGATCGGCTGGGGCTATCGGGGCCCTGGCGGGACGGCTTCCTGATCGCGAGCTTCGGCAAGGTGCAGGCGCACAAGCGGGTGGACGTGTTGCTCAAGGCCCTGGCGCGGGCGCGGCGCGAGCGCCCGGATCTGCATCTCGCGCTGGTGGGCTCGCTCGAACCGGACCAGTTCGATGCCCGCTCCCTGGTGCGCCGCCTGAAGCTGGAGGGCTCCGTGCGGCTGGAGGACTGGGTGCCGCAGGAGACGGCCTGGTCCTGGTTGCACGCTGCGGACCTGGCGGTGCAGCTCCGGGGGCCGTCGACGGGGGGGGCTTCGGGGGGGGTGCACCAGGCGCTTTCTCTGGGGCGCGGGGTGATCGCCAGCGATGGCCCGGAGCAGGCTGGTCTGCCGGAGGACTGTGTGGTCAAGGTGCCGCGGGGCGTGGACGAGGTGTCCGAGCTGGCGCGCCTCCTGGTCGAGCTGGGGGATGACCCGGGGCGGCGCGCCGGCATGGAGGCGGCGGCGCGGCGGTATGTGGATGAGGTGTGCCACTGGAGGCACGTGGCGCGGATGTATGTCGAGCATATGAATCGATTCCCGCGGGCGAGAGGGTCGCGGGGGTCGGTGGTGTCGGTGGCGTTTCGACGTATCCGGCGGGGGGGGAGGGATTAGGGGGTTCACGGGGGGGGGTGACTTCTGCCCTCTGCCGGGCTTTCCGGGGCCCCGTTCGCGCGCAGCTGCGGCCGCTCCGGCGCCCGCGGCCCCGGCCGCCGGGCGCCGGGTGGCCGACTCCAGGCCCCGCGCGCGACGGGGCCCCCGGGAAGCCCGTCAGGGGACAGCCCCCCCCCAATCAAGGCCCAATCGCAAACCGCAGGCCATCCGACAGACTCGTGCCAAACCCCGTCGGATCCAGCGGGTCTCGCGACCAGTACTGTCCAAAGACCTCCGCCCCCAGGACCAGCCCGGGGTCGAGCCCGCCCTGGATGATCCCGTTGACATCCAAAAGGAAGCTCCCGCTGCAGGCCGCCGCCCCGCCCGAGCTCTGAAGCGACGTACGACGAACGGGAGGCTCCACGCACAGGAACCCACCCTGAAAGGCCAGACCGGCCGGGCGATACCCGTAGAAGAACAACCCGCTCTTGCCCGGGACGACTTGAGAGCAGGACACCTCGAACGGACCGGGGTCCGTGACGCTCGGCACCCCCGAAGACCCGATCGTCGGCGAACAGCCCTGCGAGTTCACCTTCGAGGTGCAGTACACGCCCGGAGGCACCTCGACCCGGAACAGGAACAGCCCACGGCTGATGTCGCTCCCCAGGATCACCCCGCTGGCGAAGTACGGATAGGTGCTGAACAACCCCTTGAACTGGTTCGAATCATCCTCCGGATGCGTGTCGAACCACGCGACCTCCGTCGCATGCACCGGATCCAAGGCGATGTCCCACACCCGCAACCCACTGGCGTAGTTCGCCTCGAACACCCGGTAGCCGTGCACGAAGAGGTTGTGACACCTGGCCGTGTTCCCGTTGGTGAAGCTCCCCGCCAGGAAGGGGCTTCCGAGGTCCGAGACGTCGATCACATACGTGACGGAAGCGTGCGCCGACCCCTCGTCATTGACGTACAGATACCTCCGATCCGGGCCCAGCCACCCCTGATGCGGCCTCGACAGACCCGGCCACCCGCACCCCCCCAGCGCGAAGATCCCCGCCTTGTCGGTGACGTCCAGGATGGTCAAGCCATCCGGATTCCCACCCCCGCCGGGCCCCAGGCAGAAGGCCACCTGTCGACCCGCATAAGGCCCCGACGTGTACGTCACCACCTGGGCGTCGTGCACGAGCTGCAGCGAGTACGAGCCCACGTACACCGGCGCATCGGGATCGGCGACGATGTCGTAGATGCGCAGACCCTCGCTGGTCCCCCCGCGGATTCGATACAGGAACCCGCTCACCTCGTCGATCGATTGGTTGTGCGTCATCGGAGTCCCCGGACCGATCACGCTGCCCTTGTAGACCACCTGACCCGCGTCGATGCCCGCCAGGTCGAAGACCTGGATTCCCCCGCCCCCGTCGCTGATCACGTAGGCGTGATCCTCGTACACCTTGACGTCGCGATAGAAGCTGACCGGGCCCGCCAGGTTGGCCAGGATCACCGGCTGGGTGGGATCCGTGATCTCGATGAAGGCCGTCCCCGACGAGTGGCAGAAGAGCGCATACTCCCGGCCGCTGGGCGAGGTGTAGCCCCAGCTGTCGTTGCCGCTCTCGGCGCCGAAGTGGGTCAGATCGAGCTGCGCGATCAGCGAGACGTTCTCGGAGGCATACTGACCCGCGGCCTCGACCCCGATCAGGATCGGGATCGCCGCGACCAGAACACGCCGAAGCTCAGTGAATCCCATCTGTCCGCTCGTCCCGAGCATACGCGCGCTCCCCCTTCTCCGCCAGCGCATCCGCTCAGGCGCGCACGAGCTGGAAGTCGAACAGGTAGTCGCGCTTGAAGTAGGCCACCCCCACGTCCCCGGGGGCCACCCGGCCGGCGATCCGGCCGCTGGTGCGGCACTCGCGGCGAACGCCGTTCTCGAACTCGAGCAGGACGTAGTTGCGGCTCCGCGTGTGGTGATTCTGCCCCTCGCCCGTGAGCTCGACCCGCTCGTCGAGGACCTCGGCCGGCACGCGCTGCAGCGGAGCCCGTATCGTGCGGGCGGCCTTGACCGCGAAGACTCCGAGCACGAGCACCGCCAGGACGGCCATGCCGGCGGGCACCACGGCGAGGACTCCGCCTCCCATCCCGAGGATCCCCGCGGCCATGAACAGCGCCACTCCGGCGAACAGGACCATGAAGCCGATCATGAACACCAGCCCGAAGGCCATCCCCGCGGTCGAGGGAGTGCGGCCCATCAGCTCCGAGAACTCGGCGTTCTCCCGGACGCCGGCCAGCCGACCCGCGCGGACATCCTGGGGAGCGACCGGAGCCGGCTCGTGGGCCGCGGGCAGCGCCACCCCGCAGTAGCCGCAGGCCTCGGGCCGGGGGGCGGTGATCTTGGCGTGGCAGTGCGGACAGCGGGTCAGGTCTTCGCTCATGGTGCTGGGGGCCTCCCTCTCCCCGGCGCGGGCCGGGCGGCCCGCCCCCATACTCAAAAACCGCCCAGGGATTCAACCGCGAGGCGCGAGAGTCGCCTCAGCGCCCATCCCCCTCCCGCTCGTCGCGCCGGCCCGCCTTGCCCCTCTTCCGCTTCGGCTCGAGCTTCACGTCGGAGCCCCAGGGCGGGCGCTTGTACGGCGAGACCAGCATCGACTCGTACCCTTGCGCGATCACCCTCAGGCTGGAGCGGGCGCCGGTGGCCGAGCTCGGTCGGGCCCAGCCGTCGGCCCCGCTCTGCGCCAGGAGCCCGTCCGGCCTCCACACCCCCGCCCCGGTCAGGGGCTCCCCGGTCCGCCTATCGACGATCCGGATGAGCAGGTCGCAGCCAGGCGGGAGTGCGGCGTCGACTAGGAGGGTCTTCCCCTGCGGGGCCGCTGGCAGCGAGAAGAAGAAGGGGCGGTGCTTGATGTGGGTCACGCACCACTCATCGTGAGGACCTGGCCTGACCTCCTCCGTCCACACCCCCTCCTCATCCGTCTTCCCGATCCGACGGACCTTCCCGCTGGGCGATCGCGCCCAGACCCACGCCCCGCGGAGCGGTTCGCCGGTCGGCGCGTCCGTGGCCCGGATGCTCAGCTCGCGCCAGGGGTAGGACTCGATGCGCCGGATCGCGAGGTCGCGGCTGCCGAAGGGGATCAGCTGCACCGCCGGCTCATAGCGGTCGTCGCCGACCCGGCCGCCGATCTCCACCTGCGCCCAGGGCGCGCGGCGAGCCCAGAGCTCGAAGCCCCCCTCCTCGTCGGTGGTCGCCTGGACCTGGTCCTCCCTTCCCCGCTCGTCCACCACCTCGGCCGAGACCTTCAGGTCCGCGAGCGGCCGGCCCGCCTCGTCCAGCACCCATCCGGCCGCGGCGAGCCCGATCGCGCCCGGGGCGAGCTTCAGGTCCACGCGCCCGCTGCGAGCCGGCAGCAGGTGGATCCGCTGTTCGGCCTCGCGGTCCGACGCCTGGTGCCAGGCGTGCACCGAATAGCTGCCGGGGGCGAGGTCGTGGAAGCCAAACGACCCCTCCGCGTCGGCCTTCCCCGAGGAGGCCGGGTAGTCGGTGCCTCCCAGGCTGGCGAGCAGCGAGATGACCGTGCCGGCAAGCGCCCGGCCGTCGTCGTCGAGGACCCGCACCGCGAGCTCCGCCGGCTCCAGGAGCCGCAGCACGTGCAGCCGGGAGACGTGCGGCGGATCGAGCCGCAGGCTCCCGCTCATCGAGCTTCCGTCCCTGCTCATCGCTTCCAGGAAGACGGTTTTCCCAGCGTTCTGGCCGAAGAGCGGGTAGAGGACCTCGCCCCGAGCGTCCGTCGAGAGCGCGCCCTCGGACCTCGCCCACTCGCGTCGCGGCCCCGGCCAGCTCGCGGTGACGAGGGCCTCCGGAACCGGCCGATCCTCCGCATCGATCACCCGCACCCGGAGCACGACCTGCGCCGCGTCGACCCGCAGGAGAACCGGCCCTCGCTGGCGCGCCTTCCCGGCCCTGGGGATGTAGACCGACCCGGGCCGGATGCGCCAGGAGCGATCCCTCTCGTCTTCGCGGGGCACGTACTCCAGGTCCACGTGGGAGTGCCCGGGAAGATCGCGGGCCCGGATGAGGCCCTTCTCGTCGGCCTGCACGACGCGAGCGGATTCTTCCCCCTGGCCGGGCATCACCAGCCGGATCGAGGCCCCCGGGATGGGCGAGCTCGTCTCGCGCTCGACGACCCTTCCGCGAAGGATGGACCTGGCCGCCGATGCCGCCGCGCCAGCGGGCCGGCGCGCGGATCCGAGCTCGGCCGCCGAGCGCTGGCCCCCCAGTGGCTCGGTCACGCTCGCCTCGGCCGCGCCCGGCGCCATCGGTCCCTCGGTTGCGACGGGCGCCGCGGCCGGAGGCTCGTCCCCACCGCGAGAGAGCAGGAGCGCCAGCGCCGCAATCGCCGCGGCGCAGAGCGCGAGACCCAGGAGGATCCGCATGCCCGTCATCCGCCGCCTCGCCTCAGCGCTCCTCGTCCCCGGCGGAGCCCCTCTCCTCCCGAGGTCTTCGCTCGAGGACCACCCGGGTCCCGAAGGACCCACCTCCGCCCGCCAGAAGCGCGCACGCCAGGCCCGCCACGACCGCAGCGCGGGACACGAGATCCGGATTGATCCGCATGGCTGCCTCCCATGGCCCCTCCGGCGGGGCCAGGCCGGGACGAGCGTAACACGCCCGCGCGAGGGGGGGCCCCCGGCGGGCCGGATCGGGTACCGTGGGGCCCGCCGTGAGCCCCCGCCGACGCAAGAAGCGGCCCACCTTCGCCTGCCCCCATTGCGGAGCCCCCGTGCGCGAGGGGGCCACCGCCTGCTGCACCTGCGGCTCCGACGCCCGGACCGGGTGGTCCAGGTCCGCGTACCTGGTCGAGCACGAGGAGCCGGGCGACTTCGACTACGAGGGCTTCCTCGAGGAGGAATTCGGGCCCGGCGCCGGCGGGAGCGCGCGCCGCGCCCTCAGGCGCTGGGGCCTGCGCGTGCTGGTCGCGATCCTGGCGGGGGGCCTGCTGCTGATCCTGTGGAGGTTTTGACGGAGGGCCGCGGCGCTGCCGCTGGACGTACGGCCGCCAGGCCCGAGAATGGATCGCCCGATCGGTCGAGCTCCCCAGCAGAAGGAGGCCAGCATGCGACCGCTCCACACCCGCACGATACCCGCCATCCTCGTGGCCCTCCTGGCGAGCTCCTGCGCCAGCTTCCAGTTCGAGCACCAGGAGATCCAGCTGCGGCACGACGCCGAGGGCGACGCCCTGGACGTCCTCCTGATCTACGAGGCGCTCCACGCGCACGGGGAGAAGGCGGACGAGCTCCAGGTCGGGCTCGACGCCCTGGAGGGGATCGTCCGGGGGCACCGGCACTTCATCGTCCTGGACTGGCCCTGGGAGGCCGACCTGGACGACCTGGATCCGGAGGAGATGGAGGGCGAGCTCGAAGAGCGATTCCTCGCCTACGTCCCCCGGGTCTCCCTCCAGCAGAAGGGCTTCTTTCGCGACGACGAGGGGCGGCTGGGCCTGTACCAGCACCTGCGCTTCGAGTCCGTCTCCGAGCTCGTCGAGCTCGCCAACGAGGCCCTGAACGAGTCCCTGCGCGAGGAGGCCGAGGACGGGATCGTGGGCGAGGAGCTCGGCTGGCTGGACGATCCCACGCGCAGGCTGTGGGCCGAGCACGCGAAGGAGGGCCGGGCGTGGTTCGGCCTGCGCGGCGGGGCGCTCGAGATCAGCGGCCCCCTGTCGCCGGCCGCCGCGGCGAAGATCCTGTCGGGGATGCTGGCCCAGTCGGCCAAGGCCGCCGAGGACCCCGGAGCGTCCGAGCTCCTGGTCCAGCTCTTCCGACCGATGACCGCCCTGCACCTCGAGGATCAGCGGGCCATCCTGCGCTACGACCCCGACGAGGACGGCCTGATCGTCTTCCGCTTCGCCCGACCCGGCTGGGAGCACGAGCCCCGTCTGCAGGACGCGCTCCTGGAATCCCGTCCCTCCCTGGTGCAGGACGTCCGGATCGAGGAGATCCGCCGGCTCTTGCGATCCGACTAGGCCGAAAGCCGACCCGCAACAGTGCCCGAAACCCCGAGAACCCGACGGCCCGCCCCGGCCCTGCGCGCGCTGATCCCGGCGCTCGCCGCGCTCGGGCCGCTCCTGACGTTCGCGCCGGGCCCGGCGATCGCCCGGTCGCAGGCGGTGGCGCCGGCGGCCGCCGAGGCCTCCCTGCGCTCGTACGCCGAGGGCTGCGCGGGACGCCGCGCCTACGGCATCTACCTGGGCGAGGACAAGATCGGCTGGTCCATCGCCGACGTCCGGCTGGGGACCCTGGACGAGGTCCCGGTGCTGATCTCCGAGGAGCAGACCCTCATCCGCTGGGAGGTCTTCGGCGAGCCGCAGCGGATGGAGTCGCGCGAGCTCACCTGGTACTCGCTGGAGGGCGAGGGCCCCATCCTGCGGGTGGACGTCACCGAGCTCGAGAACGACGAGGTGCGGGGCCGATCGGCGCGGCTGGAGGGGGACGCCTTCGTCATCGTCAGCCGCGTCAACGGGGACCGCAGCACTCGCACCACTGCCCCGCCCCGCTCGAACCTGGGACGGCGGCGCGAGCTGGATCGGTGGCTGGACTCCGGGCCCGCGGTAGGGGAGCGCTTCGAGAGCTTCCAGATGGACATCGAGCACGAGCAGATCAGCGAGCCCCTGGTCCACACCTACCTGGGCGCCGACGAGCTCGTCCGGGACGGGCAGCCGCTGCGGATCCACCGCGTCCGCTCGGAGGCCCTGGGGATGATCGCCGAGGCCGAGTCGATCTCCGCCTGGCGAGACCTGCGCGTGCGGCTGGGCACGGCGCTGGAGATCCGGGCCGAGGAGGAGGACGGGGTTCGCGAGCTCCCACCCTCGATCGTGGACGCCGGGGCGACCTTCGGGATCGCGGTCGAGCGGGACCTGGGCGAGGTGGAGCGCGTCGAGGAGCTCACCCTGGAGCTGAGGGGGCTGGGCGAGTTCGAGCTGCCGGCGGGGCACCGCCAGCGGGTCCTCGAGCGGGAGGGGGACCGGGCGATCGTCCGCACCCTCCGGAATCCCGGCAAGGGTCGGGACCGCCTGAGCCCGGAGGAGCGTGAGCGCTATCTCGCCGCGACGATGCGCATCCAGAGCGATCACGACGAGATCCGCTCCCTGGCGCGGCGCGTCGGTGGCCGCCGGGCCAACACCTGGCACAAGGTCCAGCGGCTGCAGCACTGGGTGTACACCCAGCTCGAGGCGTCGATGGCGCGCAACGCCTCGAGCGCCCTGGAGGTCCTCCACTCGCGCACCGGGGACTGCACCGAGTACGCCCTGCTCTTCGTGGCCCTGGCGCGCGCCTCCGGGGTCCCGGCGCGGGAGGTGGGGGGGCTGATCTACCTCGGGCCCGAGGCCGCCTGGCTCGGCGCGCCCCGCACCCCCGGCCCCATGTTCGTGTGGCACGCGTGGGCCGAGATCCACGACGGCGCGCGCTGGCTGTCGATCGATCCCTCCTGGGACCAGATGCGCGTGGACGCCACCCACCTGAAGCTCGGCCGCAGCCACCGGGACGCGGCCTGGATGAACCTGCTCGGACGGCTCGAGATCCGGATCCTGGACGCGCGGACCCGAGGCGATTGACCCCATGGGAGCTCTCTGGACCCTGGCGGCCGGCCCGCTCCTCCTCGGCTGCGCCGCCTGCGCCCTTCCCGAGCAGGAGGCGCAGCCGCCCGGCGACGCGCCGGCCGTACCGCCAGCCCCCTTCGTCGATCCGCGGCTGGGCGCGCTGACCACCCTGGACGGCTACCACCCCTTCGAGCCCCCCGCCGATCGCGCGGCCTGGGAGGCGCGCTCGAGCCGCGTGCGGCGGCAGATCCTGGTGGCCGCCGGCCTGTGGCCCCTGCCGCCGAGGACGCCGCTGGAGCCGGTGATCCGCGGCGCGATCGACCGCGGGGAGTACACGGTCGAGATGGTCCTCCTCCAGAGCTGGCCCGGCTTCTTCGTCACCGGGAACCTGTACCGGCCCAAGGGGGAGGGGGCCCCCGGCCCGGGCGTGCTCTGCCCCCACGGGCACTGGAGCGGGGGGCGCCTCAGCGAGGCCTCGGAGGAGGAGGCCGCCGCCCAGATCGAGCGCGGCGAGGAGCGGCACCTCCCCAACGCGCGCTACCACCTGCAGGCGCGCTGCGCACAGCTCGCGCGCATGGGCTGCACGGTCTTCCACTACGACATGACCGGCTACGCCGACTCGCGTCAGATCGGCCACGCCGAGGGCTTCTCCGACGTCGAGGCGCTGCTGCGCCTGCAGAGCGCCTTCGGCTTGCAGACCTGGAGCTCGGTCCGGGCCCTGGACTTCCTGTGCGGCCTGCCCGAGGTGGATCCCGAGCGCATCGGCGTGACCGGCGCCAGCGGTGGGGGGACGCAGACCTTCATCCTGTGCGCGATCGACGAGCGCCCGGCGGTGGCCTTTCCGGCGGTGATGGTCTCCACCGCAATGCAGGGCGGCTGCGTGTGCGAGAACGCGCCCCACCTGCGGGTGGGCACCGGAAACGTCGAGTTTGCCGCCCTGATGGCGCCGCGGCCCCTGGCGATGACCGGGGCCAACGACTGGACCCTCGAGATCGAGGCCCAGGGCCTGCCCGAGCTGCGCGCCCTCTACGGCCTCCTGGGCGCCGGCGAGCTGGTCGAGGCGCGCTGCTTCCCGCAGTTCGAGCACAACTACAACCGGGTGTCCCGCGGCCTCATGTACGCGTGGTTCGACCGCCACCTGGGGCTGGGGATCGGCGCGCCGATCGAGGAGGAGCCCATCGAGCCGGTGCTCCCGGCCGAGCTCTCGGTCTTCGATGCGGAGCACCCCCAGCCCGAGGGGGCGATAGGGGTGGAGGAGCTGCGGCGATGCATGACCTTTCTTGCGGAGGCGCGGATGTCTCAGCTCTCACCGCGGACTGCGGGGGCGCTGGCCGAGTACCGTGCCGTGGTCGGCGGGGCGCTCGAGGTGATGCTGCACAGCTCCCTCCCGGGGACGAGCGAGATTCAGGCCGACCTCCAGTTCCAGGAGCGGCACGGCCCCCTGCTGCGGCGCTTCCTCGAGCTCTCGCGCGCAGATCGCCGTGAACGCGTGCCGGCCGAGCTGTGGATGCCCGACGGCTGGAACGGAACGGTGGTGGTGGCGGTCTCCGAGAACGGGCGGGCGGGCCTCTTCGGCGCCGACGGGGAGCCGCTCCAGGCGGCGGCGCAGATCCTGGACGCCGGCGCCGCCCTCCTGGCGCCCGAGGTCTGCCTGACCGGCTCGACCCGCGCGCCCCACTCCGGCGAGGGCGATCCCGCCGCGGACGCCCTGCGGGTGGATCCCGAGCGGCACGCCGACTACGCGGGCTACACCTGGGGATACAACCGCACGCTCATCGCGGAGCGCGCGCACGACACGCTCACGGCGGTGGCCTTCGCGCGCTCGCTGGAGGGCGCGCGCTCGGTGAGCCTCTACGGGCCCGGGGGCGCGGGGTCTTGGGTGATCCTGGCCCGGGCGCTCTGCGGCGAGGCCGTGGGGCGCACCGCGGCCGAGGCGAGCTGGGACTTCGACCGGATCGTGGACCTCGCCGACCCCGACCTCCTGCCGGGCGGCCTGCGCTACGGCGGCCTGGCCGGCTTCGCCGCCCTCTGCGCCCCGGGCGAGCTTCGGCTCCTCGGGGTGGAAGCCCTGCCCCACCTCGTGCGCGACGCCTACCGGGCCGCGGGCCGGCCCGATGGCGTGCGCGCGGTTGGGAGCCCGGGCCGGGATCTCTGCCGCTGGCTCGCGGAGCCCCGCCCCTGAGGGAGTCCACCTCTCCCGGGGGCCCGCTTCCAATCGCCTCCGGCCTTCGGTATGGTCCCCGCCCCGCGGCGCGCGGCGACCACCACCCTGGAGGCAATCTTGCGGATCATCTGGGTCTCTCCCCACTGCTGGCCGGACTACATCCTTCGAGAGAACGGGCTGGGCGTGAAGTCCCAGGGCGGGCAGACCGTGGTCATGTACCACGGGACGATCGCCCTGGCGGAGGCCTTTCCGGACCTCGAGATCGACATCTACGCCCGTCACGAGGACGGGGAGCCGCAGGTTGTCGAGATCCATCCTCGGGTCCGCATCATCCGCCTTCCTCTGGGTCCGAGCGACCGCTACCTGCCCAAGGAGGAGTTCTGGGGCGCGCCCATCGAGGGCTTCGTGGACGAGGTGGTCCGCTACGCCGAGGAGAACGGCCTGCGCTACGACCTCACTCACGCCCACTACGCCGACGGCTGGTTCGTGGGCCACCAGCTCCACGAGCGCCTGGGGGTGCCCTACCTGTGCTCGACCCACAGCCTGGGAATCCGCAAGCGCGAGAACTCCCTGCGCCAGGGAGAGGGCAGCGCCGAGGAGCTGGACCGCAAGTACGCCTTCGCCCTGCGCATCCCCCGCGAGCAGGCCGCCCTGGACGCCGCGCAGAGGGTCTGTCCCCTGACCGAGGAGGAGGGCCAGTACATCGTCGAGAAGTACGGCGCCGACCCGAAGAAGATCCGGGTGATCAACAACGGGGTGGTGGTCGAGAGCTTCTGGCCGGCGGACGAGGGCGCGGTCGCCGAGCTGAAGCGCGAGCTGGGCCTGGGCCCCGAGGACCTCCCGGTGCTGCTGGTGGCGCGGGTGGACCCCCGCAAGGGCCAGCGGGAGCTGATCGAGGCCGCGCCCATGGTCATCCAGCGCGTGCGCGAGTCGAGCGGCAAGAACGTCGTGTTCGTCTTCGTGGCCTGGGTCGAGTCGGAGTTCGCCGGCCAGCTCGAGAGCCGGATCGACGAGCTCTCGATCCGCGACAACGTGATCCTCCATCCCCCGGTGCGCAACGAGGACATCCCGCGCTTCTTCTGGGCCAGCGCGGTGTACTCGCTGTCCTCCAGCTACGACATCTTCCCCATCGTCATGTTGGAGGCCATGGCCTCCGGCCTGCCCATCGTGGCCACCCGCAACGGGGGTCCCAGCGAGATCGTGACCCCCGGCGAGGACGGCTACCTGGTGGAGCCGACGCGCGCCGAGGAGCTGGCCGACGCCCTGGTCAAGGTCCTGGAGAGCGACTCCGAGCGCGAGCGGCTGGGCGCCAACGCCCACCGCAAGGTGGAGGAGCGCTACACCTGGGACCGCATCGCGAGACGGATGATGGACATCTACCGGGAGCTCCTCGAGGAGCGCTCCTGAGCCCCGAGGCGACCGCCGAACGGAGAACTGGAATGGAAGGCGACAAGCTCATCATCAAGCCGGAGCACACCCACGCCGCGGGGCTCATCGCCGAGGCGGTCGCGCCCGCGATCGCCAAGGTGGACAAGTACACCCTGTCGGTGGGCGGCGAGTCGGGGGCGGGCAAGTCCGAGATCGCGGTGGAGGTGGGGCGCCTCCTGGACGAGCGGGGAATCCCCAGCGGAATCCTGCAGATGGACGACTACTTCATCTTTCCGTCCCGCACCTGCCACGAGATGCGCATGCGCAACATCGAGCAGGTGGGCATGTACGAGGCCCGGCTGGATTTCATCGACTGCAACCTGCGCTCCTTCAAGAAGGGCGACGCGGACATCTACAAGCCGCTGTTGATCTACGCCGAGGATCGCCTGACCACCGAGCTCAAGGAGGTCGGGCACTACCAGGTTCTGATCGCCGAGGGCACCTACACCACGGCCCTGAGCTTCGTCGACTGCCACGTCTTCCTCGACCGCACCTTCGAGGACAGCCGCGCCGACCGCGAGGCCCGCGCCCGCGACATCCTGGACGACACGATGAACCGGATCCTCGACCGCGAGCACGGCATCGTCAGCCAGCACAAGGCGCTGGCCGAGATCGTGGTGGCCAAGGACTTCAGCTCGATCGAGGTGGTGAAGGCGCTCTGAGGCGGGGCCGGATCGGGCCGAATCGGGCCCGCCGCCGGTTTTCTCCGGGTTTCGCGTAATCAGCAGGCCGCTCGCCTCAACATCGAGGCGATGGCCGAGCCTCGACTGAGCGCGCGTTTCGATCGATTCCGGCGAGAGGGCGATCTGGACGCCCTGGGCGAGGTCTTCGACGAGGCGGCCGGGCGCCTCCTGAAGCTGGCTCGACGCCTGAGCGCGGACGAGGCCACCGCCGAGGACCTGGTCCAGGAGACCTTCCTGACGGCGCTCGAGCGGGCGGCTCGCTTTGACGCCTCCCGCGAGCTGCTCCCGTGGCTGCTCGGCATTCTCACGAACAAGGCCCGGGAGGCTCGGAGCCGGGCCGCTAGCGAACCGGATCTGGAGCCCCTCTCCGAGCCGCCGGGCACGGCTCCACCCGATCGCGCCTCCTCCAGGGAGCTGAGTCGGGCCGTCAAGCGGGGCCTGGAGCGCCTGCCCGCGTCCTATCGCGAGGTGCTCGTGCCGTACCTGGAGGAGGAGAAGAGCCCCGGGGAGATCGCCCGGCACCTGGGCCGGACGACGAACGCCGTGCGCGTTCGGATCCACCGGGGCATGAAGAGGCTCCGCCGCGAGCTGCCTCCGAGCCTGGCGTCGGCTGCTCTCCTGGCCGTTCCACCCAGGGGGCTCCTGGCGGTGCGCGCCGAAGTCCTCGCAGCGGCGGGCGGCTCGAAGGCCGCCCTCGTCTCCGGTGCCTCGCCAGCTCTCCTGATGGGAGCCCTGATCATGAGCAAGAAGACCTCGCTGGTCGCCGGCGGGCTCCTGCTGGGGAGCCTCACACCTTGGCTCGTCGTTCAACGGCAACTGGATTCTCCGGCCGGATCGGATGAGCTCGCGGCGGTCGAGACTCCATCGATGGAATCGCCGGCCGCTCCTGCCGCGGCGAGCGCTGCCACGAGTGAGGCGCTTCCCCTCGAGCCGAGCGACGAGCGGCAGGCCCCCGCGCTCCCGGGCGTCCACTTCACCGGGCTGGTCCTCTCGGCCGAGGACGGCAATCCCCTCCCCGGGGCCCGCGCATGGCTCGGAGCCGGGGCGGAGGACGCCCTGGAGCGCGAGCTCGTCGCGCGAACCGACGGGTCGGGCCGCTTCCAGTTCGATGCAGTATCCGGGGCGGAGGACTCGCTCCTCGTGGACGCCGATGGCTTCGCGCCCTATCGCGCGCCGCTCTCCACCGGGCATCGCCCGAGAGGAGTGGAAGGCGCCGGCGGGCGGGAGGCGCACTCCGGCCGCGAGATCGACCTGGGGGTCTTCCGCCTCGAACGCGGAGCGCGCGTGGGGGGATCGGTGGTGTTGCGGGAGACCGGTGAGCCCGTTCCCGGCGCCCGCCTGATGCTGTTCGAGGACCACCGCCCCGCGTTTGGGCTCTCTGCGATCACGGACCGGGTCATCGGCATCACGGGACCCGAGGGTCGGTTCGAGATCGACGGACTCGTCGCGTTCCGCGGCTGGCCCCACGTGCTCTTCGCCGTGGGGGAGGGGCACATGGGCTGGAGGCAGCTCCTTCTCGCGGACGACCTGGCGGCGCTGGAGACCCTCGTCGTCCCTCTGGAGCGGACCGCCTCCCTGGACGTCCGGATCTCCGCTGCCGGCGGCGAATCCCTTCCCAAGGCGACCATCGAGTGCGTACCCCACTTCGACCCCTGGTCCCGATTCGACGTCCGCGTGGCACCGCCGGGACGGCCGCTCCCCGAGCCCTTCGAAGCCACCTTCACCGCGCAGGTGGACGAAGCCGGCACGCTGCGCCTGGCATCGCTCCCGATCCCACCTCGGAGCGACTCCGGAACGATGGCTCTCCTGCCGTCCGCGGAGTACCTCGTGTCAGGCCGCGCCGAGGGCTTCCGCTTCGATGACCAGGTGGTGACTCTGGAGGCGGGCTCTCGCGGAAGGGTGGAGCTGGTCGCACATCGGGAGTCGGTGACGTCCCTCGCCGGTACGGTGGTGGACGAAGCAGGTCGGCCAGTCCCGGACGCGCGACTCACCCTGCACCTGGTCGGACGCCTATCTGGTCCCATGGCCGAGTCGCACAGCCGGGCGGACGGCAGCTTCGAGCTGGAGTACGCCGAGGGAGGAGAGCGCTCGTTTGGCATCGATTGCGAGGCGTCCGGATTCGTCGAGGAGCGGCACTTCCTCCCGATGCCGCCCGATGGGGGCACCTTCGATGAGGTCCGCCTGACCCTGCGCCGGACGGGTCGCCTTGCGGGGAGGGCGGTGGACCAGGAGGGGAACCCCCTGGCCGGCGTGGAGCTGGCCCTGCGCCAGTCTCGTGGCGAATCTCGCACGACGTCGCGGACCGACGGCACCTTCGAGTTCGAAGGGGTAGCTAGCGATCGAGGGACCGTGATCGGGACTCCGCCCCAGCCCACGGATGAATGGCGCATGCATCCGGTGGTCCAGGTCGAGGGCGGTGATCGGGATGTCGAGGTCGTCTTCGAGCGGATTCCCCCGCCTCGGGCCCGTCTGGTCATCGAGTGCGTCGACGCCGAGACCGGCGAGCTGCTCGTTCCCGGAGAGGCCAAGATCCAGCGCGACCTCGAGCCCGGGACGCAGAGCTTCTCCGGCCTCCGGATCCAGCGGGAGCGCGGACTCGTCAGCGCCGAGCGCCTGAGGCCGGGCTGGTGGAACGCGCTCATCGCGATCCCGAATCGGGCTACCCTCTACCGGCGCTTCGAGATCGACGAGGGGGACGAGGAGATCCGGCTGCGTCTCGAGGCAACCAGAACCGCATCCGTATCGGGTACGGTTCGCCTGGGGGCATACGATTGGCCCGAAACGGCCGATGTGGTGCTGGTCCACGGGTGGGGAGGCCCCAACTACAGCAACTTCGGCGGCGGATCGCGCTTTTACCTGGGGCTTCAAGCCGAGCCTGACGGTCGATTCGAGGTGGAGGGCCTGACACCCGGCCCCTGGAGAATCGTCCTGTCCGGCATAGGCGGCCCGTTCTCGCTGGAGGAGCGCCTGGACCTCGTACCCGGCCCCAATCCCGACTTTCTCTTCGAGCCCCGCCCCGCCGCCCGGCTACGCCTCGTCTGCGCCGATTCGACCCCGCCGGAGATCGCAGTCCTCTGGACGCGCGAGACCGACGGAAGCTGGAGATGGACGCGTCAGGCGAGCGAGCGGGGGCGCGCGACTCCCCGTAACTTCACCGTTTGGCTGCCCCCCGGGGAAGTGCGCTGGCGCCTCACGTTTCCGGACGACACCCATAGGCGGTACGCCCGCGACACGGCCCCGCCCATCGAGGGCACGGCGACGCTCGCATCGGGCGAAGAGACCATCGCGGAGTACGAGGTCCCCGCGCCCGCGGCGGAGGTCACTCCTTCGAGAAGGTGACCTCCGGGCCGGGGCTGGTGTTCGCCAGGATCTTCTCCTGCTTGCTGCTGAAGCCCTCACCGTCGGAGTAGCCGGAGGGGTGCGCGGTCAGTCCACCAGCTCTGCGATCCAGTTGCAGTCGTAGCGGACCAGATGTGGATCGCGCCCGTGGATCATGCCGACGCCCCATGAGGGTAGGTCGGAGGGCTTGCCCCCGCTCAGCTCCGGCCGGTGCATCCCCGGCGCGTTGGGCTGTCCCTTCAACCCGCGCAAGAGGACCTCGAAGTGCACGCCGTCCGCGGCGTACTGGAGGGTGCGCCCGTTGGGACCGGTCGGACTGACCAGTGACAGGATCCCCTGGCCGTACTGCCAGATCTGGACCTCGTGGCCGGAATCCTGCACGGAACGACCCTCCTCGAGCCTCTCGAAGGGCCCGGCGGGCGAGGCGGACACCGCGACGCCCATCTGCGTGTGCCGCGGACCGACGGCGCCCTTCGACGCGCTCCGCCCCTTGTAGTACATCCAGACCTTCCTGCCGCGCAGCGCCAGGCACGCATCGTCCACGCGATAGCTGTCGAAGGCCTCGTGCGGCCGGCCGATCGTCAGGATCGGATGGGGAGAGACGCGCTCGAACGGCCCTCCGGGCGCGTCGCCGACCGCCACCCCGATGGCGGTGACGTCATCGGTCGAGTTGTTCTCGAACAGGCCGTCGTCGCGGCCGGCGGTCGGACGCACTCCGGTGTAGTAGAGCCAGTACCTGCCGCCATGCTCGAGGATGTTGGGCGTGAAGACGGCGTGGGAATCCCACGATCCGGACTCGCCCGGGCCCAGCACCTCGCCGAGCTCCGCCCACCGCAGCCCGTCGGTCGACGCGGCGCACCAGATCGTCCCGACGTAGCCGCTGGGATACAGGTGGCGCTTGTTCTCCTGCAATTCGGCCCGGACCACCTTGGTGTAGTAGACGTGGTACGCGTCACCCACCCGGATGACGTCCGACGGGTCACGGCGGCAGGTGCCCGGAGCATGACCGATGCCCTCGAGCTCCCGGTAGGCGAAGGAGAGACCGGAGACTCCGGGCCCGTCCTCCGCCGGCGCCTCGACGGGGATCATCTGCCGGCGCAGGCGATCGAAGTGCCGCTCGATCCCGCTGCCCCGCGTCAGCTCCCAGAGCGAGGTCTCCATCTCCCGCAGGGAGAGGACCGCGGTGATCCAGCCCTGCGTCCAGCCGCTCTCGATGCACCAGGCGCCCCAGCCGAGGTCGGCGTTGCAGCCCCAGTGCTCCCAGCGGTCGAAGTCGAAGGCCCGGAACCAGCCGCCGTCCACCGCCGGCTGCGCCTCGCTCTCGACCTGGATGCGGCACAGGAAGTCCGCCAGCCGGTCCCCGGCCTCGATGAGGTCGGCGTTGCCGGTGGCGGCCGCGGCCTCGTGCAGGCCCAGGAAGGCGAAGTTCACGGTGTAGAGGAGATCCGCCACGGGGTCCCCGTTCTCGGCGATGAGCGAGGCCTCGTTCGTGCCGTAGGCCGCGTTGCTCCGGGGCGGCGGATAGACGCCCTTGCCGGGAAGCCCCAGCTCCTCGCGGATGGCGCCGCACTCGTCCTGCAGGGCGAGCAGCCCGTCCACGGCCCGGCGCAGCATGGCCCGGTTCGCCGGCGAGTCCTCCACGCGCACCAGCCAGGCCAGGGGCAGGACGATGCGCGCCTTCTCCTGGGCCAGGCCGTTGGTCCAGCGCCAGCCGTCGGTGTACTGCGCCATGGTCATCTCGAGCGCGGTCCGGGCGCGGTCGAGAAAGGGCACGTGGCCCGTCTGCTCGAAGGCCCACAGGTAGCAGGCCCACAGGTAGCTCTCGAAGTGGGGCGCGAGGTTGACGATCTCGCCCTCGAAGTAGGGCTCCCAGCCCCTCTCGCCCAGCGCCTCGACGTCGATGCGGTTGCCGCGGAACCCGAGCCTGCCGGTGGTCCGCAGGTTGGCCAGCAGGGACATCATGACCGCCTCGTCCCAGCGGTCGCTCCCCTGGAGGGCCGCGACGGCCAGGGTGGAGAGGATCACGCGGGCGTTGTCGTCCCCGTAGTTGGCCCGGTACCAGGCGGGCGTGGTGATGCCCCAGGCGGTCAGGCCGAAGGCGCCGTGCTCCGGGTCGCCCCGCTCCCGCTTGCGGGCGTCGGAGTCGAAGAGGTAGTGGTCCAGCAGGTTGCGGGCCACCGTGGCGCGGGTCTCGTCTCGCAGGATCCTCGCGCCGAAGGCCATGGCCATGGCCGTCTCGCAGGTGCAATCGCCGCGCTGCACGGAGCTGATCGACTGCGCGCCGTCCTGGTGGATCACCGAGATCACCGCCTCCAGGGCCCCCAGGGATCCGTCACCGGATGGCGTCTCGTCCGGGAGGGGCCCCACGCGCTCGACGCCGGCGACCCGCTCCTCGAAGGACGGGTGCACGATCATGTGCGCCTTCTGGTACCACTCGATGCCGCGCCGGATGGCGCGGAGCTGGTGATCGGCGGGGAGTCGCTCCTCCCGTCCGTAGGTGGCGCGCACACCCGGCGTCCATCGCAGCGGGTGGATCTCCGCCTCCGGACAGAGCCACTCGAGGATCGCGGTCCAGATGGCCCGCCAGGAGTCCTGCGGCGCAAAGCGACCGGTGACGAAGTGGCTCAGCTTGGTCGTGGCCACCAGCACGTCCCCGTGGGGAAGCTCGAACAGGATCGGGGAGGTCTCCTCGGGCAGGCCGAAGACCGCGCGATCGAAGCCCGCCACGCGCGCCGCGACCAGGTGCGACGATGCGACCTCGACGGGCACGTAGTGCAGGCCGTTGATCGATGCGATGCTCAGCTTCCCGAGGGCCTCGCCGAAGAAGTCCGAGCTGACCACGGCTCGCTCCACGTGCGCCTCGACCGGTCTCCCGACCTCCACGCCGGGGAGGGACGACGGGTACTCGACGTACAGGCGCAGCTGCTTCTCCCGCGCGGCGTCGAGGAGCGCCGCGTCGATGGGCGTGGTCCGCCGGGGATAGCCGTCGGCCAGGATCATGACCGCCGCGCCGGAAGGGGCCCGCCGGAGGGCATCCGCGACCGTCGCGCAGCGGTCGATCGCGAAGCGACCCGAGCCCTCCAGCACCCGGAGCAGGTCGTTGTCGGGATCGCCCTGGACCACTATCCTCTGAGGCCGTTCGGGGGCTTCCGAGGGGATCGGTGGCAGGGGGGCCAGCAGGGCGGCCATCCACAGCGCGATGTGCGTGTTGCTCATCAGACCTCTTCCATCCGCCACGCGGCGTCTCCGGGGCGAGAGGATAGGCGCCTGACGCGAGCGGTACGAGGGTCGGGCAGACGAGGAGGAGCAGACCGTGGAGATCTCAGAGCTCGCCGCCCTCCTGGCGATCGTCACCCTGAGCGTCCCGGCCGGGGCGACCCGCCAGGAGGAGGAGCCGGCCGCGAAGGCCCCCGTCGCGCTCAACGCCAAGGCCGACGGCTATCGGGGCATCTGGTACATGAACCAGCCCTCCGGCGACGAGTACGTCTACAAGTACAGCGGCGGCCTGGGGACCTACTGCGCCAAGCACCAGCCCTTCGCCGTCTACCGCCCCGAGGTCGAGAAGACCTTCTTCTGCTATGGCGGGACGAGCGGCGAGAGCGACCGGCAGCTCCTGCACATGGTCTCGTACTACGATCACCGCACCGGGCAGGTCCCCCGGCCGACGATCCTGCTCGACAAGCAGACCTCCGACGCCCACGACAATCCGGTCATCTCGGTGGACGCGGAGGGGCGCGTGTGGATCTTCTCGACCTCCCACGGGACCGGCCGGCCCTCGTACGTCCACCGCAGCCTCGAGCCCTACGACATCGACCGCTTCGAGCGGGTCCAGGCCACCCGCCGCACCGCCTCCGGCGAGGCGGAGATCACCAACTTCTCCTACATGCAGGCCTGGCACCTCCCCGGCCGGGGATTCGCCTGCTTCTTCACCCGCTACCGCTGGCCCGTCGATCGCACCATCTGCTTCATGAAGAGCCCCGATGGCGAGGCCTGGTCGCCCTGGCAGCGCCTGGCGGTCATCGCCCGGGGCCACTACCAGATCAGCGCCGCCGCCGGGGACCGGGCCGGCTGCGCCTTCAACGTGCATCCCGATCCGGAAGGGCTGAACTGGCGCACCGACCTCTACTACCTGGAGACCGGCGATGGGGGAGAGACCTGGAGAGCGGCCGGCGGCCGGACGCTGGAGGTGCCCCTGTCGGAGGTCGCCAATGCCGCGCTGGTCCGCGACTACCGGGCCGAGGGGCTGAGGGTCTACCTGAAGGACATCGACTACGACGCCGACGGCCGGCCGGTCATCCTGTACCTGACCAGCCGCGGCTACGAGGCCGGGCCCCGCAACGATCCGCGCACCTGGACCACGGCTCGCTGGACCGGCGCCGCCTGGGAGATCCGGCCGGCCATGCGCTCCGACAACAACTACGACATGGGCTCGCTCTACCTGGAGCCGGAGGGCACCTGGCGAGTGATCGCGCCGACCGGGACGGGGCCCCAGCCGTACAACCCCGGCGGGGAGATGGTCATGTGGATCAGCGCGGATCGGGGTGAGAGCTGGACCCTCGCCCGGCAGCTCACCGAGGGGAGCCCGCGCAACCACACCTACGCCCGCCGGCCGGTCGACGCCCACCCCGACTTCTACGCCCTCTGGGCGGACGGCCACGGGCGCCAGCCGTCGGAATCGAGCCTGTACTTCTGCGACCGGGACGGGACCGTGCGCGTCCTGCCCCGCGAGATGAGGGGGCCCTTCGCGGAGCCGAGGGTGTTGGGCGACCGGCTCCCTACTCCCCGATGAGCTTCACCAGCACGCGCTTGCGACGGCCGCCGTCGAACTCGCCGTAGAAGATCTGCTCCCAGGGACCGAAGTCGAGGGCGCCGTCGGTGACGGCGACCACGACCTCGCGCCCCATGACCTGGCGCTTGAGGTGGGCGTCGCCGTTGTCCTCGCCGGTCAGGTTGTGGCGGTAGGCCGAGACCGGCTCGTGAGGGGCGAGCCCCTCCAGCCAGCGCTCGTAGTCGGCGTGCAGGCCGGGTTCGTCGTCGTTGATGAACACGCTCGCGGTGATGTGCATCGCGTTCACCAGGCAGAGGCCCTCGCGGATGCCGCTCTTGGCCAGAGCTCGCACGACCTCCGGGGTGATGTTCCGGAAGGCGCGCCGCGCGGGGACCTCGAACCACAGCTCTTCTCGATGGTTCTTCATGGCGGGGCCGAGGATAGCCGCTCCATCGACGGGAGCCAGGGGAAGGGCTCCAGGTTGCCGTCGGTGGTCTGCTCCGATCAGCGGACGACGGGCCGGGGTGGACTACAGCTTCCCGCGCAGCTCGTAGAGCTTCTCGAGCGCCTCCAGAGGGCTCATCTGCTCCAGGTCGAGCTTGCGGAGCTCGTCCTCGATCGGGCTGGGCCCGGGCGCGAAGAGGGTGAGCTGCAGGCCGTCGGAGGAGGCCGGGCTCCCCGAGGAGCCGGCGATGCGCGAGGCCAGGTCGTCCTCGTCCCGCTCCAGGTCGAGCAGGATGTCCCGCGCCCGCGCCAGGAGCTCGGGGGGAACGCCCGCCAGGCGCGCCACGTGGATGCCGTAGGAGCGGTCGGTGCCGCCCTCGACGATCTTGTGCAGGAAGACGATCTCGTCCTCCCACTCGCGCACGGCCACGTTCATGTTGCAGATGCCGTCGTAGCGCGAGGCCAGGTCGGTGAGCTGGTGGTAGTGCGTGGCGAAGAGGGTGCGCGCGCCGATGCGCTCGCGCACGTGCTCCACGATGGCCCAGGCCAGCGCCAGGCCGTCGAAGGTGGAGGTGCCGCGGCCCACCTCGTCCAGCACGATCAGGGAGCGGTCGGTGGCGTTGTTGATGATGTTGGCCACCTCCACCATCTCGACCATGAAGGTCGAGGCGCCGCGCACGATGTCGTCGGCCGTGCCCAACCGGGTGAAGATGCGGTCGATCACCCCGATGCGCGCCGAGCGGGCGGGCACGAAGGAGCCGATCTGGGCCATCAGGGCGATCAGGGCCGTCTGGCGCACCCAGGTGGACTTGCCGGCCATGTTGGGACCGGTGAGGATGGTGATCAGGCGACCGCCGCGGTCGAGCCGGCTGTCGTTGGGCACGAAGGCGTCCTCGCCCGGCAACAGCTCCAGCACCGGGTGGCGGCCGTCCACGATCTCGATCTCGTCGCCCTCGTCGATCTCGGGGGCGACGTAGACGTTCTCGGAGGCCTTCTGGGCCAGGCCGGCCAGGACGTCCAGGCGCGCCAGGGCGTGGGCCGTGTCCAGGATGCGCGCCAGGTGCCGGCCCACCTCGTCGCGCAGCTCGACGAAGATCTCGTACTCCAGCTCCCGCGAGCGCTCCTCCGAGCGCAGCACCTTGGTCTCGAACTCCTTGAGCTCGGGCGTGACGTAGCGCTCGGCGCTCTTGATGGTCTGCTTGCGCACGTACTCGGCCGGCGCGCGCTCCACCTGGCCCCGGGGGATCTCGATGAAGTAGCCGAAGACCGAGTTGTAGCCGATCTTGAGCCCGGGGATGCCGGTGCGCTCGCTCTCGGAGGCCTGGAAGCGCGCCATCCAGGACCTGGCGTCGCCGGCCATCTGCCGCAGCTCGTCCAGATCGGCCGAGAAGCCCTCGCGCACGAGGCCGCCCTCGCGCACCGTCATCGGAGGTCGGTCGACCAGCGTCGAGCGCACGCGCTCGCAGAGCTCCTCGAGGGGATCGAGCTCGCCGTGCAGCTCGGCCAGGACCTCGGAGTAGGCGTCGTCCAGCTTGGCCTTCAGGGCCGGGACCGGAGCCAGAGACGAGGCCACGCCCGCGAGGTCGCGCGCGTTGGCCCGTCCCGTGGACACCTTGGCCACCAGCCGCTCGACGTCCAGCACGCCCCGCAGGAGCTCGCGCGACTCCTCGCGCAGGAAGGGGGCCTCGGCCAGCTCGGCCACGCCCCGCTGGCGGTGCAGGATGGGCTCGGGCCGCCGCAGGGGCGCCAGGAGCCACTCGCGCAGCAGCCTCCCGCCCATGGGCGTCAGGCAGGCGTCGAGGGCCTCGAGCAGCGTGCCCTCGCGGCGCCCCTCGCGCTGGGTGCGCACCAGCTCGAGCGTCGCGCGCGTGGCCCGGTCGAGCACCAGGAAGTCGGCGGGCTGCACCCTCTCGAGGGCGCGCACGTGCTCGCAGGCCGAGCGCTGGGTCTCCTGCAGGTACTCGATCAGGGCGCCCGCCGCGGGCACGACGGGCGAGGCGTCCTCGATGCCATAGCCCTCCAGGCTGGCCACGCGGAAGTGCGCGAAGAGCGCGCGCCGGGCGCCGTCCGAATCGAAGCGCCAGGGATCGCGCTCGGTGATCCGCGGGCCGAGCTGCCGGCGCAGCTCGGACGCCAGCTCGGGGAAGGCCTCGTCCGCGGTCTCGGCCAGCAGCAGCTCGGCCGGGGCGATGCGCGACACCTCGTCGGCCACCTCGGAGGGCGGGAGCTCGCTGGCCCGCATCCGCCCGGTGGAGACGTCCACCCAGGCCAGCCCCGCGCCGGCCGGGGCCGCATGCAGGCTCGCCAGGTAGTTGTGCTCGCGCGCGTCGAGGGCGTCCTCCTCGGTGATCGTCCCGGCCGTGACCACCCGGGTGATGGCCCGATCGACGATGCCGGCGCGGGCGCGCGGGTCGGAGACCTGCTCGCAGATCGCCACCTTGAAGCCCTTGCGCACCAGCTTCATCAGGTAGCCGTCCACCGCGCGCACCGGCACGCCCGCCATGGGCAGGGCGTCGGTCCCCTTGGCGCGCGAGGTGAGGGCGATGCCCAGCTCCTGCGAGGCGGTGACCGCGTCGTCGCCGAAGAGCTCGTAGAAGTCGCCCATCCGGAAGAAGAGCAGGGCGCCGGGCGCCTCGCGCTTGGCCTTCCAGAACTGGGTCATCATCGGGGTGGACCCCGAGCTGGACCCCTTCTTTACCTGGCCCTTGCCGGCAGCCCCCTTCGACGGCCCGCTCGAGCCGATGTACCGGCTGCGGCTCATGCGACCCCCAGTCTATCGAGGCCCGCGATCCCGACCAGGGTGACCCGGCGGGGGGCCGGGCGTTACACTCTCCGGTCACCGTCGTTTCCCCCTGCCGGGCCACAGGGCAGCCGCCCGGGGCGGGCCGGGCCCCGGAATCGGCGGTCTCCCGCCCGGTCCCCGCCGAAGCCCACCCATGAGCGCCGCCAAGATCAACCGCAAGCTGCACCGCTGGGGCGCCGTGCTGGTGGCGATCCCCCTGGTCTGGGTGATCGGCACCGGGCTCCTGCTCCAGCTCAAGAAGGAGGTGAGCTGGATCCAGCCGGCGACCGTGCGGGGCACGAGCACCACCCCGAGCATCTCCTTCGATCGGGTGCTGGATGCCGCGCGGGGCGCGCCCGAGGCCGGGATCGAGAGCTGGGAGGACATCGATCGGATCGACGTGCGCCCCGGCCGGGGCATGCTCAAGGTGCGATCGAAGAGCAGCTGGGAGGTGCAGATCGATGCCGAGAGCGGCGCGATCCTCCAGGTCGCCTACCGGCGCTCGGATCTGATCGAGGGCATCCACGACGGGTCCTGGATCCACGACGGCGCCAAGCTGTGGCTGCACCTGCCCGTGGGAGCGGCGCTCCTGGGCCTCCTGGGCACCGGCGTCTACCTCTGGCTCCTGCCCCACCTCGTCCGGCGCCGGCGGCGCCACGACGCGACTTGATCCGCCGGGAGGCGCGCGGTACACCGCAGAGGATCCAGGGAGCCCGGAGTGAACCACCTCCTCGAGGACGCGGATCGAAGACCGCCCCGCCCGCCCGTCGCGGCGCGGAGGGGGTCGCGGTCGGCGGCAGGCGCGGCCCTGCTACTCTTCCTGCTGGCCGGCTGCGCCTCCTACCCCGAGCGCACCCACGCCTGCCTGCAGATGTTCCGCGCCGGTCGCCTGGAGGAGGCCCGCGCGCAGTACGCCGATCCCGGGACCACCGGCTCCGACTTCCTCTCCGGGGCCGAGGCCGGGATGGTCGCCCTGACCGCGGGCCGGTGGGACCGAGCCCTGGAGCACCTGGGCGCCGCCGCCGACGCCTCCCGGGCCGCCGAGGAGCGCGCCCTGGTCTCCGCCGAGAACCTGGGCGAGGGGCTGATCTCGGCGACCCTCAGCGAGAGCGCGAAGACCTACGAGGGCGAGGGCTTCGAGCGCGTCATGCTGCACTCCTGCCTGGCCATGGCCTACCTGGCCGAGGGCCGGATCGACGACGTGTGGGTGGAGTGCCGCCTGGCCAACCGCCTGCTGGAGAGGGAGGAGGAGCTCTACGAGGTGGAGTACGCCGCCGGCGGGCTGGGGCACTTCCTCTCGGCCACCGCCTACGAGCTCCTGGGCCAGCCCGACGAGGCCTACATCGACTACCTGCGCATGCACGACAAGGGCGTGGGCGGCGGGGTCGCCGGCCCGGCCCTCCTGCGGCTGGCGGGCGAGCTCGGCTGGGCCGACGATCTCGAGCGCTGGCGGCGGCACTACGGCGAGCCGCCCCGGCGCCCCGAGTCGGCGGCCGCCGTGGTGGTCATCGCCGGCGTGGGTCTGGGGCCCTTCAAGGAGGAGATCCGGCTCGACATCCCGACCCACGACGGGCTGCTGTCCTGGTCGGTGCCCAGCCTGCTGCAGCGCCCCCAGCCGGTGGCCGGCCTGGTGCTGGAGCTGCCCGGGTCCGGGCGAGCGGTCCGCACCGAGCCGATCGAGGACGTCGCCCGGGTGGCCCGGGAGAACCTGGAGCACCGCATCGGATGGCTGGCCGCCCGCTCGGCGGTGCGCGCCGTCCTGAAACGCGAGTTGACGCAGGCGCTGGCCAGGGAGTACGACATCTGGGGGCGCCTGGCCGGCGACCTCTTCACCTTGATCACCGAGCGCGCCGATCTGCGCGCCTGGCAGACCCTGCCGGACAGCTGGCAGGCGGTGCGCGTGTTCGTGCCCGCGGGGCGGCACGAGCTCGTGCTGACCGCCGACGGGGGGCCGCGCCGGGCGCTGGGCCGCTTCGAGCTCGGGGTCGGCGAGACCATGTTCATCTTCGCGCGCACCGTGGACCACGAGCTCTACGCCCATCCTGTCGGGGGTCTCCCCGTCGGGGAGGTGGGCGGGGGCGAGCCCGCGGGCGCCGCCTCGATTCCGCAAGTACCCTGACGGGGAAGGACGACCCGATGAGAGCCACCAACCAGAACCTCTTCGCGGCGCTGGCCCTGGCCGCGATCACGACGCTCGGCGCCTGCGGGTCCACGGGCGGCAGCCAGAACGTGTACGACTACGACGAGCCGAAGGGGGAGCTGACCGAGATCAAGGGCAGCAAGACCCTCACCCGCAGCCTCGAGATCCTCAACTACCGCTCCCGGAAGGTGGGCGACCTCCTGCAGGTCCAGTTCGACCTCCGGAACAAGAAGACGTCGAACCTGCGCTTCGACTGGGCCGTGGACTGGTTCGACGCCGAGGGCTTCCGCATCGACGACACCACCCGGCACTGGAAGCGCGAGACCCTCGGGCCGGGCGGCATGATCTCGATCCAGGTGATCGCCCCGCGGCCCCAGGCCCAGGAGCTCCGACTCCAGTGTGCCACCCCCAGCTCGGTGCGCTAGCCCGCCATCCAACCCACGCACGACCCTCGAACCGGACCACTGAACATGAAGAAACCGGCCCTGACGCTGCTTCTCGGAACCCTGCTGCTCGCCTGCGGCTGCAGCTCCCTGGACTACGGCGACCCCGACAAGGTCGAGACCCTGACCATCGACTTCGGCTCGACCGACCTCCAGATCCTGGCGGGCACCATGGTCCAGTCGCTGAACGAGTCCCCCGCCCTGGCCTACGTCGATCACCCCGGCAAGGGCGACGATAAGCGGCCCATCCTGTACATCGGCGGGGTGCAGAACCGCACCAGCGAGCACATCGACACCGAGGGCATCACCGACTCCATCATGGTCTCCCTGCAGCAGGGCGGCCGGATCCGCATCGCCGCCTCGACCCAGGGCCAGGACGAGATCGGGGAGCAGGTGCGCTTCCAGCAGGGCTCCGGCCGCGTCGACCCGGCCCAGGCCAAGGCCTTCGGCAAGCAGATCGGCGCCGACCTGATCCTCTACGGCACCCTGCGCTCCATCGAGAAGCACAAGGGCCGCAACCTGGAGGATGGCCTCTACAAGAAGGACGACGTCTGGTACCAGTTCGTGCTCTCGTGCGAGAACATCGAGAGCGGCGAGGTCATCTGGGCCAACGAGGAGACCATCCGCAAGTCCAAGAAGACCGGGGTGTTCGGGCGCTGAGCGGCGGCGCCGGGATCAGGAAGGCAGCCGGAGCGACCCCGCCGCGAGCGCGCGCACCCGGGCCGCGTCGGCGGGCGCGAGGTCGAAGGCCTCCAGGACCAGGGCGTCGATCCCCGCCGCCTCGGCCTCGAAGTAGAGGGAGCCCGGCTCCAGGGCGCGCACCCGGCCCGCCAGCTCGTCGTGCAGCCGCGGGTCCTCGGCGCGGGAGGCGATGGGCATGGGCTGGCCGGCCAGGTGGGAGACCTTGACCTGGGGGAAGGCGCGCTGGCGGGCGTCGCGGTGCATCAGCCGGTGCCAGGCGGTCGCCACGGGACCGTTGAGGATGGCCACCAGGGCGGCTGGGTCGAGGTCGGGGACCTCGCGGGCGGCGAGCAGGCTGTTGCGGAAGTAGGTGGGCTCGACATGCAGGGCGGCCAGGGGGCGGTCGGCCGTCTGGCGCAGCAGGATCGGGAACGAGCGGTAGCGCTCGAGCGGGCCGATCCGGAAGCGGCGCTCCGGCGAGGGCAAGAGGTCGGTCCGCAGCCAGGCCCGGGGCGGATCGAGCCGGAAGGCGCGCAGGCAGCGGCCCTCGCGCACCCCAGGCCACCCGCCCGCGGCCTCCCGCAGGACGAGCTCGCGGGCCGAATTGCCGGTGTGCACCCCCGGGTCGGCGAAGGTGAGCTCGGGGAGCCTCGGGAAGGCTTCCAGGCGCTCGAGGAGGGCCCGGTCGGCCTCGGGCCGCGCGGTCCAGGGGGCCGAGCTGCCGGGCCCGGAGCGGGGACGGCCGGAGAGGTCCAGGAGGACCGCCGGCTCGACCACGCCCGGGAAGGCCCCCTCGCCGAGCTCCTCGGGAGGTCCCGCGAGCTCGGCCCTCTTGGTGACGGCCCGGCGCAGGGGGCCGTAGCCCTCGAGCTCGGTCACCGAGGCGGGGAGGAGGAGCCGGCCGCGGGTGAGGTGGTCGCCGAGATGGCGGGCGATGCGCTCCAGGAAGGCCCCCTGCAGGCTGGGCCAGCCGCCGAAGGACGCCCAGGAGCGTCGCAGGCTCTGGCGGGCCGGCGGACTCAGGCTCTCCGCCTGGCGCCCCGAGAAGGAGAGCCAGGGCGGATTGGCCAGGACGCAGGTCCCCGCGGGCCACTCGAGCTCGGGCGCGAGAGCGTCGGCGCATCGGATCCGCTCGTCCAGGGCGCCGTCGGGCAGGCCGGCCCGGCGGCAGAGCCGCTCCCGGGCCCGGGCCGCCAGGTCGGAGTCGATCTCGAAGCCGTGGAGGGCCGTCCGAGCGTACTCCCGCGCGCCTCCGGCCTCCTCGAGGGCCGCGAGCAGCAGGGCGCCGTCCCCGCAGGCCGGGTCCAGGACCGCGGGCGGCCCGGAGCGGCCGCGGGAGAGGCCCCAGGCCAGGCGCCGGGCCAGGGGGGCGGGGGTGGCCACGACCCCGCGGGGGCGGAGGCCGGCCGCGGAGCGGTCCACCCGCGGCCCTCGTAGCCCGGCACCGGTTGATCGACCCAAGTCTTTGCCTTGAAAGTGGTTAGGCTGGCCCACTCAGAAGAGACGGAGGGGGAGTTCGGCGGGGCCGTTCTTTCGGCTCATGCATGCAGAGAGACGGGCCGAAAAGGCCACGGGGCGGGAACACGACGCACCCACCCCGCGCAAGAGAGAGACAAGAAGGACACTCCTGAAGATTCAAGCGAGACGGCCAACCTCCTGAGGCCATCTTGGAATCGCCCTCGAACCCGCGCTCGCCGCGGGTTCGAGCATTTCTGGGCCCCGTCCTGGCCCGTCCCGGAGGAATCTCGGGAATCCCGGAATCCGAGCGTTCGGTTGCTCCCCTTCTCCGGCTGAGCGGGCTGCAGCCAAACGCTGCGCTGGGGATCCTAACTCTTCTCGATGCCGCAAGCCCGCCGGTCGCGCCGGCGGGCTTGTGCTTTTTCGCGTCCACCGCCCGCGGGCCGGGGAGCTCGCTCGGAGGGGCCCTCGGGGCGCGCGCGGGGCCTCCCCGGGGCGAATCCCGCGAATGTCGGCAATCGCCGTTCGGTCGCGGCGCCCGTCCGGCTCCTCTGGTTGCAGCCAATCGCTACGCTGGGGATCGAATGCTCTTTCGATGCGCGCGCCCGCCGGTCCAACCGGCGGGCGCTCGTCTTTACGGCCGGGATCGGCCGCGGGCCGGCCCGGGGTGCCGGTCCGGAGCGCGACCTTCCGCCTGCCGGCGAGGGATTCCGGCAGAGGGGCGTTCGGTCGGCCGCTCCCGCCGGCTCCGAGGGGCAGCCGCCACAAAGCTCAAGATCCAGCCGCTCTTCCGATGCCCGAGCCCGCCGATTCGAACCGGCGGGCTCGAGCTCTTTCGGGGTACCTCGGCCCGCGGTTCCGGCGCCCGGCGGTTCCGCGTGGGAAATCCCGAGGGGGGCGTTCGGAGACGGGCCCCTTCCGGCTGGAGAGGGTGCAGCCGATCAACTGCTGGGGACCAATGCTCTTCCGCGCGCGAGCCCTCCCGTCAAACGGAGGGCTCGCGCCATTTCGCGAGCCCATCCCCCCGCGCGGATCCGCCCGGCGAGAGGGTTGATCCGGCTCCGGCGGAAGCTCCGCCGCATCCCGCCGTCAGAGGGTCGGCCCGGGCCCCCGGCCCGGGCATTGCCTCCCGGCCTCCGCGCCCTAGCATGCAATCGCCATGACCCTCTATCTCGTCACCGGTGGGGCGGGCTTCATCGGCTCGCACATCGCCGCCGCCCTCCTCGAGCGGGGAGACCGCGTCCGGGTGCTCGATGACCTCTCCACCGGCAGCCTCGACAACCTGGCGCCAAACGTCCCCGAATCTCCTGGCAGCGGAGCGCCGCTGGAGTTCCTGGAGGGCAGCATCGCCGATCCCGCCTGCGCGCGGGAGGCCTGCCGCGGCGTCGAAGGCGTGTTCCACGAGGCGGCCCAGGTCTCGGTCCCCCTGAGCATCGAGGACCCCGCCCGCTCCTACGAGATCAACGTGATGGGCACCCTGAGGGTGCTCGAGGCCGCCCGCGCCGAGGGCGTGGGGCGTGCGGTCTTCGCGGCCTCCTCGGCGGCCTACGGCGACTCGCAGGATCTGCCCAAGGCGGAGAGCATGTCGCCGGCACCCCTCTCGCCCTACGCGTCCGGCAAGGTGGCCGGCGAGCACCTGATGCGGGTGTGGGGAGAGGTGTACGGCATGCGCACGGTGTGCCTGCGCTACTTCAACATCTTCGGCCCGCGGCAGGCGGACGACAGCCCCTATACGGGGGTCATCGCGCTCTTCGCCCGCGCTCTGCTGGAGGGGCGCTCCTGCACCATCTTCGGCGACGGCCAGCAGTCGCGGGACTTCACCTACGTGGACAACGTGGTGCGGGCGAACCTCGCGGCGATCGACGCGGAGCTGGAGCCCGGCGCGCTCATCAACGTCGGCAGCGGAGAGCGGATCACGGTCCTCGAGCTCTATCGGGCCATGGCCGATCTGTGCGGCTCGGCGGCCGAGCCCCGGATGGCCTCGCCGCGGGCGGGGGACGTGCTCCACAGCCTGGCCGCCCTGGAGCGCGCTCGCGAGAAGCTCGGATACGAGCCCTCCATCGGCTGGCGCGAGGGGCTGGAGGTCACGGTGGACTGGTATCGGGAGCGCTTCGGCTCGCCGCCGGCCTGAAGGCACCTGCGCAGTCGTGCGGCTGAGCCAAGTCAGTGCTGTAGGGCCCCGCATTCCCCCAGAGTCCCGGGCTCGCCGATCGCCAGGATGAT
>CAZTTG010000045.1:9519-51984 GCA_964615935.1 uncultured Planctomycetaceae bacterium | reverse complement strand
ATCATCCTGGCGATCGGCGAGCCCGGGACTCTGGGGGAATGCGGGGCCCTACACGCCCGGCGAGTCCTTCAGCTCCAGGAGGTCGTCCAGGGCCTTCAGGGCCTTCTTGGGGAGCTCCTTCGAGAGCTCGTCCTCGGTGGTCTCCCCGGGCTTGCGCGCGTGGTCCCGGTTGACGTCCTCGATCTCCTCCCGGTAGGTGTCGGCGAGCTTCTCGGCGCGATCCGGGACGGCCAGGCCCGCGAGGGGCACGAGCAGCAGGAGGGGCAGGTGCGTTCTCATGGCAGGCCGCGCCGGAGGGGTTGAGCCTCGGGGATCCGCCCGGCGCCGGTACCGGAATAGCGCCCCGACCGGGCGACATATTGGAGAAAAGCGGGAAACTCTCGGCGCCCGAGGGACGCGGGTCCTCAGCCCCCGAGCCTCCAGGCGCTCCAGCCCGAGTCGGGGCTCGAGGGGGCTGCCCCCCCACGAGGTCGCGGTCCAGCTGCCGGTGCCCGGAGGCAGCGGCAAGCTGAACCGCGAGATCCACCTGCAGGCCCTCAGCGGACCCGCGCTGCTCCCCGGCCAGGCGGCCTTCACCAACAGGGAGGACCTGACGATCGCGGAGTGAGCCCTCCCAGGGCCTCTCCCTTCACTGGAAGGTCACCTTCACGGCGTCCGAGAGGTCCATCCCCGCACCGGAGCCGGGATCCCGCAGCCAGCCCTGGAAGTAGACCTCCTGTCCGGCCGACCCGGTCGGGTCGGAGGGTTCGTTGCACCGCAGCGCGAACTGACCGGTGCAGCCCCCGGAGCCGCCGGTGGACTTGACGCCCGTCCGCCGGACGGGAGGCTGCACGCACAGCGTGCCGTTGGCGAAGGGGATCTGGGCCGGCGCGAAGCCGTAGAAGATGATGGCCGGCTTCCCGCTCTCCGCCTCGGTGACGATGATGTCGTAGTCGTTCGCCCCGGCCACCGGCTGCTGGCAGGGATCGGAGGTGGTGATGCGGGCGAAGCACCCGCCCGAGCCCTGGTTCTGCAGCTCCGTGCAGTAGACCTGGGGGCCCAGGCTGCAGGCCTGATCCTCGTAGGCGCCCATGTCCACCTCGTCGTTGTAGACGCGCGGGTTGCCGGCGAGATCCAGGAGGATTCCGGGGGGAAGCGCGGTCTGGTCCCCGGCGTCGATGCAGGGGGAGCCGGATTGGAGCCGCAGGTTCCCGCCGGCGGGATTCACGAAGCGGGGATCGTCGCCGATGTTGCCCGCTCCCCCGAGGCCGCCGTTCCAGCCCTGCACGCAGGAGTGATCCACGCTGGCGTGATAGGTCGCCGGGAGGCTGATCTGGTCCCCCTGGCTGCCATTCCCGTTGCCCCAGAGGATGGAGTTGTCGATGTCAGCGAAGCCGTAGATGGTCACGTCCAGTCCGTGGTCGTTCTCGCTGATGGTCGAGTTGATCAGCTCGAGGGTGGCATCCACGAAGATCGCCCTGGACATCCCGTAGGCGTTCGCGTACTCGCGAATGCTGGAGTTGATCAGCGCGACGCTGTTGCGCATGAAGATGCAGGTATCAGCTGCGCCCCCGATGAACTCACAGGACACGAAGGTGGTCTTCGCGCCCGAGTACCCCTCCACCAAGGCGTCCCGGCTGGTATTGTCCTGGAAACTGCACCACGAGACCTGGACCTCGCTCTCCCACACGTGCAGACCCTTGACGTTCCCTTCGAAGCGACAGCGGTCGATATGGATGGGCGCCGGCATGGTGTCGAAGATGGCGAGGGTTCCGTTGACTCCCGCGTAGTTCCGGAGGAAGACGCACTGAGCCAGCGTCGGGGTGGCCGACTGGACCAGCATCCCCGCGCCGCCGCCACCGCCCCACGAGTTGTCGCCCGCGGTGATCGTGAAGCCGTCCAGGACGGTGGAGTCGTCCACATTCGATGCCTTGACCACGTTGTGGCTGTTGTCCCAGGTGTTCTGGAAGCTCGGCTGGTCATCGCCCAGGAGATCGCCGCTGAGGATCGAGAGATGCTGCTCGACGTCCCGCTCGCCGAGCTGCGATTCCGTGCCGTCGAATCCGCCGTAGATCTCGACGCCCTGCACGAGATGGAAGCTCTCGCCCTGGTCGAGGAGCGTCTGGATCGCCCCGTGATCGGGGAGGTAGGTCCCCTCCGCGACCCAGATCTCGTCCCCGTCGATCGCCACGCACAGGGCGTCCTGCAGGTCGTTGAAGGCGTCCTGCCAGCTCGTGCCGTTGTTCTGCCCGGTTGCGTCCCGGTCGACGAACTGCACCCGCGGATACCGGTTGGCCTGGATGACCCAGACGTGGGTGGGCATCTCCTGGAAGACGACGTTGGAGGGATCGTTGGGGTTGTAGGGATCGAAGCCCAGGGGGTGGCCGGTCACCCAGGTCCGGCCGTTCGACTGCTGGCTGGTGTCGATGGGTGCGGGCAGCTCTCCGGGGTCGTGGTCGAGCCAGGCGCACACCCAGAACTTGCCCGAGACCAGGCCACCGGGGCACAGGGGGATCTCCTCCATGATCCCCGCGTTCTTGTGCTGCGCCGTCCAGGTGGCGGTGGCCACGAGATCGGATCCGGTGAGGTCCCGCGGGTCGCAGTCCCCGCTGGGGTCCTGGTAGACGGCGACCCCTCCCGAGGATCCGGGATCGGCGCCCAGGAATCCGCCGTCTGCCCCGTTGGTGGTCGAGACCACCAGGATGTCGTCCTGCGAGAGGCCCAGGCTCGCCGTGTCGAAGCACTGGAACCAGGCGACGTCGCCTCCGGTCGGGAGGCCGAAGCCGCCGTCGGCCGAGCCGTCGCTGTAGCCGTACACCTGCGCCGCGGCCGCCGGGGCCATCCAGCCAAGGACCAGCGCGGCCAGGGCCAGCGGGAGAGCGTTCGTTCGCCTGAAGTGCTTCATCGTTCCGCCTGCTTCCTCGTTCTGCATTCGTGACCTGGTGAGGAGCCCGGCGGGGTCCACCATCGTCGAGCTCGCGCCGGCTCCAACGACGACGCGTCGGCGCCCTGCGGCGCCCTTCACGAAATGCGGAAAATCCCCCCGCGCCGGTCGGGAGGGGCCGGCCGGGGCGGGCGAAAGCCCTCCCGCAGGCCACCCCGGGGCCTCAGCCCCCGAGCCTCCAGGCGCTCCAGCCCGAGCCGAGGCTCGAGGGGGCGGCCTCCCCCACGAGCTCCCGGCGAAGCTCCTCGCAGCCGGCGCGCGCCGACTCGGGGGGATCGTCGGGCAGCAGCAGGAGGATCGGGGCGTCCGCCAGCCCGCTCGCCGCCGCCATCCGCCGGAGCTGCTCGTCGGGGATGGGGGCCGGCACCAGCGATCGCCAGGCGTAGAAGGAGGCCGCGTGGTTCAGGCCCAGGACCTCGGGGTGGAGCCCGATGGCCCCCGGGGGGCACACCCCCGCGATGGCCGCGCCGATGGCGTCCGGCAGGGGCAGCTCGGGCGGCGTGTAGAGGCTCGCCGCCGGCGAGTCTCCCGGTGCCCGCAGCTCGTGCCGCAGCGCGTTGAAGCGCGCGATGCACGGGAGCCCCAGGCTGCTGACCAGCACTACCTGGGGGGCGATGCCAGCGCGGAGCGCGAGCAGCGGGCCGGTGAGGGCGTCGAGCGCTCGGGCGGCCAGGGCGCAGACGCCGGGCGCGAGGAACATCAGGAAGACGTACTGCGCGTCCCAGGTGTGTCGGTAGAAGGCCAGCAGGTAGAGCAGCCCGCCGGCGAGGAGCGGGACCGCGAGGTCGGGCCCGCGCGCCTCTCCCGGCAGCTCTCGGGCCGAGAGCCAGCGATCCAGGGATCTCGCGACGCGGCGCGAGGCGGGCAAAAGCAGGCCGATCAGCGCCGCGGCGAGCAGCGGCCACCCGATGCGCGAGCCGGCGTGCTCGACCTGCCGCGCCAGCCACCCCGCGAAGGGCAGGCTGCCGTCGAGGAGCGGCTGGAGGAGCTCCCGCGCGCGCTCGAGCACCGGCGCCGAGGGCCGACCGATCCGGGCCAGGGCGCGGCTCGAGGCGAGCGCGTGGAGGCCGAGCGGCAGGAGCCCTGCGATCGCGCCGGCCGACAAGAGCGCCAGGGCCCTGCGCGCGCCCGCTCGCCAGCCCCACAGGACCAGCGGGGGCAGGAAGAAGAGGGGCGCGTAGGTGACCGCGCAGCCCGCGGCCAGGCTCGAGGCGGCGAGGGCGAGGTCGCGCGAGCGCCCCCCGCGCAGCCAGCGCGCTCCGAAGCCGCAGGAGAGCAGGGCGAAGACCAGCGAGGGGTTCTCGACGTTGACCAGGGTGGCGTAGAGCACCGAGACCGGCGTCACCGCGAGCAGCGCCAGGGCGATCAGCGAGCGAGCCGCGCCCGAGGTCTGTCGCAGGGCCCACCAGAAGGCCAGCAGACCGGCGGCGTGCAGGGCCAGGAAGGGCAGCCGGATGGGCGCCTCGATGTCCGCCGGAGCCCGCCCGTCGCGCCAGGCCTCGCTCCACCCCTCCGGTCCCAGCGCCTTCAGCGCCAGCCAGGCCAGGAGCGGGGTGGTCGGCGGGTGGTTGGCGTAGGCCACCCAGCCCCCCGGATCCCGAGCGATCTCGCCCGCGGGGTCCCGGGGCAGGTCGAGATTGGCCACCGGGTACCCCGAGACGGCTCCCACCCCCAGCCGCTCGTAGTTGACCGCGCAGATGGCGAAGAAGGCCCCCTGGAAGCCCTCGAGCCCCCGATCGAAGGGGCCCGCGAGATCCCGCGCGCGGGGCACCAGGGCGGCGCAGAGGATCAGCAGGACCGCCGCCCACTCGAGGTGGGCCGCGCGCAGGCCCCCGACGAGGGCGGGGGCGCAGGGCGGTCGGGCCTGGAACGGCATGGAACCATGGCAGCGGGGGAGGGGGCGGATTGCAACCGGCGGGCCGTATCCTCAGCGACCCGCCCCGGCGTAGCCCAGCGCCTCGAGCTCGGCCTGCTCCTCGGGGGTCAGCTCGCGCTCGAGCCGTTCGTGGTCGAGAGCGCTCGCGCGCCAGCGGGCCAGGTGGGCGACGAGCTCCTCGACCGCCTGCGAGCGCTCGGCGGCGAGGTCGAGCCCGGGATCGCCGGTGTGGTCGAAGAGGAAGCGGGCGCCCTCGGGGATGAAGTGCTCCGGGCCCAGCTCCGAGTAGTCCACCAGGCTGGCGATGAAGTGGTATTGCGCGTCGCGGCATCCCACCTGGATCAGGCCCGCGTGCTCGAACCACAGCCGGCGCTCGCCGCGGCCGCGTCCCTCGGCCAGCTTCAGGAGGCTGGTCCCGCGCATGCCCGAGGCGCGCGGGAGCCCGGCCAGCTCGAGCAGGGTGGGGGCGATGTCCAGGGTCCAGGCGAGGTCCTCCACCCGTCGGCCGCGGGGGCCCCCGGGGAGGCGCAGGATCAGGGGCACGGCGGTGACCACGTCGTAGATGCTGGTGTGGTGGAACCAGTGTCGGCGCTCGCCCAGCGACTCCCCGTGATCGCTGGTGACGAGGAAGACGGTGTCCTCGGCGAGGCCGAGCTCGCCGAAGGTCCGCCACAGCTCGCCCACCTGGCGATCGGTGAAGGCCACGCCCGCGCCGTAGAGCCAGCGGGCGTACTCGAGGTTGGTGATCTCCTCCAGGAACTCGCCGGCGGCGGTGTAGCGGTGGGGCTCGATGGTGGGCGGATCGACGCTGCGCGGGGGAGGGTCGAGGCCCGAGGTGCGGGCGTACTCCGACAGGAACTCCTGCGGCGGCCCGTAGGGGGTGTGGGGATCGAAGAGGTGCACCCACAGGAAGAAGGGCCGATCGCCCGCCTCGCTCCAGCCGCGCAGCCAGCTCCGCACGCCCTCGATCGTGAGCCGACCGTCCCGCGGGGCCCCCGGGCGGGCGAGCAGGAAGCGATCGAAGCCCTGTCCCAGCCCGGAGGTGGCCGGCTGCAGGTGACCCACGCTGACCGCCGCCGCGGTGTGGTAGCCCGCCTCGCGCAGGCTCTCCGCCAGGGTCCGGTTCTCCGCCGCCAGGATCGACCAGTTGTCCAGGAGACCGTGGTCCTGGGTCGCCGTGCCGGTGAGGATCGAGGCGTGCGAGGGGGTGGTCGAGTTGCTGGCCGTCCAGGCGTTCTCGAACAGGATCCCCTCGGTCGCCAGGGAGTCGAGGAAGGGCGTGAATCCACCGCCTCCGTAGACACCCACCGCGTCGGCCCGGGTGGTGTCGATGGTCACCAGGAGGAGGTTCGGCCGTCGGTCCCTCGGCCGGTCGCCGAAGACGATCGGCTCTCCCCACAGGGCGCGGGTGCGGCGCAGCTCGCCATCGAGACCCTCTCCCGCGTCGGTCCAGACGCGGAAGCGCAGGTCGACCTCCTTCCCCGCGAAGCGCGAGAGGTCCGCTCGCAGCGGGCTCCAGCTGAGAGCCCCGGGATCGCGGGCGGGGAGGGCCGCGCGCTCGGCCAGCGCGCTCCAGTCTCCGCTGGCCCCGTCGGACTCGCGCGCGTCGACCGCGAATCGCAGCTCTCGGTCGAGGGTCCGGCACACGGCCGGGACCGCCGTCTCCACCGTCAGGCGCCCGCCCGGGGGGACGCGCACGTCTCGGGCGTAGAGCGGCACGCCCCAGTCCACGGGCCAGCATCGCCGCGCCTCGATCCCCGTGGCCAGGAGTCCCCCGTCTCCCGCCGCCCTCGCCTCTCGCCCCTCGTCGGTGGGGGAGGAGCCGGGCGCGAAGCCCTCGTGGAGCAGGCTCAGGGAGTGGAGCACGAAGCGCTGCGTGCCGACCGCGCTGGGCATCAGGCGCAGCTCGGTGATCTCGCCGCTCCACTCGGGGTGGCCGGTGAGCGGGAGGCGCAGGGTCTGGGCCTCGCGGGCCTCGGCGTGGGGGGTCCCCACCCGGCGCTCCGGGTCCACCGGCCCGGGAGGTTCGTCGGCCCGGCGCCAGGTGAGGTGCGAGACGCCCAGGCCGACGTACGAGAGGCGCAGCTCGAGCACGTTGACCGATTCGGCGGGCAGGCTGCCCCGCCACACGAGGGAGACGCGTCGGGTGCCCTGCGGTCCGGTCTCGTTCCCCTGCAGGGCGACCCCCTCGAGGCCCTCGGCCTCGAGGAAGCGCGCGCCGACGGGGGTCCAGGCGCTCTGCTGCAGGTCCTCGGGCGTCGAGAAGGTCCACTCCTGGACCCGCTCGCTCGTCCCGGCCAGGACCTCGGCCGGGGAGCGGCCGTCCTCCAGGCGCGGGTCGAGGTGCAGTACGCGGTCGGGCGGGGGCGCCGGCTCGCCGCAGCCCGCGAGGACGAGCAGGGGTGCGGCGGTCCAGGTCAGGCCCCGGGCCCGGGACCTCGGCCCGCGCTCGGGCGACCGTGGGGCCGGGCGCGAGCGCGTCTCCGGCCCGCCGGCCGCTGCGACCGCGCCCATCCGCAACCCTCCACCCGCCCAGGGGACGTCCGGGACGCCGCCCGGTTGCGGCTCCCTCCCCGAAAACAGCGATTCGCAGAGCGCCTCCATCACCCGTCCCCCGCGTACCCGAGCGCCTCCAGCGAGGCCGCGTCCTCCGGCGTGAGCTCGCGCTCGATCCGGCGTCCGGTCGCGAGGCTTCGCTGCCACTGCTCGAACAGCCCCCTCAGCTCCTCCACCCGCTCGGGCGATCGCTCCGACAGATCGTCGGTGAGCTCGGGATCGTTGGCCCAGTCGTACAGCTCGAAGCTCACCTCCTTTCCGGCCGAGCGCGCCCGCCCGCCCCGGTTCAGGACGAAGTAGCTCTGCCCGTCCCAGCTCGCGACGGAGCTCGTCAGACCCTCCTCCATCCACAGCCGGCGCGGTTCCGCGGCGCGACCGGCGGCGAGCGAGCGGAGGTCGATCCCCCGCATCGAGGCCGGCGGCGGCAGCCCGGCGACGCCCAGCAGGGTGCGGGCGAGGTCGAGGTTGCTGGCGGTGGCGGAGATCCGCCGACCCGCGGGTCCACTCGGCAGCAGCAGGATCATGGGCACCCGCAGGGTCTCGGGGTACAGCCGGGCGTGGTCGCACCACACCCCGTGCTCGCCGAAGGCCTCCCCGTGGTCACCGGTGATCGCCACGGTCGCGTGCCCCAGCAGGCCCGCCTCCTCCAGGATGCCGAACAGGCGCCCGACCAGGTGATCGGTGTAGGCGGCTCCGGCGGCGTAGAGGAAGCGGGCGTAGGCCGGATTGTTGGCTCCGTGCAGGAACTTCCCCTCCTCGTTCCAGTGGGTGCGAGCCATCCCTCCCTCATCGACGACCCGCGGCGGGACCTCGACCTTCGACGCCTCGACGTGGCTCCGGGTGAAGCTCTCCGGAGGCTGGTAGGGGGCGTGAGGGTCGAAGAGGTGCACCCACAGGAAGATCGGCCGATCGCCGCCCTGCGTCAGGTCCTCCGCCCAGCGCCGCATGACCTCCAGGGTCAGGGAGCCGTTGCAGGAGGCCGCCGCGGTGCCCTGCTGGAAGCGGTCGAAGCCCTGGCCCAGACCGGACTGACCCGCGCTGAGGTGAGGGACGCTGACGACGGCCAGGGTCTGGTAGCCCGCGTCGCGGAAGAGCTCGGCCAGCGTCGCGTTCTCGGGCGCCAGCTTCGAGAAGTTGTTCAACAGGCCGTGCTCGTGCACCCAGCGCCCGGTGAGGATCGAGGCGTGCGAGGGCGAGGTCGAGTTGGCGTTCGCCCAGGCGTTCTCGAACAGGATCCCCCGCTCGGCCAGCGAGTCGAGGAAGGGAGTGTGCGCGCCGCCGGTGCAGCCCAGGGCGTCGGCTCGCAGGGTGTCCAGGGTGAGCAGGAGGACGCTGGGCCGCCGGTCCGGAGGCCGCTCGCCCAGGATCAGGGGCGAGCCCCAGAGGACCCGCGCCTGCCGCAGCTCGGTCTGGGGCAGGAGACCGGTCTCCGGCCCGGTCGAGGCGGCCAGGCGGAGCTCCACCTCCTCGCCGCCCCAGCGCGAGAGGTCCACCCGCATCGTCCGCCAGGCGCCGACGGGCGTGAGCCAGGTCCGCTCCGCCGATCGCCACCCTCCGCCGGGGCGGCGCACGTCCACGGTGCACCAGAGCCCCCTCTCGCCCAGGTGGCCGGCGTGCGCCAACGGCACCGCGACGCCGAGCTCGAGCCGGCCTCCGGCGGGGATGCGGGCCCGCGCGAAGAGCGGAACGCCGAAGTCGCCGGGCCAGCAGCGGCGCGCCTCGGAGCTCATCGTGACCAGTCCGCCGTCGCCCGCGGTGCGCCCCTCGCGCTCCTCCTGGAGCGGCTCGGCGCCCTTCACGAAGGCCAGCCTCGCCAGGCGGATGTTGCGCAGCTCGAACTCGTGGCTGCGGTCGCGAGCGGCGGTGTGCGGGATCAGGATCAGCCGGGCGATGCGCCCCCGCCACCTCGGGTCGCCCCCGAGGAAGAAGCTCAGCTCGAGGGCCTCCTTCGATTCGGGGTGGATGACCCGGAGAACGCCCGACTGCTCCACCCCCCGCTGGCGGTCCTCGTGGGTGAGCCAGATGAGGGTCGAGCGGCCCTGCTTCACGTCGGCGATGCTCACCTGGACCAGGTTGATCTCGTCCGCCTCGATGGGCCCGGGGTACAGGAGCCGGACCGGACGCCTGGGGTTCGACTCGTGGCCGGGGCGCATCCAGAGGCCCTCGCCCGAGGGCGCGGGAGTCGCCTCGGCCTTCAGCAGCTTCCAGGGCCGCAGGCGGGCCGGGTCGACGCCCACCGGCCACGCGCGATGGGCCTCGCGCCTCCCCGACAGCACGTCCGCCGACGAGCGGCCGTCCGCCAGCCGCGGGTCCAGGTGGATCACGCCGTCGGCCGGCTCGCCCCGGCTGCAGGCGACCAGCGCGAGGGTCAGGGTCACGAGGGCGGTCGCGCGAGCGGTATTGGGAGGCGCCATGGGACCGCTGACTATCCGAATAATGATAGGTGAGGCGCCGCATCGGGACAACCGCGCCCCGCGCCACGACGGCTGGCGCGGTCGGGGCCCAGGGCTCGAGCGCGTCAGGCGCCGCGCTCGACCCGCGTCATCAGCGCCGGCAGGCGCGCCGGGTCCGAGGTCTCGGCGTAGCTCTCGCGGGATCGCTGCACGTAGGCCCGGGCCGAGGGGGGGCGGGCTCCGCGCGAGCCGGTCGGCGCGGTGGGGAGCTGGCAGCGCTCCAGGAGCTCCGCGTCGATCGCGGGATCGACGACCTGCACGATGCGGCTGGCCAGGTAGGGCGTCTGTGCGGCGCGCACCAGGGCGGCGGTGTCCTTGCCCTCGGTCTGTCCCACCACCGTGACCTGCACCGGTGGGTTGAGCAGCAGGTCGGCCGCGCGGGCGAAGCCGGCGACGAAGTGGCCGTAGCGCTTGTAGTCGTCCGCGAAGGACGCCAGGGTCTCGCGGGCGGCATCCTCGAGGTCGGGGTCGCGCTCGAGGTGCGACAGCCTCAGCAGGGCCTCGGCCAGGACCGCGTTCTCGAGCAGGGAGCGGTTCCGGCGCCTCAGCCCTCCGCTGGCCGCGGGGTCGAAGCGCATGTCGTAGAAGCCGCCGTCCTCGCTGCGCAGGAGCTCGATGGTCAGCTCGGCCAGGGCGCGCGCCTGGGGCAGGTACCGGCTGCCGCCTGCGTGCTGAGCGGCGTCCACCAGGGCGCGCAGGGTGTACGCCTGGTCGGTGAGCATCCCCGGCAGGCGGTAGGTGCCGTCCCAGTAGTGGAACATCCCCTGCCGGCGGTCGAAGAGGTTCTCGAGCAGGAAGTCGAGGGTGCGCAGGGCCCGCTCGAGCCAGGCCGGCTCGTGGAGGATGGTGGAGGCCTTGATCAGGGCCGAGACCGCCTGGGCGTTCCAGTGGGCGAAGATCGTGGGATCGCAGGCCGGCGCGCCGTGCTCGCGGCGGGCCTCGAGGGTCGGCATGTGGGCGTACACCGGGTCGGCGTCCTGGCTGCCGCGGAAGGCGCCCGTCTCCGGATCGAGCAGCGTGCGCTGCATCCAGCGCAGGATGCCCTCGGCCGTCCCGCGGAAGGACTGGTCGCCGAAGGCCTGATAGGCCTCCAGGTAGGCGACCAGCCGGGCCGCGTTGCTGTCGAGCATCTTCTCGTGGTGCGGCCCGCTCCAGTCGGGGAGGGTGGCGTAGCGGTAGAAGCCGCCCTCCACGCGGTCGTGGATCTGGCCCTTCTGCATGTGCCGCAGCGTCCGCAGGACCAGCCCGCGCATCTCCTCCTCGCCGGTCTGCGACCAGCGCACCATGGCGAAGTCGATCGCCTCGGGGTGGGGGTACTTGTGCTGCTGCCCCCAGCCGCCGTACACGGGGTCGGCGGTCTCCAGGACGGTCCGGGCGATGCCATCGAGCATCTCCGGCGAGGGGAAGGGCGGCGCGGGGACCTCGCCCTCCTCGCCGGTGGGCGCGGCCCCGCCCCGCTCGGCCTCGGCCAGGCGCTCGCGGGTGGTCTGCGCATCCCCGGCGAAGCCGTCGGCGATCTCGCCGAGGCGCCGCAGGAGCTGGGGAGCCTCCAGGTAGGCGTCGGTGGCGATCGGCTCCCCGGAGTGGTCCAGCCAGGCCAGGGTGGGCCAGCCCCCACGGGAGTAGCGGCCGTCGAGCTCGGGCCGGCGGTCCTTGTCCACGCGGATGGCCACGAAGCGCCCGCCGATCAGCTCCCGGACCCGCGGGTCGGCCAGGACCTTCTCCTCCAGCGCCCGGCAGAAGCGGCACCAGGAGGCGGTGATCAGCAGCAGGACGGGACACCCGCGTCGGCGGGCCTCGGCGAAGCTATCGTCATTCCAGTCGCGCCACTGCATCGGTCGGGGGGCCGGGGCAAGGGACTCCTAGTACAGGAATCGGCCCGCGACCCGTGCGCAACGGAGCTTATCGGCAGGGGCTGGCCCCGAGTCGCGCCTTTTGCGGGCTTTCGAGGGGAGGGGACACCGCCGGGGCCGCCCCTCGCGCCCCGAGGCGATCCCGTCGGGGGCCTAGTCGGCCGCCCGGGCCTGGCGCGGGTCGGGCAGATCGGGCACCTCGACCGCGCGCCAGTCCAGCTCGGTCGCCTCGGCGTAGAGTCCCTCGAGGTCGTAGTAGCCGCGAGCCTCGGGCTGCATGATGTGAACCACCACGCTGCCGTAGTCCAGGAGGACCCACCAGCACAGGTCGGACCCCTCGGCCCGGCCGTAGTGCAATCCGGCGGCCTTCAGCCGCACGTGGATCTCCCCGAAGATGGCCTTGACCTGGGGCCGGCTGGTGCCGGAGACGATCACGAAGTAGTCGGTGATCTGGATCAGGTCCCGGACGTCCAGGACCCGGATGTCGATCCCCTTCTTGCTCTCGGCGAGCTCCGCCGCGACGGCCGCGATCTGTTGGGACTCGATGGCTACACCACCCCTCCGGGGGGCCGCCAGGCCCCCCGGTCCGATCGCGCCACTCTAAGCCGGTCCCGTCTCACAGGAACCAGGGCACGAAGATCAGGGAGACCACGGTCATCAGCTTGATCAGGATGTTCAGCGAGGGCCCCGAGGTGTCCTTGAAGGGGTCGCCGACCGTGTCGCCCACGACCGCCGCCTTGTGGGGATCCGAGCCCTTGCCGCCGTGGGCGCCGCCCTCGATGTACTTCTTGGCGTTGTCCCAGGCCCCGCCGGCGTTGGCCATGAAGATGGCCATCATGACGCCCGCGACCAGGGCTCCGGCGAGCAGCCCGCCGACCGCCACCGGCCCCAGGATGACGCCGACGATCAGGGGTGCGGTCACCGCCAGGACCCCCGGCGCCACCATCTCGCGCAGGGCGCCGTCGGTCGAGATCTTGACGCAGCGGGCGGCGTCGGGCTTGCCGGTGCCCTCCATCAGGCCGGGGATCTCGCGGAACTGCCGCCGGATCTCCTCGACCATCTTGTTGGCCGCCTTGCCCACCGCGCGCATGGTGAAGGAGCTGAACAGGAAGGGCAGCAGGCCCCCGATCAGGAGGCCGATGATGACCTCGCTGGAGTTGATGTTCAGGATCAGGCCGTCGGCGTCGACGGCGGGCAGCTTGGCGTCCGGGTTGGCCACCAGCTCTTCGCGGATCATGTCGCCGGCGCGGATGCAGAAGGCGGCGAAGAGGGCCAGGGCCGTCAGGGCCGCCGAGCCGATGGCGAAACCCTTGCCGATGGCGGCGGTGGTGTTGCCCACCGCGTCCAGGGCGTCGGTGCGCTTGCGCACCTCGGGGGGCAGCTCGGCCATCTCGGCCATGCCGCCGGCGTTGTCGGCCACCGGCCCGTAGGCGTCCACGCCCAGCGAGATGCCCAGGGTGGAGAGCATGCCGACCGCCGCCACCGCCACGCCGTAGACGCCGGCGCAGGCGTAGGCCAGGTAGATCGCCAGGCAGATGCCGAGCACCGGCAGGGCCACCGAGAGCATGCCCGTGGCCAAGCCGTGGATGATGTTGGTGGCCGCTCCGGTCTCGGACTGCAGGGCGATGTTGCGTACGGGTCCGTACTCGGTGCCGGTGTAGTACTCGGTGAGCTTGCCGATGAGCACCCCGACGATCAGGCCGAAGACCACCGCGCCGAAGACTCCCATGCCCGACACGCCGGCCGGGAAGCTCAGGATCAGGCACAGCAGGAAGACCAGCAGGATCACCGCTCCGGAGGCGGAGAGCAGGCCGTTGAACAGCGCCGCGTGCAGGTGCTCCTCGTCCTTGGCCTTGACGAAGCGCGTGCCGAAGACCGAGGCCAGGATGCCCAGGGCGGCCACCGCCAGGGGAAGGATGACCACGGTGCTGACGTTCTCGTCGCCCCAGAAGAGGTAGGCCCCCAGGGTCATGGCGGCCACGATCGATCCCACGTAGGACTCGTACAGGTCGGCGCCCATGCCGGCCACGTCGCCCACGTTGTCACCCACGTTGTCGGCGATGGTCCCGGGGTTGCGCGGGTCGTCCTCGGGGATGCCGGCCTCGACCTTGCCCACTAGGTCGGCGCCCACGTCGGCGGCCTTGGTGTAGATGCCGCCGCCCACGCGGGCGAAGAGCGCGATCGAGGAGGCTCCGAAGCTGAAGCCCAGCACGTGCTGCAGGGTTTGGCCGTCGATAGCCCCATTCCGGTACAGCAAGCTGAAGATGGCCAGGCCGATGATGGCCAGGCCCACCACGCTCATGCCCATCACAGTGCCCGAATCGAAGGATACCCGCAGCGCGTCGCCCAGGCTGGTCTTGGCGGCCTCGGTGGTACGCACCGCCGAGCGGGTGGCCGTGTGCATCCCGAAGTAGCCGGCTCCCCCCGAAGCCAGGGCGCCGAACACGAAGGCGATGGCGGTCTTCCAGCCCAACCCCGATTCCGGGCTGGAGAGCCCGATGGCGAACATCACCACCACGACGAAGACCGCCAGCCACTTGTACTCCGCCATCAGGAAGGCCTTGGCGCCGTCCTGAATCTGCTTGGAGATGTCCTGCATGTGGGCGTCGCCCGCAGGCAAGGACATGGTCTTCTTGTAGAGACCGACGGCGAAGACCAGAGCACCGGCTCCGGCGACCAGGGCGATGATGAGGAATAGGGTTTCCATCTTGAACTCGGATGGAACCCCGGCCGATCGCGGAGTGCACCGCCGGGCCGGCTCGGGGATCCTGCTGGGGAAAGAGGCTCGTGAAAGGCCGAGCCGGGGCCCGGCCGCGGGGATGCAGGCCAAGCAGTTTAACGGTCCGTCGGTCGGTTTCAACCGGGATCGACGGCATCGGGTCGGCCTCGGAGCCGCGCCGAAGAGCTCGAAAGGGCGCTCCTGGCGAGGCCGCGCGCGGAGCGGCGCCGGCGGGCGCCTTCAGGGGCCCGGGACCTCGGGCGGGGAGGGGCGGCCGGGGGGTGTCGAGCGGCGGCGGGAGCGGCTGCGCATGAGCAGGATCACGGCCATCGAGACCACCAGGAAGGCCAGCAACTGGTGCAGCCCGGCCATGCTGTGCTCGAGCCGCTCCACCGAGCCGCCGAACAGCCGCCCGAGGTAGATGGAGATGGGCACCGTGATCGCCACCCCCAGGGCGTCCAGGAGCAGGAAGCGACCCACCCCCATGCCCATGGTCCCGGCGATGAAGTAGCCCGGGAGGCGCAGGCCGGCGAAGAAGCGGCAGGCGAAGGTGGCCCAGCCACCGTGCTCGGCGAAGCGCCGCTCCATGCGCGCGAAGCGCTCGGGTCGCACGATCCGCCGCACCCAGGCGACCTTCAGGGCGCGCAGGCCGTAGCGCCGGCCCAGGGTGTAGGGCACCAGGTCGCCCAGCAGGATGGCCGCGCCGCAGACCACCACCATGGGGAGGAAGCGGACCTCCTCCTCGTGGACCAGGATGCCCGCGCCGATGAGGGGCACCTCCTCCGGGAGAGGTAATCCGATGCCGCACAGGAGCAGCACGATGAAGGCCGTCGCGTAGCCGTAGCGCCCGAAGAGCTCGCCCAGGATCTCGTTCATCGACCGGTGTCGCCCCCGGGGATCATATCCATGTCGGCGGCTGGTCCCCTACGCCTATCGATCTCCGGTCTCCTCCCGGTGCTCGCGTGCCAGGGGGTGCCCCAGCTCCGCGGCGCGGACCAGGGCGCGATCGGCCTCCCGCCACAGGGCGGCGACGCCATCGGGCCAGTCGAGATCCGCGTGCTCCATGGCGCTGAAGGAGTAGACCGCGAAGAGGAGGAAGTACAGCTCGGCCGGCTCCCGGGCTCGCTCGATGCCCTGCTCGATGGTCTGGATCCCGGCCCGGATCCAGGCCAGCCGCGAAGCGGCGTCCGGCTCGAGCGCGTTGGAGCCCCGCTGGAACACCAGGTAGTACGCCAGGAATCCCCAGCCCTCCGCCGATCCGGGGTCGATCTCGAGGGCCGCGTCGGCCCGAGCCAGGGCCAGCTCATCGCGCCCCTCGCGCAGGGCCTGGTCGAAGCGGACCCACTGGATGCCCGCGACCAGGCCGGCCGCGGGTCCGAGCAGCCGACACCACAGGTGAGGGCGGGGACCCTCCGGGCGGGGGTGCAGGAGGGCGGGAACGACGGCCAGCAGGGCGACCAGCGCCCAGCCTGCGACCCTCGACCCGGCCCTGCCGCTCATTCCGCCCTCCTCCAGCTGTGCAGGTTCCACCTCGCCAGGCCCAGGCCGACCAGGGCGAGCACGGCGGCCCCGAGCCAGGGCTCCCACCCGATTCGTGCGGGAACCACCCCGTCGCCGACGACGCCCAGGGCCCGGGCGAGGTCGGCTCCCGGCAGCCAGGCGATCGGCTCGGGGCGCAGGGCGGCGATCAGCCAGGAGCCGGCGATCGCCAGGCCCGCCGTCGCCGGGCTGGTCCAGGCCCCCAGCCCCAGGGCCAGGGCCAGCCAGGCCGCCAGGGCGATCCAGGCCCGGCCGAAGAGGGCGGCGCCGGCCGCGCGCTCGGAGGCGGTGGGCGTCAGGAGCTCCAGCCGGGTCAGGGCGCAGTGGGGCACCGGGCCGCTCAGCTCGAGGTCGAGCTGGACCTCGCCCGGCCCGGTGGGGGCCGGCACCTCGAGCCGGGTACGCCGCTTCAGCCAGGCCTCCACGAGCTCGCCGGCGCCCTCCGCGCCTGGCCGGCTCGCGCGCAGGCTCACCCTCACGGCCTCGCTGATGGCGACGGCGGTCAGCTCGGCGGCCAGGACGCTCCCCTCGGGGAGGGGGCCCGGCGGGCGGACGAGCGGGCTCGCGCGTGAGTCGCCCGGAGCCAGGGTCACGCGCGGCGTCTCCACGACCCCCGCCAGCCGGACACCGCCACGGTCCGCGCCGGCCGTCGCCTCGGCGGCGAGGGCCGCGGCGGCGAGGGCGGCCGTGCCGGCCAGGAGGGCGCCCGACCAGGTGGCGACGAGGATCGAGAGGGGCCGGGCCGGCGAGCTCGCCAGCCAGTCGACCTCGCCGCGGCGCCAGCGGTGCACGGTGCCCGCGAAGTGGACCACGAGCAGGGGCAGCAGCAGGAGGGCCGCGCCGGCCCACACCCCCTGGCGCGAGAGCGCGCCCGCCAGGCGGGCCGGATCCTCGGCCGCCATCCGCGCGAGTTCGGGCGCCCAGTCCACGAGGGCCAGGGCCGCCAGGTAGACGGCTCCCAGGAGGGCGGCCGCCGGCGGGAGCCCGCGACGCGCGGCGAGCCAGGTCAGGGGAAGGACGCGCGTCCGGCTCACCGTCCCCGCTCCCCGGCGCCCAGCCGGCGGTAGAGCTCCAGCAGGGTGCAGGGCACCGCGCCGCTCTCGAGGACCCGGTGCCCGCGCCCGGCGAGCTCCCGCTCGAGCGCCTCGAGCTCCTCGGCATCCAGCCCCTCGACGTCGATGCGAGCGCGCCCCTCGACCGCGAGCAGCTCGGCGGTTCGGCCCGCGGCAGCCACGCGCCCCCCGAGCAGGACCGCGATGTGCTCGCAATGTCGTTCGATGTCCGCCAGGACGTGGGAGGCGATCACCAGGGTCGCGCCGCGCTCGCGAGCGTCGCGCAGGAGCTGGTCGAGCACCTCGAACCCGGCCGCGTCGAGGCCCGCGGTGGGCTCGTCGAGGAGCAGGAGGTCGGGCCGGTGGATCTCGACCTGGGCCAGGCCGAACCGTCGGAGCATGCCGCGGGAGAAGCGCGCCAGCGGTTGGCGGGCGTTCCCGGCCAGGCCGACCCGCTCCAGGAGCTCTCCCGCGCGGCGTCGCGCCTCGGCGCGCTCCACACCGCGCAGGGTCCCCAGGAGCTCGAGCACGGCCCGTGCGCGCAGCTCCCGCGGAAAGGGGGAGTCCTCCGGCAGGAAGCCCAGGCGGGCCCGCACCCTCCGGTCCCGGGGGCTGCCGCCGAGGACCTCGACGCGCCCGGATGCTGGCCGGTCCACGCCGGCCAGCAGGCGCATCAGGGTGCTCTTGCCGGAGCCGTTGGGGCCGACCAGCCCGAGGCTCCGGCCCTGCTCGAGCGCCAGCTCGACGTCGCGGAGCGCCACGCGCCGGGCCAGGCCGAGGGCCACCGGATAGCTCCCCTGCACGCCCGTGAGCGAGAGGGCCGGCGGTGCCTCCCGGTTCCGGGGCGGGGCGTCCGACGCGGTGCTCTTGCCAGCCATGTTGCCGGGTCCTCTTCCCATCCAGTGTGTCTCGCGCCGGGCGCAGGACAAGGGCGGGCCCCGAGACCGGGCGAGGCTCGCGCCGCCGGCGGCTCTCCACTACGGTATGGGCCAGGAGCTGCGCGATGCTGGCTGGGCTGCTGGAAGGGTTGGGAGGGGCTGCGACGGGGCCCGGAGGGCGTTCGTCGATCCCGGAGATCGGCTGGACGCCGCGGGCAGGCCCGCGGCGAGTCCCCGGGAGCCCACCCCGGGCGGGGGGGGAGCCCTGATGCCCGAGGTCTTCGTCCTCTCCGGCCTCGACGTGGGGCGGTCGTTCAAGGTCGGCCACGGGGCCACCTTCGGGCGCCATCCCAAGTGCACGGCGGCCCTCCGGGACCGCTCCGTCAGCCGCCACCACGCGCACCTCGAGTTCGATGGCCAGCGGTGGGCGGTGGTGGACGACGGATCGCGCAACGGCCTGTTCGTCGGAGATCGCCGGGTGGACCGGGCGCCGCTGGGGGACGGCGACCAGTTCCGGCTCGGGGAGCTCCGGCTGCGATTCCGCGAGGAGGCGCTCGAGCCGGAGCCGACCCCGCCGGCCGCCCCGTCTTCGGCGGAAAAGCCGCAACCCTCCGAGGCCCCGCGAGTCCCCCGGGCGGAAGGGGGGCGATCCCCCGGGGGAGACGAGCTCCCGGGCGATCCCGCGAACCGCGCGCTCGCTCCCTCCACCCAGCCCGCGCCCCCGACCGAGCCCCCGCCCACCGCCGGCGAGCCCCCGATCGAGGAGGAGATCGAGCTCGAGGACGAGCCCGAGATCCTCGCCGGAGGCGGCGTGGCTCCCTCCGCCCCCGCGCGCCCCGATCCGCCTCGTCCCCCCGCGGCGGGCGAGAAGCCCCGGGACCCGATGCCCCGAGCTCCGCGCCGGCAGCGATCCCCCGAGCGGGAGCGGGAGCTGGCCGCCCTGGCCGCGACGGCGGCCATGCGCCGGCCCGCCGCCGGCTCGTCTCCGGGCGGCGTCGACCTGCGCGGCGACAGCGACCGGATCCTCCAGTACCACCGCACCGCGGACCGCTCCGGCTTCTTCGCGGCCGACCTCTCCCAGTACCCGGCCTGGGTGCGCGCCCTGGCGTATGCCCTCGCGGCCCTGATCGCCGTGGCCCTCTTCTACCTCGCCTTCCGCGCCGTGGGCGTGATCAAGGGGCGCGTCGCCGAGCCCGAGCCGGCAATCGAAGAGCCGGGGGAGTGAGCCGGCTCGACCGAACGCACTGGAGGCCGCCGGAGACGTCTCCATGCCCCACGCCCTGCTCCTGACCACCTGGCCCACCGACCTCGGCCGGGGGAGCGGCACCGCGCTCTTCATCGGGGCCCTGCAGCGCGCGCTGCAGGCCCGGGGACGATCCGCCGAGCTCATCGACCCGGGCCTCGACCCGGACGACTACACCCGCTTCGTCCTCGAGCGCCTGGGGTTCAACGTGCGGCTCGCGGGCGACCCCCGCATCGCCGAGGCCGCCTGGATCCTGGGGCTGGACTTCGACGGCTTCGCCCTGCCCCGCCGGAGCGATCAGCCCTTCATCGGTTCCGCGCGGGCGGTCTTCGCGGATCTGGTCGAGACCGAGCCCGAGCCCTTCCGGACCCTGCTCCGGGTGCAGGCCTTCTACGAGCGCGAGAACCTGAGCGCCTGCGACCTGGTCACCACCCCCAGCGAGTACGCGCAGGAGAAGCTGGTGGAGCACTACGGCATCGCCCCCGAGAGGATCCGCGTCATCCCCAACGGCATCGACCTCGCCGAGTGGGACGCCCTCCGGAGCGATCTCCCCGAGCCGGATCCCTCTCGCCCGCCCACGGTGCTGGCGGTCAGCCGGCTCTTCCCGCGCAAGCGGATCGAGGTGCTGGTGCGAGCCACACCCCTCCTGCGCCGGCGCTTCCCCGACGTCGAGGTGCGCATCGTCGGCGGCGGCTTCGAGTGGGAGAACCTGCAGCGGCTCGCCCGGCGGATCGGCGCCGCCCCCAACGTCACCTGGCTGGGCGACGTCCACCGGCGCCGCGAGGTGGTGGCCGAGTACAGGCGCTGCCACGTCTTCGCGCACCCCAGCATCCAGGACGCCTTCGCCAACGCCTGCCTGGAGGGCCTGGCCTCCTCCCGACCCGTGGTGGCCTCGGACGCGGCCTGCATGCCCGACCTCGTCCGCCGCTCGGGAGGCGGTCGGATCGTCCCGCCCGACGATCCCGAGGCCCTGGCGGAGTCGGTGGGCGATCTGCTCGACGATCCGGTCCTGCGCGCGGAGCTGGGCCGCCGCGGCCGCGCCTTCGCCGAGTCCCTCACCTGGGAGCGCGCGGCCTCGAGCTTCCTCGAGCTGGTGGAGTGATCCACCGAGCCGGGCTACCGGCCCCAGCGCCAGGGGATCAGCATGGGGACCCGGCGCCGGTAGTCCCGGTACTCCTCGCCGAAATCGGCCATCAGGTCGCGCTCCTCGAGGAAGGCGCCCACCACCATCCAGGCGGAGAGGATGACGTCCATCAGCAGCCGATCCGCGGTGAGCTCCGGCGCGGCCCAGATCAGCAGCAGCGTGCACAGGTAGAGAGGATGGCGGACCAGGCGATAGGGGCCCCGGACCGCGAAGGGGACCTCACGGGGGGTGGTCCCGCGCAGCCGGGAGCGGATCGCGTCGATTCCGAGCAGATCCGATCCCAGCGCCAGGCCGCCCCACGCTCCGCCGAGGAGCGCCAGGAGGAAGACCGCTCGCACCGGCCAGCGGGCGAGCCCGTCGAGCTGGAACAGCACCCCGGGCGAGCCCTGCCAGAGGACCACCACCGCGGTGAGCACGATCCCCGAGGCGATCGTGTAGACGGCCCCCTGGTGGTGCGAGGGGACGAAGCGCGCCGTTCGACGGCGAAAGGAGCGGCGGATCATCCCGCTGTGCTGGAGGCAGAACGCCAGGCACAAGATCGCGTCCCAGCCCAGGAGGGTCGTCCCCTCCAGCCCCAGGTCCACTAGCTCGAAGGGCTCCCACAGGAAGACCGCGAAGAGCGTCAGGGAGCCGAGGCCCAGTAGACCGGTCGCGGCCAGCACCGCGTACGCTCTGTACCCGTGGCTGGAGCTCTTCATCTCGGGGTCTCGCATCTCAGCCCGTTCGAGGCGGCCCTGAAACGCCGGCGCGCTCACCGCGGTTTCGGGCTGCGTCGAGCCTCACTCGAGGTCGAAGGCCTCCGAGCAGCCGCCGGTCTCGGGGTCCCCCAGCTTGCGCAGGATGATCCAGTAGCGCCCGGCGCGATGGGGGGAGAGGTCGACCACCGCGGCCCGGGCGTCGGGCGACAGGCCGCGCGCGAGCCGGGCCACGTCCCTCGCCGCGCCCGACTCCGGGTCCACCCGCTGGAGGTGGATCGAGACGCGCGCGCCCGGGTCCCGGTCCCAGTCGCCCGCGAGCCGCCAGCCGACGGCGGTCGCCTCCTTCGGCCCGGACACGACCACGTCGCGGAGGAAGCAGGTGTTCTCGAGCGAGATGCGGTGGCGCGCCAGCTTCCACCGCTCGGGGGAGTCGAAGCGGCCCTGCAGGTTGTAGCGCTGGTCGCCGCCGCAGTCGTTGTTCACCGCCCGCTCCTCGTCGTACTCGAAGTCGCGGTAGAGCGGGCGGAAGAGAGCGGAGCCGACGTTGAACACGATGCGCCGGTCCTTCATGTGGCCGGCGGCGGCCCGGCTCATGTAGCGCCACTGGGACCGCAGCGGCGGCGGCGGATCGAAGTCGTCGTGCTCGGGCCGGGACGGCGTGGCGTCGAAGCAGATCCAGCCGTAGCGGTCCCCCAGCCAGACCTGGGTGTAGCGGTGGCCGTTGGTGCAGCCGGCGCGCTCGCCCTCGTCGAGCAGCCCGTTGCCGTTGGAGTCCCAGCTCGCCGGCGCCTGCTCCGTCCCCGTGCCCAGCCAGCGGGCGGGAATCCCCAGGTGGCGCATGGCTCCGGCCATCATGACGCTGGTGCCGGAGCAGGCGATGATCTGCGAGCGGTCGTAGTCCCGTCCGGAGAGCTCGATCTTCAGGTTGCCGGGGTTGGCGTCGTAGTGCCGGCGATCGTAGTCGACGGCCGCGGGAACGCCCTTGGGCCGGCTCGGGTAGTAGTAGTGGTCCTGGATGTACTCGAGGGCGTCGCGCGCCGCCCAGTAGGGGTTCTGCAGGTCCGCCTCCACCCCGTACTTCTCCCGCACGTGGGCCGCGACCCGCTCGAAGAAGGCCTCGTAGCTCGCCCGGTCGCTCAGATCGAAGAGCTCGGGATCGTCCGCGAGATAGTCCATCCCCTCCAGGGCCTCCGCGTCCGCGCTCACCCGATGGGGGTAGACGTACCTGCGCTGGCGGTTGGTCCACAGCTCGATCTCGTAGCGCGAGGAGCAGGTGCGGCCCGGCGCGCCGGTGTACTCGACCAGCGCCATGTGCTGCCGGCTGGAGACGTCGCCGGCGGGATCGCAGGTGAAGCCGCGGATGATCGCGTCGGGAGCCTCGGAGAGATCGACGACCCGCTCCGTCTCCGGCCAGATCCCCTGGCAGCCGAGCTGCTCGAAGGCGTAGGGGCGCGAGTAGTAGTGGTACGTCGCGCCGGGCTCCGGCTCTCCCTCCTCGGGAGTGGTGTCGATGGTCATCGAGAGCCGCCGCAGGGCCCGAGGCCCCCGGACCGGGAGGTCGGGGTTCCGGCTCACGTTGACGCGGTGTACCCGATCCGCCCCCTCGACGTCCTCGGGTATCCAGAGGTCGCCCCCTCCGAAGCAGAGGCCCCGGCAGGCGCCCGCCCCCGGCCGCTCGAAGGCGAAGAGCCCGCGCCCGGTCCGGGCCTCGGCGGCGTAGACGTGAGCGCTGCCCGCCGTGGCCCAGAGGTAGCGCGCGCCCTCGAGCTCCATGGTCGCCAGGCCGCGGGAGGGCTGCTCGCCGGAGTCCGGCAGGTGGCCGACGAACTCCGGCCCGCCCCCGCCGACGGGATCCCACGCCAGCCGGAGGATCCCCCGCCGGACGCGGAGATTCCCGTCCGCGTAACCGGTGGCGTCGAAGCCGACCAGGATCCCTCCGTCCTCGCGGGCCAGGTCGAAGACCTCGCGCTCGCCGATACGGAAGGAGTGGAGGGTGAGATCGACCGCCGTGGCCGCATCGTCCGCGAGCTCCCACCTCCAGAGCTGCGAGCGGATCGCTCCCCCGGTGGTGGACCAGCCCAGGAAGAAGAGCGCGGTCCGGCCCTCCACCTGGCCGCAGCTCAGACCCCGCGGTCCGGCCGGGAGCGCATCCCGCACCGGCGCCGGCAGCTCGTGGATGGAGAGCAGCTCCAGCTCGTCCGAGGCCTCTCCGGGAGGGCGATAGACGAACAGCTCGCCGGAGCGGTCGAGCGCCAGCAGGCGCGGCGCGTCCAGCGAGCGCTGGTCCCAGGCCACCCCCCGGACCTCCGCGTTCCCCTCCGCCAGATCGTAGACCCCCAGGCTCTCGCCGATGTGCTGCGGGGCGAGGGCCGCCGTCGGGGCCGCCAGCGATGCCAGGAGCAGGAGTCCGCCCGGCAGCCTCATCACCGGCCCTCGCTCTCGACGACCTTCTCGATCCACTCCTCGATCCCGTCGAACGGCAGCTTGCGCAGGGAGAGCACGTCGGCCGTGAGGTTGTATCCGGGCTGGCCCGTCAGCGGATCGAGGGACAGCGGGTTGGCCCCGACGCAGACGAGCCGCAGGCGGTGCACCCCCGGCTCGAAGTGGAAGAGGCCGATCTTCCGCTCCCGCCGCTGCCCGTAGACGTAGTCCTCGTGCTCGTCTTTGCGGTAGACGTTGTAGAAGTCCAGGGTCTTGTTGATCCGCTCCGGCGGGAGCTGGTTGACCAGGCTGACCCGGTAGCCCCCGGCGATCTGGGACTCCCCGGCCTCGTGGACCTCCAGGTCGTCGATGAAGACCTTCCAGATCCCGTTGTCCTCGCGCAGGTGCTGGAAGAGCGACATCGAGTAGCGCCCGGCCTCGGGAATCTCGAAGGGGATCTCGATCCAGGCGCTGACCGCCTCGTTCGCGACCCGGAACCAGGGCTTGGTCCAGGTGGCGCGGTTGTAGGGGTGCACCTCCAGGCGCACGCTCTCCGAGTGCTCGATCGAGCCGACCACCCGGGGGAGGTGGAGGACCACCTCGGGGTTGACGCGCTCCTCGTAGGGAGGGAAGTCGCACCAGGGCTCGGCCACGGTGGACTGGTACCAGAAGGAGACCGAGGACCAGAAGTCGGGGCGGGAGCCGGAGGGGGTGACCACCTCGCCCTGGGAGTCCATCACGAAGCCCCGGCGCTCGAGCTCGAAGCGCAGGGACTCGCGGAAGAGGATCGGGTCGGGGATGTGCCAGCGGTAGGCCGAGACGCGGGCGTCCGGCGCCCGGGGCTCGAAGACCGTGCAGCCGTGGAAGAGGCCCGAGTGCACGCGCATGTTCCAGGCCTCGTTGATGTAGTCCTCGGTCCCCGTCCCCTGGATGGAGGGCTCCTCCTCGCCGTCGATCCAGAAGCAGTCGTCGCCCTCCCCGAACCAGTGTCCGATGCCGTTCTGCGAGGAGAGCACAGTGCCGACGTAGTGGCCCCGACCGCGCCCCTCGAAGACGGTGTAGGGCTCCCCTAGCACCGGGGGGTACTCCTGGCGGTAGCGGGCGTGGAAGTACATCACCGGCTCGGGCGCCCGCTCGAGCTGAACCCAGTCGATCTGGTAGTAGCAGGAGGCGTCCTCCTTGCTCGACTCGTTGGTCAGGGTGATGCGCGCCTCCTCCCGGAAGGGCATCTGCCAGTAGCAGTTGTAGCCCCGGCCGTAGGAGCTGACCTTGACCGGCATGGAGTCGACCGTGGCCCGCATGCCGTTGCCCACGCCGAAGAAGTCCCCCAGGGGGGTCTCCACCGAGGGGACCTCGGATCCGTCCCAGTAGATGCGCAGGACCAGGGCGCGCGGGTAGCGGATGTCCATCGAGTAGGGCACCAGCCAGATGTGGTTGATCCGGCCGGGGCCCCTCAGGTGGGCGATCGTCCTCGGCTCGCCCCGACCGAGCTCCGCCGAGTCGTCGTTGTCCAGGGCGTTTCCGCTGGTCGCGCGCCGGGAGCGTCCCTCCTGGGGGAGCGCGATGGAGTCGAGCGACTGGCCGAGCGCCGATGCCTGGAGGAGGCCGAGAGAAGCCAGCAGCACACCGGACCCGAGCACCCACTTCATCATGGCCTCCATCCTCGCGTTGCGGTACCTCGAACAGGATCACGGCCATTGTATCGGAGGGAGCGGGCCGAGTCAGGAATGCGTCACATCCCGTGTCCGCGCTTGCCCGGCTCCACGCCCGGCTCGTACCCTCGCGATACGACCCGAGCCGAGGAAACCACCATGCGCAGCCGTGCTCGTGCCATCCACGCCTTCGTGGCCCTCTCGATCCTCGTCGGAGCGCTCGCCGCCCAGGAGATCACGACCTGGTCGCCGGTCGAGCGCACGGTGCGCTACGGGTTCCGGATCATGAATCCGACGTCCGAGCCGGCGACGGGCGTCGAGGTCTACGTGCCCCTTCCCCTGGAGTCCCCGCGGCAGCAGATCCACTACCTGCGTCATCCCGAGCGAGGGCTCCAGCGCACCTTCCGCGACGTGCACGGCCAGAGGCTGCTGCACTACTCCTTCGATCGGATCGAGGCCGGCGAACAGGTGGACCTGGGGTTCGTGGCGGGGGTCACCCTGAAGAACCTGCACTGGAGCGTGCCGGAGCAGCCCGCCCTCGACCCGTCCGTCGCGCTGAGCCCGGAGGAGCGCGAGCGCTACCTGACCGCCGAGACCAACTACTCGATGGATTCCGGCATGATGATCCGGGCGGCGCACGAGCTGACCCGCGGCGCCGCGAGCGACTACGAGAAGCTGGTGCGCATCCACGACCACGTCACCGAGAGGGTGCGCTACGTGCGGGACGACCGGTGGGACCCCGCGGCCGTGGTCCTCGCGCGCGGGACCGGCTCGTGCAGCGAGTACAACTACGCGCTCTCCGGGCTCTGCCGCCTGGCGGGACTGCCGACCCGCTGCGTCGGGGGCTCCACCAACGGCTTCCGCGATCTTCCCACCACCGACGGGGTCTACCACCGCTGGACCGAGGTCTTCCTCGACGGCCTGGGCTGGTTTCCGGCGGACTGCTCCCGCGACTCCAACCCCATCCGCGGCAACCGCAGCCACTTCGGCCGCGTCCACGTGGACGTCCTGGTGTGGTGCCGCCAGGCCGGCGGGGAGGAGGACTCCCTGGGCTGGGACTACCGGGCGAAGGCCCGGGTCCGGGGCGAGGACCCGGGCCTGCGCTGGGATCACCGCACGCGGTGGTTCCGGTATCGCCCGGAGCGGCAGATCGAGGCGGCCCGCGCCTGGCTCCTGGGCGGAGCGGGGCCACCGCCCGGTCCGGACCCGCTGGAGTGCGCGCTGCTCCGGTGGGAGGAGGCCCCCGTCGAGGGTCGGCTGGAGGCGGTGCGGGCCCTCGCCCGCGCGGGGCGCGCCGTCAGCCTGCGCTGGGCCGCGGCCCTGCCCGAGGCCCAGGGGCTGCGCGAGGCCTGCCTCGGCGAGCTGTGCAGCTCGCCCGAGCTGGCCGGCGAGATCCTGGAGAGGAGCCGGGAGCTCTACCGCTTCCGCTCCTGGTTCCGCAGCAACGAGTCCCGGCTGGTGCAGACCCGGGACGGGCGCTTCGCGCTGAGCCGGGCCCGCGCGGCGAGGAGGGAGACTCCCGTCACCGCGGCGCCGGCCGCGCAGATCTGGGCCGAGCTCGCGGCGGATGCCGCCGGGCGGCTGGGGGCGGCCCTGGATACCCGCGAGCGGCCCGCCGTGTACGTCGCCCCCGTCGTGGACCAGACCCTCGCGGGACTGGACGGGCAGGACGGGCCCATCCGCTCCGCCCTGGATCGAATCGTGTCCGAGGCGCCGGATCTCGAGCTCGTCGACGCGGCCGATTTCGAGGACTCCATGCGGGAGCGGGGGCCGGGCCCCGGCGAGTACTGGGCCCTGGCGACCGCCGACCGCTCGGCGGGGGGCTGGGACTGGCTGCCCCGCGTCATCGCGGTCCCGGTCTGCATCACCGAGCGCACCGGCGAGCGCGGCGGTGCGGCGCTCTACCACCTCGAGCTGAAGGTCCTCGAGCTGGAGAGGGCCCGCTACTTCAGCGTGCGCGCCAGCGCCCGGCGTCAGCCAGAGGTCGAGCCCCCCGCCGATCGGGGCGTGCTGGTCGCCGCCGGGGACACCGTGCTGGCCCGCTGGGAGCACGACATGGTGGGCATCCACGGATACGACTGGCCCCTCGCCGGGGTGGAGCCGGTCCTCGCCGCGGCGGACGCGGCCCTGTGCAACCTCGAGTGCTGCGTCTCCCTGTCGGGAGAGCCGGTGGACAAGGGGGAACGCTGCTCCTTCTACTACCGCGCGCGGCCGGAGATGCTGCGCTGCCTGACCCGGGCGGGCATCGACGTGGTCTGCGCCGCCAACAACCACGCGGGCGACTACGGTCCGGTGAGCGTGGCGGACACCGCGGCCTGGTGCGCTCAGGCCGGCCTGGTGTGCGTGGGAAACGGCGGCGACGAGGCCGAGGCGGAGGAGCCCCGTGTGGTCCGCGTCGGTCCGGTGCTGGTGGGCATCGCCGGCATGGACGCAACCACTCCCTGCTTCCGCGCCGGGGAGGGCCGCCCGGGCACGAGTTACGCCGATGAGGAGGACCTGGAGGCCTTCGCCGAGAAGATGCGTCGCCTCGGCCGCTGGGCCGAGGGTCGCTGTGATCTCCTGGTCCTCACCCTCCACTGGGGCGGCAACTGGGTCCGCGAGACCCGGCCGGCGCACCGCGAGATGGCGCGCATCGCCTTCGAGAGCGGCGTGGACCTCGTCCTGGGCCATTCGGCGCACCGTCTGCAGGGAATCGAGGTGATCGACGGCAAGGTGGCGGTCTACGACATGGGCAACCTCCTGTTCGACTGCAAGCTCCGGCCCGAGGGGGAGCTGAGCGCGATCTTCCGCTTGCAGCTCTCGCCGCGGGGCGTGCACCGCGTCGAGGTCGTGCCCACGCTGGCCCTGAACGGACACACCGTGCTCGCGGGATGCGAGGAGGCGCGCGAGTGCCTGGCCGAGTTGAGCGAGCTGTGCTCAGCGCTCGGCACGGAGCTCGGGATCGACGAGGACCTCGAGGGCCGGCCCATGGGGGTGATCGAGGTGCCCGAGCCCCGGGTGAGCCCGCGCGCTCGACCCGGGCCGGAGGCGGCCGGCGCGACCCTTCCGCTGCGCGGCGAGAGGATTCCCCTCTCGGTGCCCGACGACGCCCTCGCGGCCGAGATCCCGGAGGACGCCAGTCCGATCCAGCCGCCCGCCGCGCTGGCGTCGGGCGTGGAGCTGCTCGCCTCGCGCCTCCCCCCGACGGCGGAGGAGGGCGGGATCCTGAACATCCACACCTGGTGGCGCGTGAGCGGCCCGGTAGGCCGGTACGCGATGCCCGCCTTCCACATCGAGACCGCCGGGGAGACGCCCCGCAGGGGACTGCCCTGGTACACGCGCCACGACGCGGCGGACTGGACCGTCCCCCTCCATCGGCTGGAGCCGGGGGACGTGGTCGAGGACCGCTACCCCGCCCGCCTGCAGGGCCTGCCCGCCGGGATCTGCTCCGTGTGGGCGGTCGTCATCGACACCACCCTGCCGGAGGGGGAGCGGGTCCTGGGCGAGCCCTGCCTGCTCGGGCGGGTGGCGATCCGACCCGCGGACGATCGGTAGGCGCCGCGGGCCCGCGGAGGCCTCAGGTCTCGCGCGGCGCCCGCACGGGGTTGACCAGCCGGCCCACCCCCTCGACCTCCACCGCGATCTCGTCGCCGGGCCGCAGGAAGCGCGGCGGTTTGCGGGCGAAGCCCACGCCCTCGGGGGTGCCCGTGAGGATGACCGTTCCGGGGCGCAGGGTGAACTGCTCCGAGAGGTAGCGGATCAGCTCGGCGACCGGGAAGATCATCTTGGCCGTGGTGGAGTCCTGCATCTGCTCGCCGTTGAGGAAGGAGCGGACCCGGAGGTCGTCGCAGCGCAGGTCCGGATCGATCACCAGGGCCGGGCCCAGGGGGCAGAAGGTGTCGAAGCTCTTGCCGCGGGTCCACTGCTTGTCGCGGCGCTTCTGGCAGTCGCGGGCGGAGACGTCGTTGGCGCAGGTGTAGCCGAGGACGTAGTCGAACGCGTCCTCGCGCGAGACGCGGCGGGCGGGGTGGCCGATGACGACCGCCAGCTCGGCCTCCCAGTCCACCTCGTCGGGAGCCGAGGCGGGCAGCACGATGGGCTCGCCGTGGGCGATCGCGCTGCTCGTCAGCTTGGCGAAGATCAGCGGCTCGGCGGGGACCTCGGCGCCGCCCTCCTCGGCGTGCGCGCGGTAGTTGCGGCCGATGGCGATGATGTCGATCGGTTCGAGGGGGGGGAGGAGGCGGCCGATCGGGACGGTCTCCTCCGTGGGGCGGAGCTCGCCGAAGAGCTCGCCCTCGACCAGGCGCGCGCGGCCTTCGCCCTCGGGCTCGCCCAGCCGGGTCAGGCCGGATGGATCTTCGAACCGGATCAGCTTCATGGGTGCCTCCTGGTGCGTCCCTCTCCGCGGGCGGGCCATGTTCGGGTCCGGGCGGGGCGGAGTCAAAGGCCGGAGGCCATTCGGCGCACTCGGAGCGGCGCGTCGATCGCGCCTCCTTGATGCGATCCGCGGGTCTGACAGAATGCCCTCCTCCGTCGCCGCCGCCGATCGCCGAGCCGGGAGATCCAGCCATGGAACGCGTCCGCTCCGCCGCCCACGCCCTCGCCGGCCGACTGGCCCTGATCGCCTGCCTGTGCCCCGGCGCGCCGGGCATTCAGGAACCGGTGCAGGGCGAGCGGCCCTTCGACTTCGAGGAGGCAGCGCGCTCCGTGCCCAAGCCGCGGGAGATCTGGCCCATCGTCAGGCAGCACATGGTCCCGCTCGACCTCCGGATCCAGTCGGACGAGGTCGTCACCAGCGACGCGGACCCCTCCCGCCGGCTGCGCAAGGTGACGGCGCACTTCAACAGCCAGGAGCTGGCCGGGAAGAAGTGGGGCCACCCCTGCGTCGTCTTCCTGCCGCACGAGGACGAGCGCAGCGGCCTCCCCGAGAGAGAGGGCAAGGTCGTGATCGTGGGCTCTCCCGACGGGGGCTACCTCCCGGTCCACGCAAACAAGTACGGGGATCCCATCGCCGCGCGCACCGGCTACCCCACCATGGTGCTGTCCAACCCCGGCCGCTACCCCGACGGCTCGCCGATCGAGCGCGACATGGGGGTCCTGACGAGGCTGCGCGAGCAGACCGGGGACGACTTCTACAACATGAACTGCCAGCTGGCCGTGGTCTACGTCCAGGCCCTGAACGCCTTCGAGGAGCTCCTGGGGGTGGAGGAGGTGAAGGCCGTGGTCGGAGGGCACTCCAAGCGCGGCCGTAGCGCCACGGTCGCCGCGGCGATGGACCCGCGCGTGGCCTCGCCGGTCATCATGGGCAACGAGGGCGTGTACCGGACGGACTGCATCCAGTGGCACCTCTCTTTCCATCACGCCTTCTTCCAGGACCAGGTCGACGTCCCGGTCTTCTACATCGGCGCCACCAACGAGGACGGCTACAGGATGTTCAACGTCAACATCATGCAGGAGCGCCTCGAGCAGCCGATGACCATCGAGATGATCCCCAACTACTGCCACTCCAACTTCAGCGAGATCCAGTACATGGACTTCATGATGTGGGTGGCGCACGTCTTCGACGGCCGCCCGCTCACGCGGATCAGCGAGGTGAGCCACGAGCGGCGCGAGGGGTACAGCGTGTTCCGGGCCCGGATCGAGGGCGAGGCCCGGGTACAGCTCGTGAGGGCCTGGTACGTCTACAGCGACGACGAGGCCTGGCGGGACCTGACGTGGTACCATCTGCTGATGCGGCCCGTGGGCGAGAACTACGAGGCCGTGCTCCACGGGAAGGTGCCCGACGCCTTCATGGTCGAGGTGGGGGACATCGCCATGGGCTTCCCCGGCTACGTCTCCAGCACTCCGCGCAAGCTGACCGACGCCCCGGTGATCGAGCGCCGCTCGCGCGGCTCGCGCCCGCGCCTGTGGGAGCCGGACGACCAGGCGGCGCGAGGGCACCTCCGATGAGCCCGCTCACGAGCTTCCACTCGCGCCTCTTCGCGCCGGCCCTCCTGGCCGGTCTCCTGGCGGCGGGGTGCGCCTCGAGCCCTGCCGCCATCGAGTCGCCGGCGCCCTTCTCCCGCGAGACCATCTCGCGCATCGAGGAGCTGATGCCGGGCCTGATGCTGGGCCTGAACGTCCCCGGCGTCTCGGTCGCCCTCGTACTCGACGGCCGGATCGCCTGGCGAGAGGAGTACGGCGGGCGGCGCGCGGGCCATGCCGAGCCGGTGGTCGAGGCGAGCACCATGGAGGCCTGCTCGATGAGCAAGCCCCTCTTCGCCTACGCGGTGATGGGACTGGTGGAGGAGGGCCGGCTCGACCTCGACCGGCCCCTGGTCGAGTACCTCGAGCAGCCCTACCTGCCGGACGAGCCCCTGCACCGGAAGATCACCGCCCGGATGGTCCTCACCCACACCTCGGGTTTCCCCAACTGGCGCGAGGGGGGATGGCGCGGGGGTGGGCCGCTTCCGGTCTTCTTCGAGCCGGGAACGAGGTTCCAGTACTCGGGCGAGGGCTTCCTCTACCTGCAGCGCGTCGTGGAGGCGATCACCGGGGTTCCGCTGGAGCCCTGGATGCAGGAGCGCGTCCTCCTTCCGCTGGGAATGGAGGACTCGGGCTTTGTCTGGCGCGAGGAGCAGTCCGCGCAGGCCTCCGCGGGGCACGACGACGGGGGAGCGTGGAAGGAGGATCGTCCCCTCTACACCGAGGCGAACGCGGCCTTCTCCCTCTACACCACGGCCAGCGACTACGCCCGCTTCCAGATCGAGATGATGTCGCCGGATCGATCGGCGGCCCACTCGATCAGCGCCGAGGCGCTCGAGCGGATGCTCGCCGCGCACAGCTACCGCGAGGAGGAGGAGGCCGACTGGGGGCTGGGCTGGGGGCTTCAGAGCACTCCCTACGGCCTGCGCGTCTTCCACGGCGGCTCGAACGGGACCGGCTTCCGCTGCTGGAACGAGCTCTACCCCCGGCACGGGCAGGGGATCGCAATCATGACCAACGCGCCCGGCGGCAGGGCGCTCTGCCGCAAGCTGATGGAACAGCTGAGGGAGTAGCGGGGGCGCAGCCGGCGGCAAGACGCAGAGGGAATCATGAACATCACGACCGAGAGCCCCCGGTGGGAGTCGATGGCTCGGGGTGTGCTCCTGATCATCATCTCCACCGTTTCATCCATCATCCTGGTGAATATCGGGGCCTTCCTGCTGCCCTTCTTCATCATCAGGCTCGACCGTGAATCCGAAGAGAGGCTCGCCCTGATGGAGCTCGGCATGTCGTGGCTCGGCATCATTCCCGTTCTGTTCGCCGGCCTGCTGGTCATCGGCGTCTGGAAGGGCACGCCGGTCTCCGCCCTGGAACAGCCCTCCGCAGCGGCTCGTTTCCGCCTGGTCCTGCGCGGCCTGATCTCGACCTACGCCCTGCTGCTGGGGGTAGCGGTCGTCTGGCAGCTCCGGACAGAGGTCCCCTACCTGATCGCGTTGGGTTGGGTGACCTCAGTGCTCCGCTGGGCCTTCCTACTGGTCGGCCTGGCGTTCGTCCGGCGGCTCTTCGCGCGCCTCGGCAAGCACGGGCTCGCGAGACGGAGCGGGATGGTGGCCGTGGCCTATGCGATCGCGGTCGTCCTCGAGACCGGCTTCTCCCTCCTCATGCGGGCTCTGGGGCCCGAGGGGCGGATGGGAGGGGACCTGGCTCCTCCCGTGGCCTCGATCTTCGCCGTCGTGCAGGGCCTGCTGGCGCTGGTCTTCTTCGTGCTCATGCTGGGGCTTCTCTGGAAGCTCCGCCGGGCCCTGCTGGCAGAGCACGGGCTGGCCCGGACCTTCGCCTGACGGGTGGCCCGGGCGATCCCCGGGAGGGGCGCCCGGGCCAGACGGGGGCCTCTCTCAGCGGTCGGCGCCGCGCGGAGGCCTCCCCGTGGGAGGCCAGGACGTCCGGATTCGGTGCAACCGCGGGTGGCCCGGGTCGATCCCCTGTGGGCGGGCGGGGGCTCGGGACGGTTCGGGCGGCCGATCCCCGAGCCGCATCACCGGCCCCTGAGCCCGGAGACCTCCGATGCGAATGCGTAGGAGCCCGAGCCGACCTCGTACACCGCGGCTCCCGCCTCGGCGCGCAGGAACCGGACCCCCTCCGCCTCCCCGGCCGGCCCTCCGCCCTCGGTGACGCCCCCGGCGTCGTCGGCGGGCACGGAGACCGTCGCGCGGGTGTTGGGAGGGACCTCGACCTTCAGGATCACCGCGTCTCCCCGCACCTCCCAGGAGCTCGCGATCGGCCCGCGGATCGAGTCGAAGCTCGCCTTCGCCCAGCTCAGATCGCCGACCAGGGCGGGGGCGACGAAGAAGTGCTCGTATCCGGGGTGCAGCGGGTCGGGCCGGATCCCCACCACGCCCCGGGTGAACCACGCGCCCACCGAGAGGAACGAGCTGTGGCACAGCGAGTGCACCCCGTCCCACTGCTCCCAGATCGTGGTCGCGCCCTGCTCGAGCATGTGCCCCCAGCTCGGGTAGTCGGTCTTGGAGACCATCTCGTGGATCAGGTCGTGGCGGCCGGCCTCCGCCAGGTGCTTCAGCAGGAAGTAGGTGCCGTGGATGCCCGAGTCCACGTGCCCGCTCTTCTCGACCAGGATCTCCCGCTCCAGCTCCGCCATCACCGCGGGGACGAGCTCGGGGGGCGTCAGGCCGGCGAGCAGGGGGAAGGCGAGGTAGGGCTGCTCGCCGTTGGCGTAGGTCGCGGTCTCGGGGTCGTAGAACTCCTCGTGCACGATACGCCGGATGGCCTCCGCCTGCTCGCCGTACCGGGCGGCGTCCTCGGCCCTCCCGAGCAGCTCCGCGATCCGCGCCATCCGCCTCACGGTCCAGAAGCGGTAGCAGTTGTTGAAGAACAGCGTGGAGCGCTCGTCCACGCGTCCGTCGCGGCCCTGCTGGCGGCCGGGGGGCACCCAGTCCCCGAGGAAACCCCAGTTCTCGTGGCCGTAGCGCCGCAGGATGCCGTCCTCGCAGCGGGTCTCGAGGAAGGCGAGCCAGCGCCCCATCATCCCGTAGTTCTCCTCGAGGATCCGGGTGTCGCCGCAGGCCAGCCAGACCTCCCACGGCAGGGCGATGCACACGCCGCTCCACGCCGGACCCCCGCCACCCTCGTAGGTCGGCGCGGTGTAGGGGATGTTGCCGTCCTCGCCCTGCACGTCGCGCCAGTCCTGCATCCACTTGGTGTGGAAGGCTCCCTGCTCGAAGCTCGAGAGCGCGGTCTCCATGGTGGCGTGGGCGTCCCCGCCGTAGCCCTGCCGCTCGCGGTGCGGACAGTCCACGACGTAGCCGCCGAGGCTCAGGCACTGGTAGGTCCAGAGCACCGCGTCGTGGATCCGGTTCAGGAGCGGACCCGAGCAGGCGAAGCTGGAAGCCCGGCGGTATCCACTGCGCACCAGCCATCCGCGCACGTCCTCGGGCCGGGGCTCCTCGACCGCCCCCCGCACCGTGATCCACCGCCCGGTGGCGTAGTTGAAGCGGTGGCGGAAGATCCCCTCCCCGCGCCCGTCGAGCACCAGCTCGCTCCGCTGGGCGTAGGTGCACTCCTGATCCTCGCGCTCGGCGAAGCTCAGGGTCGCGGTCGCCCCGGGATCGCCGCGCAGGCGGATCTCGGTCCAGCCCGTGAAGCTCCGGCCCATGTCGATGCGCCAGACCCCGGGCTCGCCCTCCTGCTCCTCGATGCCCCGGGGCCGGATCGCCTCGACCAGGACGTTGGGCTCGATCCTCTCCGCGGAGAGCCGGACCTCCGGCTCGTGGAGCGTCGCCGGCGCCCAGGCGGAGTCGTCGAGGTCCGGATCGGCCCACCCCGGCAGCGCGGCGCCGGCGTCCACGCGCTCGCCCCCGAAGCGCCCGAAGCGCCACTCGCCCAGCAGGGTGCGGTTGCTGTCGCGCACCTTCCAGTCCGCGTCCGTGACGAGGCTGGTGATCGTGCCGTCGCCCGCGCCGATCTCCACGCGGGCCATGACCAGGGGCCCGTCCTCGCACCCGAAGGTCGGGAAGTGCGCCCAGCCGCCACCGAGCCACAGGGCGATCGCGTTGCGGCCCGGACGCAGGTGCTCGCGGATGTCGTAGGTCGCGTACCGAACGCGCTGCGACAGGTCGCTGATGCTCGGGGTGAGCACGCTCTCGCCGACCTTCGCGCCGTTCACGTAGAGCTCGTGGTACCCCAGCGAGGCCACCCAGGCGAAGGCCTCGGCGCCCGGAGCGGACAGCTCGAAGGAGCGCCGCAGCCAGGGGTCCGGCGCGTGGCCCTCGCCCTCGGGGCGAGCGGCGCCGATCCAGCGCGCCGACCAGTCCGAGGGATCCAGCAGGCCCATGCTCCACCGCGCGACCTCGCTCCAGTCCGAGGGCTCGCCGTCCCCGTCCCACGCGCGCACCTTCCAGCAGCACGCCATGCGCGAACGCAAGGGAACGCCCTCCCACTCGACGTGCACGCTGCGGGAGGAGCCCACGCGCCCCGAGTCCCACAGGTCCCCCTCGTCCAGCGCGAGGAGCGCCGGACTCGAGGCGACCAGGACGCGATAGGCGCTCTGGCGAAGCCCCCGCTCCCCGGGATCGACCGCCGCCAGCTTCCAGCTCAGGCGGGGGCGCGCGACGTCGATGCCCAGGGGGTTCTCGAGGTACTCGCAGCGGAGATCGGTGAGGCGGAGGGCGGGCTCCCGATCGCCGCCCTGGCCGGCCTCCGAGCGCGCGAGACCGCCGAGGCTCAGGAGAGCCAGCGTGACGATGAGACATCTCATGGTGTTCGGCCCCCGGGCCGCCCGCGCGGGTCAGACGCGCTTCCTGCGCGGCAGGCTCTGCTTCCCCTTCTGCGCCATCTCCTCGGCGAAGGGCGCGACGCCCACCTCCTTGATCCGGAGGATGCAGGCCCGGCGGTCGGAGTTGAAGACCAGCCCGAACAGGCGGGCGAAGACGTTGTTGAACAGGCCGCAGTCGTTCGGGTCGGCGTGCTCCTCGCAGTCCGCGCAGCTCGTCCACCCGTGCTCCTGGCAGCAGGAGCGCACCTTGCACCAGGTGGCCTTGGCGTTCTCGTGGCAGCCCGGGCACCTCCCCTTGAGGTACCTGCGGCAGGCGCCGCAGTAGAGCCCGCAGTGGGCCACGAGATCCCCGTCGGCGATGACTTCCTTCACGATTCGCTCCTCCGCTCGATCGGACTCACATCTCCACCCAGGCGCCGTCCGCCGCGTGGCTGCGGACCGCGGCGTCCACGAAGGCGATCCCCATCCGCCCGTCCTCGACGTTGGCGTACTTCGAGCCGTCGCAGTCGAAGGGACGGCCGTCGCGCCAGGTGCGCACGTCCTCCTCGAAGCAGCGGTGCAGGCGGGCGAAGGCGTCGTGGAAGGCCTCCGGGTGGCCGGGCGGGATGTTGGGCTCGGCCATCAGGTCCTCGGGCAGGTCGCCCAGGAAGCCGTCGTTGGCCGAGACCGCGGCGCGCCAGTAGGTGCGGTCGGGCTGGTCGGGGAGCCGGATGACGACCTGCTCGGGCTCCTCCTGCACCCAGGCCAGCGAGCCCTTGGTGCCGTTGACCTCGATCCCCAGGTCGTTCTTGTGCCCGATGGCGATCTGGGTGGCCCGCACCAGGGCCCGGGCGCCCCCCTCCAGCTCGCAGTAGGTGGTGAAGTGGTCGTCGAGCGCCCGCCCCTCCACGAAGGTCTCGAGCTGGGCCCGCAGGCGCTCGACCTCCAGGCCGGTGACGTAGCGGAGCTGCATGAGGGCGTGGGTGCCGATGTCGCCGCCGCAGCAGCTCGCGCCGGCCTGCGCCGGGTCCACCCGCCACTCGGCCTGGACCACGCCCTGGTCCTCGGTGCGGCCCGCCAGCCAGCCCTGCAGGTAGTAGGAGTCCACCCAGCGCACGTCGCCGATGAGGCCGCTTCGGACGATGAAGCGCGAGAAGCGGCTGGTCCAGTGGCCCAGGTAGGTGTGGGCCACGCCGAAGGGGATGCGGTGGCGCCGCACCGCCTCGACCAGGCCGTCGGCCTCCTCCAGGGTCAGCGTCAGGGGCTTCTCGCAGAAGACCGGGATGCCGGCCTCGATGCACTTCATGGCCGGATCGAAGTGCACGTGGTTGGGCGTGACGATGAGCACGTAGTCCAGACCCTCGCCGGCGGGCTTGCCGGACTCGGCCGCGATCATCTCGTCGTAGCTCCCGTAGCCCCGGATGGGGAAGGGCCAGCTCTCGGCCTCCTCGATCGCCACCGCCGGATCGGGGTGCAGGGCGGCGGCCACCACCCGCCGGGTCCCGTCGAAGTGGATCGCGCGCTGGTGAGGGTGGACGATGAACGCGCCGCCGCCTCCACCGACCAAGCCGACGTTGAGAGGTCTCGCCGCCATCTGCCGTCTCCTTCGTAACCGCTCTGTCTGAATCCGCTCTCGTCGCGAGGGGGAACGCCCCGGAGCGCGCGATTCTGCGCCGCGCTCGGGGCATTCTCAAGCGTGCCCGAGGGCAATCGCGGTAGGATGCTCGTCGCACGCGCATCGAGGCCGACGAGCACAGAAGGACGCACCCCATGAGAAGCTGGCGACCGACCGCGATGGCCCCCGTCTGCACCGCGCTCCTGGCGGCCGCCCTCCAGGCCGCGACCGGCCTCGAGGCGGAAAGCGACGCCTGCACCAGCCTGCTGGTGAGCCCGGGCGCCTCGACCGACGGCTCGACCATGATCACCTACACCTGCGACGGGGTGGGCGTCTCCCGCCTGCGCCGCACCCCGGCCGCCGATCACGAGCCGGGGACCTTCGTCGAGGGCATGTCCGACGGGACCATCCCCCAGGTCCCGCACACCTTCGCCGTCGTGGGACTGGTCAACCAGCACCAGCTCGCCATCGGGGAGACGACCTTCGGCGGCCGCCCCGAGCTGGTGAACCCGCAGGGCGGCCTGCACTACTGGCACCTGATGCAGCTCGCCCTGCAGCGGGCCCGCACGGCGCGCGAGGCGATCGCGGTCATGACCGGCCTCGTGGCGGAGCACGGCTACCGCTCCTCGGGCGAGTCCTTCTCCATCGGCGACCCGCAGGAGGCCTGGATCCTGGAGATGATCGGCCCCGGGCCGGGCGGCGAGGGCGCGCACTGGGTGGCGGTGCGCGTGCCCGACGGGCACGTCTCGGCCCACGCCAACCGCGCCCGCATCGGCGAGCTCCCGCCGGAGCACCCCGACCGCTGCCTGCGCTCGGAGAAGGCCATCTCCTTCGCCGTGGAGAAGGGGTACTGGGACCCCGACTCCGGCGAGCCCTTCCGCTTCTGCGAGGTCTACTGCCCGCCGACGCCCGTCTCCCTGCGCATCAGCGAGGCGCGGGTGTGGAGCCTCTTCCGCCGGGCGGCCCCCTCGCTGGGGCTCAGCGCCGACTACTGCCTCGGCGTCTCCGGCGCCGAGCGCTACCCGCTGACCATCGCGCCGGATCGCAAGCTCTCGGTGGCCGACGTCTTCGCCCTGATGCGCGATCACTACGAGGGGACCGAGATCGACATGACCCGCGGCCTGGCGGCCGGGCCCTTCGGCAGCCCTCACCGCGTGCGACCCCTGACCTGGGAGGTGGACGGCGAGGAGCACTGCTGGAACCGCCCCATCTCCACCCACCACACCATCTACTCCTTCGTCAGCCAGTCGCGCGCCTGGCTGCCCGACCCGGTGGGCGGCCTCATGTGGTACAGCCCGGAGGACACGGACTTCGCCTGCTACACGCCCTTCTACTGCTGCATCGATGCCCTGCCGCGCTCCTACACCCTGGCCGAGCGCGGCGTCTTCGACCGGGACTCCGCCTGGTGGACCTTCAGCTTCGTGGCCAACTACTCCAACCTGATGTACTCGCGCATGATCGAGGACGTCCGGGCGGTGCAGAGCGAGATCGAGGGCAACTACCTGGCCCTGCAGCCGGCGGTGGAGGAGACCGCGGCCGCGCTGGTGGAGCGGGATCCCGAGCTGGCAGTCCGCTACCTGACCGACTACTCCGTGAGCCACGCCGAGCTCCTGGTGTCTCGGTGGCGCGATCTGGGTGAGCACCTGCTGGGCAAGTACAACGATGGCTACGTGGAGGGGCGCGGGGTGGGCTATCCGCAGGACTGGCTGCGTCGGGTACTGGAGGACCGCGCGGGGCAGGACGGCCTGCCGCCGAGATAGCCGATGCGAGCCGCCGCCCTGTTCCCGATCGCGCTTCTGGCGCTCCACCCGGCGCTGGCCCAGACCTCCGAGCCCGAGCCCGTCCCTTCGGGCTGCCTGACCTGCCACGGCGGCATCGAGCCCATCCGCGAGGCGGGCTCTCCCATGATGCAGCAGATCCTCGCGCTGGGCCGCGAGCGCGGCGATCCCGCCGGCTGCGTCGTGTGCCACGGAGGGGATGCCTCCGCGACGACCGCCGAGCTGGCCCACGACGGCGAGGCCTTCTGGCCCGATCCGGGCAGCCCCTGGGTCAACGAGCACACCTGCGGCCGCTGCCATCCCCGCCACGTGGCGACGCAGTGGAACAGCCTGATGATGACCGAGGCGGGCAAGATCCAGGGCGTGGCCTGGGCCTTCGGGCTGCCCGACGACTACGTCCATCGGTGGGGCAACTACGACGCCCGCAATCCCGCCGACCCGGAACAGCGGCTGGGCACCGAGGCCTACCGCGCGTACATGGAGCGGCTGAGGCGGAAGGAGCCCGGGGTCTTCCCCGACGCCCTGCAGACCGTGCCCGAGGCGCCCGCCGACCCGGGCGTCCTGGACGAGCACCCCGAGCTGGCGGCCTTCACCTACATCCGCACCGAGTGCCAGCGCTGCCACCTGGCGGTGCGGGGGCGGGCGGAGCGCGGCGACTGGCGCGGCATGGGCTGCTCCGCCTGCCACCTGCCCTACGGCAACGAGGGCCTCTACGAGGGCGGCGACGAGAGCATCCCGAAGGACCGGCCAGGGCACGCCCTGGTCCACTCGATCCAGGCGACGCGCGAGGCCAGCGTGAGCGCTCACGGGGCGACCTGGAGCGGCATCCCGGTGGAGACCTGCACCACCTGCCACGACCGCGGCAAGCGCATCGGCGTCTCCTTCCAGGGCCTGATGGAGAGCGCCTTCACCTCGCCCTGGGCCGAGGACGGGGGACCGCAGCCGAAGCTGCACACCAAGCACTACCTGGCCATGCAGGAGGACGTCCACTACCAGCGCGGCATGATCTGCCAGGACTGCCACACCTCCCTCGACGTCCACGGCGACGGCTTCCTGGCCTGCGCCAACCTGGCCCAGGTGGAGATCGAGTGCGCCGACTGCCACGGGACCCCGGAGGCCTTCCCCTGGGAGCTGCCCCTGGGCTTCCAGGACGAGTTCGGCCCGCCGCCGATGCGCGGGGATCCCCGCGGCGTGGCCCGCGAGCTGCCGGAGCCCCTCGAGCAGGGGACCGTCCATGCCCCCGGCGACGGCTACCTGCTCACGGCGCGGGGGAACCCCCTGCCCGAGGTGGTGCGCGCCGGCGATCGCGTCCTGGTCCACACCGCCGGCGGCGCGGACCTCGAGCTCAGCCCGCTCAAGCTCCTGCTGGAGGAGGACGCCCTGGGAGTCGAGCCCTACGTGGCCATGTGCGCCGTGGACCTGCACCTCGAGTCCATGGAGTGCTACGCCTGCCACGCGAGCTGGGCTCCCCAGTGCTACGGCTGCCACGTGAAGATCGACTACTCGCAGGAGAGCCGGAGCTTCGACTGGGTGGCCGCCGGGCACGAGCACGCGAGCGCCGGTCGGGCCGCGGATTCCGGAGAGGAGGGCTACTCCACCCTCGTCCCCGGCCGGATCGAGGAGCAGCGCTCCTACATGCGCTGGGAGGACCCGCCCCTGGCGGTCAACGGCGAGGGCCGCGTGACGCCCGCCATGCCCGGCTGCCAGGTGTCGGTCACGGTGGTCGGCGAGGGCGGCCAGGCGCTCGTCGCCAATCGGATCTTCCGCACCCCGCCCGGGAGCGAGGGCTCCGGCCCGCAGGGCCAGCTCTCCCTCGACATGAGCCCGGTCCAGCCGCACACCATGGGCCGCGCCCGCACCTGCGAGTCCTGCCACCTCTCCGAGAAGGCCCTGGGCCACGGAATCGCGGGCGGCCGCCTGCACCGGCCCTGGGACCAGGCCCTGACGGTGGACCTGATGACGGCCACCGGCGAGATCCTCCCGAGGAGCGCGCGCACGCAGATCGAGGCGATCCCCGGCCTGGAGGCCGACTGGTCGCGCTTCGTGACCGAGGACGGCCGCCAGCTCCAGACCGTGGGGCACCACTTCAGCGGCTCGCGCCCCCTCGACGGCCGCGAGCGCGCCAACATGGACCGGCAGGGGCTGTGCCTCTCCTGCCACCAGGAGATCCCCACCGAGTCCCTGGCGGTGAGCCTCCTGCACCACGTGGCCGATGCCGCCGGCGCCCTGCCGACCGACCGCGAGGCGCACCACGGCCTGGTGCACAAGATCCTCCTGATGTCCGCCTGGGGCCAGATCGGGAGCATGGTGCTCATGCCGCTCGCCGGGCTGGCGGGGATCGCCTGGCTGATCCGGCGCCGCCGTCGCGGGAGGGCCGTCTAGCTCGCGCCGTCGGCCAGGTCGCGCAAGCCCTCGCGGCTCAGGATGCGCAGGCGCCCGCCGGCGAGCGGCTCGATCAGCCCGTCGCGGGTCAGGCGCGCCAGGGTGCGGGAGAGGGTCTCGCTGGTCAGGTTCAGGTGGCTGGCCAGGTCCTTCTTCAGGCTCCCCAGGGCGAAGGTGTCCCGCTCCGGGCCGCAGGCCTGAAGGAAGCGCTGCGCCAGGCGGCCGGCGGCGTCGCGCAGCACGATGTCGTCCAGGTGCCCCACCAGGTGGCGCACCCAGGACGCCATGCTGCCCATGAGCTGCAGGCAGAGGGCGTGGTCCTCCTGGAGCGCCCGGGCGAAGCTGTCCCGGGGCAGGAGCGCGCAGGTGGCCTCGCTGGTGGCCTCGGCGAAGGCCGGGCAGGCGAAGCCGCCGATGGCGGCCACCTCGGCGAAGGTGGCCCCCGGCTCGGCGAAGTGCAGGACGTGCTCCTTGCCGCTGGGGGCGGTCCGAAAGAGGCGGACCGTGCCCGAGCCCACCGCGAAGACGCCCGGGCAGGGGTCCCCCTGGCGGAAGGCCAGCTCGCCCTTGGCGAGGTGGACCAGCCGGGCCATGCCCACCAGCCGCTCCAGCGACTCGCCGCGCACGTCGGCGAAGAAGCGGCAGGCGGTCAGGATCTCGCGGGTCGGCTCCATCGGCTTCGGGCTCCTCCGGGGGACCGGGGTCGCAGGGTCCGCCCGGCCGCGGCCGAGAGAATGCGGCCGCTTTTGACCTGGGTCAAGGAGCGCCGGGCCCCCCCGGCCGATGGTATCGGGCCCCGGCGGCGGGGTAGGGCCGCCGGAGACCGGACGGAACCGAAGGGAGCGCGACATGCGGAACAACGGCAAGCTCATGCGGAAGATCGTCGAGATCGACGAGGAGAAGTGCGACGGCTGCGGCGACTGCGTCACCTCCTGCGCCGAGGGGGCCATCCAGCTCGTGGACGGCAAGGCG
>CAZTTG010000045.1:0-9419 GCA_964615935.1 uncultured Planctomycetaceae bacterium | reverse complement strand
CTGGCCTGCCCCAAGCTCGACGACCAGACCGGCTACCTCGAGAAGCTGGCGGCCATGCTGCAGCGCGCCGGAGTGACCGGCCTGACGGTCGCGCGCATGATGGTGCCCTGCTGCGGCGGCCTGCTCCAGCTCGCGCAGCAGGCCCGCGAGCTGGCCGGCACCTCGCACCCCATCACCGACGTCGTGGTCGGACACGACGGGTGCGTCCTCCAGGTGAACGAGGAAGCGCGCTCGCCGGAATCGGCGCGGCGCCCCGGAATGGGCTGATCCCCCCGTCCCCGCGAGGACGGGATCCCTTCGACAATAATTGAGGAACTACAGACATGTTTTGCAACCAGTGTGAGCAGACCTCCCACGGAACCGGCTGCCAGCAGAGCCCGGGCGTGTGCGGGAAGGACGAGGACATCCAATCGCTGCAGGAGCTACTGCTCTACGGGCTGAAGGGCATGTGCTCCTACGCGCACCATGCCCGTCGGCTGGGCCAGGTGGACGAGGAGGTGAGCGCCTTCGTGGAGGAGGCCCTCTTCGCCACCGTCACCAACGTGAACTTCGACCTGGAGAGCCACCTGGAGCTGGTGCTCGAGTGCGGCCGCAAGAACCTGCGGGTCATGCAGATGCTCGACGCCGGACACGTCCAGCGCTTCGGCCAGCCATCGCCGGCGACGGTCAAGGAGGGCACCGCAGCCGGGCCCGGCATCCTGGTCACCGGGCACGACATGGTCGACCTCTCCGACCTCCTCGAGCAGACCGCCGGCACCGGCGTGAACGTCTACACCCACGGCGAGATGCTGCCCGCCCACATGTACCCCGAGCTGCGCAAGCACCCCCACCTGGCGGGGCACTTCGGCGGAGCCTGGCAGAAGCAGAAGAAGGAGTTCGCCCGCTTCAGCGGGCCGGTGCTGGCCACCACCAACTGCATCCTGCACCCCAAGGAGGAGTACGCCGATCGCGTGTTCACCTCGCGCGTGACCGCCGTGCCCGGCGGCCATCGCTTCCAGACCAACGACTTCGCCCCGCTGATCGAGAAGGCCAAGGCCTGCCAGCCGCTCCCCGAGAGCCCGCAGGGCGAGAGCCAGGTGGGCTACCACCACTCCGTCATCCTGGGCCTGGCGGACCAGATCGTGGAGGCCGTCAAGACCGGCAAGATCAGCCGCTTCTTCCTCATCGGCGGCTGCGACGGCGCCGAGCCCGGCCGCAACTACTTCTCCGACTACGCCCAGGGCGCCCCGGAGGACTCCTTCATCCTGACCCTGGGCTGCGGGAAGTTCCGCATCCGGGATCACGACTACGGCACCCTGCTGGGCCTGCCGCGCCTGCTGGACATGGGGCAGTGCAACGACGCCTACGGCGCCATCCAGGTGGCGCTGGCGCTGGCCGAGGCCTTCGACTGCTCGGTCAACGACCTGCCCCTCACGCTGGTGATCTCGTGGTTCGAGCAGAAGGCCGTGGCGGTCCTCCTGACCCTGCTCGCGCTGGGAGTCAAGGGCATCACCATCGGCCCCAACGCGCCGGCCTTCGTGTCCCCGGGCGTCTTCCAGGTCCTGCAGGAGAAGTTCGACCTGCGCCTGGCCAGCCGCAGCGCCCAGGAGGACCTCTCCCGGATTCTGGTGACCGCCTAGAGCCACGCGAGTACTCCTCCCTTCGAGCGGCGTCCCGCCCTGCATCCGTGCAGACGGGGCGCCGCTCCTCTATTCTGTCGCCCCCCTGCCCCCCGCGAGTCGAAGGCCCCGCGCGTCGAAGGACCGCCATGCTCCCGTCCAACACCAAGCGCTTCTCATCGGCCCCTCGATCCCTGCCGATCCTCCTCATCGCCGCGCTCGCCGGCGCCTGCGGGGAGGAGCCCGCGGGACCCCCTCCGGCGGAACGGCCCGACGTGGAGACGGTCCTGGAGCCCGTACGCGACGAGGACCTGCCGGTGCTCTTCGAGGCCCTGGCGCCGCCCCTGACGGAGGCCCTGCTGGACGAGCTGAAGCGGCTGGATCCGGCCTACGACGGCTGGCGGAGCGAGGTGCTGCACGACCTCGCCCGCGGCGCGCTGGACGAGCTTCTGGAGGCCTTCCTGCGCCCCGACGAGGCCGATCTCGGGGCGCTGCTGGCAGAGGATTTCCGCGGCTCGACCTCCCTGATTCCCGCCGAGAGCGGGCCACCCCTGGAGGTCCCCGGCTTCGTGGTGACGCGGGCGAAGACCCTCGACCCGAGCCTGCACCCGGCGAGCGAGCTACCCCGGCTCGTCTCCGAGTTGCTCAGGCCCGCCGAAGACGCCACCGAGTGGCGCAGCCACGTGATGATCACGGGCATCGAGCTCGAGGACGATCAGCACTTCACGACCGACGTCCAGATCCACCTGGACGCCCCCCGGAGCGGGCGCCCGATGCAGATCAACGCGGAGTGGAGCGCGAGCTGGTCGGTCATCGAGGAGGGCGGCGGGGAGAGGGCCCTGCTCTCCGAGCTCGAGCTGAAGTCCCTCGACAAGGTGTTCGCGGGAACCACGCTCTTCGAGGAGCACACCGAGCACGCCTTCGGGGGCCTCGACTTCTGGGAGGAGGAGCTCCTGAAGGGCGTGGACGACTACCATCAGCGCATGGACCACCTGATGGGCGGCAGCTTCCTGGGCATGCAGGGCCTGGCCATCGGCGACGTGGACGGGGACGGGCTGGAGGACATCTACATGTGCCAGCAGGGGGGGCTCCCCAACCGCCTGCTGATCCGCACGCCCGACGGGCGGGTGGTCGACCGCTCCAAGGAGGCCGGGGTCGACTTCCTGAACAACACCCGGCACGCGCTGCTGCTGGACCTGGACGACGACGGGGACCAGGACCTGGTGGCGGGGGTGGGGCCCAACGTGCTGGTCGCGCTCAACGACGGACAGGGGGCGTTCCCGGCCGACGAGGAGCACCGGGTCTGGCTGAGCATCGAGGAGCCCGGCGGGGACGTCTACACCCTCAGCGCCGCCGACGCGGACGGGGACGGCGACCTGGACCTCTACGGCTGTCGGTACACCGGCGGGGGGGTCATGAGCGGGGCCCCGGCTCCCTACCACGACGCCAACAACGGCGCGTCCAACGTCTACTGGCGCTGCGAGGGCCCGCTGGAGTGGACCCTGGCCACCGAGGAGGTGGGGCTGGACGACGACAACCGGCGCTTCAGCCTGACCTCGATCTGGGAGGACTTCGACGGCGACGGCGACCTGGACCTGTACGTCACCAACGACTTCGGGCCCAACCAGCTCTACCGCAACGAGAGCGGCCGCTTCCACAACGCGGCGCCGGAGATGGGGGCCCAGGACCTGGCCTCGGGCATGGGCGCCACCTGCGCCGACGTGGACCTGGACGGCGACCTGGACCTCTACATCACCAACATGTTCGCGGCCGCCGGCCTGCGCACCGCCAGCCAGCCCGACCGCTTCATGGAGGGCCGGCACCGGGAGCTGCACCCCTACTACCTGGAGCACTCGGGGGGCAACTCGCTGCTGCTCAACCGGGGTGACGGGACCTGGTACGAGGCCTCCCGCGAGGCCGGGGTCTGGGTGGGGGGCTGGGCCTGGAGCGCGATCTTCGTGGACCTCAACAACGACGCCCTGGACGACATCTACGTGCCCAACGGCTTCATCACCAGCCGCCGGCAGCCGGGCGACCTCTCCAGCTACTTCTGGCGGCGGGTGTGCTCGCAGTCGCCGCCCGACGAGATGGCCACCGAGGCCTACCGCGACGCCTGGAGCGCGGTGCAGTTCATGCAGCAGTTCCAGGGGATCTCCTGGAGCGGTCACGAGGAGAACTACGCCTACCTGAACCTGGGCGGCCTCGAGTTCACCGACGTCTCCGCCGCCATCGGCGCCGACTTCATGGACGACGCGCGCTGCGCGGTGGAGCTGGACTGGGACGGCGACGGCCGCCAGGACCTCCTGATCAAGAACCGCACCGCGCCCCGGCTGCGGCTGCTGCGCAACGTCTGCAGCACCCCGGGGGGCTTCCTCAGCGTTCAGCTGGAAGCCCGCGCCCGCGGGTGGGAGACCCCCCGCCTCTTTGGGCGGGACGCCATCGGGGCGCTGGTGGAGGTCGAATTCGACGGCCGCCGCCTGCTCCGGCGGGTCTACTCCGCCGAGGGCTACCTGGCCCAGGCCTCGCGCCGGCTCCACTTCGGGCTGGGAGAGGCCGAGGAGGTGCAGTCCCTGCGCATCACCTGGCCGGACGGCGAGGTGGAGACCTTCGAGGACGTCGCCGCCGGCGCCCACTACCGCCTGGTGCAGGGCAGCCGCCGGCTGGAGGAGGTCGAGCTGGCCGCCTCCGGATGCCTGGACGGCCTCGAGCCCAAGACCGCCCGGCGGTCCGAGACCGCCGTGCGCCGGCTGGTCCTGACCGACAAGCTGCCGATGGGCCCCCTGGTGCTCCCCTCCGACGAGGAGCCCCGGCGCCGGGTGGAGGATCTGCGGGGCACCCCCCTGCTCATCCAGCTCTGGTCGAGCTCGTCGGAGGTCTGCCGGCAGCAGCTCGGGGAGATGTGGCGCCGCCGCGAGGAGCTGGCCGGGGTGGGTCTCACGGTCGTGCCCATGACGGTGGACGAGAGCGGCGGAGAGATCGCCCGGGCTCGCCAGCTCGCGCGGGACCTCGACTTCGCCTCGACCGCCGGCGCCCTGGACGGCCCCTGCCGGGAGACCCTCCAGGTCCTGCTCATGGGGGTCCTGCGCCGTCACGGCCAGATCCCCCTGCCCACCGGCCTGCTGCTGGACGCCGAGAGCCAGCTCGTGGCGATCTACCTCGGGCCGCCCAGCCTGGATCGGATCCTGGCCGACGTCGAGGCGGTCGGGCTGATGAACCCGAAGTGGGCGACCTGCGCGCGCCTCTCCGACGGCCGGTGGCTGGTCAGGGGGCAGCGCGACCTCCTGGAGATGGCGGCCGTCTTCGAGCAGATGGGCCGGGTCGAGCTGGCCGAGCTCTACCGCTCGGTGGACGCGGATCGCAAGCGCCGGTCGGCGCCGCAGGAGCCTCGCTAGCGCGGACGCAGTACCCTGGAGGCGCCATGAGGCTCGCGATCCTGCTCCTGCTCCTGCTCTCCGCTCCGATCCGCACCGAGGCCTTCCAGGAGCCCGAGGCGGCGGCGGAGCTCTCGACCTCGGTGGTCTGCCCCGCCTGCGAGGGGCTGAAGAAGATCGGCTGCCGCAAGTGCGGGTCCTCGGGCAACCTGGACCACTTCTACGGGCAGTCGGGGACCTGCGATCACTGCCGCGGCAAGGGTCTGCTCCCCTGCGAGACCTGCAAGCGCAAGGGCCGGGTGCCCTGCGAGGGCTGCGAGGCCCGGGGGCGCGCCCGGGCGGCCTGTCCTCGCTGCGACGGCGACCGGCGGGCGCCCTGCGGGGGATGCGCGTCGGGCGTCCACCGCGCCTGGCGGATCACCGGCGAGCTCCTGCTCGAGGCCGAGCGTCCGGGGCGCGCCGCCCTCTATCTGCTCGCCGCCCTGCAGCGCTGCGACGCCGCGCACGAGGAGCGCCGCGATCCGGCCAGGCCGAGCGCTCGCGAGCTCGAGCAGCTCGACGCCGCCCACGACGAGCGGCGCGCCGAGATCGAGGAGCTCCTGGAGCGGACCGCGCCGGCGGCGGAGGGCGGTGGGGGCCGCGCCGCCGATCAGCCGCCCGGGGGGTGAGCCTCGCCGCCTCCCCCTCCGAGGACGGCGCGCCAGACCTCGAGCCAGCGCCTGGCCGAGTCGTCCCAGCGGAAGGCCTCCGCCGCGAGCCGCGCCTCCTCCAGCTCGGCCGGCTCCGTTTGGATCGCCCGGGCGATCGCGCGCGCGCAGTCCGCGGCGTCGTCCGGCTCGAAGAGCGGCGCTCCCTCGCCCGCCACCTCGGGCAGGGCCCCGGCGCGGGCGACGGCCACCGGCACCCCCGCGCGCCGGGCCTCGAGCACCGGGATGCCGAAGCCCTCCAGCCGCGAGGGCATCACCAGGCAGGCGGCCCCCGCCAGGAGCGCCGGCAGCTCCCCGTCCTCAAAGGGGCCGTTCCACGCGACGCGGTCCGCCACGCCGAGCGCGCGCGCGATCTCCATCAATCGCTCGCCCTCGCCGGCCTTGGACGCGCCGGCCAGCACGAGGGGCGGCAGGTCCGCGTCCGCGGCCAGGGCCTCGATCAGCAGGGCCAGGTTCTTGCGCGGCTCGAGGTGACCCAGGTGCAGCAGGTAGCGGCCGGAGCCGTCCTCGTCCGGCGGTCGCGGGGCGGGCTCGAAGTGGTCGGCCGCGTTGGGCACGACCGCCACCCGCTCGGGCTCGATCCCGAAGCGCTCGAGGATCGCCGCGCGGACCGTCTCGCTCACGCAGATCACCGCCGCGGCGCCCCGCACCGCCCCTCCCACGACGCTCCCGGCGATCAGGCGCCGAGCCAGCGGCGTGGTCGCGAGCTCCAGGCTGCGCAGGTCGTGCAGGGTCAGGACGTAGGGCACCGGCAACCCCCGCGGCGCCGGCAGGTGCGCGGTGTGCACGAGATCGAAGGGGCGGCCGGCGGCGCGGGCCCGGTCCAGGGCGCCGCGCAGCGCCCGCCCCTCGAGCGCGGCGCGCAGCACCGCCGGGCGCGCCGGGACCGCCGAGGGCAGCCGCTCCACCCTCGGCGGGAGATCGAGGGCCAGGGGCTCGCGGCCCTCCAGCACCGCGAGGCTCCAGCCCTCCCGCGCCATGCGCTCGGCGAGCCGCGGCAGGAGCTCCGCGTTGTGGCGCCGCACGCCGCCCATCGGCTGGCCCAGCAGCACCCCGGAGAGCAGGACCCGCGGTCCCCTGTCGGCGTTCCCCTCCACGGCTACCTCACCCTCGCTCCGGCGAGGCGGTCGTAGGGCGCCCGGCCGCTCGCGTGGATGGCCGCGATCCACCACAGGGGACCGATCATCGCCCCCGCCGCCGTCAGCCAGATCCAGAGCGCCGGCGATCCCTCGCGGGCGAAGAACGACTGGTGCGCCGCGGTGTGCCCGAGCTCCCAGGGCGCGAGCTTGATCGCGTTGCGCAGGAGCGCGCGGGCGAAGGGCAGGCGCTCGCCCGATTCGCAGCCGACCTTCAGGCCCAGGAGCCGCTTGCCCGGGGACGCGCGCCACCTCGAGCGCTCGAAGAGGGCGAAGTACAGGAGGACCGGGAGGGTCATCGCGAGGAAGCCGATCGCCTGCCCGGACCAGGGGCCCGAGGGCGCGGGGGGATCGCCTCCGGTGGCGAGCATCACCGCCAGGAAGACGGCGCCCCCCCACAGGGCCATGGCGCACCAGTCCAGGCCGAAGGCCAGCAGGCGCCGGCCGACGAGCCGGGCGCGCCCCGCCGGCCGCTCCTCGCAGTGCCCTCCTCCGTCCATGGTCTCCTCCCTCCGCCCCCGGGCGATGGTAGCTCCGCCCGGGAGGGAGTGGAACCGGCCCGGGCGGGCCCTTTTCCCGGCCGGAGCGTCGCGGGCCCGCGCGTCCCTTGCTAGCGTGAGGAGCTTCCCCGGAGGGACGTGAAGTGACCGCCGACGCACTGCAGCTCGCACCCGAGGTCCGGGCCTTCTGCGAGGGGGCCGCCGCCGAGGTGGCGCGGGCCGAGCGCGAGGGCGGGCTCGCGGCCGCCGCCGCCTGGATCTCGGAGCACGCCGTCGATCGCGCGAGCTTCCCCGACGCCGCGCTCGAGCCGGCCGAGGAGACCTACGCCCGGCACCGCCTCCACCGCTGCCCGGAGACCGGCGTGGTGGTCTACCTGATGGTGTGGAGGTCCGGCCAGGCGTCTCCCGTCCACGACCACGGCGGGGCCTGCGGGGTCGTCCAGTGCCTGGGCGGGGAGCTCGAGGTGACCGGCTGGGAGCTGGACGAATCCGATCGGGACCCCGCCCGCGCCGCGCTGCGCGAGGGCCCCACCGTCCACCTCGATGCCTGCTCGCCGGCGGCCACCTGCGGCCCGGGTCAGGAGATCCACCAGGTGCGCAACGTCGGGACGGGACTGGCCTTCTCGCTGCACACCTACTCGCGGGAGATCACCGACTACTTCGTCTTCGATCCGGAGCGCCAGACCCGCGAGCGCCGCAGCATGGGTTCGGCGCGCTGAGGCTAGCGCGCCGCCAGCTCCCTCCAGAGCTCCTCGACCTGCTCGGCGCAACGCGTCCAGGAGAGGTGCTCCGCGCGCGCGCGCATCTTCCCGCGCAGCGCATCGTCGGCGTTCAGGGCGAGCTCCAGGCCGTCCGCCACCGTGGCCGGATCCGCGGGATCGACCGCGATGCCGGCCTCGCCCGCCACCTCCGCCGGGGCCGAGTCCCGCGGGACCACCACCGGCGCGCCGCAGGCCAGGGCCTCCAGGACCGGTAGGCCGAAGCCCTCGGTGGTCGAGAGCACCGGCACCACCGCGCTGGCGCGCAGCAGCGCGGGGAGGTCGGCCTCGTCGATCGCACCCGGCGCGCGGATCCAGCTCGCGACGCCGAGCTCGCGGGCCAGCTCGAGGTCCCGGGCGAGCTGAGGGCTCGACTCGCCGGCGACCACCACCTGGATCCGATCCCCGCCGCGCGCGAGCCGCTCGCCCATCCCGCGCAGCAGGGCGGCGAGGTTCTTCTTGGGCCGGACGGCGCCCAGGCACAGGGCGATGGGGTCGGGGCCCGCTCCGATGCGATCGAGGAGGGCCCGCCGCGCGTCCTCGGAGGGGGGCGCGCCGCGAAACGCCGGCGCGACCCCCCAGGGGCAGGAGTGGATCCAGGCGGCTCCCAGGATCGCGTAGTCGCGGAGCTGCCGCGCGACGTGCTCCGTGGGGCACAGGACCGCGTCGGCGCGGGCCGGGCCCAGGCTGGCCCAGATCCGGTGGCGCGCGTCGCTCCCCTCCCTCGCGCCGTGCATCCAGGGCAGCTCGTGCACCGTCTGCACCCGCTGCCCCGGACCGCGCAGGGGGAAGGCGGAGACCGGCGAGTGGATGCCGGCGAGGTCCTCGTGCGCCGCGCGGCCGGGCAGGGTGTGCTGGCGCCACAGGCGCAGGCTGCATCCCGGCTCGGGCGCCAGCCGCACCACCTCGAGCACGCCGCGTCGCTCCAGCTCGCCGACCAGGCCCTCGGTGGCCCGCACCACGCCGCGCGGGTGGGGACAGCAGAGGGGGGAGACGTCGAATCCGACCCGCATGGTGACCGGGAGTATACTCCGGCCGTGTCCGGCGAGCGCTCCGACGAGATCCCCATCCGGGTCGCGGCCTGGTCCGGGAGCCGCGGCGAGGAGGAGCCGCGCCGCTTCGAGCTCGAGGGTCGCGAGCTGGAGGTGGTGGAGATCCTCGATCGCTGGCGCGAGCCGCACGGCCGCGCCTTCCGGGTGCGGGCCGGCGACGGGCAGAGCTACCTGCTCTTCTGCCAGGAGCCGGAGCTCCGCTGGTGGCTGATGGGGCGGCCGGGGGAGCCCCCCGGGAGCGCTCCGGGCTGATATGGGTGCAATGGTCAAGCCCCGAAGGGGCGGCAGCTGCGAACG
>CAZTTG010000044.1:0-52018 GCA_964615935.1 uncultured Planctomycetaceae bacterium | reverse complement strand
CCCGTTTCAGGACCACCATTCAGAAAGAACAGAACGAGGGCCGTGAACGGTTACGACGGGAGTTCCCCGAATCGCCCGACGATCCGGAGGTCTCACGCGGCGGTACCGAGCCGCGACGGCCGCGGGAGTATCGTGCCCTCGCGCAGCGCGCGGGGGTCCCCGAGCGCTCGAGTTCCGGCAATCCCGAAGGAGGCTCGCGATGAGAAGCTCCCGCCGTTCCTTCCTGCGCAGCGCCGCGGCCGGCTCCCTGCTCGCGGCCGGCACCCGGGTCGCCCGCGGATCGGCTCGGCCCCGGCCCCAGGACGACGCCTCTCCCGAGCCGGCGTCGAAGCCGCTCGACCTGCTCATCCTGGGTGGGACCGGCCACCTCGGCCCGGCCACCGTGCGCGCAGCCCTCGATCGCGGGCACGGGATGACCCTCTTCAACCGGGGGCGGACCAACCCCTACCTCTTCCCCGAGCTGGAGCAGCTCCGGGGCGACCGCCACGACGACATCGAGGCCTTGCAGGGACGCGAGTGGGACGCGGTGATCGACACCAGCGCGTACGTCCCCTCCCACGTGGACGCGACCGCCTCCCTGCTGGCCGAGGCCGTGCGGCAGTACGTCATCCTCTCGACCGTCGGGGTCTACGCCGACCACGGCGTGCCCTACGCCGATGAGACCGCGCCGGTGGTGGAGCTCACCGACGAGCTGGTGGCTACCATGACGACCATCCAGGAGTTGCTGGCCCACTACGCCGGGATGAAGGCCCGCTGCGAGCGCGCGGCCGAGGCGGCCATGCCCGGCCGGGTCACGGTCATCCGCCCCGGGCTGCTGGTGGGCCCCCTCGACCGCTCCGATCGCTTCACCTACTGGGCGGCGCGCGTGGCCGAGGGCGGGGAGGTGCTGGCCCCCGGGGACGGGAGCGATCCGGTCCAGTACGTCGACGTGCGCGACCTGGGGGGGTGGATCATCCGCTGCATCGAGGAGGGCCTGATCGGCACCTTCAACGCGATCTCCCCGCCGGGCCGCTTCTCCATGGCCGAGCTGCTCCACGGGATCAAGGGCGCCTTCACCACGGACGCCAGCTTCGTCTGGGTGGAGGCCGACTTCCTGGAAGAGGCCGGGATCGAGCCCTGGACCCACATGCCGGTGTGGCTCCCGGCCGAGGGCGAGTACGCCGGCTTCCACCTGGTCGAGACCGCCAAGGCGGTGGCCGCGGGCCTGGAGTTCCGCCCGCTGGCCGACAGCGCGCGCGACACGGTCGCCTGGCACCGCGAGACGCGCCCGGACTACGCCTTCGGCGGCCGGCCCGGCCTGGGGGGGATCTCGCGCGAGCGCGAGGCCGAGGTCCTGGCGGCCTGGCGCGAGCACCTCGAGGAGAAGTAGCTCGCGCGCCGCGCGCCCTCCTCGCTATCCTCGCCGGATCATGAAGATCGCAGGACGGGCGGCCGGGGCGGCGTTTCTCGTGGGTCTGGCCTCTTGCGGCGCGCTGGAGCGCGATAGGGAGGGGATGGAGGCGCGCCCGCCCAACCTGATCATCGTGCTGACCGACGACCAGGGGTGGGCCGACGTCGGGGTGCAGGGAGCGCGGGGCTTCTCGACCCCCAACCTCGATCGCCTGGCGGCGGAGGGGATCCGCTTCACCGACTTCTACGTCTCCCAGCCGGTCTGCTCGGCCTCCCGCACCGCGATCCTGACCGGCTGCTACCCCAACCGCGTGGGCATCACCGGGGCCCTGGGGCCCGCCAGCCGGCGCGGCATCCACGCCGAGGAGACGACCCTGGCGGAGCTCGCCCGTTCGCGCGGCTACGCCACCGCCATCTTCGGCAAGTGGCACCTGGGCCACCACCCCGAGTTCCTGCCCACGCGGCACGGCTTCGACCGCTTCTACGGCATCCCCTACTCGAACGACATGTGGCCCCACCACCCGGAGTCCCCCGACATCTGGGGGGACCTGCCCACCATGGAGGGCGAGCGGGTGGTGGGCCTCAACACCGACCAGAGCCGCTTCACGACGGACTTCACCGAGCGCGCGGTGGCCTTCATCGAGGAGAACGCCGACCGCCCCTTCTTCCTGTACCTGGCCCACCCCATGCCGCACGTCCCGCTGCACGTCTCGGGGGAGCGGCGCGGGGCCTCCGGGGGCGGCCTCTACGGGGACGTGATCGAGGAGATCGACTGGTCGATGGGCGAGGTCCTGGCGGCGCTCGAGCGCGAGGGAATCGACCGGCACACCCTGGTGCTGTTCCTCTCGGACAACGGGCCCTGGCTCAGCTACGGCGACCACGGCGGCTCGGCGGGGCCGCTGCGGGAGGGCAAGGGCACCACCTTCGAGGGCGGGGTGCGGGTCCCCTTCCTGGCGCGCTGGCCGGGCCGCATCCCCGCCGGCAGCGTCTGCCGTCAGCCCGCCATGACCATCGACGTGCTGCCCACGGCGGCCGGTCTGATCGGCGCCGAGCTGCCGCCACGCCGCATCGACGGGCGGGACATCTGGCCGCTGCTCACCGCCCGGCCCGGGGCGGTCTCTCCCCACGAGGCCTACTTCTTCTACTACCGCGGGAACGACCTGGAGGCCGTCCGCAGCGGCCGCTACAAGCTCCACTTCCCCCACCGCTACCGCAGCATGCGGGATCGCGAGCTCGGCAGCGGCGGGATCCCGGGCCAGTACGACTACGGCGCGCGCACCGGCCTGGAGCTCTACGACCTGGAGCGGGACGTCGGCGAGACGTGCGAACTGTCGGCCGAGCTCCCCGAGGTGGTGGCGAGGCTCGAGGCCCTGGCGGACGCCATGCGGGCGGACCTCGGCGACGGTCTCACCGAGGCCTCGCCCAGCGGCGCGCGTGAGCCGGGTCGGCACGACGGCGAGTGACGGCCGGTCCGGTCCGGGGAGGACCCGGCTCCAGGGCTCCGCCGGCGAGGAGTATCTAGCGGGGTCGGCAGAAGTACCGGGACGCGCTCTCCCCCCGCCCAGATCTGGCCAGCGGTCGCGGCAGGGCCCTACGGCGGGCTCGGTGGCCGACCGATAGACGGCGCGGATCACCCGACCAGTCCATTCCTCCCCACCCTCCCCGCCCGGGGATCGGGCGGCCCTCCACCGTCCGGCCTCCGCCGCCGACCGCAATGATGACACCGACAGCCCTGGCCCTGGCCCTCTCCAGCTCGATCCTCATCGGCGCCCCCCTCCCCCAGGACCACGCCAAGCAGCCGATCAAGGCCATCTACATCCCCCTGGCCGACCACTACCCGGGGATCGTCGCCTACGAGCGGTACCGCGATTCGATGCAGCGCGCGGACTACCGGATCGAGAGGATGAAGAGCTGGCCGCTGCTGCGCGCCTGCTTCATGTCGGGCCGGGCCGACGTGGCCTTCATCATCTGCCCGCAGGCCATGGACATGTACCGCGAGCGGCCCGACTTCCGGTGGGTCAGCCTCATGCACCGGGACGGCAATGCGCTGGCCATCAACGGCCTGCTCGACGAGCGGGTGGGGCTCCCCGCCGAGCGCATCCACCGCCGGCCCGATGCCCGGGTGGCCGACGCCCTGCACGGGGCCAGCCGGGCCTCCGGTCGCCCCATCGAGTGCGGCGTGCCCCACCTGCAGGCGACCCACACCGTGGTGCTCTACAAGTACCTCCGAGACCACGGCCGGACCCTGGGGCTGGGGAGGGGGCCGGACCGGGACGTGGTGGCCATCGAGGTGCCGCCCCCCCAATCGCCTTCCTTCATCCAGCACCACAACAGCCGCGCCACCCCCGCCTGCTTCGAGCAGTCCCTGCCCTGGGCGGACGTGGTCGAGACCGGCGGCTTCGGCTACGTGGCCTGGTACTCGAAGGACGTCCTGCGCTGGCCGAAGGGGCACGTGGAGTGCATCGCCATCGCCACCGATGATTGCATCCGCAACAAGACCGAGGCCCTGCGCGAGGTCATCTACTACATCCACCAGGCGGGGCTCGATCTGGAGGCGGCCCGACGCGCCGACCGGGATGCGGGCCTCCTCGGAGGACCGGCCATGCTGGCCCTCACCGAGATGATCCGGAAGCACGTCCCCGAGCACAACCAGGAGGCGATCACCCAGAGCCTGCGGCTGGACCTGGACGTGATCAACTACCGCAACCTCAACCTGGACAAGGCCGGCCTGCGCCAGGTCATGGACCTGGCGGTCGAGGGCGGGATCCTGAGCGCGCCCATCGACATCGACGCCTTCGCCGACGAGCGCTTCGCCACCGACATCACGGTGGACTGAGGTATCGATCGATGGAGACCCCGCAAGACCGGACGCCGGCCCCCCGACCCCGCTTCCGCAGGAGTCTGCGACGAACGCTGCTCTTCGGCTTCCTGGCCATGGCCCTGATCCCGGCCGCGGCTCTGAGCCTGATCAGCTATCGGAACGCTCACGACAGCCTGATCGAGACCGTCCAGGACGAGCTGACGTCGGTGGCCGAGCTCAAGACCGAGTACATCCGCTTCTTCTTCCTCAGGATGTTGACCGACCTGGATGCCCAGGCGTCCGCGCCCTCCAACGCGCGCTTCCTGGCCGGACTGCGGGACGCCTTTGCCGCCAGCGGGGAGGAGCTGGGGGAGTTCGTGGGGAGCTACCCATGGGAGCTGCTGGTCGACGAGTACGGCGCCGACCTGACCACCTTCCGCCGGATCTACGACTACTACGACGTGTTCCTCATCGGCGCCGAGGGCGACATCCTCTTCACCGTGGTGCGCGAACCGGACCTGGGCACGAATCTGTTTCGAGGCGAGCTGTCGGAGACCAAGTTCGCTCGGGCCTGTCAGGCGGCGTTGAGCTCGGGGCACACGACCTTCTCCGACTTCGAGCGCTACGCTCCCTCCCAGGGCGCCGTGGCGGGATTCCTGGCGTCCGTGCTGCTCGACGAGCGCGGGAACAAGATCGGCCTGATGGCCGTTCAGCTCCCGGTGGATCGAATCGACGCCCTCATGCAGCAGCGGGCCGGGCTGGGGAGGACGGGGGAGAGCTACCTGGTGGGAGCGGACCTCAGGATGAGGTCCAACACGGCCCTGGGCGCGAAGGAGACGATCCTCGGTGAGCCGATCGACACCGTGATGACCAGGGCCTGGTCGCGCGATCACGTGCAGGGCCACGCGGATCCGGGTGACCACCGAGAGGAGGTCCTGGCCTACGAAGGTCCCAACGGCCGGAGGGTTCTGGGACTGCACACCCAGCTCGAGGTGGCGGGGGTGCCCCTCGGACTGATCGCCGAGACCGAGGAGGCCGAGGCCCTGGCCCCCATCCGGGAGCTGAGGATCCTGTCCCTGGTCCTCCTGATCGGCACCGTCCTGCTGGTGTCCGTGGTGGCGACCGTGACGGCCGGCCGCCTGGCGCGGCCCATCGCCAGGCTGTCCGATGCGGCCCGGCGCGTCTCCGATGGGGACCTCGATCAGGAGATCGAGATCGGGCCCCGGAACGAGATCGGCGAGCTGGGCAGCCGCTTCCACGAGATGGTGACCAGCCTGCGGGAGGCGACCCGGGAGAGAGAGCTCTCCAGCTGGATGAAGACGGGACAGGCCGAGCTGGGCGAACGGATGCGAGGCGAGAAGGGCGTGGCCGCCCTGGCGAGAGACGTCATCACCTACCTCGCCCAGCATCTCGAGGCCCACATCGGCGCGATCTACCTGGTCAAGGACCCGCACCGCCTGCAGCTCGTGGGCAGCTACGCCTTCCACGCCCGCAAGGGTCTGACCAACGAGATCGAGCTCGGCCAGGGCCTGGTCGGACAGGCGGCGCTGGAGGGCGAGCCCATCCTGCTGACCCAGGTGCCGGCCGACTACCTGGCGGTCAGCTCGGGTCTCGGCGAGGCTCCCCCGCGCAACATCCTGGTGAGGCCCATCTCGCACGAAGACGAGCTGAAGGGGGTCATCGAGCTGGGGTCGCTGGAGGCCCTGGGCGAGCGCTGCCTGGCCTTCCTCGACCTGGTCGAGGAGAGCATCGCCATCGCCATCGACGGAGCCCTCTCCCGCCAGCGCCTGCAGGAGCTGCTGGAGACCAGCCAGGCCCAGTCGGAAGAGCTCCAGTCCCAGACCGAGGAGCTGCGCGTGCAGCAGGAGGAGCTGCAGACGGCCAACTCCGAGCTGGAGGAGGAGACCTCGGCCGCGCCGAGCCGAGCGGAGCCGGCGATCCGCGCGCCGGCGCGGACCGGCGATTCCCCCGAGGAAGCCGATCGGGACGCGAGGACGATCCTGGTCATCGAGGATGATCGCGTCTCCGCCAGGCTCCTCAGCGAGCTGGCGGAGAGGAAGGGCTTCCAGTGCCTCTTGGCCCAGACGGGGAGGCGCGGGCTGGAGCTGGCCGACGAGCACCAGCCGGATGCGATCCTCCTCGACCGGGGCTTGCCGGACATGGAGGGGAGCGCGGTCTTCGAGGAGCTGAGAGCCGGCCCGTCCACCCGGCACATCCCTGTATTCATCCTCTCGGGGCGCGAGGAGGACGTGGACTTCGCGGCCGGGGGCGCCCTGGGATACCTCCAGAAGCCGGTGAGCGTCCGGGCCATCGAGGAGCTGCTCGACCGCGTGAACGGGCTGCTCGACTCGGCGGCCGGGGCGATCCTGCTCATGGGCGGCAGCCCCGACGTTCAGGAGGCCCTGGCGAATCTGGTCGACCGACTGGACGTGGAGGTCACCGCGGTCGATGACGCGGAGGAGGCCTTGCGGAGGATCCGGCGCCGGGCCTACGACTGCGTGGTCCTCGATCTCGATCCGCGCGACGACGCCGGCTTCGACCTGCTGCGCCGGCTCGACGAGGACGAATCGGCCGCGAGCCCGCCGATCGTCGTCCACACCGGCGAGGACCTGAGCGCCGCCAGGCGGCGGGAGCTGGAGAGGCACGCCCGCAGCGTGGTGGTCGCGGATGGCGCCTCCCGGCAGCGCCTGGTGGACGAGGTGAGCCTGCTCCTTCAGGAAGACCGGCCCGCGCCTGCGACGGCCGGCCCCGAGGCCGTCCCGGCGATCGGCGGCGGCGACCCCGCGCTGGCGGGCCGGCGGGTGCTCCTGGTGGACGACGACGAGCGCAATACCTACGCCCTGGGCCAGGCGCTCGAACGCCGGGGGCTGGAGGTCGCCCTGGCCGAGAACGGCCAGGTGGCCCTCGAGGCCCTGGAGGGCGAGGACCGCGTCGACCTGATCATCATGGACATCATGATGCCGGTGATGGACGGCTACGAGGCCATCCGCCGCATCCGCGCCGACCAGCGCCTGGCGGATCTGCCGGTCCTGGCGCTGACCGCCAAGGCCATGGCCGAGGATCGGGCCCGGTGCATCGAGGCCGGCGCCAACGACTACCTGACCAAGCCGGTGGACGTCGACCACCTGGTGTCGCTGATCCGAGTGTGGCTCTCCCGGCCATGACGTCCGCCGCCGACCTCGAGAAGGTCGAGATCGACCTGCTGCTGGACGCCGTCAAGCGCCGCTATGGCTACGACTTCAGCCACTACGCCCGGGCTTCCCTGAAGCGGCGCCTGATGCATCGCTTGCGCCTGTCGGAGCTGACCCATCTCTCCGACATGCTGCCCCGCATACTCCGCGACGAGGCCTTCTTCAACCAGGTCCTGATGGACCTGTCCATCACTGTCACGGAGATGTTCCGCGATCCGCAGGTGTACCGCGCGATCCGGGACGAGGTCTTCCCGATGCTGAAGACCTACCCGCTGGTCAAGATCTGGCACGCGGGCTGCGCCACGGGCGAGGAGGTCTACTCCTTGGCCCTCCTCCTGGAGGAGGCCGGCATCTACGACAAGGCCCACATCTACGCCACGGACTACAACCGGAGGGCCTTGCAGATCGCCAGGATGGGCCATTACCCCCCCGAAGACGTCCGCCAGTACGCCGGCAACTACCTCCGCGCGGGCGGTCGCTCCGGCCTCACGGACCACTTCCGGATCGAGGGCGGCTCGGCCAGGATCGAGGAGGGCCTGAAGCGGAACATCACCTTCGCCCACCACAACCTCGTCACCGACGGGTCCTTCGGGGAGATGGTCCTGATCGTCTGCCGCAACGTCCTGATCTACTTCGACAGCTCCCTCAAGGAGCACGTCCTGTCACTGTTCCGCGAGAGCCTGCACCCGCTGGGCTTCCTGTGCCTGGGACCCAAGGAGAGTCTGCATCACACGCGCCTGCAGGAGGGCTTCGGGGAGCTGGTCCCGCGGACCCGGATCTACCGGAGGCTCCCGGCGCGCGCCGGGGGGCGATGAGGAGCTACCGGGCGGCCGCCATCGGCGTCTCGGCGGGCGGTCTCGAGGCCCTGTCCGCCGTCCTCCCCGAGCTTCCGCGGGACCGCATGGCCCCGGTGCTGGTGGTCCAGCACCGCACGGAGGATGCCGGCGACTTCCTGGCGGCGCATCTCGACTCGGTGAGCAGCGTTCGGGTGAAGGAGGCGGAGGACAAGGAGCCGGCGCGCGCCGGCGTGGTCTACCTGGCGCCGGCCGGCTACCACCTCTACGTGGAGGCCGATCGAAGCCTGGGCCTCTCCCTCGACCCCCGGGTCCACGGCTCGCGGCCCTCCATCGACGAGCTCTTCTTCAGCGCCGCGGACGCCTTTGGGGACGCCCTGGTGGGGGTCGTCCTGACCGGCGCGAGCGCCGACGGAGCCCGCGGCCTGCGAGCGATCCAGGAGCGTGGCGGCCTGACCGTGGTCCAGGATCCCGCCTCGGCCCGCGCCGGGACCATGCCCGCAGCGGCCCTGGCGGCCGTCGACGCGGACCACGTGCTGCGGCTGGTCGAGATCGGCCCCTTCCTGGCCGGGCTGCCGTGGACCTCGGACGGGACCGATGAGGGCCGCCGCCGGCCTACTCGCCCGTTCCCGCGATCCCGTCGCTCTCCATGAGGACGCGGAAGCCCACGTCGTGGACGCCCTGCCAGGGCCGGTAGGCCAGGCGGAAGGAGGAGCGGGCCATCTTCGGGCGGCTGATCCACGACCCGCCGCGCACCACCCGGTGGGCGGCGCTGGAGATCCGGTTGCGGCCGTCGCCGTCCCGATAGGGATAGGGCGCGTAGCTCGAGCGCGTCCACTCGCAGACGTTTCCGTGCATGTCGCAGAGCCCCCAGGGATTGGGTCGATACCGGCCGGCCTCGGCCATGAGCCGGTGGCCGTCGTCGAAGCGGGGCTCCTTGGGCAGGAAATCCTCGTAGGGGCTGGGGTTGGGGATGGGCTGGGGGTTGACGCCGGTGACCGCCAGGAGCTGGATCGATCGGTCGGCCAGGTTGGCGAAGGGCGCGAAGTCGGCGTTCAGGTCGCCGAACTGGAGGGGGGTGGCGCTGCCGGCGCGGCAGGCCCACTCCCACTGGGCCTCGGTGGGCAGGCGGAAGCTCCGCCCGGTCCGCTCCGAGAGCCACTCGCAGAAGGCCACGGCCCGGTCCCAGGACACGCGGATGACCGGCATGCCGGGCGCGTTCGCCGGGTAGCCCGGGGTGGTGTGGTCCTTGTGGTGCTGGTCGATGTAGCCGTTGTCGTGCGAGGGGTCGAAGCGCGCGTACTGGCCGCGGGTGACCTCCATCCGGCCCAGATAGTAGGGCCGCCCGATCCGCACCCGGGTGGTGGGCGCCTCGTCGGCGCAGCCCTCCCGGTCCCCCATGACGTACTCGCCCGCCGGGACCAGGGAGAGCTCCAGGGCCACGCCCTCGCCGAGGTCCACCCGCTGCTCGAGGGGTAGCCCGACGGCGGCCCGACGCCGCACGGCCTCCTCGGCGTCGAAGGGCCAGCCGGGGCAGCTCTCGTCCCCCGCCGGCGGAGGAGGCGGAGGATCGGGCATCAGCGCCACCACCGGCTGGACCTCCTCGGGATCCGGCTCGAGCACCACCTCCGGGTCCTCGCAGCGGTTGGCGTGCAGGGACAGCATGAGCTGGCGGCGCTCGCGGAAGTCCCCGGCGATGGCGCGGTGCTCGCTCCAGGTCCCGTGGTCGGGCACGTTGAGGTCGATCCAGGTGATCAGCCGCTCCCAGGCCTCCCCGTCGAGCTCCACGCCGTGGTGGCCCTTGGCCAGCATCTGGATCAGCTCGCTGGTGTCGGCGTGGTACTCCAGCGGCATCTGCAGGTGGTAGTCGCTCTCCGGGCCGGGGCGGCGCACGAAGGGGTGCAGGGCCAGATACGAGGGGGTGAAGCCGCCCCACCCGTCCTCGGCCTTCCTACGCAGGTCGGCCAGACGGACGCCCCGCTCGCCCTCGCGGCCGTCGTGGCAGGCGACGCAGTGGCGGTCCAGCACCGGCTGCACCTCGCGCTTGAAGCTGAAGCCGCGGGTGGGGCCGTACCAGGGCTGGATGTCCTCGGGCGCGCGGCGTGAGGCCAGGGTGGGCTTCACCGGCGGGCTGGTGTTCTGGCTCTCGTGGCAGCCCACGCAGGAGAGGACCTCCCCCGGCATGGCGGTGAACCAGCTCCGCATCATCTGCAGGGCCTTGCCCTCTTCGTCGAGCGGCTGCACCGCCAGGGGGGTGTTGGCCGGCACGCGGAAGGAGGCCGAGCCGTCGGCCCGGACGGGGACCGTGCCCAGGATCCGGTGCACGTCCCACGCGCCCTCGACGGCCACGTGCTTGTGCCCCCCCATGCTGGGATAGGCGTAGTGGAACTCGTACACCCGCAGCGCCTTCACCGTGCCGCGCGGCACGCCCTCCAGCCCGGGGCCGGCGTAGACGTCGGCCAGGTAGACCAGGGCGTCGTCGCGCTCGGGGTCGATCTTGTCGGGGATCGCCGGCGGCGTCGGCCGGGAGCGCAGGGGCACCGGCTCGAGCAGCGCCTGCCCGGCCCGCTCGGCCAGCAGCAGGACGTTGTCGAAGACGTCCACCAGGTAGATGCCCCAGGGCGAGCCCGGATCGGGCTGGCAGGAGACCAGGAAGTACTTCTCGCTCAGCGGCCAGGGGTGCAGGAACTTGGGCCAGCTCGCGTTCACCAGCTGGTCGACGATGACGGGCTCCACCTCCTCGCCCCAGCCGGGGATGCGCTGCACCACACCGTCGGCCTCGAAGCGCCCCCGGGCGGGGTCGAAGATCACCAGCTCGCCCATGCGGGGCACGCCGTGGTGCCCCGAGACGATGGCCACCACCTGGGTGGGGTGCCCGGGGATGGGGCGGGCGAAGAAGATCGAGTTGGGCCAGAAGGAGTTGCTCCCGTAGTACTCCATCTGCCCGGTGCCGTCCGGGTTCATGTGGAACAGGAGCCGCGAGAAGTAGTGGGGCGTGTCCGAGTACTCCCAGCGCGTGTAGAGGAGCCGCCCGTTGTTCAGCACCGTCGGGCACCAGTCGTGGTCCTGGTCGAAGCACAGCTGGCGGACGCTGCCGGCGGCCTCGTCCATCAGGTAGAGGTTGGCCACCCGGTCGGCGCCCCCCACGCAGGGGATGCCCTGGAAGCAGCGGGTGGAGTCGAAGACGATGCGGCCGTCGGGCAGGTAGCAGGCGTCGTAGTTGTCGACGTCGGGGTGCGGACCCGGCGTCACCTGGCGCAGCTCCCCGCCGTCGGCGCCGAGCTCGAAGATCTGCCAGCGCTCGTGGCTGCCCAGCATCGAGAAGAGCATGCGCTCGCCGTCGAAGCGCAGGTCGAGGTCGGCGATCATGCGCGGCCGCTCGGGCTCGAACAGCGTGCGGATCGAGTCGGGGCCCTCCCGGGGCGCGAGGGTGACGATCCGGTCCTCGAAGCCCGAGCGGGGGAGCGAGCAGTTGCCCTGCCAGTTCTGCGGCAGCCCCAGCTTGGGCGAGTCCGCCCGGCGCTCGATCGCCACCAGGCGGTCGATGTCCAGCAGGGGATTGGCCAGGAGGGCCTCGCGCTGGAAGGCGGCCATGCGCTCGGCCGCGTCGGCCGCGCCCTCGAAGGAGCCCGGGAAGCCGCTGCGCAGCGCCTCGCGGGTGGCGGGCAGGGCCCCCTGGATGAGGTCCAGCCGGGCCAGGAGGTTCTCCCCCGGCGCGTACTCGTCGGGGAAGCTCCGGCTCAGGTCCTCCACCGCGCGCCGCAGGGCGGCCAGGTCCAGGCGGTCGAGGAGGCCGAGCAGCTCGCGGGCGCGGCAGAGATCCAGGTACAGGCCGAGCCACCGCGGATCGTCCGCCTCCGTCCCGCTCCGCCGCAGCCGATCGAGGGCGCGGCCGAAGCCTCCCTCGCGGGCGTCGATCCCCACCAGGAGACCCTCGATCAGCTTCCGGCTGGCCGGCGCCGCCTCGTCCTCCTCGAACCAGGCCCGGACGCCGCCCGGCTCCAGGTCCCGCTGCAGGCTCGCGGCCTCGCCGGGGAAGTCCGCGGCGATCCGGCTCCAGAGCGCGTCCAGCGGGCTCTCGCTCAGCGAGAAGTAGAAGCCGTGGTCGCCGGTCCGGTTGTGGATCTCGAGGAGCAGGTGGTTCTCGCCGGCCACCAGGGGGAGCGGGAGCCGGTCCTGGTCCGGAGCGGGGCCCCGGGCCACGTCCCGCGTCAGGAGCTCCTCGCCGTTCAGCCACACCTCGAGGCCGTCGTCGCTCCCCAGGCTGGCCGTCGGGGTGACGGCCGAGGGGACCTCGATGATCCGGTAGAGGTAGGTGGAGGCGTGGTTCCGCTTCGGCAGGCCGTGCACCGCGCCGTCGGCCCACTCGGGCCGCGCCGTCCAGCGCGGCTCGCCCTTCGCGTCCACGGCGGCGAGGTCCACCCCCTCCTCGGGGAAGAGGACCTGCGCCATGTCGCTGGCCGGGAGGGGGGCGGTGGCGTACCAGGGCCCCAGCTCGAATTCGGCCTGGCGGTCGCGCTCCCGGAAGGCGGCCCGGGAGGCCAGCAGGGTCTCGGACCAGGAGTCCCTCCGCTGGTAGAGCTCCGCCTCGCCCTGGCCCGCGAGGCCGGCGGCCAGGAGTCCGAACAGCAGGAGGGGGGCAGCCATCAGAGCTCGATGTCCGGGTGCGTGAAGCGCAGGCCGGCCATGTCGTGGAAGGAGGCGTACTCGGTGACGATGGCCCCCTCGGGCCCCGCCAGCATCCAGTGCTTCTCCTCGGGGTTGGCGAGCTGGCCGCACTCGCCGGGCAGGACCACCTGCTCGGTCCGCGCCACCGCGATGCCGCGGTGCGAGGGCGGGATGCGCTCGTCCACGCCGGGGCTGGGCTGGCCCTCGGCGTAGAGGGTGACCGAGCCGTGGCGCACGTGCCAGCCCTCCACCTTGGGCCGCGCCGTCTCGGAGGCCACGTGCCAGTGCTCGGGGATCATCTGGCCGGGGAGCAGGTAGATCTCGTGGCCCAGGTAGTCGTGCTCCTGGTGGTTGACCCAGAAGACGCCGGCCATGCCCACCTCGGTGAAGCGGCCCAGGGCGAAGTCCAGGGTCCAGAAGTCCTCGCCCCGCAGGCGCTCGGGGATGGGGTAGCCGAAGCGCTCCATCATGTCGTAGTAGGCCTGCTTGGCGGCGGCCTCGTCGAAGCTGCCGTCGGCGGCGTAGAAGTCCTCGTTCGAATGCTGCTTCACCTTCTGTCCTCCCCGGCTGGAGCATCCCCCGGCCGTGGCGATCAGGACCGCGGAGACCGCGGCCAGGCCCATCCAGGCTCTCCTGTGCATCTGCATCATCGCTCGCTTCCTTTTCGCTCGCTCTCGAGGGTGCGGTAGAGGTCGAGGGCCTGCTCGGGCCGCTCGCGGTCGTGCACGACGGCTCGCACCGCCTGGATCATGGCCACCGGGTCGTCGGCCAGGAAGATGTTCCGGCCCATGTCGACGCCCGCGGCGCCCGCCTCGATGGCCTTCCAGGCCATGGTCAGGGCGTCCAGCTCGGGCAGCTTCTTGCCGCCGGCGATGACCACCGGCACGGGGCAGCCGGCGGCCACCTGCTCGAAGCCCGGCTCGCAGTAGTAGGTCTTGACGAAGTGGGCGCCCAGCTCGGCGGCCACCCGGCTGGCCAGGCCCAGGTAGCGCGCGTCGCGAGCCATGTCCTTGCCCACGGCGGTCACCGCCAGGGTGGGCATGCCGCAGGCGTTGCCCTCGTCGATCAGCCGGCCGAGGTTGTCGAGGGACTCCCGCTCGTGCACGTCCCCGACGTACACCATGGTGGTGACCGCCGCGGCGTTGAGGCGCAGGGCGTCCTCCACGCTCACCCCGATCACCTCGTCGCTGAGGTCCTTCAGCACCGTGGCGCCGGTGCCGCAGCGCAGCACCACCGGCTTGCGGGCCTCGGGCGGCATGCAGCTCTGCAGCGCCCCCCGGGTGCACATCAGGCAGTCGGCGTGGGGGATCAGCGGCGGGATGGCCAGGTCCAGCCGCTCCAGGCCCGAGGTGGGCCCCATGATGTAGCCGTGGTCGAAGGCCAGCATCACGGTCCGCCCGCTCTGCGGGTCGAAGATGCGCGAGAGGCGGTTCTGCATGCCCCAGCCCAGGTGGGCGGAGCCCTTCAGGAAGAAGCCCCGGTCCGTGGCGGGCACGTCGACGGCGAAGCCCGCGCCGGCCTTCCCCTGGCTCGGATCTGCGTCAGGCACTTTCCTGCGCTCCTTCCCACAGCCCCCGGAAGATCAGGGAGATCGAGGTGGCGCCGGGGTCCGGAGTCCCGCGGCTCTTCTCGCCCAGGTTCTTGGCCCGCCCGAAGCGCGCCACCAGCTCGCTGGTGGAGCGCGCTCCCTCCTCGGCCGCCTCGGCGGCCTCGCCCAGGCAGGCGCGCACGTCCCCGCCCAGCTCGGCCGCGCGGCGCAGGGCCTGCACGGCGGGCACCAGGGCGTCGATCACGGTCTTGTCGCCCACCTTGGCCCGGGTGCGCTTCTCCACCCCGGCCAGGCCGGCCTCGAAGAGGGCCGCGAGGGTCCGCGGGTCGATGCTCTCGCCCTCGCCCAGCCCCTCGGGCATGCCCATGAAGAGCGAGCCGAGCAGCGGCCCGGTGGCGCCCCCGTCCACGCCCATGATGGCCCAGCCGATGTCGTTGAGCAGGCCCTTGATGTCGGAGCCGCTGGCGCCCTCGATGGCGCCCTCCATCTGACCCATGGCCCGGGACATGGTGGTGCCGTGGTCCCCGTCCCCGCCGAAGGAATCCAGGCGGGAGAGCTCGGCCTCGCCCGCCCGCACCGCCTCGGCGGCGCGGCGGAGGATGCGGCAGAGCTCCTCGTAGCCGATCGACTGCACGGTCCCGCTCCCCGCCCCGCTCACTGGATGCACAGCGCCGGGCTGTAGCAGGGCGCGTCCCACAGGGCCAGGCGCTCGTCGTCCATGCGCGCCATGCACATCTGGAAGCCGGCCATCTCCTGGACGGTCAGGAACTCGCCCACCAGGGCGCGGGCCATGTGGATGCCCAGGCCCTCGAGGATCTCCCGCGTGCGGCGCAGGACCAGGTACATCTCCATCAGCGTCGTGGAGCCGACCCCGTTGAGCAGGACCAGAACCTTCTCGCCCTTCTCGATCTTCAGGTCGGAGAGCAGGGCGGGCACCATGATGTCGGCGGTCTCGTCGGCGGTCTTCAGGGGATAGGTCCCGCCGCCGGCCTCGCCGTGCTGGCCCATGCCGACCACCATCTGGCCCTCCTCGAACTCGGAGATGGCGTCGCCGGTGGCCGGGTGCGTGGCCGAGCTGACCGCCACCGCCAGGGTGGCCAGGTCGCGCTCCAGGCCCTGGGCGATGGCCAGGCACTCGTCCAGGGAGCGGCCCTGCTCGGCGGCGGCGCCGGCCACCTTGATGACCGGCAGGCAGCCCACCAGGCCGCGGCGATCGGAGGGGTCTTCGCGGGAGGGGGCCGAGATGTCCTCGTGGGTGAGGACCTGCTTGACGTTCAGGCCCTCCTTGGCGGCCATCTCCATGACCACGTCGGCGCACATGACGTCCCCCTCGTGGTTGAGCACCACGAAGAGCACCCCGGCGTCGCGGTTGGCCGTCCGCAGGGCCTCGATGACGCGCGGCGGGCCGGGCGCGGCGAAGATCTCCCCGGGCACGCTGATGTCGAGCATGCCCTCGCCCACGTAGCCGGACAGCGCCGGCTCGTGCCCGCTGCCGCCCAGGGTGACCACCGCCACCTTGCTCTCGGGCTTGGGCCGCGCGCGCACGACCAGGCCGTCGCCGGCGAGGGCCACCTTGTCGGCGTTGGCCAGGACGAAGCCGTCCAGCAGCTCCTTCACCAGGTTCTCGGGGGCATTGACGAACTTCTTCATGGCCATGGTCGGTCTCCTCGTCCTTCCTCGTGCGTCGGGGGTGGGTCCTCGGGGGCTCTACTTCATCTCCATCAGCTCGATGAGGGCGTCGCCGTCCTTGATGAAGGCGACCCGCACGGTCTCGTTGGCGTCGAAGGGCTCGAGCACCACCTCCTTGCCCTCCATGGCCGCGGCGATGCTCTCCACCACGAAGGCGGCGTGCACCTGGGTCTTGAGGGCCTCGGGCATGGGGCTGTCCGCCTCGAAGCGGAGGAACTCGACGCGGTAGGGGTGGCTCTCGGGATCGGTGATGTAGAGCTTGCCCCCCTCCATGTAGGTCTCGCCGCTGTGCTGCTCGCCGGTGGGCACGCCGACGTGGTGGAACTCGCAGGAGGTCATGGGTCCGTTCTCCTTAATAGTGGTGGGCTCGTCCGATCCGGGCGGGGATCGGGCGGGGCAGTGTACCGACGCCGCCGAACGGATCGCAAGCCGCGCTCGCCCCGCTCAGAGGTTCTCGAGCATGGCGATCAGCCCGGGGAGGCAGCGCAGCTCCTGGCGGGCGAGGTTCTGGCCACTTATCTCGGAGCGGGTCTGCAGCCACCCGTATTCGCGCCCGTAGGCCTCGCGCGAGGAGCGCATCACGGCGGTGAAGAGCGCCCGCATCTCGTCGGTGGCCAGCCCGAGATCCTCGCGATACAGGAGTCCCAGGCCCCAGAGCAGATTGGCCGGCGCGCCCGAGGTGTCCCCCACCGGCAGCCATCGCGGGCCGAAGTCGAAGATGGTCACGTCGCCCCAGGCGCCGCTGGCGTACTGCTCGCCGCGCGCGTGGTTGCGGGCGGCGAGCGGCAGGAGCTCGCGGATCTCCTCGGCGTGCTCGGGCGAGAGGAGCGAGAAGCGAGCCAGGGCCTCCCAGCAGCGCACCTGGTCGGCGGCGATGTTGCCCCCGAAGCGCATGGCGTCGCGCCACAGGGGCGCGTAGATCTCGAACCCGCTCTCCACCACGTGCCGGAAGATGGGGTCGTCGGGGAAGGCCATCAGCATCTCCACCGCGCGACCTCCGTAGTGCCCGAAGTCGTCGTCGAAGCCGGGGTCGATGGAATCCCAGCGGCCGGGCCAGTAGTGGGTGAAGATCAGCTCGCCCACGGCGTCGTGGGCCGCGTTCGAGTAGCGCTCGTCGCCGGTCAGTCCCCCCAGACGCGCGAGCTGGCAGGGGATGTCGAGCCGGCGGACGGGCGGCGTGTCGCTGATGGGCTTGCCGTCGCTCGGGCGGTACTTGGCCGCCACCAGACGGTCGGGCAGCACGCCGGTCTGCAGCACGGTGTCGGCGAGCTTCACCGCCGCCTCCCGACAGCGATCGCGGAGGGGCTCGGGACCGCCGCGGGCCGCATCGATCAGGAAGCGGAGGTCGTCGGCGATCTCGACCACCAGGTCGTCCAGCGGGCGGTCCTCGACCGGGTCCCACATTCGCGGCAAGCCGGTCTGGGGGTGCAGGCCAAGCTCCAGGTAGTCCTCCAGGAAGCGCTCGAGGGCCTCGCGCCATCGCGGGTGCTCGTAGCTCTGCAGGGCGCGCAGCATGGGCTCGTACGGACCGACGAGCTGGCCGTTGATGGTCATGAGCCGCTCGCCGGTCACCGCGTCGAAGCCGTGGCATGCGAAGGCCGTGTGGCGGGGACCCACCGAGTCGAGCCCGCGCTCCAGCCAGACCGCGAAGAGGCGCTGGAGCAGCTCTACGATCTCCTCGCGGAGCTCCTCCTCGCTCGGCAGGGGCATGGGCGCCCGGACCTCCACGTCGGCCCATCGAGCTCCCCCGTCCAGGCCGGTCAGCTCGAGGCGCATGCTGGGCTCCGGGGGCCCGCCCAGCTCCCTCGTCAGCTCGTCGCCATCGATCTCGAACGCCCGACCGATCGATTCGGGATACTGGAGCTCGAACTCCGCCCTTCGACCGCTGCCGTCCACGACGCTGAGCCGTCCGCGGCCCAGAACCCGGCCGCGGATCCGGATCGCATCGGCGAGGGGAGCGTAGGCCAGGACTCGCTGCGTCACCGTGGTGCCGGCGGGGGTGTGCAGCCAGGTGAGGTCGTGTTCCCGTTCGAGCCGGGGCGGACCGCCCGCCTCGATCCGCCACCACGGGATCCGCCCCGCGCGCGCGTCCCGGGCCGGGCTCGGCTCCTCCTGGAAGTCCCCGTTCTCGAGGACCGACAGCAGGAGCCGCTCCTCCTGCTCCGGATCCGCCGTCGGCGGGGGCGACTGTCCGGGACCCGGCTCGAGATCCGGCTCCGGCGCGCAGGCTCCCAGAGCGATGAGCAACGCGGCGCTCGCCGCGCGCGGGGCGCTCTTCGCGATCGCGGGTCCGCTCATCGACTCACCTGCACGCTCCACGGGAATACGGTACCAGGATCCGGCGCAGAGGGTACCGTACCGCGCGTGAGCGACCCCGGCCCGGAGAGCTTCGCGGACGCCTTCGAGCGCGCCCACCCCCACGTGGTTCCGCCGCGGGTCTGGTGGGCCACCGCGCTCCAGGTCCTGGGGCGGATCTGGGTGGGGATCTGCACCCTGATCATCCTCTACGTCCTGGCCGGGCACCTGCCGGAGGAGGGCTTCGGGACCCTCACCTTCTACCTGGCGGTCTTCGCCTGGCTGGACGCCCTGGCCATGCTGGGCACGAGTCAGGTGGCGGTCCAGCGAACGGCCGGCGATCCCGCCTCGGTGCCGGCGGTCCTCAAGGCGGCCCGCCGCATCCGGCTGGGCGCGGGCACCCTGGGGGTGGTGCTGGTGGGCGGCGGGGCGATCGCGAGCGGCGAGAGCGGCGCCCTGTGGATCCTCCTGGCTTCACTCTATCCCCTCACCCACGCGCTGGAGCTCTCGGCCACGGTCTTCCGCAACCGCATCGCCTGGAGCGTGCCGGTGGCGGTGCGCCTGGTGGCCAGCGGTCTCAGCCTCGGCTTCGTGCTCCTCGCCTGGTGGGGCGGGGTCGACTCGCCGGCCTTCTTCCTGGTGGCGATCGCCGCGGGCAGCGCCCTGGGCAATCTCGTCCTTCACCTGGCGAGCCTCCCCCACCTGCCCCGCGTGGTCGGGCCGATCGCGGCCGCGCGCGGCCTCCTGCGCGACGCCCTGCCCATGGGTCTGGCGGGGCTGTGCGCCCACACCTACTTCTACGTGGACAACCTCTTCGTGCGCCACTACGAGGGGGAGGCCGCGCTGGGCCAGTACAACGTGGCGGTGCGCTTCCTCTCGGTGATGATCATGGTGGCGCAGTACGCCTCGCTCACCGCCCTGCCGTGGTTCGCCCGCCGCCACGAGGCGGGCGAGCTGGCGAGCGCGGTGCAGCGCCTGGGCCCCCCGCTCTTCGCGGCCGCCGGCCTGGGAGCAGGGCTGCTCTGGCCCTTCGCGACCGATCTCCTCGAGCTCTTTCGCGAGGGCTTCGGCGCGGCCGGTCCGAGCATGCGGTGGCTCCTTCTGGCGGTGGTGGCGATCCACGCCGGCGGAGTCCTGATGACGGCGCTGGTCGCGGCCGGCGGCTATCGCGGTGTGCTGGTGGTCACCGCCGCCGGGCTCCTGGTAAACCTCCTGGGCAACCTGTGGTCGGTCCCGCGCTACGGGATGGAGGGCGCGGCCGCGATCACCTTCGTCACCGAGGCCTTCGTGGTGATCGGCTGCGCCCTGGCCCTGCGCGGCGCGGGCGTGCGGCTCGAGCTCCGGCGCTCCTGGCCCTGGCTCGGCGCGCCGGTGGCCTTCTTCCTCGGCCTGGGCCTCTCCCACCTTCTCCTTCTGGCTCTCCCCTGACGGACCGGAGCGTTCCCCGATGCGAGTCGGCCTGGACTACCGCGCCGCCCTCCAGAACCGGGAGGGGATCGGCCGCTACGCGCGCGAGCTGGTGCGCGCCCTGATCGAGGAGGGCTTCGAGGACCTGGGGCTCTTCGGCTACACGCTGGCCCCCATGCGCTTCTCGCGCCGCGAGCTGGGCCTCCTCGGCAGCCGGGCCGAGCTGGTGCGCCTGCGCCTGCCCTCCCGCTGGCTCCCGGGCCTGATGAGGCGCCTGGGGCGCGGCGCCGACGACCTGGTGGGCGGCTGCGAGCTCTACCACCACACCCAGCCCAACCTCCTGCCGGTCCATCGCGCGGTCGAGGTGGCCACGGTCTTCGACTGCATCTACACCCTGGACGCGGGCTACATGGACCGCGCGACCGCCGAGCGCATGACGCGCACGGTCCAGGCCATGGTCGAGCGCGTCCAGCGCGTCCTGGTGCCCAGCGAGTTCGTCGGGGCCGAGGTGGCGCTGGTGCTGGGCGTGCCGCCGGAGCGCATCTCGGTGACCGAGCTGGGCTGCGAGCACGCCGCCCGCGGCCTCCCCCCCGAGGGCTTCCCGCCGGCCGATCCGCCCTACGTGCTGACGGTCACCCGCGTGGACGCGCGCAAGAACCACCTGCGCATGCTGCGCGCCTTCGAGCGCCTGGTGCGCGAGGGCCTCCCCCACCGCTGGATCGTGGCCGGTCCGCCGGGCTGGGGCTGCGAGGACTTCGAGCGAGCCCTGGCCGACTCGCCCGCCCGCGACCGCGTCGAGTGGCGCCGCGAGGTGCCCGACCGCGACCTGCCGAGCCTCTACGCCCGGGCCAGCGCCTTCCTCTTCTGCAGCCTCAACGAGGGCTTCGGCCTCCCCCCCCTGGAGGCCATGGCCTGCGGCGCTCCGGTGGTGACGAGCTGCGTCACCTCCCTGCCCGAGGTCTGCGGCGACGCGGCCCTCCTGGTGGAGCCCACCGAGCCCGACGACATCTTCGAGGCCACGCGCCGGCTGCTCACGGACCCCGAGCTCGCCGCCGACCTGGTCCAGCGCGGCCACCGCCAGGCGCGCCGCTACACCTGGCGCAACTGCGCCCGCCGCACGCTGCAGGCCTGGCAGGCGGCGCTACAGGGGACATGATCCTGGCAGGTCTTCCGGGTGGGAGTAAGCTGACGGCTCGGGATGGTCTATGACGATGGATGAGCAGCTCGCATTCCTGAAGGAGATCGCGTCCCGCCTTCAATCGGCCGGGATCCCCTACATGATGACGGGCTCCATGGCGATGGCGCTCTACTCGGTGCCCCGGATGACTCGGGACATCGACCTGGTGATCGACTGCGAGCTCGAGGATGCGGCCAGGCTGGCGGCCCTTTTCGAGCCCGACTGCTATGCGGACCGGGACGCCATCCGCGAGGCGATCCTCAGGAGGTCCATGTTCAACATCATCCACAACGAGTGGATCATCAAGGCGGACTTCATCATCCGCAAGGACGAGCCCTATCGCCGGCTGGAGTTCGAACGGCGGCGGAGGCTCGATATCGAGGGGGACCCCATCTTCGCCGTTTCGGTCGAGGATCTCATCCTGTCCAAGCTCCACTGGGCCAGGCAATCCGGCTCCGAGTTGCAGCAGCGAGACGTGCGGACGATCATCTCCTCGACCGCCGATCTCGACTGGCCGTATCTGGAGGAATGGGCGTCGAGACTCGACCTGGGTGATATGCTGGACAGGGCGAGGGAGCAATGAGCGGATTCGTGCGGGACGGGGAAGATCGCCTCCGTGAGATGATGCAGGCGCGCTCGCCCATCGAACGCCTGACCATGGCCTGCCGCATGTTCGCCACCGCGAGAGCCCTGATGCTCGCAGGCATGGGCGAGACGAGGGGCGGCGAGCCCCGAGGCGCCGCGCTGAGGGCGCGTCTGTTCGTCCGTCTCTACGGCGGAGACTTCGACTCCACCCAGAGTGAGAGAATCCTCGAGCACCTGCGGGCCACCGGATGCACTGGAGCGGGAGACCGGCCCGACAGGCCTTGAACGTGCGTGTCCGCAACCGTCTCGCCGTCGAGTGCCTCGGGAATCGCTCCCGCGCGCTCGTCCTCGTCGTCGCCGCCGCGCTCCTCGCCGGCTTCACCTCCTGTGCGAATCTCCCGGACCCCGCCCCCGGCGGGCCCCGCATCTGCGCCGAGTGGGAGCCGGCCCTCGGGACGCTCATCACCTGGCCGCTGCACATCCCCGAGGCCCTCGTGGTCGAACTGGCCGAGGACGATCGCCTCTACGTGCTGGTCGCGGACGAGCCCGCCGAAGCCGAGGCGCGCGCGGCCTTCGGCCGCCTGGGCGTGGACCTCTCCCGCGTCGAGTGCATCCGGACCTCGGTCCAGACCTGCTGGACCCGCGACTTCGGCCCCCACATGGTCTTCGATGCCGCCGGCCGCATGACCTTCGTGGACCCGGTCTACATCGACACCCCCGGGGTGCGCGCGGACTACGTCGGCGACCCCCAGGAGCGGCCCTTCACCTACTGGGGCAGCTACCCCGGCGACGACCGCACCAACGTCGAGGTGGCCGCCCACCTCGGCGCGAGCCTGGTCCCCATGCAGGCCTACCTCACCGGCGGGAACTTCCTGGTGGACGGATTCGGCCGCGCCTTCTCCTCGCGGCTCATGGTGGACGAGAACCTGCGCATCATGGAGGAGGCCGACTTCCACGAGCAGGTCGAGGAGCTCACCGGGGTGGACGACCACGTGATCCTCGCCGACACCGAGGCCTTCGGCATCCAGCACGTGGACTGCTGGATGAAGCTGCTCGACCCCGAGACCCTGCTGGTCAAGCGAGCGCCCGCGGACCACCCCGAAGCCGCCCCCATCGAGCGCAATCTCGTGCAGCTCCGCGGGCTCCGGACGCCCTTCGGCCGCCCCTATCGCATCCTCCGCGTGGACTGCCCCCGCTACCGCGGGGATCACCTGCCCGCCTACACCAACTCGCTGATCCTCAACCGCAAGGTCCTGGTGCCCCTCTTCGGCCAGGCCGAGGCCGACGCCGCCGCCCTGGCGGTCTACCGCGGGGCTCTCCCCGGCTACGAGGTGATCGGCTTCCCCTTCGACGGCTGGCAGGACTTCGACGCCCTGCACTGCCGCACGCGCGCGGTCTTCGATCCGCGCATGCTGCGCCTGAGCGCTCCGCGCGTCCTCGAGCGAGTCGAGCCGCGGGAGGAGGTCCAGGTGTCCGTCACGGTCCGCGACCATGGCCGCGAGGGCCTGGCGGAGGGCTCGGTCGAGCTGCACTGGCGCCTCGCGGGCGCGGAGGACTGGACCGTCCTCGACCTCGGGCGGACGAGCTCGCCCGGGGTGTACGCCGGCCTGCTCCCCGTTCAGGAGCCCGGCGCGTCGATCGAGTACCGCTTCATCGCCGCCGCGAGGGGCGGCCGCGAGGCGCGCCTCCCCATGGCGGGGGCGTGGAGCTTCGCGGTCGGGGAGTAGGGGTCACTCCCCCCCGCCCACCCCCAGCACCCGGCGGTACGCCGCCAGCGCGCGCTGGTAGTCGGCGACGGCGGCGGCCTCCTCGAGCTGGGCCACGGCCAGGCGCTCCTGGGCCTGGAACTCGAGGCTCAGGAACTCCGGCGTGAGGCGGCCGCGCTGCTCCTCCTCGACCAGCAGCGCGCGCAGGTTCTCGGTGCGGGCCACGCGCGCGGTACGCGCGGCCGCGATCAGCTCGTAGCTGGTGGCCAGGTCGCGCAGGGCCTCCTTGACCTCGCGCACGACCTCCAGCACGGCGTCCTCGTAGCGGATCAGCGCCACGCGCGCGCGCATCTGCTCCTTGCGCACCTCGGCCTTCGCGGCGCGGTTGCCCTGGGGCAGCTCGAAGGAGAGGCCCAGGAGGTAGCTGAAGTGGTCGTCCTCGGCCAGGCTCTGCCAGGTCCCGGCCTCGTCGTCGTCCAGGCCCGCCACCGCGACCTCGGCCAGGAGGTCGAGCTGCGGCCGCAGGCGGTCGCGCGCGATCTCCTCGCCGATGCCGGCGTCCTCGACCGACAGCAGCGCGGCCGCGAGCTCCGGGCGCTCGCGCAGGGCCGTCTCCACGGCCTCGCGCAGCTCGAAGGCCAGGGGCTCCAGGCGAGGCGAGGCCTCGGGCCGCAGCAGCTCCTCCGAGCCCAGCGGCAGCTCGGGGTCGTTCATCAGGCGCTTCAGCCGGTCGGAGGCCGCGCGCACGATACGCTGGGCGCGCACCAGGTTCGTCCGCCGCGCCTCGACCGTGGCCAGGGCGTCCGAGTACTGCGTGGGCGTGGCGTCGAAGGCGCGCCGCTCGGCCAGGACCCGCTCGATCTCCTCGCCCCGCTCGAGGAGCCGCTGCTGGATGCGCAGCACCTCCCAGGCCTCGGCCAGGTCCCAGAAGGTCCGCCGCGCCAGGGCGGTCTTCTCCAGGCGCTCGGCCGCGAGCTGGTGCTCGGAGCGCTGCGTCTGGTTGCGCGAGAGCTCGCGCTGGGCCTGCTCGGCCACCGCCCCCTTTCCGCGCCACAGCGGCTGGCTGATCCCCACGGCCACGCCGCTGCGCACCGCCGGGTCGGGATCGAAGGCGATGCCCGAGGTGTGGCTCTTGTAGCGCTCGAGGAAGGCGGACACGGTGAGCGTTCCGCCCGAGCCCATCAGCCGGTGCGTCCCGGCGGAGAGACGGCCCAGGTCGGAGACGGACTCGGACGTCCCCAGGGGAAAGCCGCCCAGGACAGGCACGACGTTGGGGTCGTCGCTGTGGTCGTACTCCAGCGAGCCGAAGTACACCGGATCGAAGGCCGCCTCCGCTTGCATCAGGTCGGCGGCGTCCATCTCCGGCGCGATGCGCGCGGCCTCGAGGCCGAGGTCGTTGGCCAGGGTCGAGCGCACGGCGCGATCCTCCGCGATGGGAACGAAGGCCTGCTCGGCGCCCTTCAGGTCGGGGGCGAAGCCCAGCTCGACCTGCGCGAAGGAGGTGGGACCTCCCAGGCGCTCGAGCTCCTCGCGCCGCTCGCCGAGCTCGTCCTGCACGCTCGAAGCGGCCTGCGCCAGCGACTGCTCCCGATCGGCGCCGGGGCCCAGGCGGTCCAGCTCCGCCAGGGTGAGGTCCTCGGCCACCCCGACCGGCGCCGGCGGAGGGCTCCACGTCCGCGGGCCCTTGCAGCCCGGCGTCCAGAAGAGGCCCAGGGCGAGCAACGCGAGGAGCGCCGCGGGGACGCCCTTCCGGCCCTCGCGCAGGAAGCCGAGCTTCTGCTGCATGTCGGTGAAGAGCGACAGGAGCAGCGGCACCAGGAGCAGCGTGAAGATCGTCGAGACCAGGAGCCCGCCCACGACCACGCTGCCCAGGCCGCGGTACAGCTCCGAGCCCGAGCCGGGCATGAAGATCAGGGGGGACATGCCGCCGATGGAGGTGAGGGTGCTCATGAAGATCGGCCGCACGCGGGTGCGCACCGCCTCGGAGATCGCGCGCCGCGGGGGCAGGGGCTCCTGCTCCCAGCCGTCCTCGCTCTTGCGGCCGCGCATGAAGTTCAGGGACTGGTGCACGATCAGGATGGCGTTGTTGACCACCACGCCGATCAGGATGACGAAGCCCAGCATGGTCAGGACGTCGAGGTTCTGGAGCGGCATGTGCGGGTCGAGCACGCTCCAGATGAAGACGCCGTAGAGGGCGGCGAAGCCCCCCAGGGTGGCCAGGGGCACGCTGAAGAGGATGACCAGCGGCAGCCCGAAGCTCTGGAAGAGCACGCACATGAGCAGGTAGACGACCACCAGCGCCATGACCAGCGAGCTGGTGAGGGTGCTCATCAGGCTGCCGTCGCCCAGCAGCGCGGTCTTCACCGCTTGCAGCTTGCTGGCCGAGCCGGTGTAGCCGGTCTCGACCTGAGGCGGGAGGTCGCCGCGCTCGCGCGCGGCGGCCAGCAGGGCCTCGACCTCCCCCACCGCCGCCTCCAGCGGCATGCCCTCGGGCGCGGTGAACTGCAGGGTGACCGCCCGGCGGCGGGAGTCGCGGTTGATCTGCACCGCCGAGTCGAGCCGACGCACGTCGGCCAGACTGCCCAGGGGGACCGCGAAGCCGGCCGGCGTCGCCACCGGCGTCTCCGCCAACCCGGCCAGGCTGCCGGCCTCGCCGGCTCTCGCGCTGACCAGCTTGAGGTCGATGGTCTGCCCGCCGATGCGGTACTCGCCGATGATGGCGCCGTCGCCCAGCGCCTGCACCGCCTGGCCCAGCTCGGCCGGCGTCATCCCCACCTCGGCCAGGCGCACCCGGTTGGGGATCACCTGCATCTCGGGGCCGGGGACGTTGAAGTTGCTGGGCTCGGGCTGGACGCTCTGCGGGCCGAAGCGGCCCATCATCTCCATGAAGACGGCCAGCGCCGCCCGCGAGACCTGGCCCAGGTCGTCGCCCGAGAAGTTGATCTTCACCGCCGAACCGGTGCTCCCCCCGACGCGGAAGAGCGGCATCTTGAAGGAGTAGGACATGAAGCCCGGGACCACCTCCGCCCGCGAGGCGTGCTGGAAGAGGGGCTGGAGGTCCACCACCCGCTCGGGCTCGGTGGTGACGCCTCCGTGGAACATGATGCCCGCGAAGCTCACCAGGAAGTAGTCGGAGAGCGGGGGCGGCACGATGGGATCGCCGGGCGCCATCCTGAAGTAGTCGAGGGTGGGCACCGGCTCCAGCTCGGCCACGGCCTCCTCGTACTCCGGGCTGCCCGGCTCGTGCTGGCCGGCCTCCCAGAAGGGGCCGATGGTGTCCTCGATCCTCTCGGCGACCTCGCCCAGCCGCTCCAGGTTATAGCCGGGCGGGGGGATCATCAGGCCGAAGACCATGTTGCGGTTACCCTGCGGCAGGTAGTCCGCCGGGGGCATGAGCCGGGTCGTGCCCCAGATCGACAGGAAGGTCAGCAAGGCTACGATCCCGATCCGCGCGAGCCAGCTCCCGCAGAGCCAGTGCACCAGGCCGGCGTTCCAGTCGGGAATGCGGGCGGGGAAGCCCAGGACGCAGCGCAGGAGCGAGCGCTTGCGGTCGGGCGCGCTGGCCGCCCGCTCGGCGCGCTTCGCCCCCAGTCGGACCAGCAGGCGCGCCGCGCTGGTGGGGATGACCGTGATCGAGACGATCAGGCTCAGGCTCACCGCGGCCACGATGGCCAGGGCGATGTCGCGGAAGAGCTGCCCGGCCTCCTCCTCCACCAGCAGGATGGGGATGAAGACCGCGACCGTGGTCAGGGTGGAGGCCAGCACCGCGCCGAAGACCTCGCGGGTGCCGTCCAGGGCCGCCCGCCGGGCGCCCTTGCCCATCTCCAGGTGGCGGTAGATGTTCTCCAGGACGACGATGGCGTTGTCCACCACCATGCCCACGGCGAAGGCCATGCCCGCCAGGCTGATCACGTTGACCGTGCGCCCGAGCGCCACCATTGCGACCACCGCGCCCACCACCGAGATGGGGATGGCCAGGGCCACGATTCCCGCGCTGCGCACCGAGCGCAGGAAGAGCAGCAGCATCAGCAGGGCCAGCCCGCCCCCGAGCCAGATGTTGGTCTGGACCAGGTCCAGGGCGTCCTGGATGTAGATGGTCTGGTCGTAGACCTGCTCGATGGACAGCTTCCCCTCGAGGCCCAGCTCGCGCGCGTGCGAGTCCAGCGCGCCGCCGGGCCGGTTGAGCTCGGCCACCGCCGCCTTGAGGTTGCGCATCACCGCCATCACGTTGGCGCCCACCTCCTTCTGGGCGTTGATGGCGATGACCGGGACTCCCCGCGAGCGCACGAAGGAGAAGGGCTCCTTGTGCGCCTGCACCACCTCGGCCACGTCGCGCACGAAGACCGGGCCGCCCTCGGTCTCGGCGATCACCGTGTCCTCGACATCGCGCACGCTCTGGTACTGGCTGACCAGCCGCAGGCGCACGTCGGACTTGGCCTCCTCCAGCATGCCCGCCGAGAGGTTCTGGTTGGTGCGCTGGATGGCGGCGATCACCTGTGTGAGGGTCAGACCGCGCTGGGCCACCAGCAGCGGATCGAAGCGGATCTGCACCTCGCGCTCGCGGCCGCCCAGCACGTTGATCTCGGCGATGCCCTCGGCGCGCTCCATCACCGGCTTGATGCGGTCCTCGGCGAAGTCGCCCAGGGTGCGGACGTCCACCTCGGGATCGGTGCACTCGAAGACCAGCCAGGCGATGTAGTCGCGGTTCTCGGGGTCCGAGGCGCTGATGACCGGCTCGTAGGCGTTCTCGGGATAGCGCGCGACCTCGCGCAGCTTGTCGCTGACCTCGCGGAGGGCAGTCTCCTTGGGGATGCCGACCTCGAACTCGAGCTTGACCGTGCCCTGGCCCTGCTGGCAGGAGCTGGTGAGGGCGCGCAAGCCGGTGACGCCCTGCAGCTTCTCCTCCTGCTTGTCGACGATCTCCTGCTCGATCTCCTCCGGGCTGGCCCCCTCCCACCAGGTGGTCACCGAGACCACCGTGTCCTCCACGTTGGGCGTGAGCTGGATGGGGATGCGCTCGAGCGAGATGAAGCCGGCCAGGAGGACCAGGATCACCCCTACCGTCACGGTGACGGGCTGGCGGATGGCGGTCTGGATGGGGTTCATCGGTCTCGTTCCCCTCCGTCGGGCGGAGGACCGCCGGTGGGGATCACCGGCGCGCCGGGGAACAGCCGCTCGTTGCCCTCCACGATGGCCGGGGCGCCGGGGCGCAGGCCCGCGCCGCGGACCACCACCCGCTCGCCGACCGAGAAGAGCACCTCCACCGGGATCGGCGCGGCCGTGGCCGGCTGCCCCTCACTGCCCGGCATGGCCAGGTAGACGAAGCTGCCCACTTCGTTGCGCATCAGGGCGTCGCGCGAGACTGTGAGCTCGCTGCCGGCCGCGCCGGTCGGGACCCAGGCCTCGATCGACATGCCGTGGGCCAGCTCCGGCCGCATCGGCAGGGCGCCGGCGACCGCGAAGGTGCGGGAGCGGGAGTCCACCGAGGCCACGATGCGGTAGTCGCCGAGGACCAGCGCCTCGCCGCTGGCGTCGATGGTCACCTCCAGGGGGCCGCGCTGGTGCTGCACCGCGGCGAAGTGCCGCTGGGGGACCTCGAACCAGGCCTCCAGCTCCACGCTGATGAGCTCGACCACCGGAGTCCCCGCGTTCAGCCACTGTCCCAGCTCGGTCTCCAGGCGCACCACGCGGCCTCCGAAGGGGGCCCGGGTCACCGTGTCGGAGACGCGCTCGGTGAGGATCGCCGCCCGCGCCTCGAGCAGCTCGATCTGAGCCTGCGCCTGCCTCTCCCGGGCGAGGGCGATCTGGACCGCCGAGCGCCCGTCGGCCAGCTCCTTGGGATTGGCCGCGTCGCGCTGGGTCAGCTCCTCGAGAGTCTCCAGGTCGCGCTCGGCAAGGGACCGGGCCGCGGCGCGCTCCTCGAGCAGGGCCTGGGTCTGCCCCCGCTCGGCCTCCAGAGCCCGCAGCTCCAGCTCGAGGCGCGTCGCGTCCAGACGCACGAGCAGCTCGCCGGCCTCGACCGCGTCCCCGACCTCGACCGCGCGCTCGATCACCAGGCCGGCCTCCTCGGCGGCCACCCGCGAGCGCCGGGCCGCGCGGATCTCACCCGTGACCCGCCGCCGCTCCTGCACCTCCTCGAGGCGCAGCGCCTCGACGCGGACCGGTGCGGGCGGGGCCCCCTGGGTTTGCGCGGGCGCCGCGAGGGCGATGCCCGCGGCTGCGAAAAGGACGGCCTGATGGGCTTTCAATGGACTCTCTCCGTTCATGCGGGATCGGGGTGAGGCTCGTTCTCGTCGGTCTCGGCCAGGGCGCGCTCGACGAAGGCCACGGAGCAGCCGGCTCCACGCAGCGAGAAGCGCGCGATGTGATCGGCCACGCGGCGGACGACGCTCGCCCGGGACAGGTCGAGTCCCTCCTGGAGGCCGAACAGCGGGCGGAAGATGATGTAGTGCAGCACCTGGCCGAGAATGCTGCTGGCCATGAAGTCCAGCTCCTCGTCCGGCGTCCGGGGCGCTATGGCGCGCAGGAGCCGCACCAGCGAGCGCTGGTAGGGCCAGGCGAAGCCCGCGGCCACGGTCTCGAGCGCCCCGCTGGGGCTCAGGGCCTCCTGCAGCAGGAGCATGCCGCAGACCGAGAGCTCCTGGTTGTCGAGGAGCCGTGAGAGGCTGCGCCGCAGGAAGCGCACGAGCTGGCGTGCGGCCGCCGGACGCGTGCGGATCTCCTCCTCGAGGAGCTCCCAGCCGCCGAGGGGATCGGCCTTCTCCAGGGCGCGTTTCACCGCGGCCAGGTAGAGGTCCTGCTTCGAGCCGAAGTGGTACTTGATCGCGGCCAGGTTGACGCCCGCCTCGGCGACGATCTCGCGGATGCCGACGGCCTCGAAGCCGCGCGCGGAGAAGAGGCGCACGGCCGAGTCGAGGAGGGCCTCGCGGGTGGCGGGGGGGCGGGACATGGGGCGGAGAGTGTGAACGGGCCCGCCCGTTGAGTCAATCGATTGATTGACTCCTTACGGAAGGCCGCGAGCGGGGGGCGGCCCCCGCCCGCGGCGTGCAATCTCGCGGCCGCAGCTCCCGGCTCCGCCTACTGGATGGCGATCTCCTCCCCCGCCAGGAGCCAGACCTGCGGGCCCGGCGCGCGGCCCGAGAGGGTCTGGCGCAGGATGGCCAGGGGGGCATCCAGGCGAAGGCCGGAGCCCCTCAGGACGCGCAGGGCGGTGGGGGTCAGCAGCGCCCGGATCTCGTCGCCCTCGCCGCCGAGCAGGCTCAGCATCTCCAGGGCCGGCCGGGGCTTGGGCCGGTGGACGACGGGGCAGTCGGCCGCCAGCCCGGCCTCGGTCCGCGCCGCGGCCAGGGCGTCGTCCAGGCCGCCGACGTGGTCGATCAGGCCGTTGGCCTTGGCCTGGGTGCCCGAGAAGATCCGGCCGCCGCCGATGGCGTCGATCTCGCTCACGCTCATCCCGCGCGAGCGCGCCGCCAGCACCAGGAAGCGGTCGTAGACGTCGCCGATCAGCTCGTCGATCTGCTGCTTCTCCTCCGGCCGCCAGCCCCGGTTGATGGAGAAGGCGCTGGCGGAGTCGTCCAGGGTGATGTTGTCCACCCCGATGCCCACGCGGGCGAGCAGCGGGCCGAAGTTCATCTTCATGGCCAGCACGCCGATGGAGCCGGTGATGGTGCAGGCCTCGGCGTAGATGGGCTCGCCGATGCAGGCGATCCAGTAGCCGCCCGAGCCGGCCACGTTCCCCATCGTGACGGCCACGGGCTTCTTCGCCCCCAGCTCGGCCAGGGCGCTGCGGATGGCCTCGCTGGCGGTGGCACTGCCGCCGCCCGAGTTGATGCGCACCACCACGGCGGCGATCATGTCGTCCTCGGTCAGCTTGCGGATGGCCTCCACGGTCGGGCCCGACACCATGGTCCCGGGCTGGGCGTTGACGCCGTCCACGATGCTGCCTTCCAGGTGCAGGATGGCGAGGGTGGGCTCCTTGAGCTTCTTCTCCCGGGCGCCGCCCATGAGCTGGGTCATCACCTCGAAGAAGGAGGCGTCGGCCGCCTTCTTGCGCTTCATCTCGACCCAGTCGAGCTCCCTGCCGAGGGCCGAGGCGGTCCCCTCGCGCTCATCGCCGTAGGGCACCAGCTCGTCCACCAGCCCCGCCTCCAGCGCCGCCTTGGCGGTGAACAGGCGCTGGCCCTGGATCGCGCGCACGGCCGCCGGAGACAGCCCGCGACCGGCGGCCAGGCGGCTGACCAGGTCGTCGTTCATTGTCTTCAGCATGTCCAGGTAGTGCTGGCGCAGGTGCTCGCTGATGTGCGAGTTGACGAAGGGCTCCACCGCGCCCTTGAAGTCGCCTACCCGGGTGACGTCGGCGCGGATCCCCAGGAGGTCCATGGCGTCGCGGAAGTGCAGCGACATCATGGACAGCGAGGGCAGGTCGAGGGTGCCGAAGTCCACCATCAGCACGCGGTCGCACTCGGCGGCGATGGCGTAGTGGACGGTGGAGGCGTTCTCGAGCCAGGCGCAGGTCTTCTTGCCCGACTCCCCGAGCTTGCGCATGTGGCGCGTGAACTGGCCGAGCTGGGCCATGTTCATGCCGATGGTGGGCGCGGAGAGGTCCAGGAAGACGAAGTCGGGCTCGGGGTCGGCGGCCAGCTCGTCGATGTGCTGGCACAGCTTGAAGAAGGACTTCTGGGGCTGTCCCCCGCCCATGAGCAGGGCGAGGGGGTCCATCTCCAGGGGCGTGGGGTTGTCGGCGTAGACCCCCTTCAGCTCGACGACCTGGATCTTGGGGCCGCCGGCGGTCTCCTCCTGGGCGGCAGAGGCGGTGGCCAGGAGGCAGGCCGCGGGGAGGGCCCAGAGCAGGGCGCGGGCCATGTACGGTTTCTGCATGGGGGAGTGCCTTTCGCGGGGATCGGGGGGGGATCGATTGGGAGAGTGGAGCGCGGGACCCGGGAGCGTCCGGGCAGGACGCCAACCCGGCCCCTACTCGGGCGCCGGGGATCGTATTCAACCCCCCTTGCGCTCGTCGGGGGAATTCCGACGGCCACTCCGGGGGGCGGGCGTTCGGGGGTACCATCGGCCTCCCTGCCCAGTCCCTGGAGTGAGGAGAACCCGGACATGCATCGCAGCCTCTCCCGCCGCCGTTTCCTCGCCGGATCCGCCGCCGCCGCGGCCGGCCTCGCCCTGCCCTCCCGGCGGGCCTTCGCCCGGCGGCCCGCCGACCGGCTCGGGATCGGGGTCATCGGGGTGGCGGGCCGCGGGGGCGCCAACCTCGACGCGGTCTCCCGCGAGAACGTCCTGGCCCTGTGCGACGTGGACGAGAACAACCTGGCGGGCGCGGCGGCGCGCTTCCCGAAGGCCGGGACCTTCGTGGACTACCGCGAGATGCTGGAGCTCGAGGGCCTGGACGCGGTGGTGGTCAGCGCGCCCGACCACTCCCACGCCCCGCCCGCGATTCGCGCCATGAAGAAGGGCCTCCACGTCTACTGCGAGAAGCCCCTGGCGCACACGGTGGCCGAGGCCCGGCGCATGGCCGAGCTGGCGTCCGAGAAGGGTCTGGTCACCCAGATGGGCACCCAGATCCACGCCGGCGACAACTACCGCCGGGTGGTCGAGCTGATCCGCGCGGGCGCCATCGGTCCGGTGAGCGAGGTGCACGTCTGGTGCGGCAAGACCTGGTCCGGCGGCGAGCGCCCGACGGACCGCCCCCCGGTCCCGAAGGGCCTGCACTGGGACCTGTGGCTCGGCCCGGCGCCCGAGCGCCCCTACCACTCCGCCTACCACCCCGCCGGCTGGCGGCGCTGGTGGGACTTCGGCGGCGGCACGCTCGGGGACATGGCCTGCCACTACATGGACCTGCCCTGGTGGGCCCTGGAGCTTTCCGCGCCGACCTCCGTGGAGGCCACCGGTCCCCCGGTGCATCCCGAGACCACCCCGCCGGACCTCACCGTCCGCTACGAGCACCCCGCCGCCGGCGATCGCCCGGCCCTGTCGCTCACCTGGTACGACGGCCGCGCGCGTCCCGAGGTGCTCGAGGAGCTCGACCTCCAGTCCTGGGGCAGCGGCGTCCTCTTCATCGGCGAGCGCGGCCACCTCGTCGCCGACTACGGCCGCTGCGTCCTCGGCCCCGAGTCCGACTTCGAGGGCTTCCAGCGCCCGGATCCCATCATCCCCCCCTCCATCGGGCACCACGCCGAGTGGATCGAGGCCTGCAAGAACGGCGGCTCCACCACCTGCGACTTCCAGTACTCCGGCGCCCTCAGCGAGGCGGTCCTCCTGGGCAACGTCGCCTACCGCGTCGGCGAGAGGATCGAGTGGGAAGGGGCGAAGCTGCGCGTCACCAACTCCGAGAAGGCCCAGGCCTTGGTCTCGAAGGAGGTCAGGGAGGGCTGGGAATCCTGAGGGCCTCATGAAGACCCGCGCCGCCGTCCTGCACGAGCCCCAGACCCCCTTTCGGATCGAGTCGCTCGACCTGGAGCCGCCCCGCGCGGGCGAGGTCCTGGTCCGGGTGGCCGCGGCCGGCGTCTGCCACAGCGACTGGCACCTCGCCACCGGCGCGACGCGCCATCCGCTCCCCGTGGTGGCGGGTCACGAGGGCGCGGGGGTCGTCGAGGAGGTGGGCGCGGGGGTGACGGCGGTGCGGCCGGGTGACCACGTCGCCCTGAGCTGGGCGCCGTGCTGCGGCCGCTGCTACTACTGCCTCAACGACCGCCCCAGCCTGTGCGCCGCGTACCTCGAGCCGATCTGGGCCGGCACGCTGATGGACGGCACCACCCGGCTGTCGCGCGACGGTGATCCGGTGTACCACTACTGCGCGCTGGCCTGCTTCGCGGAGCGCGCCGTCGTTCCGCAGGAGAGCTGCGTGGCGCTGCCCCGGGAGCTCCCCCTGGAGGTCGCCGCCCTCATCGGCTGCGCGGTGACCACGGGGATCGGCTCGGTGCTCAACACCGCCCGGGTGAGGCCCGGCAGCTCGGTGGCGGTCTGGGGCGCCGGCGGGGTCGGGCTCAGCATCCTCATCGGCGCCCGGCTGGCCGGGGCGAGCCGGATCATCGCGATCGACCGGGTCCCGGAGAAGCGCGCGATCGCGGAGGGCGCGGGAGCGACCGATTTCGCGCTCGCGGGGGAGGACCCGATCGATGCGATTCGCGGCCTGACCGAGGGCCGCGGCGCCGACTACGTGTTCGAGACGACCGGCCTTCCCGAGATCCAGGCGCTGTGCCTCGAGGCGGCGCGGCCCGGGGGTGCCGTGATCCTGGTCGGGCTCGCGCCGATGGGCAGCACCACCGAGCTGCCCGGCTCGCTGATCACGCGCCAGGAGAAGACGGTCATGGGGTCCTACTACGGGACCGCCAGCGCGGCGCGCGACTTCCCGCTCTACGCCGACCTGCACCTGCAGGGGAGGATCGACCTCTCCGCGTTGATCTCCCGGACCTACTCCCTCGAGGAGGTCAACCAGGCCTTCGCCGACATGCTGAGCGGCAGGCAGGCCCGAGGCGTGATCCGGCTCTGAGCCCCGGAGGCGACCATGCTCCCGAGACCCCTCTTGCTGACGCTCGGCGGGGTTGCCCTCGCCGTGGTCCCGTTCTCCCTCGGCGGGATCGGGCCCGACGTCCCCCCGCCGCCGGAGCGCGACTGGCCCCTCTTCGACGCGCTCGAGTACGACGGCGAGGCCGCGGCCGAGCTCTGGGAGCCGATGGCCGGGAGTCCCCGCGTCTCGATCGCGACCCGCGGAGAGCAGCGCCTCCTGAAGCTGCCCTGCAACTTCGCCGGCACGCACCACGAGCGGGCGAGCTGGGACCGGGAGATCGAGCTCGACCTCGCCTGCTCTCAGGGCGTGCAGTTCCAGCTCTACTGCGCGGATCCATCCCCGATCTCGCACTTCACCTTCTACCTGAGGAGCGGCGAGGGCTGGTACGCGCGCAACTTCTTTCCGCCCGCCGGCCGCTGGAGCACCATCGCCGTCGAGAGGAGCCAGGCGCAGGTCGAGGGCTCGCCCACGGGCTGGAGTCGGATCGACGCCATCCGGTTCTCGGCCTGGCGCAACCAGGACGTCGATGCGGAGGTCTACGTCAGCGGGCTCGGCCTGCTCGGCGCCGACACCCCCATCGTCGTCCTGCGCGGAGACTCGCTCGCCGGGCGGAGCCCCCACGAGGCCCGGTCCGTGCGCACGTACACGGCCAACGTCGCTCGCTGCCTCGAGGAGCTCGACCTCCCCCACTGCGTGCTGTCGGATCTCGAGCTCGAGGGCGAGCACCTCGCGGGCAGGGAGCTCGTCGTCCTCCCCCACAACGACGGCATGAGCGAGTCGGCCCGCTCGGCGGTCGCCGGCTTCCTGGAGCGGGGTGGGGCGCTGATCGGCTTCTACGCCCTCGACCCGGAGCTCCTGGAGCTCTGCGGGATGCGATCCGGCGCCTTCGTGCGCCAGGAGGCGCCGGGCTCCTTCGCGTCCATGCGCGCGAGGTACCCGGCCCTGCCGGACCTGCCGGGAATCGTGCGGCAGGCATCCTGGAACATCCGCGCGGCGGAGCCTCTTCCCGGGCGGGGCCGAGTCGCCGCCCGGTGGTACGACGCGGAGGGAAGGGACACCGGACACCCCGCCATCGTCGTCACCGACAGCGCGGCGCTCGTGACACATGTGCTGCTGGAGGATGACTGGGAAGCCAAGCAGAGGCTGGTACTGGCCCTGGTGCAGCACCTCGCGCCGGAGCTGCTCCGCAACGTAGCCCGGGCGGCGATCGACGGTATCGGCGCCTTCGGCCCCTTCGAGGGTCTCAAGGACGCCAACCGCGGGCTGCAGCGGGCGGCGCGAGCCCTTCGGGTCCGGCGCCCCCTGCTGAAGGCCCTCGCCCACCGCCAGATCGCGGCCGAGCAGCTGGCCGGGGGTCTCCACGCCGCCGCCATCCTGACCGCCCGCGAGGCGAACGCCCTCCTGGTCGAGGCCTGGTGCCTGGCCCAGGAGCCGCTCGCCGGGGAGCACCGCGCCTTCTGGTGCCACAGCGCCTTCGGCGTCCAGGGCATGAGCTGGGAGGAGGCCATCGCCACCCTGGCCGACAACGGCTTCACCGCCGTCCTGCCCAACATGCTCTGGGGCGGCGCGGCCTTCCACGAGAGCGAGGTGCTCCCGGTCCACGAGAGCGTCGCGGAGCGCGGCGACCAGATCGCCGAGTGCCTGGCGGCCTGCCGGAAGCACGGCATCGAGTGCCACGTGTGGAAGGTCAACTGGAACATGGGGAGGTGGACCCCCGCCGACTTCGTCGCCGCCATGAGCGCGGCCGGGCGCACCCAGGTCGGCTTCGACGGCAGCCCTCAGGAGCGCTGGCTGTGCCCCTCGCACCCCGACAACCAGAGGCTCGAGATCGACTCGATGGTGGAGGTGGCGCGCCGCTACGAGGTCGCCGGCCTCCACTTCGACTACATCCGCTACCCCGACCCCGACCACTGCTTCTGCGACGGCTGCCGCGAGCGCTTCGAGGAGGCGATCGGCCGCCGCGTCCCGGGATGGCCCGGCGAGGTCCGCGGCGACGAGGCCCTTCACCGGCGCTGGCTGGACTTCCGCCGGGACAACGTCACCGCCGTGGTGGCCGCCGTGGCCGAGGCCGCCCGGGCCGCCCGGCCGGGCATCGAGATCTCGGCCGCGGTCTTCCGGCGCTGGCCGATCGACGCCGACGGCGTGGGGCAGGACTGGAAGCTCTGGTGCGAGCGGGGCTGGCTCGACTTCGTCTGCCCCATGGACTACACGCACGAGAACAGCCAGTTCGAGGCGCTCGTCGCCCATCAACTGGAGATCGCGGGGGGGGTGCCCTGCTATCCCGGCATCGGCCTCTCGGTGTGGCCCGAGCGAGGCGACGTGGTCAAGCTGATCGAGCAGATCGGCGTCACCCGGCGCCTCCGGACCGGAGGATTCACCGTGTTCAACCTGGGCGCCGCCGAGGCGCGCGAGGTGCTCCCGGTCTGCGGTCAGGGGATCACGCGCGGGCAGTGAGGCTCAGTCCTCCCCCAGCCTCCGACGCACCGCCTCCTCGTCGATCTCGCCGGTCCCCCACAGGCTGCGGCCCTCCATGCCGCCGGCCACGGTGAGCACCTCGCCGCTGAGGTGCCGCGCCGCGGCGTGGGAGGAGAGGAACACGACCGCCCGGGCCACGTCCTCGGGCCGGCCGATCTGGCGCAGGGCCATGGTGCGCGTCACGCCCGAGATGGCGCCGGGCACCTCCAGGGCGTCCATGGCCATGGGGGTGGCGGTCCAGCCGGGCTCCACCAGGTTGACGCGGGCGAAGGGATCGAGGTGCACGATCTCGTTCTTCAGGGAGCGCAGCGCGCCGTACAGGCCGGCCTTGGAGATCGAGTACTCGGCGTGATGCGACTCGCCGAAGCGGGCGGCGGTCGAGCCGATCAGGACCAGGCTGGCGCCGTGCCCGTCGGGGCGCGCACCGGTGCGCGCGAGGGCCGCCATGAAGGCCCGCGCGGTCCAGATGGCGCCCAGGAGGTTGACCTCCAGGACCTTGCGGATGCGCTCCGCCGGGACCTCGTGCAGGAGCAGCGGATCGGGGGACCAGATCCCCGCGTTGGCCACGCAGGCGTCCACCCGGCCGAAGGCCGAGAGGGCCCGATCGAAGGCGGCCTCCAGCTCCTCCGGCCGCGCGACGTCGGCGCGCACCGCCAGCGCGCGGTCGCTCCACGGCCGGTCGGCCAGCCAGGCCTCGAGCGACTTCCAGTTCCGATGGCCGTGCGCGACCACCCGCGCGCCCTCCCCGGCGAAGGCCTCGGCCACCGCTCGGCCGATCCCGCCCGAGGCGCCGGTGACCAGGACCACCTTGTCCGCGAGCGCGAGATCCATGGGCTCAACCCTCCTCCCCATCTGCGACGGGCTCGACGTCCACGCGCGCGCCGTAGAGCAGGCTCCCGCCCAGATCGGAGAGCTCGCCGGGCAGGAGCGCGTTGATCCCCACGCCCTCGGGCACGTCCTGCGCCCGCGGCAGACCGTCCACGCGCACCATGCCGCGCGGCATCTCGGCGGCCACGGCCGCGGTCAGCGTGATCCGACCGAGGCGGTTGCGCAGGGTGACCGGCCGGCCCTCGGCGATCGAGAGCCCGGCCGCGTCCTCGGGGTTCAGGTGGGCGCGCGGCGGACCCTCGCGCCGAAGGTGCCTCGGGCTGTGCGCAAAGGTGCTGTTGTGCGTGTTCCGCGAGGGCGCGCAGTGGAGCCGGAAGGCCCCCTCTATCCCCGCGCTCTCCTCGGGCTGGTACGCGGCCACCGCCGGAAGCCCCAGCGCGAGCGCGCGCTCGCTCGAGAGCTCCACCTTGCCGCTGGGCGTCCCCCTCCCGCCCCCCGGAGGCTCGGGGGGCCGCATCTTGACCGGCACGCCCGCGCGCAGGGCGTCGAGCTCGCCGGGGGCGAAGCGCTCGCGTGAGGCATCCAGGAGCTCCTCGCACACCGATTCGGCGCTCGCGTCCCAGCTGGGCCGGGGCAGCTCGAGCGCCTTCGCGATGGCCGCGAAGGCCTCGACGTTGCTGCGCGCCTCCGCCGGAGGGGCGGCCGCGCGGGGAACGTATCGAAGCCAGCGGTGGGCGTAGCTGCGGTAGACGTCCGCGTGCTCGACGAAGGTCGCCGCCGGCAGGACGACATCGGCCAGCCGCGCCGTCTCGGTGAGGAACTGCTCGTGCACGACGGTGAGGAGATCCGGTCGCGACAGTGCCTCGCGCACGCGCAGCGCGTCGGGGCAGGTGACCGCCGGGTTGTGGCCCCACACGAAGATCGCCCGGAAGCGGCCTCCGAGGAGCTCGCGCCCGAGGGCCGCGTGGGTCACGGGCTCCCGCTCCTGCCCCGGGGGCCGCAGGTCGGGCCGCTCCACGATGGCGTCGTCGAGGCCGAAGGCGTCCGAGCTCTGCAGGTGCAGGCGGTCCGCCAGGCCGAAGACCGCCGCCATCGAGCAGACCGCGCGCATCGAGCCGCCGCCGTTGCTGCGCCGGGTGAAGCCCAGGCCCAGCTTGACGAACGGCCGGCGGGCGGCGCCCAGGCGCTCGGCCAGCTCCTCGATCGCGCCCGGCTCCAGGCCGGTCTCGCGCGCGGCCCACTCGAGATCGTGCCCGTCCCGCGCGCCGGCCTCGTACTCCCGCGCGCCCAGGCACTCGCGCTCGAGGAAGCCGCGATCGGCCAGGCCGCGCTCGAAGGCCAGGCGCGAGAGGGCCAGGGCCAGGGCGCCGTCGCTCCCCGGCCGCAGCACCAGGCCCTTCCCGCCCCAGCGCTCGACGCGCTCGATGGTCTCGGTGCGGTAGACGTCCAGCACCACCACCGGAACGCCGCGCCGCGCGAGCTCGCGCAGGCGCGGCAGGAGGTGCTGCATGGTGCGCGCGGCGTCCAGCCCCCAGGCGACGAAGAGGTCGCAGCCCTCGATCTCGTCGAGGTCGGCGCCGATCCGGCGGCCCAGCACCAGCTCCCAGCCGGCCATGGCCGCCCCGTCGCAGATGCTGTCGTCGAGGAAGCTCGCCCCCAGGGCGTGCATCATCCGCAGGGGGAAGCGACGGGCCGCGAAGCCCATGGAGCCGCCGTAGGGCGCGGCCAGGATCTGCTCGCCGCGCAGGGGGCGGACGCGCTCGGCGATGCGCGCCACGGCCTCCTCCCAGCTCGCGGGCTCGAGCTCCCCCGATGGTCCGCGCACCAGTGGCTCGAGCAGGCGATCGGGGCTCGTCACGAGCTCGCCGTAGAGGGCGGTCTTGCCGCACAGCGTTCCCCGGGACCAGGGATGCCCGGGATCTCCGCGCACCCGCTCGAAGCGGCCCTGCGCGTCGGTCTCCACCAGCACGCCGCAGGCGTCGGGGCAGTCGAGGGGGCAGGTGGCCGGTGTGGTCGGCATGGCGCGCCGCGGGACGGTCTACAGGTCCACGTGGCGCGCGCCGAGCACCCGCTCGATGGTCTCCAGCCGCCGCTCCACCCGGCGCAGGGAGCCGACCACGTAGAAAACCAGCCCCAGGGCGACGATCAGGTTGATCCAGATGAAGATGGCCATCTCGCGGCCATGTTAGCGAGGAGGGGGCGGCAGGGGAGAGGGCAGGGCGGTATCCTGCCTCCCCGCCGGGCGTAACCGCCCGGTCCGGTCCATGCACGTCCTCTCCCTCGACCTCGAGCGGCGGACCGACCTGCCGCCCTTCCAGGGCCCCCGGTGGCTGCCCCCGGACATCCCCTGCCACCGGGTGCGCGCGTGGGACGAGGAGCTGCCGGAGAGCGTCGAGCCCTACACCCACCTCATCGCCTCGGGCAGCACCTGCTCGATCCACGACGACCACCCCTTCGTGGCGCCGACCCTGGAGCTGATCCGCCAGGCGGTGGCCCTGCGGCGGCCGGTCCTGGGGATCTGCTACGGCCACCAGCTCATCGCCCGGGCGCTCCTGGGCCGGGCCTACCTGCGACGGGCGGAGCGGCCGGAGATGGGCTGGCTCCCGGTCCGGGTGCTCCCGCGGGGCCGCCAGATCCTGGCCGGCCTGCCGGACCCCTTCCGCGTCTTCGTCGGGCACTACGACGAGGTGTTCGACCTGCCCGAGGGCTGGGAGCCGATCGCCGAGACCGAGCACTGCGCGGTCCACGGCTTCGTCAACCAGGAGCTCCGCGTGCTGGGCTTCCAGTTCCACCCGGAGATGGACGTCGAGGTGGGCAACACCTGCTTCGCCACCACGCGCTCGGAGCTCGAGGCGGACGGATTCGACGTCGACGCCATCCTCTCGGGCGCCCGCGAGGACGGGAGCGGGCGGATCCTCATCCCCCGTTTCCTGGAGCTCCCCTGGCCGGACTGAGGCGTACCCCGGCCGCGGGGGACATCACGGCCGGATGGTGAAGCCCACCGCGTCGGTCAGCCCGGTCGAGCTGGCGCTGGCGGGGTCCCGGAACCAGTACTGGGCGTACACGTCCCGGCACCAGGAGAGGTAGGGATCCGCCCCGCTCTGGATGAGGGCATTGAAGTCGTAGGCCAAGGTGCCCGAGCAGTCGTCCGGCGGCGGATTCCCCCCCGAGCTCTGGACCGACGTGCGCCGGATGGGGGGCTGGACGCACAGCGTGCCGCCCTGGAAGGGGAGGCCGAAGGGGGCGTAGCCGTAGAACAGGATCCCGTTCTTGTTGTTGATCACCTGGGCGGCGGAGAGGGTGAAGGGATTCGGATCGCTCTTGCTGGGCGTGCCCGAGGAGGCCATCAGCGGCGTGCAGCCCTGCGAGTTGACCTTGGCCGTGCAGTACACGAACGGGAGGCCGGAGAGCTCCAGGTGCAGCCCGTCGAGGAGGGCGTCGGTGTTGGCTCCGCCGCTCCGCGTCCCCAGCATGCGGCAGCGGATCCTGCGGGTCGCGACGGGCACCTGGTCGGTCCCCTGGTTGGTGTAGTAGGCGTTCCAGTGGAGGGGCGGGTCGGGGGTGGACCAGGTGGCCAGGAGCCCGCCCGCGCCGTCGTACCACTCCAGCACGACCCGGGCCTTCTCCTCGAAGCCGTCCAGGTTGCGGGAGTACAGGTAGGCCTTGAAGCACCAGTGGACGAGGCCGGCGTCGATGTCCGGGGCCCAGGCCGAGACGTCCACGTCCTGGTAGACCTCGTGATCCCATGGGCCCACGGGACCGGTGTCGCCGGCCCAGAAGGCCCAGTTCCCCTCGACGACGCCGACGTAGGACAGGGTCGTGGCGTGCACGGCCTGGAAGCCGTGGCCGGTGGGATCCGTCCACCCCGTCATGTCGCCCGTCTCCGCCCCTCCGTTGACGAGCAGGTTGCCGGACTGGGCCGCCAGCGGCAGGGCGAGGAGGGCGGTCAGGGCGGCGGCGCTTGCGATCGGTTTCATGTCTCCACCTCGGGTCGAGCTTCCACCCCATGTTCCCCGAACCCCAGGCTTCGTGGGGCTCCGATCCCGCGTTTCCGGCGGCCGGAACGAGGGGCGCCGCCTCAGTCCCCCAGCTTCTCCTCGGCGTAGGGCCGGAAGCGCTCGTCGAGGAAGTGGGTCCACACCCGCTCGACGCCCTCGGGCCACCCCTTCTGGACCTCGCCCAGGCCGCGCACGCCCACCTCGACGCGGGTGCCCCCCTCGACCGCCTCGAAGAGCACGCGGTGCACCATGTCGAAGTGCACGCCCAGGCTGGCGAAGCCCAGCGAGCCCCGGAACTGGAGCTCGCGTCCGCGGTGCACGAGGGTCACCCGGGCATGCTGCGCGCCGTTGCCCTCGGCGTCGAACTGCTCGTAGAAGCGGCCGCCGATCACCGGCTCGATGCGCAGGGCGTGGGGCTCCTCGGAGAAGCTGTGGTCCCACCAGGGACTGACGTCTCCGGTGAAGAGGTCGAAGACCTCCTCGGGGGTGCCGGGGACACGGGTCTCGCAGGTGGTGGCGAAGCCCGAGATCTCGAGCTCCTCGATCTCGGGGGTGGCCAGGCCCAGCCCCAGGGCCAGGCCCAGGAGCCCGGCGAGGGGGAGCGCGAGGGGGCGAAGCGTGCGGCTGAGGCGGGTCGACGGCATCGGGAACCTCCGGTTCTTGGTGACGGACGAGGGGTTCTGCCGCAATGGACGCCGCGCGTCAATCGCGATCTCGGGCGGGGGCCTGGCTCGCGCTCACTCCTTCTCGAGCGGCGCCCAGAGCACGTTGGCGATCTTCCACTCGCCGTTCAGGCGGACCACGTGGCAGAAGTCCACGAAGTCGGCCGAGTCCACCCGGATCGAGGCCGCGTTCTCGCCCATGGCCTGGAGGATCACGCTCACCTTGCGCTCGTCCTCGGGCTTCTTGCTCAGGCCGGAGCGGGCGTACTCGGCCAGCCCGTCGGCGCTCGTGTACCGGAAGACCTCGCGGCCGTTGGGCAGCTTCTGCACCACGAGCTTCTGCAGGCGCGGGTGCAGGGCCTTCTCGAGGCGCTCGACCTCGACCGGACCCTCCTGGTCCTGCCCGACGCCCAGCCGGGCGTACTCGAGGAGCGCGTGCCGGTCCAGGTAGGCGAGCACCTCGCGCCCCTCCGGCATCATCTGGAATCCCACGCGCTGGAGGCTCGGGTGGACGCCGCGCTCGATGCGCTCGAGGTCGCCCTCCAGGAGGCCCTCGTAGCAGTCCCGGACCGCCCGCACGACGGCCTCCTGGTCCACCTTCTGCGCGCCCTCCGCGGGCGCGACCATCGCTATGGCGCAGGCCGCGAGCGCGGCTTCGATCCATCTTCGGGCTCTCATCGTGCTCCTCCAGGGTCTGGGGACGGCCCTCGGGGCGCCCGAGGGGAAGTCCGGGGGCAGGTCGGCCAGGTCCTGCCTACGCAGATCATCCCGATGCCATGCTCGCCGGTTCCCCGGGGTCGCTCATTGCACAGAAGACTGACGCGAAGCAGGCTCGATCGCTTACGGCACGCTACCAGGCCCTAGACTACGCTGCATGCTGTCAGCGGTTCTAGGCGCCCTCGCGGGGCTGCAGGTCGGGGGCACGTCTCCGCCCGTGGGCATCGAGGGCCTCCTGGCCGCGGCCGGCGAGGTCCGCCCCGTGGAGCTCGACGCCCTGCGGGACGGAATCGACGGCCTGGGGCACCTCGACCTCCTCGTCTGGGACATGCGCTCCCGCGAGCTGCCTCCCGAGGCGACCACTGAGGCGGCCCTCGCAGGAGCGCGGGCCTGGCTAGAGTCGGGAGGGCGGATGCTGCTCCTCTCGCATGCCGCTCGCTACGCGCACGAGCTGGGCTGCGAGCCGGTGCCGCCCGACCGCTGCGACGTGCGCCTGCTGGGCGACCGCGACCGCTACCGCGGGGGGCTCTACGTCTACGGGGTCGAGGTCGCCGATCCGGAACACCCGCTCTTCCGCGGTCTGGAGCCCTACGGCGGCGAGGGAGACGTCTTCCTGCTCGCGGGCGAGCACGCGGTCCGGAACGAGTCGTGCTTCTGGGAGCGGACGGTTCCGCGCGAGGCCGAGGTCCTGGGCACCTTCTTCCGCAACGCCTGGGGCGAGGACCGCTCCTTCGCCCACCGCTGCCTGGTCTCGCTCGAGGTGGGCTCGGGCCGCATCCTGGCCCTGGGCTGCGGGCCGCTCGCGACCGAGGGCAACCCCCACCGCGAGAACCTCGAGCGCTTCCTCGGGAACGCGGTGCGCTGGCTGTGCGAGCTGCCGGAGGCGTCCGAGGCTCGCCCGCGGATCGGGCTCCTGCCCTGTCTCCCCGCTCAGCTCGGCGTGGACACCCACTCCTCGCATCCGCCCGAGCCGCCCCCCCTTCCCCCCTGGTGGGAGCGAGAGGGCCCGATCCTCCCGCACATCGCGCACTGGGGATGGCTCGGCCCGATCGATTACCAGCGCGGCGAGCGCAGGTCCGCGGGCCCGGACTACTTCCGCGAGCAGATCGTGGATGAATCGGCCCGCTGGGGGGCCAACCTGCTCGAGCTCTACGCGCCGGACATGAAGCACGGCTTCCCCATCGCCTGGCCGCAGGACGATCCGCTGAAGCCCCCCTCTACCTACTGGGGCGGCGACTTCGATCCGCTGTGGAGCGAGGAGGGCGTTCGCGAGATCATCGCCCACGCACATGCGCGGGGCATGCTGGTCCACGGCTTCTACCACCCCAACCCGGTGAAAGGGTCCCTCGAGCACCACGAGATCTTCGTCGAGCGAACGGGGCGAGACCACGCCAACCCCCTGCTCTTCGGCTGGGAACGCGCCTTCGACGGCTTCGGAACCGAGTGGTTTCCCGTCGACCCCGCCGCGCGCCTGACCGCGGCCCTGTGGAGGTACAACCCCGGCGCCTACCAGCACTCGACCGCCGTGCTGCCGGCCTACACGCCCAACTTCTCGGGCACCAAGATGTGCGCCTTCGGCCGGCTGGGCTCGCTCAACGCCTGCGGATTCTCGGGCGCGTGGCGCGACCTCTATCACGCGCCGCTCTACCTCTCCTACCTGGCCGACTGCCGCACGCGCCGGCCCTCCGAGCGCGAGTGGGGCGGCTGGTCGCGCTACGGCGGCGGCTCCTACCCCGACTGGATCCTGCGGCAGGTGAACGACTTCTGCCGCGACCGCCTGGAGCTGGACTCGGCCATCTGGTGGCTGGGCGAGCCGGAGAGCACCCTGCACCCGGAGTATCGGGACTACGTCTACGGCATCTCCATGGACCCGATCCGCTGCGCGGTGGCCTGCTCGCTCACGGCGACCGGGCGCGGGGGGTACCGGGAGGTGATCGCGAGCCTGAGCGCCGACCCGCCCCCGGGCTTCGCCAGCGGGCCGACCGATCCCTTCGATGCTGCCATCCTGCAGAACGGTGACCTGAGGCTGGTGCGCTGCGCCGAACGGGACGGGGGCCGCCTCCTCTGCGACCCCGCCCGCCTCGCGCGATTCGAGCCGACGCTAGACGGGATCGAGCGTGCCGTGGAGCTGCTGCGCGACTTCCCGCCGCCGATCGAGGCCGCGGTCGAGGACCAGCGCATCGAGGAGCTCGTGCTGAGCCTCGGCACCGAGGAGGGCCTGCCCCCGGGCGAGTTCGAGCCCTCCTTCGAGATCTCGAAGGCCGGGCTCCTGCCCCTGCGGATCGCCTGTGAGGCCTCGCCGGATTGGCCCCAGCGGCTGGTCCTCTCCTTCGATGCCTCGGTCGGCCGCCACCGGCTCCGCATCGGCGCGCTGGGCGGAGCCGAGCCCGGACTCGTGGAAGTCCGGCTCGACGGGCGACCCGTCGGCATCTACGCCACGGGCGATCGCGAGGCGCGGGCGGCCGGTGGCTCGTTCGTCGAGGAGATCGAGCTCGGCATCGTGAATCCCGGCCCGCACGAGATCGAGCTCGACGTGCAGTCGGGGCCGGGTCACGAGCTGGACCTCGTGCAGGTCCACCGGACCTCGCGCTGGGCGATCCGTCACACCTTCCCGCGCAAGGCGGGGGTGGTAGCGGCGCTTCATGAGATCGCCGCCTGGGAGACGCCGGAGGGCGTCCGACGCGAGCACCGCGAGTTCGAGCTGATCGCGGACCACCCGGTGCTGCGGGTGGAGATCGAGGGCTCGTCGGGGCGGGTCGAGGATGGCTGGCCGCTCGAGGCGCTCGGGCTCGTCGAGCCTGGGGAGGTCCGGCGCACGGCGGAGGGGCTGCTGGTCCGATCCGACGCTGCGGGATCCTGGCTCGCCATCCGCGAGGAGCTCGCCCGGGACGGCGCGTGGCGCGGCTCCCTGGGCGTCTTCGACGACTTGCCTGATGCGGAGAGCTTCCTCCGCGGGGATCCCCTGCCGGAGGTCCGTGTGGTCGTGGGTTCCGCCAGGTCCTTCACCCTTACGTCGCCCTATCCGCTGCGCGACTTCCTGTGCGAGGCCGATGCGACGGGTACCGCCTGGTGGATCGAGCGGGGCGCCCAGCAATCACGCGGGCAGGCCCTGCTAAAGAAGTACCATCGACCCGGCGCGCCGTCGCAAGTGCGGGGCTGCGCCTTCCTGCCCAACGGCTTCGCGCCGGGCTGGGGCTGCCAGCACGCCCTGGCCATCGCCGCCGGCAGCCCGCGCGGCTCCTGCGCGGTCCGGGTCGTCAAGACTGGGCCCTTCCTCTTCGCCCCGCGGATCGAGTTCGAGGAGGAGATCAGCGCGATCCGGCTCGACGGGCGGGACTGGCGCTACTTCGAGGACGGCCTGGTCTTCCTCCCCAATCGACCCGGTAACTATCGCTTGACCGTCGAGACCGACGGCGATCGCGCGCCGATCCTGACGCGGACCTTCCTGACCGTGACCGACTGCCGCTGGAACGGGGAGCTCGGCGAGCTGCGGATCTCGACCTCTCCCCCATCCTGGTTCGATCGCCCGCTACCCGGCGGCGAGGCGTACACCGCCCTCGTCCGCACCTTCGGGCACCGCCTGATCGAGGTCCGCGGCGCCGAGGCGATCGAGCTCTCGAGCTACCCGATGCGATCGGAGGTCGATCGGGCGAGAATGGCCGAGCGGGGCCTCGTCCTGCGCCTCCAGCCGGGCGAGGCCGTCCTGCGCTTCGAGCGGTAGAGGCGTGCGTCAGGCGCGTGCCAGCTCCTCGAGGATCTCCTCCAGACGCTCCATGCAAGCTCGCTGATCCGGAACCTCGCCCGCGGCGCGCACGTCCTGCCGCCCGGCATGACCGACCTCGATGCGGTCCAGCCACGTGGAGAGCGCACCCGCGAGGGCACGGGAATCGCCCGGGCGATCGAGAACCGCTCCGGCTGCCGGCCCCGCAACGGCCTCGGCTCCGCCCGCCTCGCGCGTCGTGATCACCGGTGTCCCCGAGGCCAGGGACTCCAGCACCACCAGGGCGCAGGTGTCCCGCCAGGTGGGGTGCACGCAGAGGTCGGCCGCCGACCAGAAGGCCGGGGGATCGACCTCGGAGCGGACGGTGACGCGCTCGGGCGGAAGGCCCGCCGCGACGGCTCGGCGCCTCCAGAGCTGGGCCCGAGCGGGACCGGCGACGAGCAGGTGCCAGGATCGATCGGTCATCGAGGCGAGGGCCTGCAGCAGGGTCGGCAGGCCCTTTTGCTCCGGGCGGCGAGCCGCAAAGGCAATCAGTGCCTTATCAAGATCGAGACCCAGCTCGGCCCGCAGCCGCGCTCCTTCCTCCTCGCGCCGGCGGGGATGGAAGCGCTCGAGGTCCACTCCGTTGGGCACGACCTCCAAGCGGCTGGCACAGGCAGGCCAGGCCCGCGCCAGCTCCTCGCGCACGAGCTCGGAGACGCAGACCACTCTGCGCGCACCTCCGCCCTCGAGGAGCTCTCGCTCCAGCTCGAGGTAGGCGCGGTGCCGGCCGCGGGCGTGGTCCGCCTCCCGTTCGAGCTCGTCGGAGGACCTCGATGGCACCCGCCCCTCCCGCGCGCATCGGCGCGCCAGGATGCTCGCCGCGTGGGATCCCCCGTGAGGCCAGTAGAGGTCCACACGGTGCAGGTGTCGGATGCCGATCGTCGCGTGGCAACCCTCCCGCTCCGCGGCCGCCTCGAGCGCCGAGGCCAGGGCCCGGATCCGGTGCCCTCGACCCGCCAGCGCCGAGAAGGGGCCGAGGCGTACCCGCCGCAGCTCTCCCGGCGCACCCGCGTCGCCGGAGAGGGCGAAGACCGGCACCCGATGCCCGCGCTCCTCGAGGTGCGAGACCAGCGACGCCAGGGCGCGCTCGGCGCCCCCCCGCGCGGGCTCCCAGCGGTCGATCAGGACTCCGATGCGCAGGGCGGCCAAGGTCTCACACCTTCACTCGAAGGGCGCGCCCTCCTCCAGCCAGGCCCGGATGCGCGCCGCGGTCTCGTCCCGCGACTCGTCGAAGACCCGGGCGACCTGCTCCGGAGTGCCCCTCGCGCTCACGGGATCGTCCACCGGCCAGCGCAGGACGCGGGTCGTCCCGGGGAAGCTGGGGCAGGAGCGCGCCGCGCTCGCGCACACGGCGATGATCAGGTCCGGGGGGTCGTCGAGGTACTCGTGGATCCCGTTGGAGGTCTGCTGCGAGATGTCGATCCCCGCTCGGGCCATGGCGGCCACCGCCTCCCTGCTGAGGCCCGCGGGAAAGGAGCCGGCGGAGAGGGCCTCGAAGCGGTCGGACGCGAGGTGCCGCAGCCAGCCCTCGGCCATCTGGCTGCGGCACGCGTTGCCGGTGCACAGGAACAGGACGCGCGGCTTGTCGCTCATTCGGAGAGCATAGCCGCGTCAGGGAGGGGGGTCGATCAGTCGCAGAAAGTCGCCTCCCGCGCGTCCGAGAGGTTGAAGCCCGAGCCCCCGGCCGCGGGGTCCCGATACCAGCACTGGAAGTTCCAGGTGTCGCCCGAGGAGATCTGCCCGTGGGGGTTGGGGGGATTGGTGATGTCCAGAGCGTGGGTGACGGTGCCCGTGGGGTCGATCTGGGTGACCTGCAGGCGGAAGGCGCCCCCGGTGACGCACAGCTTGCCGTTGCCGAAGGGGATCTGGGTCTGCTGTGGACCGTAGAAGAAGATCGCCGGCTTGCCGGGGGGGCAGCCATCGGCCTGGAGCACCAGGTCGTTGGCCGAGACGCTGGCCGAGCCCGTCCAGCCGATCAGGGCGCCCGGGCCCACCGAGTTGGGCGAGGTGTCGCAGTAGGTGGCGAGCTTGCAGCCCTCGCGCTCGAGGGTCACGTCATCGAGGGCGAAGTCGTTGCCGGTGGCCGCCGTGTTCGTGTCGATGATCTGGATCGTCGCAGTCGTGTCCGTCCCCAAATCCCACGGGCTCGAGAACTGGACCCAATCGCAGGTTGTCGTCGGCAGCACGTTCACGCCTCCCAGCGGCACACCATTGACGTACGCCTGCAAGTGCGCGGGGCTGGCGGGGTGAACGGAGGTGCCCCAGTAGGAGAAAACGTAGGCGGTCTGCGGATCCACCGCCACGCTCTGCGACCAGACCCGCACGGGCTGCGAATGGCCGTTGATCACCATCATCAGGCCGTCCCCCGTCGTGTGGTCCCGACAGGCCGCGAATTGTGAGTTCCAGGTCTCCGGCGCGGACCGGACGTCATACACCCCGGCGGGCACTCCGGTGCTCGGCGAGTAGGTGTACTGGGTCGTGAACCCTGCGTTGCCGGCGCTGAAATCGCCGTTCACGATCAGGTTCTGGGCCGACGCCAAGGCGCCCAGGCAGGCCACGGCCATCATCGCTCTCGGCATGCGCCGAAGAGCTCGCGTTCGCTTCATCGGTCTCTCCTTCCCGGTCGTCAGTTGCAGAAGGTGGCCTCCAGCGCGTCCGAGAGGTTGTAGCCCGAGCCCCCGGCGGCGGGGTCCCGGTACCAGCACTGGAAGTTCCAGGTGTCGCCCGAGGAGATCTGTCCAGCGGGGTTGGGGGGATTGGCGATGTCCAGGGCGTGGGTGGCGACGCCCATGGGATCGACCTGGGTGACCGGCAGGCGGAAGGCGCCCCCGGTCACGCACAGGGTGCCGTTGCCGAAGGCGACCTGGGTCTGCTGCGGGCCGTAGAAGAAGATCGCCGGCTTGCCGGGAGGGCAGCCCCCGGCGATGAGCTCCAGGTCGTTGGCCGACACGCTGGCCGAGCCCGACCAGCCGATCAGGGCGCCCGAGCCCACCGAGTTGGGCGAGGTGACGCAGTAGGTGGCCAGGCTGCAGCCCCCGCCCGCCACGGCCGCGTCCACGGCGGCGTCGGCGTTCACCCGTCCGTAGCCGTAGTAGATGCTGTGGCCGCCCTGGTAGTTGCCGCCCGCGAGGTCCACCTTCTCGGCCGTGCCGCGCAGGATGTCGAGCGCCTCCAGGCGCGTCAGGGAGGGATTGGCCGAGAGGATCAGGAGCATCACCCCCGCCGCGCAGGGCGAGGCCGAGGAGGTGCCGCCGAAGTCGTTGGCGTAGTCGGTGGGGCTGTAGCCGATGCTCCCCAGCCGGTCGGTGGTGGTGATGCCGGTGGTGACCCCCCCGTTGGAGGGCGCGCAGACATCGGTGCTGGCCCCGAAGGAGGAGTAGCTGGACAGCACCTCCTGGTCGTTGACCGCGGTGACCGAGATCGTGCCGCTGTAGCTGGTGTAGCCGTTGCCGGAGTTGTTGGTGCCGTCGTTGCCGGCCGCGAAGAAGATGAGCATGCCCAGGCCGCCTCGGCCGTTCTGGTTGCAGTCGTCGATGGCCGCCTTGGTGGAGGCCGGCAGGGCCGCCGCCGCGGAGGGGCCCCAGGAGTTGTTGACCACCGAGGCGCCGTTCTCGCGCGCGAAGTTGAAGGCGTCGGCCTCGTCCTGAATCGTGGGCTGGGTGAAGATCCACTCCGAGAGGAAGCGGATGGGCATGATCCCGCACTGCTGGGCCACGCCGCTGATGCCCTCGTTGTTGTTGCCGCGGCCGCTGGCCACCCCGCACACCGAGGTGGAGTGGTTCTCGGTGATCAGGCCGAAGAGGAAGTCCTCGGCCTTGGGGTCGTTGTCGTCGTCCAGCACGTCGATGCCCTGGACCAGGTTGGGCGCGAGGTCCTGGTGGCCCAGCTCGACCCCGGTGTCCACCACCGCCACGATGACGCTGGAGTCGCCGCGGGTGACGTCCCAGGCGCCCTCCACGTCGATGTCGGCGTCCACCTTGGCGCCGCCCTGCCCGGTCGACTCCAGGTGCCACTGGTTGCCGTAGAGCGGATCGTTGGTGCCCGCCATGGTCACGCGATGGAGCTGGAAGTCGGGCAGGGCGAACTCGGCCAGCCCGCTCTCGTAGAGGGCGTTGGCCGCCGCCAGCGGATCGGCGCCGGGGGCCACGCGGTACACGCGGCCGGGGTTGTGCGAGTAGGCCAGGGTCGCGGTCTGCACCAGGTCCGCGGTGAGGCCGCCGATGTCGGTCTCGTCCGCGCCGGGCAGCCAGCGGACCAGGATCTCGTCGGTCAGGTAGTAGGGATCCTCCAGCGCCAGGAGGCGCGGGCTGGCCGAGAGCACGCCGTCCATGGCGCGGATCCGCGCGGCCGCCTCCAGGGCCGCCTCGGCGGTGGTCCCGGGGAACGTCGCCAGCACGACCGTCCGGCCGGCGAGGTGCCTCAGATCGACCGGCCGGCTCCCGTCGACCGTCGGCATCTCGGCGATCCGCTCGCCGACGGCGGCGGCGTCGAGCGAGGCGTCGAAGCGGACGCCGAGGCGGCTCGCGTCGACCTCCAGGGCGATCCAGTCGTCGCCGTTGTAGAAGCCCGGGGACTCGCCCGGCGACGAGGTCGCCCGGGCGCCGAGGAGCAGGCCGGAGGAGGCGAGGGTGAGGAGCAGGAGGATGCTGTGCTTCATCGCGTGGTCGGAGCTGGGGAGGGGGTGAGGGGGCGGTCGACCGCCGCGGCTCGCGCCGCGGAACGCGGCCACTGTACCACGCTGTCCGGTATCCGCCCGGCGTAACCGTTCACGCCCCGGAGGGGCGCATCAGGCCGGAAGCAGCGAGGGAGG